>NZ_LT629775.1:5276875-5912500 GCF_900105395.1 Streptomyces sp. TLI_053
GAGCCCCCAGTCTGACGGAACCTCGCCCGGATTGCCCCTGCCGTGCGGGCGGAACGGCGGGGTGTTGCCCGGACGGGGGAACCCGGCTCCGGCCGGGAACCGACGCCGCCGTTCCCGGCCCACTGCCGCTCCCGGCCCGGCGTGGGGCCGGCGTGGGGCCGGCGTGGGTCCGGCGTCGACCGCTCGACGAGCCGCGGTCGGGCCTTCGCCGCGCCTTCGTCGGGCCTTCGTCGGCCGGCTCCGGGCCGACGCTGCCGGAGGAACACCACGACGGGCCCGGGTGTTGGACACTGGAGGCCGACGCAGCCACCCAGGCACCCAGACGAAGGCGGGCCGATGACCACCACGCAAGCGCGTACCGGGCCGGAGCAGGCGCCCGGGGCGGAACCGCAGGGCGAGCACGCGGTCTCCCCGGACACCGCCGGGTCCGCACACACCGGTCACGGCCCGCACGGGTACAGCGCCCAGAAGGACGCGCACCTCAAGCGGCTGCGCCGGATCGAGGGCCAGATCCGCGGCCTCCAGCGGATGGTCGACGAGGACGTCTACTGCATCGACGTGCTGACCCAGGTCTCGGCCAGCACCAAGGCCCTGCAGTCCTTCGCCCTCTCCCTGCTCGAGGAGCACCTGCGGCACTGCGTCGCGGCCGCCGCCGAGGAGGGCGGGAGCGAGCTGGACGCCAAGGTCGCCGAGGCCACCGCGGCGATCGCCCGGCTGCTGCGGAGCTGAGCCCGGCGCGGCCGGCGGCGCCGGCGGTCCGGGTGCCGCAGGGCCTACGGGTCCCGCGGGTCCGGTGACGCCTGCGGGTCCGACGACGTCCGCGGGTCCGGCAGCTCCCGCGGGTCCGCCGGCTCCGGCGCGGATGCGGGTACCGGGCCGACGTCGGGCCGGTCGAGCAGCACCTCGTCGATCCGCTCGGTCGGCAGCCGGTCACCGCTGCTGGCCGTGGCGGCGATCATCAGCTCACCGGCCAGCTCGATCTCGTCGAGGGCCGCGTCGTCGTGGCCGCCGCTGCGGTCGCCCGTGGACGCCATCACCTGCACCACCCCTTCAGCGCCTCACCAGCCCGGGCGGCAGCCACCCGACGTCCAGCCTAGGCACTTCGGAGCCCGTCCACATGGCACGGACGGGCCATCTCGGCGCCGCCGAAACGGGTGGGCTCCGGGACTCCCGGGCCCACCCGGACCGGCGGCCTCCCACGCCGAGCTACTTCGGGCTCTCACCGGGTTTCATGGTGAAGATGTCCGAGGCGGCGGGCTCGGCGGCCTCCACCGGCTTGCCGAAGTCCGTCAGTGTGGTGGTCGAGACCACCTTCACCTGGTCCTTCGCCTCCTTGGACCCGGCCACCCCGGCGAAGGTGAAGACCTCGACCACCTTGTGCAGCCGGCCCTGGTCGTCCAGCCAGGCGTCGTAGGGCACGTCCTTCACGGTGAAGGTCTGCGCCCCCATCCGCAGGCCGTCCCCACCCCGTCCGCCGGTGGCGTCGGCCGCCTTGGCGAGGTCCAGGGTGCCGCGGAAGTGCTTCAGCGGCACCCCGTCGACCGTCTCGGTGCCCACCGCCTCGGCCTTCTGCGCCCCGCGCAGCGCGCCCGCGGCGGAGGCCGGGTCGGTGGCGCCACCGCTGACCAGGTTGCCGTCCGGCAGCTGGCGGACGTCCAGCTTGACCCACTTGCCCTCCGGCACCTTGGCGCCGCTGTTCTGGAGGTAGACGGTGCCGGGCAGCAGCACCTCGACGATCTTGCCGGTGGTCGCCGCACCGGGCGGCACCTGCACCTCCAGCCGGCCGATCCGCTTCACGTAGTCGTAGCCGCCGGTGCCGGTGAAGACGGCCTTCTTGTCGGCGGACTCGGTCACCAGCTCGGTGGCGGCGTGCGCCGAACCGGCCCGGCCGGTGATGTCCGCGGTGCCCCGGACCGCCGTCAGCGGGTCGGTGGAGAGCTGGTCCGGGGTGCTGCTGGCCTGCTGGTCGGCCGAGGCGCCCCCGGCGCTGTCCGGCGAGCAGCCGGCCAGTCCGGCCGCGCCGGTGAGGACGGCGGCGAGCAGCACGGCCCCCGCCGCCGGCCGCGGCCGCCGCTCCGCCCGGCCGACCGTTCGGCCGGTGCGCTGCTGGTCGGTCATCTTCATCCTCGCGAAACCCCCTCGGGCCCGACTGCCCCGCCGGCCACCACCAGGGGGTGGGCAGAGCTCTTTCCGGGCAAACGAGTTGGGGCGTGAGGGGTTACGCGGGACCCGGCGCGTTCCGGATGTCGCGCGCCGGTGGCCCGGCGCGTTACCGTGAACCACGTGCACAGTGAGCTGCCGGACGTTTCCGGCACTGCCCGGATGCCCGAGCACCGTGTCGCGATCAGCGAACGCGGTTCCTTCTGCTTCGCGACCTGCAGCTGCGGCTGGTTCTCCCCGGCCCGGCGCTCGCGCGACCTCGCCCGCCGCGAGGCCGACGACCACCTGGCCGGTCACGGCGCCGCCCCGGCGTAGGGCGGGCCGTGCGGATCACGCGGCCAGGTCGGACTCGGGCCGCGGTTCCTCGGCGCGGACCGTGCCGCGCGTTCCGCCGCCGCGTCGCCCCCGTCCACCGCGCCCGGGTCCCCGCCCGCCGCCGCCGGACTCGCCGCGCCGTCGGGCGCGGACCAGCGGGGCGAGCGGGGTGCGGGTCAGGGCGTGGCAGAGCGGGACGAGCACGGCCATCGCGATCGGCGCCAGCAGCAGCACCACGGCGACGGCCAGCGCGAAGCCGCCGATCACGTCGGTGGGGTAGTGGACGCCCATGTACATCCGGCAGAAGCCCTGCAGCAGGGCCAGGCCGCCGGCGATCCAGCCCAGCCGCCGGTTCACCAGGAAGAGTGCCACCGCGATGCCCATCGACATCGTGGAGTGGTCGCTGACGAAGGAGTAGGTGCCGGCCTTGCCCTCGACCAGCACCTCCAGGTCGGGGTGGTCGACGAAGGGCCGGGGGCGGTCCACGATCGCCGCGATCGGCAGGTTGGCGAGCTCGGCGATGGCGACCGACAGCGGGGCCCAGAGCAGTCCGGCGACCGCCACCGGGGCGTCCGGACGCCGCCGGGCCTGCAGCCAGCCGACCAGGCCCAGCAGTGCGAGGCCGATCAGGATGCCGTACTCGCCGATCCAGGAGACCAGGTGGTCCAGTCGGGCCGGGGCGTGTTTGGCCAGGCCGTTGACGGCGTAGAGCAGGCCGAGGTCGGGGTTGGTCGTGTCGGCAAGCGGCGTCGACACGCCGCACCTCCTTCTGGTCCGCTGCACCTGGATCGTTCCGGCCGTGGCCCGTCCGCCGTCGCCCAGGTCAGGGCGGCTGACGGAAGGCCAACGGACACAACGTCATAACCGACGGACAGCGTTCCACGGAAACGCGCGGTTATGGAAACTTGACTCAGCGTCCACGCGGCGCGCACACCGGCCGGGCGGTCGCGGATCAGTTCTTTGCGGGGGTTTGACCGGAACCGGCCGGTCCGGTGGCGGCGACCGCGGTGGGCCGGGCGGCCGGGGCCGCCTGTGCCGCCTGGGCCGCCGGCGCCGCGGGGGCGGGGCTGCCGGGCGCGGTCGGCCCCGGAGTGCCGGGTGCCGGGGTCGTGGCCGGGGCCGGGGTTGCCGCCGGGTCGCCGGGGCGGCTGGGGGCGATCACCCCGCCCTCGGCGTTGCGGTTCGGCAGGGCCTGGGCGGCGTCCGAGGTCACCCGGGTGGCGCCGATGTACTCCTTGGTGTCGATCTTGTCGTAGCGGATCACCGCACCGGTGTGCGGGGCGTTGATCATGTACCCGCCGCCGACGTAGATGCCGACGTGGTGGATGGAGCGCGGGTCGGTCAGATCGGTCGCCCAGAACACCAGGTCACCCGGTCGCAGCTGGTCGCGGGACGGGTGCGGGCCGGCGTACCACTGGTCGTTGGCGACCCGGGGCAGGATGATGCCGACGCTCTCGAACGCCGCCTTGGTGAGCCCGGAGCAGTCGAACCGCCCGTTCTGCCAGGCGAGCCCGTCCCCGCCCCACAGGTACGGGGTGCCGAGCTTGCCCTGGGCGAAGTAGATCGCCCCGGCGGACTGCGCGGAGACCTCCACCGGTGCGTCCGGGGCGGCGAAGCTGCGGGCGGTGGCCAGGATGTTCCGCACGTATCCCTGGGTCTCCCGGTAGGGCGGCACGCCCTGGTACTTCGTCACCGCGCCCGGCCCGGCGTTGTAGGCGGCCAGCATGTTCGACTGGCGGTCGCCCGGGACCTTGCCGACGTAGGTGGCGAGCGCGCAGTCGAAGGTGGCGGCCGAGGCGATCGCGTCCAGCGGCTCCCAGGGGTCCTTCCGGCCGTCGTTGTTGCCGTCCGTGCCGTACGTCGCCCAGGTGGCCGGCATGAACTGCGCCAGTCCCTCCGCCCCGACCCCGGAACGGGCCCGTGGGTCGAAACCGCTTTCCTGGTACAACTGCGCCGCGAGCAACGGGGGGGAGAGATCGGGGCAGAGCCGGCCCCACTGTTCGATCGGGCCTTGGTACGCGGCCGGAACGGTTCCCGGGGAGAGTCCGGCCGCATTGCCCTGGCGCTGCGGAGTCCCGCTCGCCGCATACGTCCCGAACGTCACCAGCCCGACGAAGCCGACCGCGACAACTCCTGCGGCAGCGGCGGCCGTAGCGCCCTTCCGGAGTACCATCAGCACCATCCCGACGAATCGTCAGTCGAAGTGTCCCGGAAGGCGTTGCTCACCGCAATCATCAGAGATACAAAGAGTGAGCGCTATCCTTCGTGCGGTGGACATCCTCGCGTACATGTCCGATGCCTCACGACCAATCCGCGAGAAGCAGCCAAGTCGACATCAGATCTGGCCAAGAATAGGTACCGACCCTTCGCGCGGGCGGGGTCTGGGCCCTTGAATTTGCCTGATCGGGCGGTGAGATGGAAATGAACCAGAGCAGCGTGCACAGCATCGCGATCGGCCACCTGGCCGAGGACCCTCCAAAGAAGCCGAATATCGACACCATCATCGGCGGGATCGCCCCGGACTGGGGTCCGTTCGCGAGTCTCGGCTCGGAGGCCCGGGTGATGGTCGAGGTCGTCATGGCCGTGGCGATCCTGGCCTGCCTCGGCCTCGCCGTCTGGGGTGCCGCCAAGCAGCGGATCGGCGCCACCGCGATGCGTGACAGTTTCGGTGCCGAACAGGGCAAGGGGCTGATCATCGCCGGCCTGACCGGCGTGTTCATCATTGGATCACTTGGCACTCTGTTCACCATTGTGTACGGCATGGCGATCTGACGATCGGGCAGCGCGGGCCGGACAGGCGGAGCGGACAGCCGGGGCGGAGCCGACGGCGCCCACCGGGCGGACCGTTGTGACGCGCCGGCGGACGGCGCGGCATCCTTGCCGGTCGACCTGTCCGATCGTCTGACCGTCCGACTGCCGGACCGTCCGGCCGGGCGTCCGCGCATGTCCGGCGTCACGCCGGGAATCCATCCACCACCCCTTCCCTCCCGCCCGCCCACGGTCGGAGGGGCCCCCGGAGCCGCCCCCGGCTCCCCGCACCAGGAGGGCCGCCGTGCCGTTGTCCGACGACCAGCCGCACACCCGTACGCGGCTGCCGGTCGGCGAACAGCCCTCCTCGCAGGGGAGCGCCCGTCAGGCGCGGCCGCTGCGGACCCTGCTGACCGTCCTGGTGGTCGTCACCCTGCTCGTGCTGGCGATCTCCATCGCCAACCGGGGCAAGCCCGACCCCGGCGGTTCCGCCGCCGGACGCTCCGCCGACCGGGCCGCCGCGGCCACCGCCACGTCGGGGGCGGGCCCCGCGCCCAGCGGGGACCAGCCGGTGAGCACCACCGTCAACGGCATCGCCACCGGCTTCCCGCACACCGACGGGGGCGCCCAGTCCGCCGCCGCCAACTACGCCGTGGCCATCGGCTCCGCCGAGATGTTTCGCGCGGACAGCCGCCGCACCATCGTCAGCACCATCGCCGACCCGGCCGCCGCCCAGGCCCTGCAGTCCCGGCTGGACCAGGGGTTCGGTGCCGACACGGTGGCCCGCTACGGGCTGGACGCCCAGGGCCGCGCGCCGAAGGGCCTCACCTTCGTCAGTCGCACCGTCCCGGTCGGAGCCAGGGCGGTCGGCTACACCGACACCGAGACCAAGGTCGAGGTCTGGTGCACCGGTCTGAACGGTCTGGCCGGCGAACGCTCGGTGCAGCCGGTGGTGGCGAGCTGGTTCACGCTCACCCTCGATCTGCGCTGGACGGGCGGAGACTGGAAGCTCACGGACTACGCAAGCCGGCAGGGGCCCGCGCCCATGCCGGGCGACGAACAGGCCGCCACCGCCGAGGAGATCACCGGCGCCGTCCAGCAGCTCGGGGGTTTCCGCTATGCCCGTTGACCTGACCGCCGACCGGCCGGCCGGCCGCCGAACGGGGCACGGCGGTGCCGTCCGGCCCGCCGTCCGCCGTGCGGGAACGCTGGCGGGAGCGCTGGCGACCGTACAGCTCGCGGCCCTGCTCGCGGCGCAGCGCGTCTTCGCCGAGCCGTCCCCGACGGGGACGCCGTCGCCCTCTCCGTCGGCCACCTGTCAGAAGGTGGACCTCCCGATCCCCGGGAGCGATGCGGGTTGTGCCCCGAACGGTGCCGTGGTGATCCCCGGGAGCGGGACGGTCGGGACGGTGACGGACCCGTTGGGGGCGCTGGCGAAGGGGTGCGCCCAGGCGGCGGTGTGGGTGGTGCGGAAGCTGTCGGGGGCGATCGACGGGACGACGGAGGTGGACTTCACCAACGCGTCGTTCCTGCAGCAGTACGCGGTGGTGTTCGCCGCGTCGACGGTCGTCACGCTGGTGCTGTGGCTGCTCGCGGTGACCAAGCGGGCGGTGCGCGGGGCGCCGTTGACGACGGCGATCTCGGAGGCGATCGGGTTCCTCTGGCTGACGGTGGTGGCGTCGGCGTTCACGCCGTTGATCCTGTACACGGTGGTGAGCGCGACCGACGGGCTGACCAAGGCGATCGCGGTGGGGACGAAGTCGGACACCGGGACGTACCTGGGCGGGTTCGCGGACACCCTGGAGAAGGGTGACATCGGCGGCGGGCCACTGATCCTGATCATCACCTCGCTGGTGGCCGTGCTGGCCGCGGCGGTGCTCTGGATCGAGCTGCTGATCCGGGCGGCGATGCTGTACGTGGGCGCGCTGCTGGGGACGGCGGTGTACGCGGGGCTGGTGGACAAGCAGCTGTGGAAGCACGTGCGCCGCTGGGCGGGGGTGATGCTGGCGGTGGACCTGGCGAAGCCGATCATCGTGATCATCCTCGGACTGGCCGGGGCGGTGTCGGCCGGGGCGGGGGCGAGCGACGACTTCGCCCGGGTGCTGTCGGGGCTGGCGATCCTGTTCCTGTCGATCTTCGCGAGCGCCGCCGTCTACCGCTTCGTGCCGGGCTTCGGCGACGAGATCATGAACATGCGTCACGCCCGGGCGAGCGCGGTGTCCGCCGGGTCGGCGATGATCAACGGGACCGCGAACTTCATGCGGCAGGGCATCAGCACCCACGGCGAGCGCGGCGCGCCGGGCGGCGGGGGCGGTGGGGCCGCCGGCGGCGGTTCGGTCGCCCCGGGCATCGCCGCCCACGCGTCCCGGGCGCCCTCGCCGCCGCCGCAGGCCGGGCCGCCGGCCCAGGCCTCGGGTCCGATCCGCGACAGCAATCCAGCGAAGGGAGGGTGACGGGTAAGTGAGCAGCGAACCGCTCGGCCAGTACGGGGCCCAGTACGCCCAGCCGTACGTGCACCAGCGCCGCACCTACCTGATCGGCAAGGCCCGCCCGAACGCGCCGATCGGCCGGAACCGGGAGTCCGGGGAGATCGTGCTGATCATCTTCGGCGCGTTCCTCGGCATGCTCTGGGGTCTGCTGATGCCGGTCCTGCCGTTGCGCATCGGGGGTCTGGTGGGTCTGCCGGCGCTGGCGATCGCGGCCGTGTACGTGCCGTACCGGCGCCGGACGTTCTACAAGTGGGTGGAGATCAACCGCACCTACCGGCGGACGGTCCGCAGCGGGCGGGCGGTGTGGAAGTCGGACGCGGTCGACGCCGGGACCCGCCTGGACGGCCGTGAGGTGGAGATCGGCCCGCCGCCCGGGGTGGGGCGGCTGCGCTGGCTGTCGGCGCCGTTCGGGCCGGACGAGGTCGGGGTGCTGATGCACCTGGAGCGGCGCACGGTGACGGCGGCGATCGAGATCGAGGGCCCGGGCGTCGGGCTGCGGGACTCGGAGGACCAGGAGGCGCTGGTCGACCGGTTCGGGACGCTGCTGAAGCACGTCGCGAACGGGGACGGCTTCGTGACCCGGCTGCAGATCCTGGCCCGGACCCTGCCGGCCGACCCGGACGCGCACGCCAAGGACGTGGAGCGGCGCGGCGACCCGGGCGCGCCGAACTGGCTGAAGGACTCGTACGACCAGTTGCAGTCGATGGTGTCGACCTCGTCCGAGCAGCACCGGGCGTACCTGGTGGCGTGCATGCACTACACCCGGGACCTCGCCGCCGAGGCGCACGCGATGGGGCGGACGGCCACCGGCCGGCGGGCCCGGGACGACGAGGGTCTCGCCTCGGTGATGGCCCGCGAGCTGACCGACATCTGCGCCCGGCTGGCGGAGGCGGACATCCGGGTGCGGCAGCCGCTGGGCCAGGCGCGGCTCTCCTCGCTGCTGCACTCGATGTACGACCCGGACCACCCGATCGACCACATCCAGGCGATGTCCAGGCGCAACGCCTGGCCGGCCGAGCTGGACGCCACGCACCCGCAGTTCCTCCAGGCGAAGACCCGGGAGTCGGCGACCCGGGAGCCGTGGTGCCACGCCACCGCGTGGATCAAGGAGTGGCCGCTGACCCCGGTCGGTGTCAACTTCCTGGCGCCGCTGCTGGTGCACACCCCGGACGTGATCCGGACGGTGGCGGTGACGATGGACCTGGAACCGACCGATGTCGCCATCGAGCGGATGCTCACCGAGAAGACCAACGACGAGGCGGAGGCCAGCCGCGCCGCCAAGATGAACCGCACGGTGGACCCGCGCGACCTGGCCCACACCGGCCGGGTGGACCAGCGGGGCGACGACCTGGCGTCCGGCGCGGCCGGCGTGAACCTGGTCGGGTACATCACGGTCTCCTCGCGCAATCCGGACGCGCTGGCCCGGGACAAGCGGACGATCCGGGCCTCGGCCGGCAAGAGCTATCTGAAGCTGGAGTGGTGCGACCGCGAGCACCACCGCGCGTTCGTCAACACCCTGCCGTTCGCCACCGGTATCCGCCGCTGAGCGGGTCCCGGCCGAGCGACTGATCTGGAGGCCCCCGTATGGCGATCGGCAACCTCACCGAAGCGTTCACCAGCCTGGCGTTCGGCAAGGTGGAGACCACCCGGCTGCCGGTGCGCACCTCGACCGGCCAGGCGCAGGCGGTGTACCTGCCGACCGCCGCGCCCGGGCTGGGCGACTCCGGGGTGATCATCGGGCGCGAGGTGTACAGCGGCAAGGGGTACGTGTACGACCCGTTCCAGCTGTACGGCCAGCAGCTGCCCGCCCCGCACTGGCTGGTGCTGGGGGAGTCCGGCAACGGCAAGTCGGCGCTGGAGAAGACCTATGTGCTGCGCCAGCTGCGGTTCCGGGACCGGCAGGTGGTGGTCCTGGACGCGCAGGGCGAGGACGGGGTCGGCGAGTGGAACCTGATCGCGAACGCGCTGGGCATAAAGTCGATCCGGCTGGACCCGATGGCGGCCAGGGACGGCGGGGTGAAGCTCAATCCGCTGGACCCGGCGATCACCCAGACCGGGCAGCTGTCGCTGCTGCGGACCATCGTCGAGGTGGCGATGGGGCGCGGTCTGGAGGAGCGGGCCGGCTTCGCGCTGAAGGCCGCGCACGGGCACGTGGTGGCGACGGTCCGGGACCGCCAGCCGGTGCTGGACGACATCATCGACACCCTGCGCAACCCCGACCTCTCCTCGGTGGAGTCGCTGGGCGTGGCCGTGGACGAGGTGCAGTCCTGGGGCCTGGACGTGGCGCTGGTGCTGGACCGGCTGGTCGACGGTGACCTGCGGGGCATGTTCGACGGGTCGACCACCGACGGCATCGACCTGGACGCGCCGCTGATCGTCTTCGACCTGTCGCACATCGACCGCAACTCGATCGCGATGCCGATCCTGATGGCGATCGTCGGCGTCTGGCTGGAGCACACCTGGATCAGGCCGGACCGCAAGAAGCGGATCTTCCTGGTCGAGGAGGCGTGGCACATCATCAACAGCCCCTTCGTCGCCCAGCTGTTCCAGCGGCTGCTGAAGTTCGGCCGTCGGCTCGGCCTGTCCTTCGTGGCCGTGGTGCACCACCTGTCGGACGTGGTGGACGGGGCGGCGGCCAAGGAGGCCTCGGCGATCCTCAAGATGGCCTCCACCCGGACGATCTACATGCAGAAGGCCGAGGAGGCGCGGGCCACCGGGCGGGTGCTCGGTCTGCCCCGCTGGGCGGTGGAGATCATCCCCACACTTTCGCCGGGCATCGCGGTCTGGGACGTCAACGGCAACGTCCAGGTGGTGAAGCACATCATCACCGAGGCGGAGCGCCCACTGGTCTACACCGACCGGGCGATGACCGAGGACGCGGTGGCCGAACGGGCCCGCGCCGAGCACCAGTTGGCGGCCGAGCCGGGGATCTGAGCCCGGGGCCGACGGGCCCGGGGCGCGCTCCCGGGCCCCGGACGCGCGCCCCGGCGCGCCGGTCCGGCGGGCGGTGCGCACGGCCGCGCGGCGGTCGGAATCCAACGACGATTCGTCAGTAGGTAACCCTGTCGTTACGTCCAGGGGCCTGACAGCTACGCGCGTTGACCCTAGGCTGCACTCGCGCAACGACACTCGTCTCGCGCGCCCGGGCCTGTCCACAGCTGGGCGCTCTCACAGGTGCAGGGGACCCCCTACATGCTCTCCGTCAGAACCCGACGGTCTGCGTTGGCCGTCGTCGCCGCCGGCGGCCTCGTCGGCACGGTGGCCATGCCGTCCGCGGCCCAGGCCGCGACCGCCAAGAAGCCCAAGACCGTCAACCTCCAGTTGCTGGCCATCAACGACCTGCACGGCAACCTGGAGCCCCCGGCCGGTTCCTCCGGCACCATCCGGGAGATCGACCCGGTCACCGGCCAGCCGGTCAACACCCCGGCCGGCGGCATCGAGTACCTGGCCACCGCGCTGCGCCAGGCCCGCATCCCCGCGGACGACTCGATCACCGTCGCCGCCGGCGACCTGGTCGGCGCCTCGCCGCTGACCTCCGCGCTGTTCCACGACGAGCCCACCATCGAGGCGCTGGACAAGCTCGGCCTGGACGTCACCTCGGTCGGCAACCACGAGTTCGACGAGGGCTCCGCCGAGCTGCTCCGGCTCCAGGACGGCGGCTGCCACCCGACCGACGGCTGCTACGAGGAGGGGCGCACGTTCAAGGGCGCCAACTTCAACTACCTCTCGGCCAACGTCACCAACGAGAAGACCGGCAAGCCGCTGCTGGCCCCGTACTGGGTGACCAAGTCGCAGGGCGTGAAGGTCGGCTTCATCGGCGTCACCCTGGAGGGCACGCCGAACATCGTGACCGCCGAGGGCGTCAAGGGCCTCAAGTTCGCCAACGAGGTCAGCACGATCAACAAGTACGCCGCCGAGCTGAAGGCCAAGGGCGTCAACTCGATCGTCGCGCTGATCCACGAGGGCGGTCTGCCGGCCAGCAGCACCTACAACTACGACTGCGGCGCGGCCGGCGAGGGCATCTCCGGCCCGATCGTCGACATCGCCAAGAAGATCGACCCGGCGGTCGGCGCCATCGTCACCGGCCACACCCACAACGCGTACTCCTGCACCATCCCCGACCCGCAGGGCGTGCCGCGTTCGGTGACCAGCGCCGCCTCGTTCGGCCGGCTGTACACCGAGATCGACCTGAAGCTCGACAAGACCACCGGCGCGATCGTCCGCCCGTCGGTCAAGGCCGAGAACCACATCGTGCGCCGGACCGTCGAGAAGGCTCCGGACATGACGGAGCTGATCTCGCACTACTCCAAGCTCGCCGCCCCGATCGCCAACCGTCCGCTGGGCTACATCGCCTCGGACATCAACGGCCGTGGCAACAACGACCCGGAGAAGCCGCTCGGCGACGTCATCGCCGACGCCCAGCAGGCCGGTCTCGCGGCCGCCGACAAGGGCGGCGCGCAGGTCGCCTTCATGAACCCCGGCGGCATCCGCTCCGACCTGGTCTACAAGCAGAGCGGCGCCGAGGGCGACGGCGTGGTGACCTACGGCGAGGCGTTCACCGTCCAGCCGTTCACCAACATGATGCAGGTCAAGACGCTGACCGGGGCCCAGCTGATCCAGCTGCTGCAGCAGCAGGTGAGCGGCTCCAACGACGCCTCGCCGAAGATCCTGCAGCCGTCCAAGGGCCTCACCTACACCCTGGACATGCGCAACAAGGGCGCCGACCGGGTCGTCGTCGACTCGATCCGCCTGAACGGCGCGCCGGTCGACCCGGCCGCCAAGTACCGGGTCGCGGCCAATGAGTTCCTGGCCGGCGGCGGCGACGGCTTCCCGGCCTTCGCGGCCGGTACCGACAAGCTCGTGGGCGCCTCCGACCTGGACGTCTTCGCCGCCTACCTCGGTGCCAACAGCTCGGCCGCCGCGCCGCTGAAGGCGCCGGCGCAGGACCGCATCAAGGTCATCGGCCCGGGCAGCGTCCTCGACTAGTCGAGGGTCGCTGGCCGTGAGCCGGCCGGGGCGGGGCGCTGTCGGGGCGCCCCGCCCTTTTTTCGTGCCCTCTTCGTGCCCGCGTCCAGGTCCGGCGGTCGGCGCCCGGTCTCACTCGGGGGAGGGGCCGCCGGGCAGCCGCACGGTGGCCAGCGCGCCCGGGCCGCCGTCCTGCGCCGGTCCGAGCGACACCTCGCCGCCGGCCTCCCGGACGGTCTGCGCGACGATCGACAGGCCGAGGCCGGAGCCGGGGAGCTGGCGCGAGGACGGGGAGCGCCAGAACCGGTCGAAGACGTACGGCAGCTCGTCCTGCGGGATGCCGGGACCGTGGTCGCGGACGGTCAGCACGCCCCCGTCGAGCCGGACCGCGATGGTGCCGCCGGGCGGGCTGTACTTGACCGCGTTGTCCAGCAGGTTGATCACCGCCCGCTCCAGTCCGGCGGCGTCGGCGTGCACGAACCAGGGCGCGGTGGAGGTCTCGAAGACCAGCGCCGGGCCGCGCAGCTTCGCGCGCTCGACGGCCCGTTCGGCGATCTCGTGCAGGGCCACCACGGAGAGCGTGCGGACCGGCTTGGGGGAGTCCGGGCGGGAGAGCTGGAGCAGGTCGCCGATCAGCACGGTGAGCTCCTGCATCTGGGCCTTCATGTTGCCGAGCAGCTTGGTGCGGGTGGCGGGCGGCAGCGGCCGGCCCGTGTCGTCGCTGCGGATCAGCAGATCGACGTTGGTGCGCAGCGAGGTGAGCGGGGTGCGCAGCTCGTGGCCCGCGTCGGCGATCAGCCGGGTCTGCCGTTCGCGGGAGTTGGCGAGCGCGGTGCTCATGGAGTTGAACGAGGTGGAGAGCCGGGCGATCTCGTCGTCGCCCTGGACCGCGATGGTGGTGCCGACCTCCTCGGTGCGGGCGATGTGCTCGACGGCGTCGGTGAGCTGGTCGACCGGCTTGAGCGCGGAGCGGGCGACGAGTCGCCCGGCGACGGCGGCGAGGATGATGCCGCCCAGGGCGACGCCGCCGAGGACGAAGGCGAGCTGGCGGAGGGATTCGTCGACGGCCTTGGTGGGAGCGGCAACCATGACCAGTGTGGGTTGGCCGGTGTCCAGCCGGGCGCCGGAGATTCTGATCATGGCTGGATCGCCGTTGGTGTAGTGGCCGTCCCGGATCAGGAAGTGGTTCGGGTCGAGATCCAGCGCGCGGACGTCACCGGGGTCGAGGACCATGGCCCGGGTGGCCATCGGGGGCAGACAGACCAGGGACGACTGGCCGACGATGACGACGAATTGGGTGTCGCGGGGCGCCGAGATGTTGGTGGGTGGGAGCTGGGGCGATGTCTGGACGTTCTTCAGAGCTGCCTGTGGTGTGGCGGCGCAGTCCTTGAGGTTGGGACGGGGCAGCGGTCCGCGCACGTCCTCCAGATCGCTGCGGACCACGCTGTACATCCGCTGCTCGACGATGAACCAGCAGGCCAGTGCCGAGGCGGCGATCGCGACCGCGACCGCCGCCGTGGTGAGGAAGGTGAGCCGGCTGCGCAGGGAGCGGGCGCGGTACCAGGTGGTGAGGCGGCCGCGGCGCGGGATGCGCGGCGGGGTGAGCGGCGGCGGCGGGACGGTGGGGCTCACGCCGCGGTGCCGGCGGCCGGGCGGAGTGCGTAGCCGACCCCGCGGACGGTCTGGATGACCCGGGGCAGGCCGCCCTGCTCGGTCTTGCGGCGCAGGTACATCACGTACACGTCCAGCGAGTTGGAGGAGGGCTCGAAGTCGAAGCCCCAGACCGCCTTGAGGATCTGCTCCCGGGTGAGCACCTGGCGGGGGTGGGCGAGGAACATCTCCAGCAGCATGAACTCGGTGCGGGTCAGTTCGACCGGCCGGCCGGACCGGGTGACCTCGCGGGTGGCGGTGTTCATCCGCAGGTCCGCGAAGGCCAGGACGTCGGTCTCCTCCTCGACGGCCGCCGCCCGGGCGGCGGCCTCGTTGGCGAGCGCGTTGCGCCGCAGCAGGGCGCGCACCCGGGCGAGCAGCTCGTCGAGTTCGAAGGGCTTGGCGAGGTAGTCGTCGGCGCCCACGTCGAGGCCGGTGACCCGGTCGCCGACGGCGTCGCGGGCGGTGAGCATCAGCACCGGGACGGTGTCGCCGCGGGAGCGCATCCGGCGGACGGCGGTGAGGCCGTCCATCCGGGGCATCATGATGTCGAGCAGGACGAGGTCCGGCCGGTCGCGTTCGACGGATTCGAGGGCCTCGTAGCCGTCGGTGGCGGTGGCGACCTCGTAGCCCTCGAAGACGAGGCTGCTCTCCAGGGCGTCCCGGAGGGCGGGTTCGTCGTCGACCACGAGGAGCCGGGCGGTGCTCTGCTGCCCGGGCTCGGCGGGGGTGCGGTCGTCGGCGGACGGGGTCATCGGCGGTTGCCCTTTCTGGTGGCGGGAGGCCCTGCTCGGGTCAATTGTCGGACGTGCTCAGACGTTCTGGCCGGACTGCAGCCGGGGCAGCACCTGCTTGATGTCGTCGATCGGGATGGCGAAGCCGAGGCCGACGCTGCCGGCCCCGGTGCCGCCGGCGGTGGCGCTCGATCCGCTCGGCGAGTACATGGCCGAGTTGATGCCGATGACCTGCCCCGAGGCGTTGATCAGCGGGCCGCCGGAGTTGCCCGGGTTGAGCGCGGCGTCGGTCTGGAAGGCCTGGTAGGTGGCGGTGCTGCCGCCGCTCTGCGGGGCGTTGCCGCGCAGGCCGGGCAGGTTGGGGAGGCCGAAGCCGCCGTTGCCGCTGGTGGTGCCCTCGTCGAGCTGGACGGTGACCTCGCGGTGCTCGGCGCTGATGATGCCGGAGGTGACGGTGCCGGTGAGGCCCTCGGGGTTGCCGATGGCGACGACCGGGTCGCCGACCGAGACGGCGGAGGAGTCGCCGAGCACGGCGGGGGTGAGCTGCTTGGCGCCGCTCGCGGTGATCACGGCGGCGTCCAGGCTCTTGTCGGTGCCGGTGAGGGCGGCGCCGGCGGTGGAGCCGTCGTGGAAGGTGACGGTGATCCGGCCGCCGTCGGCCGCGCCGGAGACCACGTGGTAGTTGGTGAGGATCTGGCCGCCGGCGGTGAGGACCACGCCGGTGCCGGTGGCGGTGCCGTTCGCGGTCTGCACGGTGATCTGGACGACGCTGGGCGAGACGGCGGCGGCGACGGCCGCGACGTCGGCGCTGCCGTCGGAACGGGCGGCGACCGGGCTGGCGACGGTGCCGGTGCGGCTCACGGAGCCGTGGTCCTGGGCGGCGACGACGCCGCCGGTGACGCCGCCGAGCACGGCGGCGACCGCGGCGACGGCGGTGACCAGGGCGAGCCGTCCGCGCAGCAGGCCGCGCCGGGCCCGGTGGCCGGGGCCCCCGGACGGGGCCGGGCCGGCCGGCTCGGGCGGGAACGGCGGGAGCGGGGGAGGGGGCGGGGTGCCGGCGGCGGGGTGGGCGGCGCTGCCGTACCCGGCGCTGCCGTGTTCGGTGCTCGCGTACGCGGTGCTCGGGTCCCCGGTGCTCGGCTCCCCGGCGTTCGCGTACGCGGTGCTCGCGTCCCCGGTGCGCTCGTACCGGCTGCCGCCGAGCACGGTGCCCGGGATGATCCGGTCCCGGGAGGGCCCCGCCGGGGGCTCGGACGGTCCGTCGTGGGGGCCGTCGGTGCGGTGCTGCCACTGCTGGTGATCGCTCATGGCGACCAACGTCCGCCCGGTGGATGAGAATCCGGTGAGAGTGCGCTCAGAAGGGTCCGAGAAGCCCGTTGACTTCTCATAAAGCCTGGTCAGGCGCAGGCCCGGCCTAGGGGTTGTCGCCGTCCGGGGAGCAGCCGCAGGAACGCCGTACGACCAGGCGCGACGGGAACTTGCGGACCCGCTCGGTGTCCGAGCCGGGCACCATCAGCGAGTCGTCCAGGACGAGGTCCACCGCGGCCCGGGCCATCGCGTCGCGGTCGGAGGCGACGGTGGTCAGCGGCGGGTCGGCGAGCGCGGCCTCCGGCACGTCGTCGAAGCCGGCCACGGCGAGGTCCTCCGGCACCCGCAGGCCCACCTCGCGGGCGGCCCGCAGCACGCCGATGGCCTGGTCGTCGGTGGAGCAGAAGATCGCCGGCGGGCGGTTCCCGGAGCGCAGCACGCCGAGGGCGACCTCGTAGGCGCCGTAGCGGTGGAAGGGCGCGTCGATCAGGTGCGGTTCGGTCGGCAGGCCGTGCGCGTCCATGGCGCGCTGCCAGCCCTCGACGTGGTCGATGACCGGGTCGCCGGGGGCGGGGGACTCGACCGGGCCGCCGAAGCAGGCCACGTACGGGTGCCCGTGCACCTCCAGCAGGTGGCGGACGACGGTCTCGGCGCCGCCCACGTCGTCGGTGACCACCGCGACGTCGTCGATCGCCTCGGGGCGGCGGTGCAGCAGCACGACCTTGGCCCCCTCCATGGCGGCGAACTCCTCGGCGGCCCGCTGGGAGGGGCCCTGGCTGACCAGGATCAGGCCGGAGACCCGCATGCCGAGGAAGGCGCGGACGTAGTGGACCTCGCGGTCGTCGACGTAGTCGGAGTTGCCGATCAGCACCAGCTTGCCGCGTTCGGAGGCGGCCCGTTCCACGGCGTGCGCCATCTCGGCGAAGAACGGCTGGCGGGCGTCCGGGACGACCATGCCGATGAGGTTGGTGCGGCGGGAGGCCATCGCCTGCGCGACGCTGTTCGGCCGGTAGCCGAGCTGCTCGATCGCGGCGAGCACCTTCTCCCGGGTGGCGGGCGCGACCGGCCGCGGCCCGTTGTTGATCACGTAGCTGACGACCGCGGTCGAGGTACCAGCCAGTCGGGCTACATCGTCGCGCGTCACTTTGGCCACGGGGGGAGTCTACGCGTGTGGCGTGCGGCGGGGCAGTGGGGATCGCCCCCGGCCAGGGGCGATCGTGCGGCGTCCGCCGGACGGGGTGGGGCGAATCCGGACAGGCCGGGCCGGGCGGCGCGGAGTGGTCCCGCCCGGCCCGCCGGTCAGGCTTCCAGGACCGTCGCGGGGCGCCGGGCGGCCTGGTCGGGACGCTCGCCCTTGTCCGGCTTCTCCGGGACGACGAAGCGGTAGCCGACGTTGCGGACGGTGCCGATCAGGCCCTCGTGCTCGACGCCGAGCTTGGCCCGCAGCCGTCGGACGTGCACGTCGACCGTCCGGGTGCCGCCGAAGTAGTCGTAGCCCCAGACCTCCTGCAGCAGCTGCGCCCGGGTGAAGACCCGGCCGGGGTGCTGGGCGAGGTACTTGAGCAGCTCGAACTCCTTGAAGGTGAGGTCGAGCACCCGGCCCTTGAGCTTGGCCGAGTAGGTCGCCTCGTCGACCGAGAGGTCGCCGTTGCGGATCTCCATCGGGCTGTCGTCGGTGGTCACCTGGAGCCGCCCGAGGGCCAGCCGCAGCCGGGCCTCGACCTCGGCCGGGCCGGCGGTGTCGAGCAGGACGTCGTCGATGCCCCACTCCGCGGTGACGGCGGCGAGGCCGCCCTCGGTCACCACCAGGATGAGCGGGCAGCCGATGCCGGTGGAGCGCAGCAGCTGGCAGAGGCTGCGGATCTGCGGCAGGTCGCGCCTGCCGTCCACCAGGATGACGTCGGCGCTGGGGGTGTCGACCAGGGCGGCACCCTCGGCGGGCGCCACCCGGACGCTGTGCAGCAGCAGGCCGAGCGCGGGCAGTACCTCCGCGGAGGGCTGCAGCGCGTTGGTGAGGAGGAGCAGAGAACTCATACCCGGTAGTCCCCTTTCCGGGTCGTCGCGGTCGCGTTCCGGCTGCCGCCACAGCCGGATGGCGCACGTGCTGGTGAGGGGGAGGAGGGGGACGCCGGGCGGGAACCGCCGGACCCGACGGCGCGGACGGCGGAACGGGGCACGTGCCGGGGGTCCCGCAACCCGCGATGCACCGTTTCTGCCCTGTTCATCCCGCGAACCTTCCGGTCCTGGCCCGTCCCGGGCGGCGGCCCGGAGCCGGGGTTGTCCGACGCCCCTGCCGGGTCCGGCACGTCGTTGTGCCGTGCGTGGCGGGGGCGGTTCCCGCGGACCGCCGGGGGTGGGCCGACGATTCGCAAGAACGTCCGTACTGGCGTCCTGAAAGCACAAAAGGACCCGGGGGCGACTCTGCCCGGATCCCTCAGGGGTCGAGGATAGCCGACCGGTCCCCGGGCCGGGAGGGCTCCGACCCGGCGGTTCGGCCCTTTCGGGGCCCGCCCCGGGTGAGTCCCGCCACAGCTTCGCGACGGCGCCGCCGGGGACCGGGCCAGGGCGATTGCCGCTCGTGCGGGCGAACACGCCATCATGGGACGCACATCGGCGGCACCGTGCGCGTACACCTTTCGGGCGAGGCGCGGACACCTCCGGTGGTGGACCCGGCCGGGGTACCCGGGAACGGGCGAGGACGACGAGAAGGGGTTGCCATGGGCGCGACCACCGGGCACGACCCGGCGGCCGCCGTTCGGGTGAGCGGAACCATCCGCTACTGGGCGGCGGCGAAGTCGGAGGCCGGGCTGGCCGAGGAGCCGTACCTGGCGGCGACCCTGGCCGAGGCGCTGGCGGAGGCCAAGGCGCGGCACGCCGACCGGCCGAAGCTGGTCCTGCTGCTCGGCCACTGCTCCTACCTGGTGGACGGTTCGCCGGTGGGCGGCCGTGACCACACGACGGTGGCACTCAGCGAGGGCGGCACCGTCGAGGTCCTCCCGCCGTTCGCGGGCGGGTGAGCGGCATGACCGGGACGAACGGGACCCCCGAGGGCCGGCCGCGGCAGCACCCCCAGCAGCCGCCGCAGCAACCGCAGCAACCGCAGTACCCGTACGGGCAGCCGCCGCAGCTGCAACAGCAGCCGGGGCAGTCCGGGCCGGGGCAGGCGCGGCCGCAGCAGCCGGGGGCGCAGGGGTACCACCCGCAGCAGCCGCCGTATCCGTACGCCCCCCAGCAGGGGTACGCGCCGGATCCCTATGCGCAGCAGGGGCTCGCGGCGCAGCCGCACGCCCCCGGGGCGGGCGCACCGTCGTACGGCGGACCGTCGGCGCAGCCGGCGGGGTACCCGCAGCAGCAGCCGTACGGTCAGCAGGCCTACGGTCAGCAGCCGTACGCGCAGTCGCCGTACGGGGCGGGGCCGGGCGGCGGTCCGGCCGTGGACGACGCCGCGACGGCGTTGCTGCCGCCGGTGCCGCCGCTGGACGACGCCGCGACGGCGCTGCTCCCGCCGGTGCCGCCGCTGGACGACACCGCGACGGCGCTGCTCCCGCCCGTGCGGGTGTCCGGTGCGGTGCCGCCCGGCCACGCCCAGCCGCAGCCGCAGACCCGGCCGCAGCCCCGGGCCCGGCACGGCCGGCCGCAGGGCCAGGCCCCGGCCGGTGCCCCGTACGGTCAGGGCCCGGCGCGGGACCGCGCCCCGTCCCACCCCCAGGCCCCGATGCAGGCGCCGGCCCAGGCCCAGGCCCAGGCGCCGGTGCCGGACCAGGGGCAGGGCCTGGACCAGCCGACCATGACCCTGAAGCGCCCGGAGCCGCCGGCCCCGGTGCTGACCGACCCGGCCGCCGCCCGCGCGGCCAGGGCGGCCCGCGCCGCGCAGAACCCGCACGCGGCACCCGGTGGCCCCGGCGCCCCCGTGGCGCCGGCCGCGCCGTTCACCGCCCCGGCGCCTGCCCCGGCCCCGGCCCCGGCCCCGGTCCGGGCCGCGGCCCCGGCGGCGCCCGCCGTCCGGACCGGTTCGCCGATCAACGACCCCGGCCTCCAGCCGGCGCTGATCACGGCCGGCGCCGCCGCCCTGCTGGCCGGTGGCGCGGCGCTCGGCCAGATCCCGCTCGCCCTGGTCCTGGTGCTGCTCCAGGGCCTGACCGCGGCCGGCTGGTTCCGGCTGAACGGCATGTGGCCGGCCCGGCAGGGCATCGCGCTGGCCGCGCTGTCCGGCGTGGTGGCCGACGCGGCGGTGCTGCTGGCCGACGGGGACGGCGGCATCGCCGCGGTGGTCGGCACGCTCGGCGGGTTCTTCCTGCTGGTCCTGGTGCTGCAGACGTTCCGGCCGGCCGATCCGAAGGAGCGGTTCTACGCGCTCACGGTGCTCGGTTCGGCCACCGTGGTGACGGTGCTCTGCACCGCGCTGCTGCTGGCCGACTGGGTGCCGGCCGCGGTCGGGGCGGTCGCGCTGGCGACGCTGCTGGCGGCCGCGCCGCTGCCCGGGCCGAAGTGGCTGGGACCCCTGCTGGGGCTGCTCGCGGCGGTCGGGCTGGGTCTCGCGGTCGGCGCCCCGCCGGCGCTGGGCGCGGCGGCCGGTCTCGGCGCGCTGATCGGTCGCCGGGTGGCGGGGTACGACTTCCCGTCCCGGTTCGTGCACATGACGGCCGGCGTGGCGCTGCCGCTCGCCGTCGCGGCGCCGCTGGTGTGGATCGCCACGGACCTGCTCGGCTGACCGCGGCCGCCGCGGCGGCCTTCCCCACGGCGTCCCGCTCCGGAACCATGCTCCGGGGCGGGACGTCGTACGGTCGTGCGGAGCGGTCGTACCGGAGTGCCCGGATCCGCCGCCGCGAGCACCGACCGCGGCACGACCGGAGTACGACCGCGGTGCGGGGACGGTGGCGGACAGCGCACCGGAACGAACGACAGCGAACGACAGCGAACGACGGCGACCGGCGACGACGGGGGAGAGCGATGCGCGGCTGGCTGAAGGCGACGATCGGCCTGGTGGTGCTCTCGGGGGTGCTGGTGGGCGCCGACCGGATAGCCGTGGGGGTCGCCGAGGACGAGGCGGCCGACCAGATCCTGAAGAGCGGCCGGATGAGCCAGAAGCCGCACGTGTCGATCGAGGGCTTCCCGTTCCTCACCCAGGTCGTCTCGCAGAAGCTGGACGATGTGCGGATCTCCGCGGACGGGCTGACCGTCGGCGAGGGCAAGGACAAGGTCGCGCTGCACTCCTTCTCGGCCAGACTTTCCGGTGTCGAGGTCAGCGACAACATGAGCAGCGCCACCGTGGACACCGGTTCCGGTTCGGGGCTGATCGACTACGCGGACCTGTCGCGGCTGCTGCCGCCGGCCTCGGAACTGGTGCCGAACGCGGGCCGGCTCTCGCTCGGCGCCAACACCAGGCTGACCCTCTCCTACGGCGGGCCGGGCAAGGTCAAGGCCTCGCTCGGGCCGTTCCCGGTCGGCGAGGCCTCGGTGCACAACAAGGGGAACACCGTGACGGTGGACGGCTTCCGGATGAGCGCGATGGCCTCGTTGCTCGCCGGGGTGTCCGACCAGGCCATCGACCCGATCAGCTTCACCCTCTCCGCGCTGCCCGCCGGGTTGAACCTCGCCTCGGTGACACCGCAGGAGGAGGGCTTCCGGCTGGCCTTCGACGGCAAGGACGTCAAGCTCATCGGCTGACCGGACCCCGCCGTCCACCGTTCCGCTCCGCGAGACGCGCTGTCCAGCGCCGGTCGCGGAGCGGTGCTGTTCCCGCCCCGGGACCGGCCCCCGGGGCCCCCTCGTCCGGGCCGTGGCCGGTTCCGGACGCCCATGAGAGGGTCAAATCCCAGCATTCGAGCGATCTGATCTCGGTATTCGATACGCTGATGACAGCGGGCGCCGGGTGTCCCTAGCATCGTTGGCATGAAGCGACAGACGGACCTCACGAAGCGGCGGGCGGTAGACCTGTGCCGCGTGGCCGCCTGTCTGTGTCGAATGCGCTGACTCGGCGTCCTGGCAGGGCAGTTGCCGCCCGCCGCCGATTTCTCCGGTGACCTGTGCCGGCCCCTCGGGCCGGGCGCGGCCGCCCTGCTCCGCACCTCTCGCCCGCTCGCACCGCACGCCGCCGCATGTCCCAGTATTCGGACAGGAATTCGGACCGGCGTCCGGCGGGCGGCCGCACCCCCGCTGCGCCGCAGCACCCGAAGCAGCCACCAGCAGCACCACCTTCCGCAAACCGCCCCCGGATGGAGAACATCACCATGAGCCGCAGCGACGTCCTGGTCGACGCCGACTGGGTCCAGGCCCGCCTGGACGACCCGAAGGTCGTCATCGTCGAGGTCGACGAGGACACCTCCGCCTACGACAAGAACCACATCCGCAACGCCGTCCGGATCGACTGGAAGTCCGACCTCCAGGACCCGGTCCGCCGCGACTTCATCGACCAGGCCGGCTTCGAGGCGCTGCTCAGCGCCAAGGGCATCGCCAACGACGACACCGTCGTCCTCTACGGCGGCAACAACAACTGGTTCGCCTCGTACGCCTACTGGTACTTCAAGCTGTACGGCCACGGTGACGTCCGCCTGCTCGACGGCGGCCGCAAGAAGTGGGAGCTCGATTCCCGCGACCTGGTCTCCGAGGTGCCGCAGCGCGCCGCGACCGAGTACACGGCGCAGGCCGTCGACTCCTCGATCCGCGCCTTCCGCGACGACGTGATCGCCGCCATCGGCACCCTCAACCTGGTCGACGTCCGCTCGCCCGACGAGTTCTCCGGCAAGCTGCTCGCCCCGGCCCACCTCCCGCAGGAGCAGTCGCAGCGCCCCGGCCACGTGCCCTCCGCGCGCAACATCCCGTGGGCGAAGAACGCCAACGACGACGGCACCTTCAAGAGCGACGACGAGCTCAAGGCCCTGTACGAGGCCGAGGGCGTCGACCTGGCGAAGGACACCATCGCCTACTGCCGCATCGGCGAGCGCTCCGCGCTCACCTGGTTCGTCCTGCACGAGCTGCTCGGCCAGGAGAACGTGAAGAACTACGACGGTTCCTGGACCGAGTACGGCAGCCTCGTCGGCGTGCCGATCGAGCTCGGCAACTGAGCCGCCCGCTCCACCCGTAAGGCTGAAGGGAAGACAAGACATGTGCGGTGCGAAGGCCGGTGGGCCGGACCTGGCAGGAGTTGACGTGGCGAACGAGACGATCATCCAGGGTTCCGTGACCCGCGACGGCGAGCCGGTCAACGGCTACGTCCGACTGCTCGACGAGGGCGGCGAGTTCACGGCGGAGGTGCCCACCTCGGCGACCGGCCAGTTCCGGTTCTTCGCCCGCCCGGGCAAGTGGACCCTGCGGGCGCTCGTCCCGGGCCAGACCGTGGACCGCCAGGTGGTCGCCTCCCAGGGCAACCTGACCGAGGTCGCGATCGCGGTCTGACCGTCCACGACGGACCGGCGTCACCGAGGGCCCCTGCCGTGCGGGGGCCCTCGGGCATACCGTGGAGGTGTGCAGGCACGCCGGCGACACCGCTACTACTTCGCCATGATGGGCGTCTGCCTCGGGCTGTTCGTGCTGGCCTGGGGCGTCGTGCGGTTCTGGTCCGTCCCGGCCGCGATCGGCATGTGCGTGGTCGCGATGGTGATCCCGCCGGTCGCGGCGGTGTTCGCCAACCGGCGGGACCCCGAGGACGACTGGTGGGACGACCCGCGCTGGGAGGACCCGAAGTGGGACGAGCCCGGCCACGACCGGGACCGCCCCGACCGGGACCGCCCCGACGGGCGGTGAGGACCCGCGCCGGCCTCAGTAGACGAGCGCCTGCACGCCGTCGGCCATGATCTCGCTGACGAAGACCTGGGCGCCCGCGATCCGGACGCCCTCGACGGTGTCCTTCTGCTCGATCCCGCGCCGCACCGCGCACTGGGTGCAGAGGGTGACCGTGCCGGCCGCCAGGACCGACTCCAGCAGGTCCGGCAGCGGGGCCGCGTGCGGCAGCTCGAACCCGGCCGCGCGCCCCGGAAGGGCGAACCAGGACGACTCCCCGGTCAGCCAGAGCGAGACCTCGACCCCGCTGGCGACGGCGACCGCCGCCACCGTGAACGCCTGCGAGCACCGCTCCGGCGCGTCCGCTCCGGCGGTGACCTTGATGACGAGCTTCTTCTGAGACGACATGCCCGACACACTAGATCGCCGACGTGGTGGGGCTCACCGAGACCCGTCCGGGCCCGCCGGATAGAGTGAGCGGCAGCAAAATCCACACACTGTCGCCGCCCTGGGAGCCCCCCGTGTCCGGTCTGGAAATCTTCTTCGACGGTCTGCTGGCCCTCATGGCCGTGCTGATCACCTGGTTCGCCGTCTTCTCGGTGATGAAGCTGTACCAGGGCCAGCGCTGAGCGACTGCCGTACGGTTGAAGTGATCCCGCACCGACGACAGCGACCAGGAACATGATCGAGATCCCCTCTGACCTCCACAAGGACGTCGTCCCGCTGGCCTTCCTCCTCGGCACCTGGGAGGGCGCGGGCGTCTACGCCCCCCTGCCGGGCTCGGAGGGCCAGGACACCGAGAAGTGCAACTTCGGCCAGGAGATCGTCATCCGCCACGACGGACGGCCCTTCCTGGAGTTCCGCTCCCGCACCTGGGTGCTGGACAACGAGGGCGAGAAGGTCCGTCCGCTGGAGAACGAGCACGCCTTCTGGCGCGTGACCAGCAACCAGCACGGCGCCAGCGGTGCCCGCGGGATCGAGATCTCCTCCGTCCGCGACGACGGCACGGTGGAGATCTGGTACGGCGAGCTGGCCGACGGCAAGCCGCAGATCGACGTCTCCACCGACGCGGTCGCCCGGATCGAGGGCTCCCCGGAGTACTCGGGCGGCAAGCGGCTCTACGGCTTCGTCAACGAGGAACTGCTCTGGGTCGGCGAGAAGGCCGCCCCCAACGTCCCGCTGCGCCCGTACATGTCCGCCCAGCTGAAGAAGGTGCTCTCGCCGGCCCAGCTGATCAAGGACATCAACGACCTGCCGGACGACGGCATCGCGTTCTTCAAGTAGGAAGCACGCGGCGTCCGCCGAGGCGCACAGGTGGAGGGACCGGCCCGTCGGCCGGTCCCTACACTTGTTCCAGGACCCCCGACGTTTGGCAGGGAACAGGACCGTGGCGGACACCGGCACCACCGACTGGCAGCTCTCCGGCGACTGGAAGGCCGACCTGCGCGAGCGCGGCTACCGGCTCACCCCGCAGCGCCAGCTCGTCCTGGAGGCGGTCGACGCGCTCGACCACGCCACCCCGGACGACATCCTCTGCCACGTCCGGCAGACCGCCAGCGGCGTCAACATCTCCACCGTCTACCGGACCCTGGAGCTGCTGGAGGAACTCGGCCTGGTCTCGCACGCCCACCTCGGCCACGGCGCCCCGACCTACCACCTGGCCGGCCGCCACCACCATCTGCACCTGGTCTGCCGGGACTGCGAGAAGGTCACCGAGACCGGCACCGAGATCGCCCAGCCGCTGATCGACAGCCTGCGCGTCGCGCACGGTTTCGACACCGACCTCAAGCATTTCGCCATCTTCGGCCGCTGCGCCGACTGCTCCGCGAAGCGCGCCGCCGAGCGGCCGTAAGCTTGCCGGTATGACCGGTCTGAAGAGCCCGCTGCTTGCGCTGCCCGGAGCCGTCCCCGCCGAGGGCGCCGACGAGGGCGTCGCCGCCCACTACGGCGACCTCTTCCGCGAGCAACGGAGCCTCGCCCGGGGGTCCGGCTTCGTCGACCTCTCGCACCGCGGGGTGCTCACCGTCACCGGCGACGACCGGCTGAGCTGGCTGCACCTGCTGCTCACCCAGCACGTCAGCGCGCTGCCGTCGGGGCAGGCCACCGAGGCGCTGGTGCTCTCGCCCAACGGGCACGTCGAGCACGCCCTCTACCTGGTCGACGACGGCACCACCACCTGGGCGCACGTCGAGCCGGGCACCCAGCAGGCGCTGATCGGCTACCTCGAGAGCATGAAGTTCTTCTACCGGGTCGAGGTGACCGACGCGACCGCCGACTTCGCGGTGGTCCACCTGCCGGCCGGCTCGACCGCCTCCGCCGAGGGTGCGGCCGCCGTCCGCGAACTGACGTACGGGCGGGACCTCTTCCTGCCGCGCGCCGAGCTCGCCGCGCTGACCGCGGGGTACGGCCCGGCGGCGGGCGTGTGGGCGTACGAGGCGCTGCGGATCGAGGGCCACCGGCCGCGGCTCGGTTTCGAGACCGACCACCGGACCATCCCGCACGAGGTGGACTGGCTGGCCACCGCCGTGCACCTGCAGAAGGGCTGCTACCGGGGGCAGGAGACGGTGGCCCGGGTGCACAACCTGGGGCGGCCGCCGCGCCGGCTGGTCTTCCTGCACCTGGACGGCACCGAGGAGGTGCTGCCCCCGCACGGAACCGAGGTGCGGCTCGCCTCGGACCCGCAGGGGCGGTCGCTCGGCTTCGTGACCTCCTCGGCGCGCCACCACGAGCTCGGGCCGGTCGCGCTGGCCGTCGTGAAGCGGAACGTGCCGGTGGACGCGGTGCTGCTGGCCGGCACGGTGCCGGGGACGCAGGACGTGATCGTCCCGCAGTAGCGGCAGTAGCGGCAGTAGCGGCAGTCCGGCGGGGTCCGGCGGGACCGGACCCGGCCGGGGATCAGACCTCGACGAGGACGGTGAACGGGCCGTCGTTCACCAGCGCCACCTTCATGTCGGCGCCGAAGCGGCCGGTCTCGACCTCGGCGCCGAGCGCGCGCAGCTGGGCGACCACCTCGTCCACCAGCGGCTCGGCGACCGGGCCGGGCGCGGCGGCGTTCCAGGTGGGGCGGCGGCCCTTGCGGGCGTCGCCGTAGAGCGTGAACTGGCTGATGACCAGCAGCGGCGCCGCGATGTCCGAGCAGGACCGCTCGACCCCGTCCCCGTCGGCGGGCAGCAGCCGCAGGGTCCACAACTTGCGGGCGAGCTGGGCCGCCTTGGCGGGGGTGTCGTCGTGGGTGACGCCGACCAGGGCGCAGAGCCCGGGCCCCTCGATCGCGCCGACGGTCTCGCCGGCCACCGTCACCCGGGCCTCGCTCACTCGCTGCACCACTGCTCGCATGCGGTCATTCTGCCGGAGGCGGTGGGGGCGCGAGCAGGCCCCCCAGGGGCGCCTGTCGGCCTGGCGTGCGCCGGGTAGCGTGCGCCTGCGCGCTCCTTGGCGCCGCTCCTGCTGCGAAAAGCTTCGGTCGTATCAGCCACCCCTCTTCGCCAGGGGGCCGTTCGGGTGCACGGGCGGTGCGGCGGCGGCGGGCGGGGTGGCACGCTGGGGGACCGTACAAGGGCGGAGCCGGCCGTCCGCCGCGTCATGCGGGGGGAGGCCGGGCACGTCCGTGGTCCGGGGCGCCGAAGGTCCGCCGCGCCGGGCCCGGTTCGGCCGGGCGGTCGAGCCGGTAGGTCAG
Source organism: Streptomyces sp. TLI_053 (assembly GCF_900105395.1). Taxonomy (NCBI): domain Bacteria; kingdom Bacillati; phylum Actinomycetota; class Actinomycetes; order Kitasatosporales; family Streptomycetaceae; genus Streptomyces; species Streptomyces sp. TLI_053. The sequence goes on from NZ_LT629775.1 coordinate 5,304,640, forward strand.
GCGTTCTGGTCGTGTCGCCCCGGTGGGTGGCCACGGCCGGGGGAGGGAACCATCGCGGGCGTCCGGGCGTGCCTCCGGACGGGAACGCGCCGACGGCGCGCGCGGCGGTGACGGGCCGGACCGGCGGCAGGCGACGGGGTGCCGCGAGCGGGCGGGATCGGGACGACGGCAGGTGGGTTGGTTGATGGACGCGATCGGCACGGCACAGGACCGGTACGGACGGGCGCCGGAGGAGCCCGGCTCCGGACCGGACCTCGAAGGGCTGGGCCTGGACCAGCTGCGGATCCTGCGCCGGGAGACCCTGGAGCAGGAGGAGGACCTCTCCTACCTGCGGCGGCTGCTGCACGGCCGGATGGACATCCTGCTGGCCGAGCTGGACCGCCGGCCCGACGGCGGCGCGGCCCGTCCGGCCGACCCGGCGGAGCCGGCCGGCGCCCTGCTGGAACGGCTGCCGGCGATCCTGACGGACGCGGCGCCGACCGTCCGCCGCTCGGCCCGGCATGTCACCCTGGGGCCGCCGCGGGGACAGCAGTCCCAGCTGGAGGCGGACACGCTGATGGGGGACGTGCAGCTGGCCGACCTGGCGGCGCACCCGGCGGCGGAGCTGCTGGCGGCGCTGGAACGGCTGCGCGCGCACGAGCGCGAGGTGTCCGGGCGGCGGCAGCGGCTGCTGCGGACGGCGGACGGCTGCAACGCCGAAATCACCCGCAGGTACCGTGATGGGGAAGCACGGGTCGAGGACCTGCTCGCAGGCGGCCCGCTCTGATCGGACGAGGCACCCGGGGTGGGGACGGGCCCGGCTCGCCCCCGGCCCACCCTCACCTCCGGAAGGCTCTTCGCCATGTCCAACCCCGCCCTGCCCGTGCTCGCCGAGGTCGTCCGCTCGGGCTTCGTCGAGGGCCGGCACCACGGCTCGCTGGTCCTGCTCGCCGCCGACGGCTCGGTCGAGTTCGCCCTCGGCACGCCGGACGCCCCGGTGTTCCCCCGCTCCTGCGCCAAGCCCTTCCAGGCGGTGGCGACCCTGCGGGCCGGGCTGGCGCTGGAGGGCGAGCTGCTGGCGCTGGCGGCGTCCAGCCACTCGGCAGAATCGTTTCACCTCGCCGGTGTGCGGCGGATACTGGCCGATGCCGGCCTCGACGAGACCGCGCTGCGGACCCCGGCCGACCTCCCGCTGGACGAGACGGAGGCCGAACTCCACCTGCGCTGGGGCGGCGACCACGAGCCCGTGCTGATGGACTGCTCCGGCAAGCACGCCGGCTGGCTGGCCGCCTGCGTGGCCAACGACTGGCCCACCGACAGCTACCTCGACCCGGCGCACCCGATCCAGCGGCTGGCCCAGGAGGCCCTGGAGGAGGCCGTCGGCGAGACCTCCGCGCACGCCGGGGTGGACGGCTGCGGCGCGCCGCTGCTGGCCGTCAGCCTGACCGGCCTGGCCCGCGGCTACCGCTCCCTGCTGCTGGCCGGGCCCGGCACCCCGCAGCGCCGGGTCGCCGACGCGATGCGGGCGCACCCCGAGTACGTGGCCGGCACCCGCCGCGCCGACACCCGGCTGATGCGCGCGGTGCCGGGCGCGCTCGCCAAGATGGGTGCCGAGGCGGTCCAGGCGGTCGCGCTGCCGGACGGCCGGGCGCTCGCCTTCAAGATCGAGGACGGTGCGGAGCGGGCCCGCGGCCCGGTGCTCGCCGCCGCCCTGCGCCGGCTCGGGGTCACCACCGGGGACGGCACGATCGACCGGATCGCCGCCGCGCCGCTGCTGGGCGGCGGGATCCCGGTGGGCGAGGTGCGCGCGACCTTCTGACGGACGGTTCCCGGGGCGGGGCGTCGCGCCCCGCCCCGAGGCACCTCTCTCCGTCCGGCGGTTGCCGGAGTGCGGACGGGCGGGGCCCGGTGCACGGTGGACCGGGGGCCGTCGCACAGCTGAGGGAGTCCGTCATGAGCGAGCACGTGTACCGGGTGACCGAGATCGTCGGGTCCTCGACCGAGAGCATCGACGCCGCGATCCGCAACGGCGTGGAGCGGGCCTCCCGGACCCTGCGCAACCTCGACTGGTTCGAGGTCACGCAGGTCCGGGGCCATCTCGCGGACGGCGGGATCCAGCACTTCCAGGTCGGCCTGAAGATCGGCTTCCGGCTCGACGAGGAGAGCTGACGGCGCCGGGGCGCCGCCGGGCCTACCGGCGCTCCGGCAGCACCAGCGGCACACCGGTCCGCGGATGCGGCAGCACCTCGACCGGATGCCCGTACACCTCGCTGAGCAGCGGTGCCCGCAGCACCTCCGCCACCGGCCCGTCGGCGACGGTGGCGCCGTCGGCCAGCAGCACCACGCGGTCGGCGTAGGCCGCCGCCAGCGACAGGTCGTGCAGGACGACGACCACGCCGTCCCCGGCGGCGGCTCGGCTCCGGGCGAGGCGCAGCACGAGTTCCTGGTGCCGCAGGTCGAGCGCGGCGGTGGGTTCGTCCAGCAGCAGCAGGGCCGCGCGCTGGGCGAGCACCCGGGCCAGCGCGACCCGGGCCCGTTCGCCGCCGGAGAGGGCGGTGAACGGCCGTCCGGTGAACGCGGCGGACTCGGTGACGGCCATCGCCTCGGCGACCACCCGTTCGTCCTCCTCGGCGGCGGTGGTGCCGGCCCAGGGGGCGCGGCCCATCCGGACCACCTCGTCGGCGGGGAACGGGAAGGACAGCGCGGCGGCCTGCGGGAGCAGCGCGCGCCGCCGGGCCAGGTCGAGCGGCCGGTAGTCGGTCAGCGGGCGGCCGTCCAGCCGGACTTCGCCCGCGGTCGGGACGAGGTCGCCGGCCAGGACGGAGAGCAGGGTGGACTTGCCGGCGCCGTTCGGTCCGAGCAGGGCCACCACCTCGCCGGCCGTGACCCGGACGTCCGCGCCGGCCAGCAGTTCGCGGCCGCCGAGGCTCAGCCGGACGGCCTTCGCGGTGAGCAGTTCGGTGCCCGGGGAGGGGCGTTCGGGCACCTCGGGGCGGTTGCGCAGTCCGAGCCTCATGCCCAGCCTCCCTGCTTGGTCCGGGTGCGGCGCAGCAGCCAGAAGAAGAACGGGCTGCCGATCAGCGCGGTGAGGACACCGAGCGGGAGTTCGGCCGGTTCGGCCAGGGTGCGGGCGGCGAGGTCGGCGGCGACCAGGACCAGCGCGCCCGTGAGTGCCGAGGCGGGCAGCAGGAAGCGGTGGCCCGGTCCGGCGAGCATCCGCAGCAGGTGCGGGACGACCAGGCCGACGAAGCCGATGATGCCGCTGACCGCGACCGCGGCGGCGGTGAGCAGGGCGACGAGGGTGATCAGTACCAGCCGCATCCGCTCGACGTCCACGCCGAGGTGCCGGGCGGGCCGTTCGCCGAGCGCCAGCAGGTCCAGCGAGCGGGCGTAGCGGGGGGCGACGGCGAGGCCGACGAGGGCGAACGGGAGCACGCCGAGGACCTTGCCCCAGGTGGCCTGGGAGAGCGAGCCGAGCTGCCAGAAGGTGACCTGGCTGATCGCGGCGGTGTCGGCGGTGAACAGGAACAGGCCGATCAGCGCCCCGCAGAAGGCGTTCACCGCGACGCCGGTGAGGATCAGGGTGACCACCTCGGAGCGGCCGCCTGAGCGGGACATCGCGTACACCGCGAAGACCGTCAGCAGGCCGGTGACGAAGGCGGAGGCGGTCACCGTCCAGGTGCCGAGCGCGTCCAGGCCGAGCACGATGCAGCCGACGGCGCCGACCGCGCCGCCGGAGGAGACGCCGATGACGGCCGGTTCGGCCAGCGGGTTGCCGAACACACCCTGCATCAGGGCGCCCGCGCAGCCGAGCGATCCGCCGACCAGCAGGGCCAGCACCACCCGGGGCAGCCGGACGTTCCAGAGCACCGACTCGGGGACCCGGTCGAGGGCGTGGCCGCCGAGGCCGAGCCGGTGGCCGAAGGAGGCGAGGATGTCGCCGAGCGGGATCCGGTAGGCGCCGATCCCGGCCGCGAGCACGGCGAAGACCACCAGGGCGACGGCCAGGCCGACGGTGAGCAGGGTGGTCCGGCCGGGCCGCCGGGCGGTCAGCGGGATGCTCTTCCCGGGTGCCGCGGCGGTCACTTGGCGGCCTTGGGGTAGAGCTGTTCGGCGATCTCGTTGATCACCTGGGGGGTGCGCGGGCCGTAGCTCAGCAGCTGGCCGTCCTCGATCGAGACGATCCGGCGGTCGAGGCCGGCCGGGGTCTGGGCGACGCCGGGGAGCTTGAGCAGGCCGTCGACGCCGCCGACGGAGTCGAGTCCCTTGCTCATCACCAGGATCGCGTCGGGGGCGGCCTTGACCAGGGCCTCGCTGGTGAGCGGGGTGAAGTCGCCGGTGAGACCGGCGGCGGTGCCGGCGTCCTCGCCGCCGACCGCGGTGATCAGCGAGCCGGCACCGGAGGCCGGGCCGCCGAGCAGGTAGACCGAGGCGCTGCCGCGCAGGTAGAGGAAGGCGACCTTGGGGTGCCGCTCGACGGCGGGCAGGTCGGCCCTGGCGGCGGTGATCCGCTGCTCGGTGCGTTCCTTCAACCGCTTGCCGGCGTCCGGGACGCCGAGTGCGGCGGCGACGGTGTCGATGCGCGGGCCGACGTCCTCGAGCCGCTTGGCGTCGTCGAGGACGAGGAGCGGGACGCCCGCCGCGCGGATCTGGGCGATCGCCTCGGCCGGGCCGGTGGAGCGGTCGGCGAGGACGACGGTCGGGTGCAGCGAGAGCACGCCCTCGGCGGAGACGTCGTGGGCCTGGGTGATCACGGGCAGGGCGGCGGCCTGCTGGAAGGTCGTGGAGACGTCCCGGGCGACGGCCTTGGGGCCGAGGCCGAGGCTGAACACGATCTCGGCCAGGCTGCCGTTGAGCGGGATGATCCGCTCGGCGCTGGCGACGGTGACGGTCCGGCCGTCGGCGGAGGTCGCGGTGGCCGGGAGTGCGGGGACCGGTGCGTCGGCCAGCGGTTCGACCGCGTCCGGGGCGCGCGAGGCGCCCTTCCCGGCGGCCGCTCCGGCGCCGCCGGAGGCCGAGCCGCAGGCGGTCAGGGCGAGCAGCAGACCGAGGAGCAGCAGCAGGATCGCGGGCCGGCGGGCGGCCCTGGTTCGGGGTGTACTGCCGCTCAAGATCGTTCCCTTCGGTGGGAGTTGTCGCCGCCGGGGTGCGGGGGTGCGGGGGGTGCCCGGCGGGGCTCTTGACTCATATATTAGGTTAGCCTTACCTAAAGCTCGCAAGGGGGTCCGTGCTGCGCCGACCCCGAATTCCCACTTGCCCTTCCCGCCGCGCCGAGGAGTGATCCGCGTGCCTCTGCCCCATCGGCTCCGCCGTTTGGCCGCCGCCCTGGTGACCGCCCTGGCGGCCCTGCTGACCGTTGTGGTCCTCCCCGGCCAGGCGGTGGCGGCCGAGGGCAAGGTGTCCGGCGGGCGGTTGGACTGGGGGATCAAGCAGTCCTTCCTGACCTACGTCACCGGCCCCATCGCCAAGGGCACTTGGGCGCTCACCGGGGGCGCGGCCACGGTGTCGGGCAGCGGCTTCCGGTTCCACTCGGCCACCGGTTCGTACGACCCGGCGAACGGCGCGCTGACGGCCGCGTTCTCGGGCGGGGTCCGGTTCACCGGGCACGAGGAGAACGGCACGAACGCGCTCGACCTGAGCATCGGCCGGCTCACCTTCCGGGCCGCCGCGGGCGGCGCGGCCGGGCTCTACGCGGACGTCAGCAGCAAGTCCCGGGAGACCGGGCAGGTCAGCAACGCGAGCCAGGCCAAGCTGGCCGAGCTCTCGCTGGCCGGCGTCGACCTGCGCGGCGCGGCCGGGACCCTGTCGCTCAGCAACGTCCCGGCGACCCTGACCGACGCGGGGGCCAAGGCCTTCGGCGGCTTCTACACCGCCGGGACGGCCCTCGACCCGGTCAGCCTCTCGGTCAACCTCCCGGCGGCGCAGGCCACGCCGACGCCGACGGCTCCCGCTTCGCCGACCGCCGTCGCGTCGCCGTCCGCGTCGGCCCCGGCGGTGCCGGTGCCGAGCACGACCGCGCCGACTGCTCCGGCCAGCCCCGCAGCTCCGACCACCCCGGCCGCCACCCCGGCCACCGAGTTCGCCAACGGCGCGCTCGACTGGGGCGTGCGCCGGACCTTCCGCGACTACGTCACCGGCACGGTCGCCCAGGGCCGGTGGGAGCTGTCCGGCGGCGCGGCCGACGGCGGCGCGTTCTACCGCTGGACGCCCGCCAAGGGCAGCTACGACCAGGCCACCGGTGCGCTCACCGCCGCCTTCACCGGCAGCGTCCGCTTCACCGGTCTGAAGAGCGGCGACGCCTACGGCCTGGACCTGACCCTGGCCAACACCGCCGTCACCGTGGCCGACGGCAAGGGCGTGCTGCGCGCCGACGTCGCCGGCCGCACCCCGGACGGCGGCACCCAGCAGCTCACCGGTGTCGAGCTGGGCACCTTCGACCCGGCCGGGCTGAGCACCGAGGGCGGCCTGCTCAAGGCCGTCGAACTCCCGCTCACGCTCACCGAGGCGGGCGGCAAGGCCTTCGGCGGCCTCTACCCGGCGGGCACCGCGATGGACCCGCTGAGCTTCGCCGTCGCGCTCGACCCGGCGGCCGCGCTCCCGCCGCTGCCGGACCTCGGCAGCGCCCCGGCGGTCGCGCCGACCCCGTCGGCCACCACCGCCCCGCCGGCCACGCCCGCCGCGGCGCCGGTCGCCGCGGACGCCGGCGACTCGGGCGGCGTCCCGACCGCGGCCCTGGTCGGCGGCGGCCTGCTCGCCGTCGCGCTGGCCGTGACCGCCGGCCTGTTCGTCCTCCGCCGCCGTCGCGCCACCCCCGCCGACGCGGCCTGACCCCCCCTTCCACTTCCCCGCTCACGAACGGAGACCCCCATGTCCCGCAACCGCACCCGGATGGCCGCCCTGGCCGCCGTCACCGCCGGCCTCGGCCTGACCGCCTTCGGCGCTCCGGTCCTGGCCTTCGGTGCCGGCGCGCCGAGCAGTGTCACCTACGACACCGGCTCGCTGGACTGGGGGGTCAAGGCCAGCTTCCGGAGCTACGTCACCGGGCCGGTCGGCCAGGGTGCGGTGGAGCTGAGCGGCGGCGCGACCACCAACGCCGACGGCAGCTTCCACTTCGGGCTGGCGAGCGCCAGCTACGACATGGGCACCCACGTGCTGACCTCCGCCTTCACCGGCGGGGTGCGGTTCACCGCCCACCACGGCGCGCTGGACGTGGGCCTGAGCGACCTGAAGATCACCACCGCCGGCACGGTCGGCACCCTCACCGCCGACACCGCGTCCAAGGAGACGGTGGGCGCCCCCGAGCCGACCCGCCGCGACGACGTCCCGCTGGTGACCTTCACGGTCGGCCGGGACACCACCAACGGCACGCCGACGGCGGCGAAGCTGACCGAGGAGGGCGCCAAGGCCTTCGCCGGCTTCTACGCCGCCGGGTCGGACATGGACCCGCTGTCGCTGCTGCTCAAGCAGAGCCCGGCCACGCCGTCCCCGACCGCCACGCCGACGCCGACGCAGACCCCCACGGCCACCGCCACGCCGACCGCCACCGGCAGCCCGACGGCCACCGCCTCCTCGACCGCCACGGCGTCGCCCACCGTCACGGCCTCGCCGACGGCGACCGCCTCGCCCACCGCGACCGGCAGCCCGACCGCCACCTCCTCGCCCACCGCCACCGGTTCGCCGAGCGCGACCAACTCGCCCACCGCGACCGGCAGCCCGTCCACCGCGCCGAGCAACGGTGAGCTCGCCGTCGTCAACGGCACCCTGGACTGGCAGGTCAAGGAGAGCTTCCGCAAGTACCTGCAGAGCCCGGTGGCCAACGGCAAGGTCGAGTTCGCGGGCGGCGCGGCCGACTACCGGTTCAGCGGTGCCAAGGGCGCGTACAACACCAAGACCCACGCGCTCTCCGCGGGCTTCGCCGGTTCGGTGCGCTTCCTCGGCCACCCGGGCGAGGGCGGCGGCTACCAGCTGGACACCACCTTCTCCAAGCTGGGCCTGAGCATCGACAAGGACGGCGCCTTCCTGACCGCCGACGTCAACGCCAAGTCGCTGGACGGGAAGACCACCACGCTGTCCGGCGCCCGGATAGCCGAGCTGGACCTCTCCAAGGCGAGCCTCGCCCCGGTCAACGGTGTCGTGACGCTGAACGCCGTCCCGGCCAAGCTGACCGCCGAGGGCGTGCCGGCCTTCGCCAACTACAAGGCGGGCGAGGCGCTCGACCCGGTCACCGTCTCGCTGGCCTTCGACAAGAACGCCCAGCTGCCGACCGGCACGGCGGGCGGCGGTACGGGCGGTGCGGGCGGTGCCGGCGGCTCCGTCGGTGGCACCGGCACCGGCACCGGAACGGGCAGCGTCTCCGGCGCGGGCACGGTCGGCGGCGCCTCGCTGACCACCGGCGGCAGCTCCTCCTCGCTCGGCGGCTCCGGCGTGCTGGCCTCCACCGGCTCGGACACCCCGGTCGTCCCGCTGCTGGCCACCGCCGCCGGCCTGCTGCTCCTGGGCGGCGGCGCCACCGCCCTGGCCCGCCACCGGAAGTCGCTCAGCGTCTGACATCCGGTCCGAAGTGCACTGTGGCCCTCGCTCGGTCCGAGCGAGGGCCACAGTGCTCGGCGCCGGAGCTCGATGTCCCGTTTGTGCAGATCGTGTGACGCTGTTTCACGCCTGTGACGGTTGCCGTACAGATCAAGGAAGCTCGGCTGACAGGCTTCTCTCATCGCACAGAGCAGCGAGCGGCCGAACGAGTGGACGACAGTCCCGGGGGGCGATGGAAGCGGCTCTGGCACAGCATCGGACCGTCACAGCGTTCTCGGGGGATACACGATCATGAGCAAGGCCCTTTCGTTCCGCAAGTCCTCGTCCCGCATCGCCAAGCTCGCCGCCATCGGCGCCATCACGGTCGGCCTCGTGGCCGCCGTCAGCCCGGCCGCCCAGGCCGCCTCGGCCGCTGCCGCGGGTCCGAAGGGGCTGAAGCACAACGTGCTGACCGTCAGCAACGGCACCCGGTACGTGCAGATCGACGGCAAGACCGTCGACTTCCGCACCGTGGTGCGGGACCTCGCCTGGTCCCCGGACGGCAACAAGGCCGTCTTCATCGACGGTGCGAGCAACCTCGTCATCTCCGACGCGGACGGCAGCAACCGGGTCACCGTGGCCAAGAACCCCGGTGGCCAGAACTGGAACCACCCGACCTGGCAGACGATCCCGGGCTACGCCGAGGGCGGCCTGCTCTCCCGGAACAACATCGTCTTCGTCGCCCGGAAGAACGGCGTCTCCCGCCTGGAGACCATCCCGGCCAACGCCGTCCAGGGTCAGCCGACCGACCTGTCCGTCTCGGGTGGCTTCGACGGTCCCGAGCTGCCGGAGACGGGCAACATCTGGCCGAACGCGAGCAGCAAGAAGGGCACCGCCGTCTACGCCAACCCCGGCACCGGCACCGTCTACATCCACGACGACTACCTGCGTTCGCAGAGCGACGTGCTGACCAAGGGCTCCCAGCCCGCGCTCTCGCCCGACGGTGAGGACGTCGTCTTCGTCCGCTCGGTGCAGGGCCACGACCACCTGTTCGTGCAGGGCGTGCACGACAAGACGGCCAAGGACCTGACCCCCAAGGCCACCACCGACTACACCCAGCCGACCTTCTCCCCGGACGGTCGGACCATCGCCGCCCGCACGCCGAAGGGCATCGTGACCCTCCCGGTCAGCGGTGCCGCCAAGCCCACCGTGGTGACCAGCCGGGTCGGCCTGCCGGCCTACCGCGGCTGACACCGACGAGCTCGAGGACCGTTGGACCGCCCGGCCGGGTCAGCTACCGGCCAGGCGGTCCAATTCCTTTTGGAGGTCCGGGAGATGCTCGTCCGCGTTGTCGTGGGGCAAGAACTCCACCACGTCGACGAAGCGGAACAGCACCCGGGTCTCGGTGATCCCGTACTCGTAGTCGGCGAATCCCACCACGGCGCCGGTGGTGCCCCGGACCGCGCCCCGGACGACGTGCTCGGTCATCTCGTCGGGCTGCTGGGCCGACTGCCGGCGCCGTGCGTTGGGCCGGGCCAGGTAGGGGCAGACCATCGAGGCGTAGAGCATGCACGCGCGGTGGCCGGGGCCCTCCAGGGTCGGGGAGAGATTGCGGTAGGGGCGGCCGGCCGCCAGCGCCTCGGCGATCGCGGCGCTTTCCGTCTCACCGACCACCCGCCATACGGGCCCCTTGGGCATCAGCTTGTTGCAGACCGAACAGAGCCGCCCCCGCGCGCAGTCGGCGCTGCGGCCGTAGTCCGTCAACGCGAACTGGGGTTGCTCGCCCTCCCACGGCGTGATCGCCGGAACGGGGTAGCCGCGCACGTCGCGGGGCCGGGCATCGATGGACGGGGGTATCGGGACAGTGTCGAAGCGCACGCCCCATCAGTACCAGGAATCGTTCGGGCTGCACACTGTCGGGTACCCGAGGGCCACAGTGCTGCCCGCAGGAAGTCGGATCGGCCGACTTCCTGCGCGATGGAAGCGCCGTGGTGGCTAGAAGGGGTGGTCGAGTCGGTCGGCCTTGATGGTTCGGAGGAGGCTGGCGAAGGCGGCCGGGGTTGTGTGGAGGACGGTGTCGCCGTCGTCGGACTCCCGGAGTTCGACCAGGCCGTCCCCGGTACGGATCTCGACGCAGTTGGAGTCGTCTCCGCTGAAGCTGGACTTCTGCCAATCGAGCTGTGCCATATTCGCCTTCTTCAGAGGGTGTAACGGAGGTGCTGGACCAATCCCCATGAGTCGTGTTCGACACGAGATCGTAGAGGGAGCGATGCGTCCAGCGCCGGGAGCGCAAGTGCCTTGAGCGCATCAAACTTCGCACGGTAGGCGGCAACCTCCGCCTGGTCGCTCAAATACGAGGTACCGCCGGGGTGTTCCATCAGTGCTGTGTCCAGATCACGGTGCGCGCCATGCACGATCATGAACGGTGTGCCCGTGGAGACGTAGTCGGTGCAACGGAAGGGAAGGATCTGGATTGTCACGTGGTCGAGTTCGCTGATCTCGACCAGATGGTCCAGCTGATCTCTCATGGCGTCCGGGCCGCCGAACCGGGTGTGCAGAGCGGCCTCATGGATCACCGCATGGAAGGGAATGGCTCCGTCCCCGTCTATGACCTGCTGGCGGCTACGGCGGAACTCCATCTTCTTCTCGTCGCTGCTGAGGATGACCTCGCTGTAACGAGGCACCTGGAGCAGCCCGGGGATCAGCAGGGTCTCGTAACTGGAGAGGGAAGCGGCGGTCGATTCGGACTCGGCCAGATCGAGGGCCGAGGCGTTGACCGACCCCTTGAAGGCGCTCCACCACCCCTTGCCGTTGCTGAGCCCCATCTCCTGGAGAGCCGTCACATAGGTCTCATCCATGTGACCGTAGGCGTTCAGCAGGGTGGTGAGTCGGTCCGGATCCAGCCCGGTGCGTCCGGCCTCGATGTGGCTGAGTTGCGGGCCGCCCATGCCGACGAGCGCACCGGCGTCTTTGACCGCCAGTCCGGCGCCCTCGCGCAGGCGCCTCAGCTCAGCGCCGAAGCGGCGCTGCCTCTCACTGATCTGGGTCCTGAGTGCCAAGGGGTGTCCTTCCGTGTCTGGGAAGTCTCTCGCTGTGAAGGCCCGGGATGCCACTCGCGAGAGTGAGAGCTCTCGCCCTCGCCCGGCCATCTTCCCGGATCGTGTTGCACGCGTGGAACCTAATGGCCTACCGTCAGTGTTGCGTCGGTCACATGACTGATCGTCATCAGTGCCTTTTCTTCGGGCAGTAGGCGCATGCTGCTCGCTTCTCGCCGCGCATCAGCCGGGTCCGGGCTGGCCTCGTTCGTGGCGCTGCTCCCTCTCTCTGCCCCTCCCTCTGGAGGTTCGCCATGCGTGCCCTCATCCCGCCCGACTGCTCTCTCGCCCGTGCCGAACTCCGGGCCGCCCTCACCTCTGCCGGCTGGCCGCCGGACGTCATCGACGATGCCGAACTCGCCTTCCAGGAGCTGTACATCAACGCCTGGCAGCACGGGGGCTGCCAGGCGCCGCCCGTCCTCGTCTGCCTCCGGCCCGCCGTGCTCCGGGTCTCGGTGTGCGACGACTGTCCCGACCTCCCCTCGCCCCGGGTCTCCGCCGATCCCTACGCCGTCTCCGGGCGAGGCCTCCACCTCGTGCGCGCCCTCACCGACCGGGTGGGCGCCGACTCCACCAAGTCCGGCAAGGTCGTCTGGTTCGAACTGGACTTCGCCGCGTGAACGCCCCGATCGACCCCCACGACCGCATCCTGCGCACCTACACCGAGCCCGAGGTCACCGCCCTCCTCCGCGAACTCCACGAGCGGGGCGCGCCTCTCGGCCTGCGCTGGGGCTCCGCCGCCGTCTCGGACCCCACCATCGACGGCCGCCTGCTCGTCGACTTCGGCGACGCCCCCGTCTCCACCCTCCTCAACCTCCTCACCCTGCTGCGCGAGGTGACCCGGGAATGAGCACCTTCCTCGTCGGCGCCGCCTTCACCGTCCTCCTCGCCCTCGCCATCGCCACCGTGATCACCGGCGTCGTCACCGCCCTGAAGATCGGCCCGCCCCCACCCCCGATCACCCGCCACGGCCACTGGGAACCCCACACCCACCCCGACGGCACCACCGAACACACCTGGATCCCCCACCAAGCCGACCCCGACAGCCCGCAGCCACACTGGCCCCAAAACCGCACCCCAGCGGTGGCCCCTTGCGACCAGTAAGGGGCTCATCGGGAAGGCGCAGGAAGTCCATCCCGTCGACTTCCTGCGCCGACCCACGCTCGACCTGGTCCGAGAAGCGGTCGGCTGTGGACTGCTGCCCCTCGCTCGATTCGAGCGCGGGGCAGCAAGCATCGAGTGGGACGCCCCGCCGCCAGAGCGTGGAGTGGGAAGTCGACCCCACCGACTTCCCACTCCGGGGCCGGTCGCCACCACAGCAGGCCGGTGCCCCCTTGCGAACCGCAAGGGGGTACCGAACGCAGAACCCTCCTCAGGAAGTCGGCCCCGTGGACCCCCGCCGCAGAATCCACCCCGGCCGTTCCTCCCGCCCGGGAAGGTGACCAGGAGTCGACCGGCAGGCGGAGTGGGGAGTCGGCCTCTTCGACTTTCCAGTCCCGCAACCGGGGTGGAAGGCCGACCCCTCGGACGTCTCGTTCCTGCGCAGCAAGTCGGCCGCCTCGACTTCCTGTGCCGAGCCGCTAGGCCCACAGTCGGTCGCCGTGAATGAACGTTTCTGCTGCGTGGGGGAGTTGCGGGTCGTTGGCGGCGGTGCTCGAACGTGTTGCCCCCCTGGACCGGGAAGTCAGGCAGGCCGACTTTCCGCGCCGACCCGAGTCAAGGGGGCTGCTTGCTCGGGCCGAGCGAGCGGCAAGAGTCCGGAGTGGGAAGTCGGTGAGGCCGACTTCCCACTTCGGGGCCGGTCGCCACCACGGCAGGCCGGTGCCCCCTTGCGAACCGCAAGGGGGCACCGGAAGCAAGACCCTCCGGACCCGTTGACCCCGCCGCAGAACCCACACCCCGGCCATTCCTCCCGCCCGGAAGGGCGACCAGGAGCCGACCGGCAGGCGGAATGGAAAGTCGGCCGCCTCGACTTCCTGCGCCGAGCCGCAAGGCCCGCAGTCGCGTGCCTTGGATGAACGTTTCTGCTGCGTGGAGGAGTTGCCGGGTTGTTGGCGGGTGGTGCTCGCTCGGGTCGAGCGAGCACCACCGCTCCTCGAACGGGTTGTCCTCTGCTGCGGGAAGTCGGGCAGGCCGACTTCCCATGCCGATCCCGGCCGCGCATCGGGATGGGACCCGGGATCAGGAAGTCGGTGGCATCGACTTTCCGGTCCGCCCGATCCTCGACCTCGCCGGGTGGAGCGGCAGGTTGTACGGGGGCTGACCTTCGCTCGGGCCGAGCGAAGGTCAGCCGGTACGAGGTGGGGTGGTCCGGCGCCCGGCGCCCGGGAGGGGAAGTCGGAACCGCCGACTTCCGACTCCGAGAGGCAGTGCTCCGCTCGATCCTCGATATCCCCCGGGAAGGGCGGACGGTGAGTGGCTGCCGGCACACCACGATGGCCCCCTTGCGGCGGCAAGGGGGCCATCGTGGGGCCGGAGCGGGCGCGGCACGGGAAGGTCGGCCGGTCCGACTTCCCGCGCCGGGAGGTTCAGGCGCTCAGCGGGTACCGGGTGTCCAGGTCCTGGAAGAGCGCGCCGTTCAGCTGGAACGCGCGCTTGCACTCCTCGACCACCCGGCGGAGCTCGACCTCGTCCAGGGCCAGGCCCGCGGCGTCCAGCTTGGCCCGGTAGTCGCGCTTGAACGCGGCCGGGTTCTCGACCTGCTCGAAGACGTAGAACCGCACGCCGTCGCCCTTGCGCTCGAAGCCCCAGGTCTTCTCGGCGATGCCGCGGATGATCTGGCCGCCCGACAGGTCGCCCAGGTAGCGGGTGTAGTGGTGCGCTATCCAGCCCGCCGGCCACTCGCGGGCCAGCTCCTCGAGCCGGGCGACGTACGCGGCGGTGGCCGGCAGTGGGACGAGGCCCTCGCGCCAGTCCGGCCCCCGCAGGTGGGCGAGGTCGCGCTCGATGGCGGCGGTGCGCAGGATCGTGCTGTCCACGAACGGCCCGGCCACCGGGTGCTCCGCCAGCTCCTCGGCCCGCTCCTCCAGGGCGCGGTAGACGAACCAGAGCTGGCCGGTGAGGTCGGCGTAGGCCTCGATCCCGAGGTGCCCGCCGAGCAGGCGGCTCATGAACGAGGACTGTTCGGCGGCCTCGTGCTCGGCGCTGCTCGCGGTGCGCAGCACGGTGGAGAACGGGACGACGGGCTGCTCGGGCGTGGACATGCGGGCCTCCAGTGGTCGACTACGTCCCCGATTGCTTTGGGTAGCCTAACCTAATTCCTGGTCATGCCGACAGGGTGTCGGCAACCTGTCGGCAACCTGGCGCCTCCCGGCCCCTGGAACGGCGAAGGCCGGGGCCCGCGGAAGTACTCCGCGAACCCCGGCCTTCGACTGCCTCGCCTACCTCGAAGCGCCGGGCGGACGGACCGCCGGACGCACGAGACGGGCAGGACGGCTCAGTGGCCGCCCTGCTCCGCCAGGCGCTTGATCGACGCGGTGACCTCGGCCTCGGCCTCGGCGCGGCCGACCCAGTTGGCACCCTCGACGGACTTGCCGGGCTCCAGGTCCTTGTAGACCTCGAAGAAGTGCTGGATCTCCAGACGGTCGAACTCCGACACGTGGTGGATGTCCTGCAGGTGCTCCCAGCGCGGGTCCGTCGCCGGGACGCAGAGCAGCTTGTCGTCGCCGCCGGCCTCGTCCGTCATCTTGAACATGCCGATGACACGGCACTTGATCAGGCAACCGGGGAAGGTCGGCTCGTCCAGGATGACCAGGGCGTCCAGCGGGTCACCGTCGTCCGCCAGGGTGCCCTCGACGTAGCCGTAGTCGGCCGGGTAGCGGGTCGAGGTGAAGAGCATCCGGTCGAGCCGAAGGCGACCGGTCTCGTGGTCGACCTCGTACTTGTTACGAGAGCCCTTAGGGATTTCGATAAGGACGTCGAACTCCAACGGTTCCTCCAAGGTAGGGACTGACAGAATCCAAGTGTCTCCTACGGGAGTGAGTGCTCAGGAAAGGGGCCGGGTCGGTGCGAGCAGGGGCTGGGCCGGGGCGCCGGCACGGGGGTACGGCCGCGGGGCTGTTCGGGGCGTCGTTGCTGGTCGCCGCGACGGTGCTGGGGGCGGGGGGCGCCTCCGCGCTGCCGTCCGCGCCGCCGGCCGGATCGGCCTCGCCGGGCGGACCGGGGGCCGGTGGCAACACCCGGGGCGGCCAGGACGAGGGCAACGGCCGGCGGGGCGAGAACCGGGGCGACAAGGAGAACCGGGGCGAAAAGGGCGACCGGGGGGACCAGGGCGATCGGGGCGACCGGGGCGAGGAGTCGGGCCGGCCCGGGAGCCCGGGCAGCAGCTCCGCCCGCCCCGGCACCGCCCCGCCGTCCACCACCGCGTCCGCCCCGCCCGCACCGGCCTCGCCGTCCGCCTCGGCCACCGCCTCGGCGCCCACCTCGGCCACCGCCTCCGCCAAGCCCTCCGCCGTCGCCCGGCCGGCCCCGGCCGGTGCCGTGCTGGCCGCCGCCGAGGCCGGCCCGGGCGCCGGACTGCCCACCGCGCAGGGCCTCCAGCAGGCGCTGGCCACCGTGCTCACCGACCAGAACCTCGGCACCGTCGGCCTCGCCGTCGCGGACGCCGCCGACGGCCGACTCCTGTACGGCAAGGGGGAGAACACCGCCGCCACGCCCGCCTCCACCACCAAGCTGGCCACCTCGGTCGCGGCCCTCTCGCTGATCCCGGGGGACACCCGGCTGGTCACCCGGGTCGTCAAGAGCGCGGCGACGGGCGGGATCACCCTCGTGGGTGGTGGTGACCCGACACTGACCGCGCTCCCCGCCGACCAGGTGCAGATCGCCGGTGTCCCCGCCGACCCGGACACCGCTCCCGCCTCGCTGGACGCGCTGGCCCGGCAGACCGCCGCCGCGCTGAAGGCCGCGGGCACCACCACCGTCGTGCTCGACTACGACGTCTCGCTCTACACCGGCCCGCTGCTGCACAAGAACCACGACGGCGAGAACATCGCCGCGGTGACGCCGCTGATGGTGGACGAGGGCAAGGCCGACCCGAAGAGCCTCGCCGACGCCCCCGCCCGGGTCGCCGACCCGGCCGGCGCGGCCGCCGAGGCCTTCGCCAACCTGCTGAAGGCCCAGGGAGTCACCGTCCAGGGCAAGGCGAAGGCCGCCGCCGCCCCGGCCGCCGCCGACGCCCCCGTGCTCGGCCGGGTGGACTCGCCGACCATGGCCCGGCTGGTCGAGCGGATGCTGACCACCTCCGACAACACCCTCGCCGAGGCGATCGCCCGGCAGGCCGCGATCGCGGCCCACCAGCCGGCCGCCTTCGAGGGCGCCGCCACCGCCGTCACCCAGGAACTCGCCCGGCTCGGCGTGCCGATGACCGGTGTGGTGCTCAACGACGGCAGCGGTCTGCACCCCGGCAACGCGATCCCGCCGGCGGTCCTGGTCGGACTGCTCGGCCTGGCCGCCTCCGCGCAGCACCCGACGCTGCGTCCGGTGCTGACGGGCCTGCCGATCGCCGGTTTCACCGGCACCCTCGGCAAGCGCTTCGGCGCCGGGTCCGGGGCGGCCGACGCGGCCGGTCTGGTCCGGGCCAAGACCGGCAGCCTCAGCGGCGTCAACACCCTGGCGGGCACCGTGGTGGACGCCGACGGGCGGCTGCTCGCCTTCGCCCTGATGACCCGGACCGGCGCCCCGGTCGACACCGCCCGCGCCGCGATGGACCGCGTGGTGGCCAGGCTGGCGGCCTGCGGCTGCCGCTGAGTGGCCACGGGTCGGCCACCGGGCCGCCATTGACCGGCCGTTCCGGCTCCCCCAGGCGCACGGGAGCACGTACGGTGAGGGCATGACGAGCGCGAGCGGCGGGGCCGACATGGTCGACTGGAATCTCGCGGTCGCGACCGCGACCAGGCTGGTGCGGCCGGGGCCGGAGGTGAGCCGGGCCGAGGCGGCCGCAGTGGTCGCCGAACTGCGCCGGCACGCCCTGGCGGCGGAGGAGCACGTCCGGGAGTTCACCGGCATGCGCTCCAGCAGCCTGGCCGAGGCCACCGCGACCCCGGTGCTGATCGTGGACCGACCCGGCTGGGTGCGGGCCAACGTGGCGGGCTTCCGCACCATCGTCCAGCCGCTGGTGGAGAAGCTCCAGGCGCGCCGGACGGGCGGCTCGGCCTCCGCCGTGCTCGGCACGGTGGGGGAGAAGGCCACCGGGATCGAGGTCGGCGCGCTGCTGGCCTTCCTCTCCACCAAGGTGCTCGGCCAGTACGAGACCTTCGCCCCGGCCGAGCCCTCGCTGGAGGCGCCGGACAGCCCGGCCGCGCTGTTCGACAAGCCCCGGCTGGGCCCCGAGGGCCCCGGTCCGGGCCGCCTGCTGCTGGTGGCGCCCAACATCGTGCACGTCGAGCGGGAGCTGGACGTCGACCCGGCCGACTTCCGGCTCTGGGTCTGCCTGCACGAGGAGACCCACCGCACCCAGTTCACCGCGGTGCCCTGGCTGCGCGACCACATCCAGTCCGAGGTGCAGTCCTTCCTGGCCGAGACGGACGTCGACCCCGGTGCGCTGGTGGAGCGGCTGCGGGACGCGGCCGGCTCGCTCGGCGCCGGACTGCCCGGCCTCGGCGGCCGCGGCGGCGACGCCCCGTCGGCCGGCCTGCTGGAGATCGTCCAGTCGCCGGCCCAGCGGGAGATCCTCGGCCGGCTGACCGCCGTGATGTCCCTGCTGGAGGGGCACGCGGACGTGGTGATGGACGGGGTGGGCCCGGCCGTGGTGCCGAGCGTCGCCGAGATCCGGGAGAAGTTCCAGCAGCGCCGGGACCGCGGTGCCAACCGGCTGGACCTGGTGCTGCGCCGGCTGCTCGGGATGGACGCCAAGCTCCGGCAGTACCAGGACGGCGCGGTCTTCGTCCGGGGTGTGGTCGAGCGGGTCGGCATGGAGGGCTTCAACCGGGTCTGGACCTCGCCGAACACCCTGCCGACCAAGGACGAGATCCACGACCCCGCCGCCTGGGTCGCCCGGGTGGGCCGCTGACGGCCCCGCGGGGGCGGGACCGGGTGGCGGTCGGATCCGTTCGCACGAGTGGTCCAGTCGTGCACATGGCGGGTGAAGATACGTTTCTTCATTCACCCGAACGTGGGACGGTGGTCGTACCGGTGGCGCGGGTGGCGTAGCGGGTGCCTCCTTTCTGCCACCATCTGTGAGCGCCCGGTAACACGGTGCTCATGGATGCGCGGTCCCCGCCGCGCCCACCGCAGTCCTGTCCCCCCTCCGCCGAGGAGTCGTCCGCCGTGGGCCCACACCCCGCTGTAGCCGCGATACGCCTGGCCGTACGCCGCACCCTCGCCGACCTCGCCGCCGAGGCCGGTTCCACCTTCACCGCGCCCGCCCGCGAACCGCGCGAGCGCGTCCCCGGCGTGCCGGTGGCCGCCGCCGCCCTGCCGGCCGCCGTCGGCACCACGCTGATCGGCAACGCCCACCGCCATCCGTCCGGGCTGCCCCGCACCCCCGCCGCGCCCGGCTCGCCGCTGGTCCTGGTCGCCGTCAGCGGCGGTGCGGACTCCATGGCGCTCGCCATCGCCGCCGCCTTCGAGGCCCCCAAGATCGGTCTGCGGGTCGGCGCCGTCACCGTCGACCACGGCCTCCAGTCCGGCTCCGCCGAGCGGGCCGACCAGGTCGCCGACCGGCTGCGCGAGCTCGGCCTCGACCCGGTCGAGGCGATCGCCGTCCGGGTCGGCCGCGAGGGCGGCCCCGAGGCCGCCGCCAGGGACGCCCGGTACGCGGCCCTGGACGCGGCCGCCGAGCGGCACCGCGCGGTCGCCGTGCTGCTCGGCCACACCCGCGACGACCAGGCCGAGACCGTGCTGCTGGGCCTGGCCCGGGGGTCCGGCGCCCGCTCGCTGGCCGGCATGCCGGCCCAGAAGGGCCGCTACCGGCGCCCGCTGCTGGAGCTCGACCGGGCCGCCACCCGGCAGGCGTGCTCCGCCCAGGCGATCCAGGTCTGGGACGACCCGCACAACTGCGACCCGGCCTACACCCGCGCCCGGGTCCGGCACGAGGTGCTGCCGGTGCTGGAGAAGCACCTGGGCGGCGGCGTGGTCGAGGCGCTCGCCCGGACCGCCCGGCTGTTCCGCGACGACGCCGACGCGCTCGACCAGTGGGCCGCGCTCGCCGAACGCGACATCCGGACGGGCGAAGGCGCCCTGGACGCCGGGAAGCTGTCCGAGCTGCCCCCCGCCGTGCGCCGCCGGGTGCTGCGCCGGGCCGCGCTGCGGGCGGGCTGTCCGGCCGGGGACCTCTTCGCCCGGCACCTGGAGACGATCGACCTGCTGGTCACCGGATGGCGTGGTCAGGGGCCGCTGCACCTACCCGGGGGCGTCGAGGCCACCCGCCGGTGTGGCACGCTGGTCTTTCGGCGACAGGGCGACTGACGGGCGGGCATGCCCGGGGGAGCCGGCCGCCGGCCATCCAGACCCCGACACGTTTGAGGACGTATCCCCGGTGGACCAGAACGACATGGGCGCTGACCTCGCGAAGGTGCTCATCAGCAAGGACGAGATCGACGCGAAGCTCCTGGAGCTGGCCGAGCGCATCGACCGGGACTACGCAGGCAAGGACCTGCTGATCGTCGGCGTCCTCAAGGGGGCCGTGATGGTCATGGCCGACCTCGCCCGCGCCCTGCACTCGCAGGTGACCATGGACTGGATGGCGGTCTCCTCCTACGGGATGGGCACCAAGTCCTCCGGTGTGGTCCGGATCCTGAAGGACCTGGACACCGACATCGCCGGCCGGGACGTGCTGATCGTCGAGGACATCATCGACTCCGGTCTGACGCTGTCCTGGCTGCTCGGCAACCTGGGCTCGCGCGGCCCGGCCTCGCTGGAGGTCTGCACCCTGCTGCGCAAGCCCGACGCGGCCAAGGTCGAGATCGACGTCAAGTACGTCGGCTTCGACATCCCCAACGAGTTCGTGGTCGGCTACGGTCTCGACTACGCGGAGAAGCTCCGCAACCTCCCCTTCATCGGCACTCTCGCCCCGCACGTCTACGGCGGCTGAGAACCCGTTCGGACGACGGGCGGGAACAGGATCCTGTTCCCGCCCGTTGAGTCGGGGGACCATAGAAGAACGTCGTATCGCCGTGCTCCCGCCACCTGGGGGGCGTACTGCGGTACGGTCCAATAAAACCGCTCTTCACATGAGCACTGACTGACCGATATGCGCCGGTGGCCCACAGCCCCGCGGCGCCGTTGAGTGGCAGGAGGGACGGGGCGGCAACGCCCCGCATGGATGGACGTCAAGCGATACTTCCGTGCGCCGATCATGTGGATCGTGCTGGCCGTCCTCGCCGTCATCGTGCTGATGCAGGTCGTTTCGGATTCGAACGGCTACAAGACGGTGGACACCGGGCAGGTCGTCGCAGCGATCGACGCGAAGCAGGTCAAGTCGGCGCAGATCACCACTGGTGACTCGAACACGATCAAGATCCAACTGAAGGACGGCGCGAAGCTGCCCGCCGTGGGCACCGGCAAGCCGCAGTCCGGCAGCAAGTTCCAGGCCTCCTACATCGGGGACCAGGGCGTCGGCATCGCCGACAAGCTGCAGGCGCAGATCAACGACAACGACCAGAGCACGCTGACCGAGGGCTACACCGTCAGCCCCGAGAAGCAGAGCACCCTCGTCAGCCTGCTGCTGTCGATGCTGCCGATCGTGATCATCGTGCTGGTCTTCCTCTTCCTGATGAACCAGATGCAGGGCGGCGGCTCGCGCGTCATGCAGTTCGGCAAGTCCAAGGCGAAGCTGCTCACCAAGGACACCCCGAAGACCACCTTCTCCGACGTCGCGGGCGCGGACGAGGCGGTCGAGGAGCTCCACGAGATCAAGGAGTTCCTCCAGGAGCCGGCCAAGTTCCAGGCCGTCGGCGCCAAGATCCCCAAGGGTGTGCTGCTCTACGGCCCGCCCGGGACCGGCAAGACCCTGCTGGCGCGTGCCGTCGCGGGCGAGGCCGGGGTGCCGTTCTACTCGATCTCCGGTTCCGACTTCGTCGAGATGTTCGTCGGTGTCGGCGCCAGCCGGGTCCGCGACCTCTTCGAGCAGGCCAAGGCGAACGCCCCGGCGATCGTCTTCGTCGACGAGATCGACGCCGTCGGCCGGCACCGCGGTGCGGGCCTCGGCGGCGGCCACGACGAGCGCGAGCAGACCCTCAACCAGCTGCTGGTCGAGATGGACGGCTTCGACGTCAAGGGCGGCGTCATCCTGATCGCCGCCACCAACCGCCCGGACATCCTGGACCCGGCGCTGCTGCGTCCGGGCCGCTTCGACCGTCAGATCGCGGTCGAGCGCCCCGACCTCCAGGGCCGTCTGGACATCCTCAAGGTGCACCAGAAGGGCAAGCCGATCGCGCCCGACGTCGACCTCTCGGCCGTCGCCAAGCGCACCCCCGGCTTCACCGGTGCCGATCTGTCGAACGTCCTGAACGAGGCGGCGCTGCTGACCGCCCGCTCGGACAAGAAGCTGATCGACAACAACATCCTGGACGAGGCGATCGACCGCGTCGTGGCGGGTCCGCAGAAGCGCACGCGGATCATGTCCGACAAGGAGAAGAAGATCACCGCGTACCACGAGGGCGGCCACGCCCTGGTCGCGGCGGCCTGCCAGTACAGCGACCCGGTGCACAAGATCACCATCCTGTCCCGCGGCCGGGCCCTCGGCTACACCATGGTGCTGCCGGAGGAGGACAAGTACTCCACCACCCGCAACGAGATGCTCGACCAGCTGGCCTACATGCTGGGCGGGCGCGCGGCGGAGGAGCTGGTCTTCCACGACCCGACCACCGGTGCCTCCAACGACATCGAGAAGGCCACCGCCACCGCGCGGGCCATGGTCACCCAGTACGGCATGACCGAGCGCCTCGGTGCCATCAAGTTCGGCAGCGACAACTCGGAGCCGTTCCTGGGCCGCGAGATGGGCCACCAGCGCGACTACTCGGAAGAGGTCGCCGGGCTGGTGGACGAAGAGGTCAAGAAGCTCATCGAGAGCGCGCACAACGAGGCCTGGGAGATCCTGGTCGAGAACCGCGACGTGCTCGACAACCTGGTCCTGGAGCTCCTCGAGAAGGAGACCCTCAACAAGGAGCAGATCGCCGAGATCTTCGCGCCGATCGTCAAGCGCCCGACCCGTCCGGCCTGGACCGGCTCCGCCCGTCGGACGCCGTCCACCCGCCCGCCGGTGCAGTCGCCCAAGGAGCTGGCGCTCACCAACGGCGCCGGCGCCGCCGAGGCCGCTCCGGCCGACGTGGTCAAGCTCCCGCAGCTGCCCGTCGAGCCGCCCACCGAGGGCTGACGAACCACCTCCGGCACCCGCCGGAATGGATGCCGCGTCACCGGGGTTTGTACCCTGGAGGCGCGGCATCCGTGCTGTTCAACCCCTGTTCGCCAACGAGTTAGCGAGGCCCGCATGATCGACCCGGTGACGCTCGACGGTCCGCCCGCCGTCGGCACGTTCGACCAGAAGCGGGCCGAGAACGCGATCCGTGAACTCCTGCTCGCGGTCGGTGAGGACCCGGACCGCGAGGGTCTGCTGGAGACCCCGGCCCGGGTGGCGCGGGCCTACAAGGAGATATTCGCGGGCCTCTGGCAGGAGCCCGAGGACGTCCTGACCACCACCTTCGACCTCGGCCACGACGAGATGGTGCTGGTCAAGGACATCGAGCTGACCTCCGTCTGCGAGCACCACCTGGTGCCGTTCCGCGGGGTCGCGCACGTCGGGTACATCCCGTCCCCCAGCGGCAAGATCACCGGCCTGTCCAAGCTGGCCCGGCTGGTCGACGTCTACGCCCGCCGGCCGCAGGTGCAGGAGCGCCTCACCAGCCAGGTCGCCGACGCGCTGATGCGGATCCTGGAACCGCGCGGCGCGATCGTGGTCGTCGAGTGCGAGCACATGTGCATGTCGATGCGCGGCATCCGCAAGCCCGGCGCCAAGACCATCACCTCCTGCGTGCGCGGACAGCTGCGCGACCCGGCCACCCGGGCCGAGGCGATGAGCCTCATCATCGGGCGCTGACCGGGTCGCGACGGCCCCGCACGGGCGGACGGGCGGCCGGGGGCCGCTCAGAGCGGCTCGGGCCCGGCGTGCGGCGGGGCCGGGGTGCCCAGCGCGTCCCGCCGGGCGGGCATCCGCAGCCGCACCATCCGCCGCCAGCCGTACAGCAGGTCGTAGAGGTAGAGCGCGTGCAGGCCGGCCGTGACCACGGCCAGCTGCCAGCGCGGCCAGGCGAGGATCCGGGCCATCCGGGACGTCACCGCCAGCCCGACGTCCCGGTGGGTGCGGATCTCGCCCCGGGCGCAGGTCTCCAGGACGTGCCGGATGTACGGCCCGTGGCCCTCCGCCGAGAGCCGCAGCAGTTCCTCGTGGCAGTAGGCGAGGTGGTTGTCCTCGTCCGCCGAGATCATCCGCATCGCCCGGCCGAGGTCGGGGTTGTCCCCGTACGCCTTGACCAGCTGGCGCATCTGCTCGGCCGCACGCTGCTCGGTCACCCGGCTGTGCGCCAGATAGGTGATGATCTCGCGGTCGGTCAGCGGGATGTCCGTGGTCAGGCGCTCGTGGGCGAGGCCGACGCCCTGCCGCTCGAGCAGCATGCAGTAGTCGGCCTCGGCGGGGACGTCGACCTTGGGCAGGCCGCGCTTGTGCAGCAGCTGGGTGAAGATCCGCCCGTGCTTGCGCTCGTCGGCGCCGTGCCGGGCGATCTTCGGGGCGAGGACCGGGTCACGGGTGAGTTCGGTGATCCGCTCGTTCTCCCAGCCGCCCTGGTCCTCGCCGCCGGCGGCGATGCTGCAGAACAACTGGTAGGCCTCGTCGTTCCGGTAGATCTCCTCGAAGAGGGATCGGGTGCTGAGCATGGGGCCTCCTGCCCGGGTCAGGGACCGCCCCGGCCGTCGGCCGGGGCGGTCGCGATACGTCCCCCCGCGGGGGCGCCCGCCGCGCCCGACCCGCCGGTAATCACTCAGGTGCCCTAGCCGAGGTGGTTGCCGATCCACTCCAGGGTGGCCGGCAGCTCGCGGATCCAGCTGTCGAAGTTGTGGCCGCCGTCGTCCAGGTACATCGACTCCACCTGGAACTGCGGATTGGAGGCGGCCACCTGCTGGGCCAGCTCGACGAACTGGACCGTCTGCGGGTAGTCGGCCTCCTTGCGGGTGGAGACCACCAGCATCGACAGCGGCGGGGCGGGCAGGTTCTGCAGCCGCCAGGTGAGGTCGCTCTGCTCCGCCAGCGTCCGGTCCCCGCCGAACAGGCTGCCGCCGGTGAACTGGTCCTCGACGACCTTCACGTCGCCGTGCAGTCCGGCCGTGACGCCGAACACGTTCGGAGAGCGCATCGCCAGCCGGAACGCACAGCTGCCGCCGGTCGAGTAGCCGAAGACGGCCCAGGAGGCGGGGGAGCGGCCGATCCGGTAGGCGGAGTGCAGCGCCTCGGGGACGTCCTTGGTGAACCAGGTCTCGGTGCGGGGCCCGCCGGCGACGTCCACGCACTCGGTGTTCCGCGGCGGTTCCAGGGTCGGGCGGGACAGCACCACGACGGTCGGCTGCATCTTCCCGGCCCGCTGGAGCTCGATCGCCTGCTGGACGACCGGCAGCTCCTTCATCAGATTGACCGTGATGCCGGGGTAGCCGGCGATCGCCAGCATCACCGGGAACCGGGTCAGGGCGAGCTTGGGGTCGAAGTACTCCGGCGGCAGGTAGACGAACATCTGGTCGGACAGTCCGGTCTCCTTGCCGGTGATCCGGACCGACTCCACCCGGCCGACCTCCTCGGGCGGCCCCTTGGGCAGGTCCCCGACCGTCTCCATGCCGCCCTCGTTCGTCGGCTGGACCAGGGCGTCGCCGACCGGTGCGCCGCCCTTGCGGGCCTCGTTGCTGGTGAGGGCGAGCTTGGTGCCGCCCGAGCCGAGCAGGTCGTCCCAGGAGGTGTAGAACCCGAAGGAGTTGTTGACGCTGAGCGCCAGCACCGACACCAGCACGATCTGAGTCAGCGTCAACAGGCCGACCCGGCCGAGCACCGGGAGTGGGCGCTGCCTCGCCAGCCGCGGCCACAGCCACAGGGTGATCACGAGCGCGGCCGAACCCAGGGCAAGCAGCGAGTTCATCAGCGCGTCGCTGGTCAGTTCCATGCTGTCGGCCTTCCGGTGGGACACTGGCAGTGCGGGTTTCATCGTCTGGCGGACCGTCAGCTCCGGCCACCGCGGCTAGGCTGTCCGGACGCCGGGACGGCCCGGGATCCCGGTGGCGCTCGCGCGCAACCGACGCCCTAAAATGCGGCGTCCACCGTACGTAGCACGTACGCGGGGGCTCGTCGCGCCACGCGGCGAGGGGCCCCCGGGACCCACCCCTCGGCTCAATTCGCAGCGCCCCCGGGGCGCCGGTTTACCCTTCGTTGCCGGTTCCTTGGTGTGCGTCTTGCCAGATGAAGGAAAACGCATGAAGGTCCATCACGGCTCCCACCCCGGAGTGACCGGACACCCCGCGACAGCCTCTACGCTGAACCCCCATGAGCGTTCCCGTGTCCGTTGAGCCGAGCCCCGAGCAGCCGCAGCGCCGTCGCGGCCTGCAGACGCTTCGTACCCAAGCGGCCGCCGTTCCGAGGGCCTGGCTCCCGGGTGCGGTCGGCTACGCCTGTCTGCTGATCGGACTGGTCGACATCGCCAGCGCGGTGTTCCCCAAGCTCCGGCACACCAAGGTGCACACCTTCGCCGGGCAGCTGCCGGGCGGCACCACCACGCTGGCCGCGGCCGGCACCCTGATGGTCGGCCTGCTCCTGGTGCTGCTCGCGCACGCGCTGCGCCGGCGCAAGCGGCGCGCCTGGCGGGTGGTGTGCGTGCTGCTGCCGGTGGGCGCGGCACTGCACCTGCTGCGCTGGCACCAGCTCGGCCCGGCCGTCATCTCGCTGGTGCTGTTCGTGGTCATGCTGGTCCACCAGCGCGAGTTCTACGCCAAGGCCGACCCGCGCACCCGCTGGCGGGCGGTGGTGAACCTGGTCGTCCTGGGCGCCGTGAGCGTCCTGATCGGCCTGCTGATCGTCAGTACCCGGACCAAGTACGAGCTGGGGCACCCGGGCCTGTACCAGCGGCTGGAGCACGTCCTCTACGGGCTGTTCGGCTTCGAGGGGCCGGTGCACTACAACTCGGACCGGATGGCGGACCTGGTCGGCTACCTGCTCGGCGCGATGGGTCTGATCACCGCCTTCACCACCACCTACCTCGCGCTGCGGCCGGAGAAGCCGAAGCCGGAGCTGACCGCCGAGGACGAGGTGAGGGTCCGGGCGCTGCTGGAGCGGCACGGCGAGCGGGACTCGCTGGGCTACTTCGCGCTGCGCCGGGACAAGAGCGTGCTGTTCTCGCCCACCGGCAAGGCGGCGATCTCCTACCGGGTGGTGTCCGGCGTGATGCTGGCCTCCGGCGACCCGGTCGGCGACGTCGAGGCCTGGCCGGGCGCGATCAAGGTGTTCATGGCCGAGGCCCGCGAGCACGCCTGGGTGCCGGCCGTGATGGGCTGCAGCGAGGTCGGCGGCGAGGTCTGGACCCGGGAGGCGGGGCTGGACGCGCTGGAGCTGGGGGACGAGGCGATCGTCGACACCGCCTCCTTCTCGCTCGCCGGGCGGGCCATGCGCAACGTCCGTCAGATGGTCAAGCGGATCGAGCGCAACGGTTACTCCTGCCAGGTCCGCCGGGTCTCCGAGCTCGGCGGGGAGGAGCGGGAGCGGATCGCCGACGCGGCGGCCCGCTGGCGCGGCACCGACACCGAGCGCGGCTTCTCGATGGCGCTCGGCCGGTTCGGCGAGCCGGGCGACGACGCCTGCGTGGTGGTCACCGCCCACAAGGCGCCGGAGGAGGGCGAGAGCGGCGACGACCTCAAGGCGGTGCTGCACTTCGTGCCCTGGGGCGAGGACGGCATCTCGCTGGAGCTGATGCGCCGTGACCGGGCGGCCGACCCGGGCCTGAACGAGCTGCTGATCGTCGCCGCGCTCCAGGCCGTCCCGGCGATGGGGGTGCGCCGGGTGTCGCTGAACTTCGCGATGTTCCGTTCGGCGCTCGCGCGTGGCGAGCGGATCGGCGCGGGACCGGTGCTGCGCGCCTGGCGCGGGCTGCTGGTGTTCCTGTCGCGCTGGTTCCAGATCGAGTCGCTGTACAAGTTCAACGCGAAGTTCCAGCCGGAGTGGGAGCCGCGCTTCCTGGTCTTCCCGAACACCAGGGACCTGCCCAGGATCGGCTTCGCGGCGATGCAGGCGGAGGCCTTCATCACCCTCGGCATGCCGCGCTTCGGCCGCAGGCCGCGCCGCCAGGGGCTGCAGCCGGCGGGGGCCAGGCCGGAGGTCACCGAGGCCGCCTGAGCCGGGCGCACGGCCGCCGGCCCCCGTCGAGGACGTTCCTCGGCGGGGGCCGGCCCGCTGTCCGGGACCGGAGCGGTCCGGGCGACGGGCACGGCCGGGGGCGCGGTCCGCTCGGGGCGACGGGCGCGGCCGGGTGCCCGGGTGGCGCGGACCGGGCCACCGGATAATGGGGGCATGAGCAATTCGGTGCCCTACTCGCTGCCCGCCGGACTGCCGCGGCTGGACCGCTGCGCGGTCATGGGCGTGGTCAACGTGACCCCCGACTCCTTCTCGGACGGCGGACTGTGGCACGACCCCGCGAAGGCGATCGCCCACGGCCTCGCCCTGCGCGCCCGGGGCGCCGACCTGGTCGACGTGGGCGGCGAGTCCACCCGGCCGGGATCGCAGCGGGTCCCGGAGGAGGAGGAACTGCGACGGGTCGTCCCGGTGGTGCGGGAACTGGCCGCGGCCGGGGTCGCGGTCTCCGTCGACACCATGCGGGCCTCGGTGGCCGAGCGGGCGGTGGAGGCCGGCGCGCTGCTCGTCAACGACGTCTCCGGGGGCCTGGCCGACCCCGCGATGGCCCGGGTGGTGGCCGCGACCGGTGTGCCCTTCGTGGTGATGCACTGGCGCGGGCAGTCCGCCGACATGGACCGGCTGGCCGTCTACGGCGACGTGGTCGCCGACGTGGTCGCCGAGCTCACCGCCCGGGTGGAGGCGCTGGTCGCCGCCGGGGTCGACGAACGGCAGCTGATCCTCGACCCGGGGCTCGGCTTCGCGAAGACCGCCGAGCACAACTGGGCGCTGCTCGGCCGGCTCGACGCCCTCACCGCGCTCCGCCGTCCCGTCCTGGTCGCCGCATCGCGCAAGCGGTTCCTGGGTACGCTGCTGGCCGACCCGGAAACCGGGGAGCTGCGCCCGGCCCGGGAGCGCGACGACGCCACTGCCGCGGTGTCGGTGCTGTCGGCGGGGGCCGGTGCCTGGGCGGTGCGGGTGCACGACGTGTCCGGGACGGCGGATGCCGTCCGCGTGGTCGCGGCCTGGCAGCGCGCGGCCCGGCAGGGGTGAGCGCTTGGCGAAGACGGGAGGGTCATGGCAGGTGACGGCAGGTTGAGCGGGGAGACAGCGGGCCGACGGTCCATCGAGGCGGACCGCGAGGCGGCCCTGGAGGCCAACCGCGCGCTCTACGAGGCGCTGGAGAACGGCGACCAGGAGGCGGTGGAGGACGCCTGGCTGGGCGCGGGCGAGGCGGACGACAAGGGGGGCGTCGTCTGCGTCCACCCGGGGTGGCCGGTGCTGCGCGGACGGGCCCAGGTGACCCGCTCCTACATGCTGATCATGGCGAACACCGAGTACATCCAGTTCATCCTCACCGACGAGGAGGCGGAGGTGCAGGGCGATGTGGCCCTTGTCACGTGCACCGAGAACATCCTTTCCGGCGGCGAGGCGGAGGAGGAGGGCGAGCTCGGCCCGCTGGTCGGCGGAAAGGTCGTGTCGACCAATCTCTTCCGGCGCACTCCGGCCGGGTGGAAACTGTGGTCGCACCACGGTTCACCCGTTCTGACCAGCGCCGACGAGGACGACGAGGACTGATTCCGGGCCCGGGCCGGAAATCCCGGGGAAACGGCCCCGGCCGGTGGCCGGGGAATTCCCGGCAGGTCACCGAACGTTCACGTCAATCGCCAATGCGGCGTGCGTGGCGACGGTTCGTGCCGGGTAGGACGGTCGGGTGTTGTCGGCGCGCGCGGGTAGATTCGAAAAGGTCAGCGGCGGGCGCGACGCCCGTCTCCGCCCTGCCCGCCGTTCTCGACCGGGCGGGGCCCGTCCGACTGGGAGCAGTGATTCGTTTGCTGGACCGCGTCACTCTGCGGGGCCTGCGTGCCCGCGGCCACCACGGTGTTTTCGAGCGTGAGCGGGCCGAGGGCCAGACCTTCGTGGTCGACCTGGTGCTGTTCCTGGACACCCGTCCCGCCGCCGCCGGCGACGACCTGACCCGCACGGCGCACTACGGCATCGTGGCCGAGGAGGTCACCGCGATCATCGCGGGCGAGCCGGTCGAGCTGATCGAGACCCTGGCCCAGCGGATCGCGGACCAGTGCCTGAAGCACGAGCCGGTGCAGGAGGTCGAGGTGACCGTGCACAAGCCGGACGCGCCGATCACCGTGCCGTTCGACGACGTGACCGTGACCATCCACCGGGCCCGCGGGTGACCCGTACCGCGTGCCCGGTGCCCGCCGCAGCGCGGCCCGTCTCAGCCCTAGGGGAAGTGCGATGACCACCAGTGACCCGACCGCCGCGCCGAGCACCTTCGACCTGGAGCAGCGGGTCGACTCGGCCGACACCACCCTGCACAGCCAGCGCTGCGCCGTGATCGCCCTCGGCTCCAACCTCGGCAACCGTCTGGACACCCTCCAGGGGGCCGTGGACGCCCTCGCGGACACGCCCGGGCTGAAGGTCAAGGCCGTCTCCGCGGTGTACGAGACGGACGCCGTGGGCGGTCCCTCCGAGCAGCCCGCGTACTACAACGCCGTGGTCGTGCTCCGCACCACCCTGCCGCCCCGCGACCTGCTGGAGCGCGGCAACGCGATCGAGGACGCCTTCGGCCGGGTCCGCACCGTCCACTGGGGCCCGCGCACCCTGGACGTCGACATCCTGGCCTACGAGGGCGTCGTCAGCGAGGACCCGGAGCTGCTGCTCCCGCACCCGCGCTCGCACGAGCGCGCCTTCGTGCTCGCCCCGTGGCTGGACGCCCAGCCGGAGGCCGAGGTGCCCGGGCACGGGCCGGTCGGCGCGCTGCTGGCGGCCCTCGGCGGCCCGGACGCCCAGGGTGTCCGGCGCCGCGAGGACATCCGGCTGACCCTGCCGGAGTAGGTCCGCGGCGGGCCCGCGCCGCGGGCGCGGCTCCCCGGCCCGGCCGGCCGGGGAACTCGGGCGGGGCCGTCGGGCGTACCCATGGTGTCGGCCCCGGTCCGGGGACCCCTCCGGGCCGGGCCCGGTACGGTGGCCTGACGCCGCCGCACCGGAGCCCCCGGGGCGGGCGGCTCCGTCGTCGCCTGCCGCGTCCCGCCTGTCGCCCGTCGCCCGGGAAAGGACCCCGTCCGAGTGAAGCTGCTTCGCCTCCGTCTGCTGGTGGGCATCACCGTCGTCACGACGGCGCTGTCCTGGGCCGGTGCCAAGCTCTGGGCCTCCCTGGACACGCTGCCAGCGGTGCCGGGCGCGGCGCCGGTGGTGCTGGCCGCGGTGGCGGCGATCCTGCTGGCGACCGCGTTCTCGCTGCGCGCGCGGCTGAAGGCGGCGCGCGAGCGGCAGCCCGGCGCGAAGCGGGTGGACCCGCTGGGCGCGGCCCGCGCGGTGGTGCTCGCCCAGGCCAGCGCGCTGGTGTCGGCGGTGGTCACCGGGATCTACGCGGGCGCCGGGATCCAGCTGCTGGGCGAACTGGACGTGCCGGCCCGCAAGGACCAGGCGATCACCGCCGGGCTCGCGGTGCTGGCCGGCGTGGCCGTGATCGCGGCGGCGCTCTGGCTGCAGCACGTCTGCCGGCTGCCGGAGAACCACGACGACCCGGGTGGTCACGGGCCCGCCGCCACCCACCGCTGACCGGTCCCGCTCCGGCGGTCCGGGGCGGATTCCCGGACGCCTCCGGTCGGTCGGGTGCGGTGTCAAGGCCCGAAGCCGACCCTGGGCTGACACGGCCCCAATTCGCACGCTAGTTTCTTGAGCATGTCTCGCGGACGCCACCGTCATTCCTCCGTCCTCGGCCGGGTCTTCCCCCCCACCGCCGCCGGCGTGCTCCTCGTCGCCGCGCTGGGAGCGCTGCTGTTCAGTCAGGACACCGTGCTGGTGCGCTCGGTGGGTGCCGCCGCGGTGCTCGCGACGCTCGGCTTCGCCGTGCTGCTGCGGCAGCGCGACCGGGCCGCCCGGGCGGCGGTCGAGGTCTCGGCGGCGCAGCGGCTGCGGGCCGAGGAGCGGTTCGAGGAGCAGCTCGCCGAGGCGGAGTACGCGGCCGAGGTGGCCGAGGAGCGGGCGACCAGGTTCGGCCGGCGGCTGACCGCCGAGAAGTCCCGGTTGGCGAAGGCCGAGACGGAGATCGCCCGGCTGCTCAAGGAGCGGGCCGTGGCGGTCGCCGAGCAGGCGCTCAAGGAGGCCGAGGCGACCCAGCGGGCGCTCGCCGCGAGCCGCCCCAAGTACCCGGCCAGCCCGGCCGCCTTCGTCCGCGCCGGGGCCGTGCTGCGGCAGCTGGAGCGGCAGGCGGCGCAGGCGCAGGCACAGCGGGAGCGGGAGGCCCGGCAGGAGGCGGAGCGCGCCGCCGCGCGGGAGCGCGCGGCGGGTGCGGAGGTCGCGCTGAGGGCCGGTTCGGCGCCCGCGACCACGGACGCCCCGGTGCCCGCGCGGGCGCCCGGGACGGTGTCCGGGGGAGTGGCGCCGGTGGTGCCCGCTCCGGTCGCTCCCGGCGTGCCCGCGCCCGGCACGGCGCCGTCCGCGCCGTCCGCGTCCGGCGGGGCCACGCCCGTTCCCGCCGCGCCGGTCCGTCCGGTGCTGACGGCGACCGTGGGGCAGCTCGGCGGGGCGCCCGCCGCGCAGCCGGTGCGGCCGGCCGAGCGGCAGCGGCCGCGCCCGGCGGTGCCCGCGGCCGCGCGGCCGCAGGGGTTCAGCTTCTTCGGGCGGGGGGCCGGGGGCGGGGTCCGGCCGGCCGCGCCGACGCCGGTCGTGGGCAGTGTCGCGGAGCTCGGCGAGCGGGCCGACCTCGCGGACGTGGTGGGGGACGAGGTGGTGGCCGCCCAGGCGCAGGCCCAGGCCCAGGCCCAGGCCCGGACACCGGTCGAGGCCCAGGGCACGGTGCCGGCCGCCGGGGCCCCGGAGGCCGCCGAGGAGCGGACCCAGGTCCTGCCCCAGGTCGGCCGGACGGCCGCCCCCGAGGTGGTCGACCTCACCCCGCACGACGAGACCGAGCAGATCGAGGTGCCGGAGCTCCGCGCCTCCCGCTGAGGCGGCGCGAGCGGCCGGTGCCGAGCGGCGCGGGCGGACGGAGGACCGTCCGCCCGCGCCGCTCCTCGTTGCGGGTCCGGGGCTCCGGCACGCAGGGCGGTCGGGTGCGCAGGGCGGTCGGGCGGTCGGGGCGCAGGGTGGTCGGGGCGCCGGGAACGACGCGGCGCCCGCCCCGCCGGGTGGCGGGACGGGCGCCGGAAGGCACCGCGGGGCGGAGCGTCAGAGCTGCACGCCGAAGTCCTGGGCGATGCCGGCCAGGCCGGAGGCGTAGCCCTGGCCGACCGCGCGGAACTTCCACTCGGCGCCGTTGCGGTAGAGCTCGCCGAAGATCATGGCGGTCTCGGTCGCGGCATCCTCGGAGAGGTCGTAGCGGGCGATCTCGGCGCCGCCGGCCGCGTTCACCACGCGGATGTAGGCGTTGCGGACCTGGCCGAAGTTCTGCGACCGGGCGACGGCGTCGTAGATCGAGACCGGGAAGGTGATCTTGGTGGCCTCGGCCGGCAGCGTGGCGAGGTTGACGTTGATCGCCTCGTCGTCGCCGGCGCCCTCGCCGGTGCGGTTGTCACCGGTGTGGACGACGGTGTTGTCCGGGGTGCTGGTGTTGTTGAAGAAGACGAAGTGGCTGTTGGACAGCACCTTTCCGTCCGCGTTCAGCACGATGGCGCTGGCGTCCAGGTCGAACTCGGCACCGGTCGTGGTGCGGACGTCCCAGCCGAGGCCGACGGTGACCGCGGTCAGGCCGGGGGCCTCCTTGGTCAGCGAGACGTTGCCACCCTTGGAGAGGCTCACTGGCATGGTGTGTGCTGTCCCTTCGATTGCTGTTGCCGGGGATAACGCGGGAACCGCGAGGGTTGGTTCCGCGCGGCCGGTTTCTTTTCCGCCCGCCGGCACGGTTCCGGGTATTCCCCGTCAGACGCGTCGGAACCTGCCCTGGAGTTCCCAGACAACCGGATTGTCGGCGAGATCCGGGTGCATGTCGAAGAGGTCGGCGAGAGTGTCCTGGAGGAAATCCCTGGCCTCGCGGCGCAGATCGCCGTGGCGGACCACGACCGGTGGCTCGTCCGGCAGCCAGGTGGCGGTGACCTCCACCCAGTTGAACCGGCGGGCGAACCGCAGCAGATGGGTGTTCTGGGTGAAGTCGAGGTCGGCGGTCTGCACCCGGGCGGCCCGGCCGCCGGCCGGGTCGCGGTCGAGTTCCTCGACGATGTCGCACAGGGCCCAGGCGAAGTCCAGCACCGGGACCCATCCCCAGGCTGTGGACAGGTCGGACGCCTCGTCCTCGACGTGGACGTCGCCGCAGAACAGGTCGTACCGCAGCTCGCGCGCGCCCGCCGACCGGTAGTCGGTCTGCGGGGGGTCGGGGAAGCGGTTGGAGAGGGAGTAGCCGAGCTCGATCACAAGGACATTGTCGGGGTCGGCGCCGGACGGCCGGATAACCGGGTGACCCGGCGTGGTCGGGCGCGGGATGATGGACCCATGCCTGAGCCCGTTCGCGTACGGGGGTCGGTGGTCGTCCCCGACGCCGAGCTCGTCTGGCGCTTCTCCCGTTCCTCCGGCCCCGGTGGCCAGCACGTCAACACCTCCGACACCCAGGTCGAGCTCCGCTACGACCTGGCCGCCTCCGCGGCGCTGCCCGAGGTGTGGAAGGAGCGCGCCCTGGAGCGGCTGGCCGGCCGGCTGGTCGACGGCCGGGTGCTGGTGGTCCGGGCCTCCGAGCACCGCTCGCAGTGGCGCAACCGGGAGGTCGCCGCGGCCCGGCTGGCCTCGCTGCTCGGCGAGGCGACCGCCCCGCCGCCGAAGGCGCGCCGGGCGACCAGGCCCACCCGGGGCATGGTCGAGCGGCGGCTCACCAACAAGCGGCACCGCTCCGAGCTGAAGCAGGGGCGGCGCTCGCCGCGCGGCGGCGAGTAGCGGCGGCGTCCGGTCCGGTCCGTCCGGCAGGTTCAGGTCCGGCCGGCGGCACCCGGCGACGGCCGGCGGTGCCCGGTGTGCCGGGCGGTGACCGGCGGTGCCGGGTCAGCCCAGGGAGCGGTAGCCGCCGCGGAAGTACAGCAGCGGACGGCCGCCGGGGTCGGGCACCCTGGCCTCCAGGACCCGGCCGAGCAGCAGGGTGTGGTCACCGGCCGGGATCCGCTGCTCGGTGCGGCACTCCACGGTGGCGAGCGCGCCACTGATCAGCGGGGCCCCGCTGCAGGGGCCGCGGTGGTGCGGGGCGTCGGCGAACAGCAGCCGGTCGCTGAGCCGGCCCTTCATGGCGAACCGCGAGCCGAGCGCCTTCTGCCCCTCGGACAGCAGCGAGACGGCCCAGGTGTCGGCCCGGGAGAGCACCTCGTCCATCCGGGAGTCCTCGCGGACGGAGATCAGGACCAGCGGCGGCTCCAGCGACACGGACAGGAAGGACGTCGCGGTCATGCCGACGTCCTCGCCGTCGTCCGGATCCTGGACGGTCACCAGGCTGACACCGGAGGCGAGCTGGGAGAGCGCCGCCCGGAACTCGTCGGGGGTCGCGCGGGAGGCAGCTTCGGGCTGCGGGGACGGGTACACGTAGGCACGCTAGCCCGCGACCGGGGGAAACGACATCGGGCCCTGGTCGTAGGACCAGCGACGCAGCGTGGCTCGGTCCGCCCGGGCACCGGGAAGGTTACGGTTCGCGCCCGACCTCACCCCCAGGAGTGAAGGGGAGGGCCTGCCCGGCGGTCAGTCGGCTACAGCGCGGGGCCATTGCGACCGACCACCGGAAATGTGCCGATGAGGCTTTTTGTCCCGTTATGGGGCAGATGAACCGATTAAGGGTGCATTAGTGTCGTGTGATTTAAGTCACAAGTGCTGACCTATTGCTGACCGAGCGTGCCGAACGCTGTGCTCCCTGTGATTCAGTTCTTCTGGCAATCGGACGATAACCAATCAAGACCTATCCGAAGCAGCCGGGGAGCCCCCGCATGGAAGCCGAGTCGGAGCCTTATGTCCGTCTCGCGACCCTCCGCACCTTGCACCGGGTCGTGGCGGACCTCAACGCTGCCCGCAGCCTGGCGGGAACGCTGCAGGCCGTGGTCGAGGGCGCCGTGCACGGGCTCGGATTCGACGCCGCCGCGGTCAGCCTGGTCCGGCCGGACGGCGACCTGGTGGTGGCGGCCGTCTGGGAGCTGGAGGAGAGCGCCATGGGCGGCCCCTCCGTACTGCTCGGCCAGGTCGGCTCCCGCGAGTCCTGGGACCGGCTGCTCGGCGTCAGCGACCACTGGGGCACCCTGCGCTTCCTCCCCTACGACCGCGGCTGGGCCGTGGCCAGCGACATCCCGCGCTGGATCGGGGACGGCCCCATGCCGGTCTACGCCAACGACTGGCACCCCGCCGACGGCCTGCTCGCCCCGATGTACAGCGCCGGCGGCGACCTGCTGGGGGTCCTCTCGGTGGACCGGCCGCGCAGCGGCAAACGCCCCGGGGCCTGGACCCGCGAGGCGCTGGAGATGTTCTCGCTGCAGGCCTCCATCGCGATCGGCAACGCCCGGCTGCGCGCCGAGATGCAACGCGCGCTGGCCCGCCTGGAGAAGGAGCAGCAGGCGCTGCGGGCCAGTGAGGAGAGCTTCCGCCAGGCCTTCGAGTACGCCCCCAGCGGGATGGCCATCACCGAACTCCACGGCGCCGGGCGGGGTCAGCTGACCAGGGTCAACGACGCGCTCTGTCGCCTGCTCGGGCGCCCCCGGGCGGTGCTGCGCCAGCAGAGCTTCGCCGATCTCGTGCACCCCGACGACCGGACGCTGCTGGAGCGCACCAGTGCCGAGAGCGGCCGGGCGGAACTGCGGCTCTCCCGCCGCGACGGCGGGTACCAGTGGGTCTGTCTGCGGAACTCGATCGTGGCCGACGCCGCCGAGGGTCCGAGCTTCCTGCTCACCCACGTCGAGGACATCGAGGACCGCAAGCGGCACGAGCTCCAGCTCGCCCACCGGGCCAGCCACGACGCGCTCACCGGACTGCCGAACGGGGCCGAGCTCAAGGCCCGGCTCGGGCGCCGGCTCTGCGCCCTGCCGCAGGCGGTCGCGGCCGGGCACCAGGCCGTCCCGCCCGGGGACGCCGGTCACGGCGGAGCCGGGTACGCGGCCGCGCTCCGGCCCGACGACGGCTTCGGCGGGTACCCGGAGCACCTGTTCGGCGACTCCCACCGCACGCCCGGCGGGTACGAGGGCGCGGACCCGGCGCACGGCTACGGCCTCCCCGAGGGCTACCCGGCGGCCGCGGCCGCCGGCGCCCCGGACGGGGCGAACGGCTACGGCGACCATGTGCACGCCGTGGTGCCGCCCGACCACGGTCCGGGCGGGGAGATCAGGACCGGCCCGTTCCGGTCGAGTCCGCCGCCCGTCGTGGAGAAGGGGCTCGCGGTGCTCTTCTGCGACCTCGACGGCTTCAAGTCGATCAACGACCGGTTCGGGCACAACGCCGGCGACGCCGTTCTGGTCGAGGTCGCCCGCCGGCTCAGCGGGGCCGTCCGGGACGGCGACACGGTGGCCCGGTTCGGTGGCGACGAGTTCGTGGTGCTGGCCGACGGGATCGGCCGCGACGAGGCGAAGGACCTCGCCCACCGGCTGCGCAACGCGATCATCCCGCCGATGCGGATCGACGGCCGGGCGATGCGGGTCGGGGTGAGCCTCGGCATCGGCTGGGCCGGCTGCGGGATGAGCATCGAGGAGGTCCTGCACACCGCCGACGAGCGGATGTACGACGAGAAGCGGGCCCGGGGCGGCGCGGTGCGCGGCGCGCGCGGCGAACGTTCGCACCGGCGGGCGGGCTGAATCCGGCTCCGGGGCGGGCTCGGGCTACTCGCGGGTTGTCAAGGGGTCTTTTCGGGGCGTAGCCGACGACAGGTAGTGTTCCGGGGGTACGAGCGACCACGATCAGCGTCCGACGGCACGGCAGTGCGGCGGCGCGACCGCGATGGGGGAGTTGACCACCGTGACCACCGCCGGCAGCAGCGGGGCGCCCCAGGGCCCGGAGGGCGGCGCCCCTCAGGACGACGATCCGTTCGGCTACCTCTACCGTCCGGCCGACGGCGCCTCCGGGCAGCCGGCCGAACCGCAGCAGGGCGTGCCCCGCACCCCGTACAGCCGCCCGATGGAGGTCGGCCGCGCCCAGTACGGCCAGCCGCCCAGGGCGCAGCAGCCCTACCCGCCGCAGCAGTCCCACCAGCCGCAGCCCGGCTACCCGCAGGGCCAGCCGCAGCAGCAGTACCCGGCACAGGGCGACTTCGGAGCCGCCCCCACCCAGCAGACCCGCTACGCCGAGCACTCCCGCCCGCAGCCGGGCGAGGAGCGGCCGAGCGGCGGCGGCCGGGGCAAGGGTGCCGTCATCGGCGCGGTGGCCGTGGTCGCGGCGATCGCGATCGGTGCCGCGGTGGCCCTCACCAGCGGGGACCCGGACGGGGACAAGGGCAAGGACAAGGACGCCAGGGCCAGTGCCTCGGCCGGGGCCTCGGCGGGCCCGGGCACCGGTACCGGAAGCGCGAACCCGACCGGCTCCGCGTCGGCCACGCCGGCGGCGACCGCCTCCGGCACCGGCGGCCTGGGCGCGGTGGACGCGAGCCAGCTGCAGGCGCAGAACGCGCCGGCCGGCAACACCGTCAAGGGTGCCAAGTCGGCGGACGGCAGCTACCTGACGCTCAACCCCGGCGGGACCATCACCTGGACCGGTGACCTGGCGGCGGCGGGCACCTACAAGTTCACCGTGCACTACAGCAACGCCGCCGCCGACGTGCGGGCGGCGGCGACGGTCAACGGCAAGGACTGGCCGGGCGGACTGGGCTTCAAGAACTACTCCCCCGGCAAGGACCCGGCCTCGTCCTGGTTCAACACCTACATAACGCCGCCGATGGTGGCGGGCCCGAACACCGTGGTGATCTCGGTGCCGGCGGGCAGCGGCACGATCCTGGTCGACCAGGTGCTGGTGGAAGCCGCCTCCTGAGGCCCGGCCGGGGGTCTTCCGGGATCCTTCCGGGCCCCCTCGGGAGCCTTGTCGGCGCCCTTCCGGAGCCTTTTCGGAGCATGCGAACGGCCGCCCGTTCCCCTCGCGGGGGAGCGGGCGGCCGTTCGGCGTGCCGGAGCGGGCGGTGCGGCGGGAGGTCAGGCGGTGGTGATCGGGGCGAAGCGGTCGCCGCCGGTGATCCACTCGCCGCGGCGCATGACGGCGACCAGGTCGTAGCCGTTGGAGTCGACGACGACGAGGTCGGCGAGCTTGCCGGTCTCCAGGGTGCCGACCCGGTCGGCGAGGCCGAGCAGCCGGGCCGGGACGGTGCAGAGAGACTCCACGGCCTGGTTCAGGCTGAGGCCGTTGACCGTCACCGAGCGCTTGAAGGCGACGTCCAGGGTGAGCGTCGAGCCCGCGATCGCGCCGCCCTCGACCAGCCGGGCCACGCCGTCCTTGACCTCGACCTGGAGCGGGCCGAGGGGGTAGAGGCCGTCGCCCATGCCGGCGGCGCCCATGGCGTCGGTGATGAGGGCGACCCGGGAGGCGCCGGCGGTGCCGTAGGCGAGGTCGAGCACGGAGGGGTGGAGGTGGACGCCGTCGTTGATGAGTTCGACGGTGACCCGCTCGTCCTCCAGCAGGGCCACGATCGGGCCGGGGGCACGGTGGGCGATGCCGGGCATGGCGTTGAAGAGGTGGGTGGCGACGGTGGCGCCGGCGCCGATCGCCTCCAGGGTGCGGGCGTAGTCGGAGTCGGTGTGGCCGACGGCGGCGATGACGCCGAGGTCGGCGAGCATCCGCACCGAGTCGAGGCCGCCGGGGAGTTCGGGGGCGAGGGTGACCATCCTCGCGTGGCCGCGGGCGGCGTCGACGAGCTTGCGGACCAGTGCCGGGTCGGGGTCGCGCAGCAGGTCGGGGCGGTGGGCGCCGCAGCGGTTGTGCGAGATGAACGGGCCCTCGAAGTGGACGCCGGCCACCACGCCGTCCTCGGCGAGTTCGGAGAGGACGGCGGCCTGGCGGGCCAGGTCGTCGATCTCGCCGGTGACGGTGGAGGCGACGGTGGTGGTGGTGCCGTGCTCGAGGTGGGTGCGGGCGGCGCGCAGGGCCTCCTCGGCGATGCCGGAGGCGTAGGAGGCGCCGCCGCCGCCGTGGACGTGCAGGTCGACGAAGCCGGGCACCACGGTGTACCCGGTCAGGTCGAGGTCGCCGGGGGTGGCGGTGCCGCCCAGGCCGGCGATCCGCTCGCCCTCGACGGCGAGGCGGTCGCCCTCGACCACGCCGCCGGGCAGGACCAGCCGGGCGCCGGACAGTGCGAGTCGGTCCGCGGTCACGCGGTCACCTCCATGGAGAGCAGATCCCAGGCGAGCAGGCCGGCGCCCAGCGACGCGGCGGTGTCTTTGAGCATGGCGGGTACGACCTCGGGGGGCATCTGGAACGTCAGCCGCTCCGTGACCGCCGCCCGCAGGGGGCTGAAGAGGGTGTCCCCGGCCTCGGCCAGCCCGCCGCCGACGATCACCCGGGACGGGTCGAGCAGGCTCTGGGCGAGCACGATGCCGTCGGCCAGGGCGTCCACCGCGCGTTGCCAGACCGCGACCGCGCGCGGGTCCCCGGCGTCCACCGCGACGGCGCAGGATGCCGCGTCGGCGTCGGGGTCGCCCACGGCCTCGGCCCAGGCGCGGGAGACGGCGGAGGCGGAGGCGAGGGTCTCCAGGCAGCCCCGGGCGCCGCAGCCGCAGGCGGGGCCGCCGGGGCGGACCACCACATGGCCGATCTCGCCGCCGTAGCCGTGGGCGCCGGCCTCGATCCGGCCGTCGATGCCGATGGCGCCGGCGATGCCGGTGCCGAGGGCGACGAAGAGGAAGCGGTCGACACCCCGGCCGGCCCCGAGCCGGCCCTCGGCGAGACCGCCGGAGCGCACGTCGTGGCCGAGGGCGACCGGCATCGCGCCGTCCGGCCCGGCCAGGCGCCCGCCCAGCAGGGTGCGCAGGGGCAGGTCGCGCCAGCCGAGGTTGGCGGAGAAGACCGCGATGCCCCGCTGTTCGTCGATCGTCCCCGGGACGGCGACGCCCGCCGCCAGGGGCGCGACGCCGAAGCGGGCGCGGCCTTCGTCCGCCAGATCGGCGGCGAAGTCGAGGATGGCGGCGACCACGGCGTCCGTGCCGTGTTCCCGCCCGGTCGGGCGGCGTGCTTCGAACAGCACGGAGCCGTCCTGGGCGAGCAACGCGGCTTTCATGCCGGTCCCGCCAACATCGAGTGCGATGACGTGCTTCACGGGGGACAGTTTCCCTCGGTCCGGTCTAAGAGGTCTAGTCCAGTTGTCGCATTGGTCTGGTCCAAAGGGGTGAGCTTTGTCGCAGAAGTGTGCGGTGTGCGGCACTTTGCGCGAGCCGCCGGGTCGGTCGCCGGGAGGGTGCGACCGGGCGGGCGGGGGCGTCCGGGAGGTCGGATTCGCGGATTTTGTTGCGCAGTGTGCAACAAATCCCGCACTTCGATAACTACCCGGCGTTCGGGGGCCGGAGGTCTGGACCACAGCATGCCCGGTTTGGCACCCTTGCGGCCTCCCCCCGGCCGGATCTCCCCCCGATCCGGTCCGATTCCCCTCAGCAGGATCCCCCCGAAGGCGGTACCCGCGTTGGACAGGCGCGCCCAGGTCCCCACCCGGTTGTTCGGCGTCACGATGGCCGGCGCCCTGGCCGGAGCCCTCGTGCTCACCGGCTGCGGCGGCCAGGACAACGGTCCGGTCACCCTCCGGCTGGTGGCGGCCGACTACGGCGAGAGCGCGGACACCAGCTCCAAGCTGTACTGGGACGACGTCGCCCGCCGCTTCGAGACCGCCAACCCGGGCATCAAGGTGGACGTCGAGGTGGCGAGCTGGACCGACATCGGCAAGCGGGTCGACGAGCTGGTCAGGAGCGGCAAGTCCCCCGACCTGCTGCAGACCGGCGGCTTCGCCGACCAGGCCGCCGCGGACCGGCTGTACAACGCCTCGGAGGTGCTCTCGCTGGAGACCCAGGCCAACATCATGGAGTCGTTCTCGCACGCCGGGCAGGTGCTCGGCACGCAGTACGGCATCCCGTTCGTCTCCTCCTCCCGGGTGCTCTTCTACAACAAGGCGATCTTCCAGAAGGCGGGCATCGCCCAGCCGCCGGCCACCTGGAACGAGCTCAAGGCGGCCGCCGAGAAGATCAAGGCGAAGGTCCCGGGCGTCACCCCGTACGGACTGCCGCTGGGGCCCGAGGAGGCGCCGGCCGAGTCGATGCTGTGGACGCTGAGCGGCGGCGGCAGCCTCTCCGACGACGTCGGCAACTACACCATCGACAGCGACAAGAACCAGGCCACCTTCAGCTGGCTGCGGACCAACCTGGTCGCCACCGGTCTGACGTACCCCGAGCCCGGGAAGATGAACCGCACCCCGGTCTACAGCGACTTCGCGGCCGGCAAGGTGGCGATGCTCAACGGCCACCCGACGCTGCTGCGGATGGCCACCAACGGCAAGATCGACTTCGGTACGGCCCCGATCCCCAAGAAGGACGGCCTGGCGAAGACCGGCAGCCTCGGGGTGGCCGACTGGATGATGGCGTTCAAGGCCAACGGCCACAAGAACGAGATCCGCCGCTTCCTCTCCTTCGCCTACGCGAAGGAGAACCAGCTCAAGTTCGACGAGACCTACAACCTGCTGCCGGTCACCCAGGACGCGTTCGATGCGATGACCGCGGATCCGAAGCACGCGGACCTCAAGCAGTTCGCCGCCGGGCTCGGCAACGCGAGCTTCTACCCCTTCGGGGACCCGGCCTGGGCCGAGGTCTCCAACCGGATCAAGGCCGGTATCGGGGCGGCGGCGACCGCCGAGCCCAAGCCGGTGCTGGAGGACCTCCAGCAGGCGGCGGTGAAGGAGGCGGCCCGGATCCGCAAGTGATCCGGGCCGCGTCGGCGGCGGTCGGGACCGGCGGGTCGCCGCCGCCGGCCGGTGACCGCCGTCGGTGTCAGTAGGTGATCGCGTAGACCTTGCGGAGCGTCTCCGACACGGTCCAGGTGGTGCGGTCGCCCTCGTGGAACACCCCGGCGACACCCGGGCCGAGCTCCAGCACCGGGCCGCCGTCGACCACGACGGTGGCCCGGCCGCTCAGCACCACGAAGACCTCCGCCGCCTCGGTGTCGGTGACCACGCCCGGGGTGATCTGCCAGATGCCCGACTCGCCGGAGGCGGACTCGGAGAGCACCAGGCCGGACACCTCGGGGGTGCCGGAGACGATCTGCGCCGGGTCGAGCGGGTCGGGTTCGAGCTCGGCGGTCGGGACGTGCAGGGCGAAGGCGGCGGCCGGGATGCTGGTCATGGGGGCGACGCTAGTCGGCGGACCGGGGCGGCGCAGCGGGCAGGGTGTGTCGGGTCCGGGGGGGAGAATGACACTCCGTAGTGATGGGCGGAGGTGGCCCCGGATGGGCGCGGACGAGGAAGCGGAGCGGCCGGAACCGGAGCGGACGGACGGTCCGGAGCAGCAGGACGGTCCGGAGCAGCAGGCCGGGCCGACCGGGCTGGACGCCAGGGACCGGGCCGTGCTGGCGCTGGAGGCCCGGAGCTGGCGGACGGCCGGTGCCAAGGAGCGGGCCGTCCGGGAGGAGCTGGGGCTCTCCAGCACCCGGTACTACCAGTTGCTGAACGGGCTGCTGGACCGGCCGGAGGCACTCGCGCACGCCCCGGTGCTGGTCAACCGGCTGCGCCGGGTCCGCGACGCCCGTCGGGCGGCCCGCTGAGGCGGCGCCGAGGACGCGCCGAGGCGGCGCCGAGGACCGACGGGTGGCCCCCGCCCGGGCTGGGTACGGTGCCGGGCATGGGCCTTTCCGAGATGACTCGACCGCTGACGGACGCCGGGCGCGCGGGGCTGGCGGCGCTGCTCGCCGCACCCCGTGACGCCGTG
Source organism: Streptomyces sp. TLI_053 (assembly GCF_900105395.1). Taxonomy (NCBI): domain Bacteria; kingdom Bacillati; phylum Actinomycetota; class Actinomycetes; order Kitasatosporales; family Streptomycetaceae; genus Streptomyces; species Streptomyces sp. TLI_053. Next base: position 5,348,403 of record NZ_LT629775.1, read on the forward strand.
ATCGCGCTCGACTTCGACGGGACGCTCGCCCCGATCGTCCCCGACCCGGACCGGGCCAGGGCGGACCCGGGCGCGGCACCCGCGCTGCGCGCGCTGGCGCCGAGGGTCGGCGCGGTCGCCGTGGTGACCGGCCGGCCGGCCGCCCTGGCGGTGGAGTACGGCGGGCTGGCCGGGATCGACGGGGTGGTGGTGCTCGGCCACTACGGCGCCGAGCGCTGGGAGGACGGCCGGCTGACCGCACCGCCGCCGCACCCCGGTGTGGCCGCGGTGCGGGCCGAGCTGGCGGAGCGGCTGGCGGCGCTCGGTGCGCCGGAGGGCACCTGGGTGGAGGACAAGGGCCGCTCGGTGGCCGTGCACACCCGGCGGACGGCGGACCCGACGGCCGCGTTCGAACTGCTGCGGGCGCCGATGGAGCGGCTGGCGGCCGGGCACGGACTGGTGGTGGAGCCGGGCCGGCTGGTGCTGGAGCTGCGGCCGCCGGGAGTGGACAAGGGGGCGGCGCTGACCGGGCTGCTGCGCGAGCGCGGGGCCCGTTCGGTGCTCTACGCGGGCGACGACCTGGGCGACGTCCCGGCCTTCGCGGCGGTGGAGAAGCTGCGTCCGGAAGGTCTGGCCGGTCTGCTGGTGTGCAGCGGCGCGGTGGGGGACACGCCGGTGCGTGAGCTCGCCGACCGGGCGGACCTGGTGGTCCCGGGCCCGGCCGGCGTGGTGGACCTGCTGGTCGCGCTGGGGGAGGAACTCAGCCGCCCGGCCGCAGGGCGTTGAGCTGGTCCAGGAACCACTGCTGCGGCGGCAGCGCCGTCGCCGCGGCGGCCAGCCGCTTGCAGCGGTCGGCCCGCTCGTCGGCCGGCATGGTGAGCCCGGCGTGCAGCGCCTCGGCGGTGGCCACGACGTCGTAGGGGTTGACGCTCAGCGCGTCCTGGCCGAGTTCGGCGTGCGCGCCGGCCTCCCGGGAGAGCACCAGCGCGCACCCCTGGTCGGAGACCACCGGGACCTCCTTGGCGACGAGGTTCATGCCGTCCCGGATCGGGTTGACCAGGGCCACGTCGGCCAGCCGGTAGGCGGCCAGCGAGCGCGGGAAGTCGTCGTCGACGTGGAGGACCAGCGGCCGCCAGTCCGGGGTGCCGAACTCCTCCTCGATCTCCGCGGCGAGTGCCCGGACCCGGTCGGTGTAGGCCCGGTACTCGGCGAGGTCGGTGCGGGACGGGTAGGCGAAGGCGATGTGGACCACCCGGTCGTGCCACTCCGGGCGGGTGCGCAGCAGGTGCCGGTAGGCCAGGAAGCCGCGGACGATGTTCTTGCTCAGCTCGGTGCGGTCGACCCGGACGATCGTGCGGCGGTCGCCGACGGTCGCGCGCAGGGTGGCGAGCCGCTCGTCGACGTCCGGCCGGTGGGCCCGCTCGCGCAGGAAGTCGGCGTCGGCGCCGAGGCCGTGCACGCCGAGGGCGGTGGTGCGGCCCGCGAACGTCACGGTGAGCGCCTCGCGGTCGACCTCCGCGCCGAGGAACCGCTCGCAGCAGTCGGCGAAGGCGAGCGCCCAGCGCCGGGTCAGGAAGCCCGCCCGGTCGGCGCCGAGGATGCCGGTGAGGACGGCCCCGGCGATGTCGTCGGGCAGCAGCCGCAGGTACTCGGGCGGCGCCCAGGGGGTGTGCGAGAAGTGGCCGATCCGCAGGTCGGGGCGGGCGGCGCGGAGCAGCTCCGGGACGAGCGACAGGTGGTAGTCCTGCACCAGGACGGCGGCCCCGGGGGCGGCCTCGGCGGCGAGGGCCTCGGCGAAGGCCGTGTTGTACGCGGTGTAGGCCGCCCACTCGGTGCGGAAGCCGGCGTCGAAGGCGGGGGCGGTCGGGGTGTCCCAGAGCAGGTGGTGGACGAACCAGAGGGTCGAGTTGGCGATGCCGTTGTAGGCGCGGGCGAAGGTCTCCGGGTCGATGTCCAGCATCCGGACGGCCTGGCCGCCGACGTCGTGGCCGGCCCGGTCGAGCCGGCCGTCCGGGGCCTCGCGGGCGGCCCGCCGGTCGGCGTCGGAGAGGGCGGCGCAGACCCAGACGGCGTCCGGGTCGTCGATCGCGGACAGCCCGGAGACGAGACCGCCGCCGCCTCTGCGGAGGGTCAGTGTGCCGTCGTCCGCGGTGCCGAAGGACACCGGCCCCCGGTTGGACGCCACCAGGACGGGAGCGGCGCCGGTCGGATTCGAACGCTCGGTCGTGAGATCACCCATGGTTGGTTCGTTGCCGGGGCTCCGGGGCGGCAAACCCGCGGGACGGGTCATCGGCGCCGGGTGGCGTACTCGGGCACGGTGTGCATCGGCGGCCGTTCGGTCGCGGTGACCGGGTGGGTGTGGGCGGTGAAGGCGCGGGTCAGCGGGTCGCGGGTGAACTGGGTGAGCAGTGGGCGGACCAGGTCGGCGGAGGCCTTCAGCCGGTGGGTGCGGTCCAGCCGCTCCAGCGCGGTGCGGTAGATGGTGGCCGCCATCCGGCCGAGTGCCTGGGCGTCCTGGTGCCGGTGGTGGCGGATGCCGACGTCCACCTGGGCGAGCGCGTCCGGTCCGGCCGTCTCCAGGGCGTCGACGAGCAGACCGAGCTCGACGCCGTAGCCGGTGGGGAAGGGCAGCCGTTCGAGCAGGGAGCGGCGGGCCGCGTACTCGCCGCCGAGCGGCTGGACGAAACCGGCGAGTTCCGGCCAGTGCAGATTGAGCAGCGGGCGGGCGACCAGTTCGGTGACCCGGCCGCCGCCCGCTGGCACCACCGCGCCGTCGGTCTCCAGCGGCCGGTCGTACATCGCCTTGACCAGCTGGATGTCCGGATCGGTGAGCAGTGGGCCGATGATGCCGGAGACCAGGGCGGGGTCGAACTCGCGCAGGTCGGCGTCCACGAAGCAGACGATCTCGCCGCGGGTGACCAGCAGCGAACGCCACAGCACCTCGCCCTTCCCGGGGGCGGCGGGCAGCCGGGGCAGGATGGCGTCCCGGTGGACGACGGTGGCACCAGCCTCGGCGGCGACCTCGGCGGTGGCGTCGACCGAGCCGGAGTCGATCACCACCACCTCGTCCACCAGCGGTAGTCGTTCCATCAGCTCCCGCCGGACGACCCGGACGATCTCGCCGACCGTGGCCTCCTCGTCCAGCGCGGGCAGGACGACGCTGACGGTGCCCGCCGCACCGAGGGCGCGCTTGGCGGCCGGGAGCGTGTGAACCGGTCGGTCGGCCGCGGTCCAGGAGCGCCGGCGCAGCCAGGACGCGGTCTCGGGGAGGAGCGCGGGGGTCGGTTCGGCGGGCACGGTGCTCTCCTCGACGGATGGGGTCCCGGCCGACGACCGGGGGCGGTTGGGACGGGTCATCTCGCGTGGCGGACGGTCCCGTTCGGGACCGACGCCTTCGGATACAGTCTTCGTACAGCGATCGGACCTTCGCACGCCGGGGTCGCCGCTGAGCAGAACCACAACTTCACAGAGCTCATCCAGAGGGACTGAGGGAACGGCCCGTTGACGTCCCGGCAACCTTCTCGCACGGTCGGCTTCGAGCCCCGGCGGGACAGGTGCCAATTCCGGCCTGTGGCGCGACCGCGTCACGGGGAAGATGAGGAGAGAGGCCTCCGCCCATCATGGCTATCGACACCGCCGCACCAGTCGCCGTCGACCTCGGCCCCGCCACCGCGCTGTCCTGTCGCGAGTGCGGCACCCGGTTCCCGCTCGGTCCCAGCTTCGCCTGTCTCGAGTGCTTCGGTCCGCTGGAGATCGCCTACGAGTTCGGCAGCGAGGGCGCCGAGGAGCTGCGCAAGCGGATCGAGGCCGGTCCGGCGTCGATCTGGCGCTACGCGCCGCTGCTGCCCGTGCCGGCCGACGTGGCGACCAAGCCGAACCTCAACCCGGGGTGGACCCCGCTGGTGAAGGCGGACAACCTGGGCCGCGAACTCGGCTTCACCGGGCAGCTGCACATCAAGGACGACTCCGGGAACCCGACCCACTCCTTCAAGGACCGCGTGGTGGCCTGCGCCATCGAGGCGGCCCGGGTGTTCGGCTACACCACGCTCTCCTGCTCGTCGACCGGCAACCTGGCCGGCGCGGTCGGCGCGGCGGCGGCCCGGGCGGGCTTCCGGTCCTGCGTGTTCATCCCGCACGACCTGGAGCAGGGCAAGGTCGTGATGGCCGGGGTGTACGGCGGCGAGCTGGTCGGCATCGAGGGCAACTACGACGACGTGAACCGCTTCTGCTCGGAGCTGATCGGCGACCCGGCCGGCGAGGGCTGGGGCTTCGTCAACGTCAATCTGCGGCCGTACTACGGCGAGGGCTCCAAGACGCTGGCCTTCGAGATCTGCGAGCAGCTCGGCTGGCGGCTGCCGGAGCAGATCGTGATCCCGATCGCCTCGGGCTCCCAGCTCACCAAGATCGACAAGGGGCTGCAGGAGCTGATCAGGCTGGGCCTGGTCGAGGACCGGCCGTACCGGATCTTCGGCGCCCAGGCGGCGGGCTGCTCGCCGGTCTCGGCGGCCTTCAAGGCCGGTCACGACGTGATCCGGCCGGTCAAGCCGGACACCATCGCCAAGTCGCTGGCGATCGGCAACCCGGCCGACGGCCCGTACGTGCTGGACATCGCCCGGCGCACCGGCGGCGCGGTGGAGGACGTCACCGACGAGGAGGTCGTGGCGGCGATCCGGCTGCTGGCGCGGACCGAGGGCATCTTCGCGGAGACCGCGGGCGGCGTGACCGTCGGCGTGCTGAAGAAGCTGGTCGAGACCGGGCAGCTGGACCCGTCGAAGGAGACCGTCGCGATCAACACCGGTGACGGGCTCAAGACCCTCGACGCGGTCGCCGAGTCCGGCATGACCGCCGTCATCCGGCCGACCCTGGACGCCTTCCGGGGCGCCGGCCTCGCTTCCGACTGACCCCTCCGCCCACCCAGCGCCCGTAGTAGCTAGGAGACCCCCATGAGCGCCAACGTCCGCATCCCGACCATCCTGCGCACCTACACCGGCGGCGTCAGCGAGGTGCCCGCCGAGGGCGCCACGCTGGCCGAGGTGATCGCCGACCTGGAGCGCAACCACGCCGGGATCGCCGCGCGGATCCTCGACGACACCGGCAAGCTGCGCCGTTTCGTCAATGTCTACGTGAACGACGACGACGTGCGGTTCGCCGAGGGCCTGGAAACGGGGATCAAGGACGGCGCGAACATTTCGATCATCCCGGCGGTCGCCGGCGGGTGATCCGCGGGCGGTCCGTTCCCCCCGGGGCGGGCGCGTCGCCGACGGCCGTCCGCGGCACGGAATTCCGTGCCGCGGACGGCCGTGCGCATTTTGGCGGGAATATCTTCGGTCCCGGGCGGAGTAAAGTGTCGCTGGACCGGGAACAGGGCGCGCCCGTCACCCTGGTCCGGGAACGAATCCACCGCACCGCCACCACCGCCGGCCCGCGTCCGGCGGGAGCCGGGACGGGCCCGGGACCTGGATACATGTCAGGCCGGTGTCAGAATTCTGGCGGGGATTTCTGGTAATACGTCCGCTATGTCCGGCGGAGAATGCAGGGCTTTATCCCGATTGCGCCCGTCCTGTCCCACGGCGCCGCGGGTGAATTCCCCGCCATTGACCCTGTTGCAGAGGGCGTCGATCCGGATACATTCAGCCGCGGTCGACGCAATCGCCCGTTCGCCGGATGCCGTTCGGCGTCATCGGGAGGATTGTGGCGTGCGCGGCTGCGCCCAGGGGGGGTTCCCCGGGCCGGCCTCCAACCAGACCCGGGCCCGCAGACCTGCGGGCGCGTGAAGGGCCAGCACAGCACTAGGGGAGTTCGGAATGGCTCAGGGCACCGTCAAGTGGTTCAACGCGGAGAAGGGTTACGGCTTCATCGCGGTCGACGGTGGTGCGGACGTCTTCGTCCACTACAGCGCGATCCAGATGGACGGCTACCGCACCCTTGAGGAGGGCCAGCGGGTCGAGTTCGAGATCTCTCAGGGGCAGAAGGGTCCGCAGGCGGACATGGTCCGCGCGGCGGTCTGACCTTTCCGACACCCGGGAGCTCTGCTCGGCCCATCGGCTGGCGCACCTCTTGATTCTCACGGCGGGCCCGTGCGACCTCGGTCGTACGGGCCCGCCGTCATGTCCGCCGTCATGTCGGCCGTCGCGGCCGTCGTGATGTCCGCCGTCGGGCCCGGGGCCGGGCTCCCGGGGGCCGGCCGCGGGGCGCGGCGTTCCGGTCGGATCCGGCCCGGTCGGAGGCGGTCGGGGACGGCTCCGGGCGGGTGCGCGGCGCGGGTGGCGCGGCTCGCGGATTGCCCGATTGGGCTTGCACTCACCCACCCGGAGTGCTAATCATTGGCGTTAGCACTCACAGCTTGAGAGTGACAGCGGACCGGGTCGGTGAGGCCCCAGGGAGCGGTAGGGGAATGGACCCCCGCACACCAGGGCCGTCCGTCGCGGGCACCCCTTGGTCCGAGCAGTCGACCGTGTCCCGGAGGACCACTTCTGATGGCCAAGATCATCGCCTTTGATGAGGAAGCTCGCCGCGGCCTTGAGCGTGGCATGAACCAGCTTGCCGACGCAGTGAAGGTCACGCTCGGCCCCAAGGGCCGCAACGTCGTTCTGGAGAAGAAGTGGGGCGCCCCCACGATCACCAACGACGGTGTCTCCATCGCCAAGGAGATCGAGCTCGAGGACCCGTACGAGAAGATCGGCGCGGAGCTCGTCAAGGAGGTCGCCAAGAAGACCGACGACGTCGCGGGTGACGGCACCACCACCGCCACCGTGCTGGCCCAGGCGCTCGTCCGCGAGGGTCTGCGCAACGTCGCCGCCGGCGCCAACCCGATGGCCCTGAAGCGTGGCATCGAGAAGGCCGTCACCGCCGTCTCCGACCAGCTCCTGGCCCAGGCCAAGGACGTGGAGACCAAGGAGCAGATCGCCTCCACCGCCTCCATCTCGGCCGCCGACACCCAGATCGGCGAGCTCATCGCCGAGGCCATGGACAAGGTCGGCAAGGAAGGCGTCATCACCGTCGAGGAGAGCAACACCTTCGGTCTCGAGCTCGAGCTCACCGAGGGCATGCGCTTCGACAAGGGCTACATCTCGGCCTACTTCGCCACCGACCTGGAGCGTATGGAGACCTCGTTCGAGGACCCCTACATCCTGATCGCCAACTCCAAGATCGGCTCGGTCAAGGACCTGCTGCCGCTGCTGGAGAAGGTCATGCAGAGCGGCAAGCCGCTCGTCATCATCGCCGAGGACGTCGAGGGCGAGGCCCTGTCGACCCTGGTCGTGAACAAGATCCGCGGCACCTTCAAGTCCGTCGCCGTCAAGGCCCCGGGCTTCGGCGACCGCCGCAAGGCCATGCTCCAGGACATCGCCATCCTCACCGGCGGCACCGTGATCTCCGAGGAGGTCGGCCTGAAGCTGGAGAACGCCGGCGTCGACCTGCTGGGCAGCGCCCGCAAGGTGGTCATCACCAAGGACGAGACCACCATCGTCGACGGTGGCGGCGACAGCGAGCAGGTCGCGGGCCGGGTGAACCAGATCCGCGCCGAGATCGAGAACAGCGACTCGGACTACGACCGCGAGAAGCTCCAGGAGCGCCTCGCCAAGCTGGCCGGCGGCGTGGCCGTCATCAAGGCCGGCGCGGCCACCGAGGTGGAGCTCAAGGAGCGCAAGCACCGCATCGAGGACGCCGTCCGCAACGCGAAGGCCGCCGTCGAGGAGGGCATCGTCGCCGGTGGTGGCGTCGCGCTGCTGCAGGCCTCGGTCGCCTTCGACAAGCTGGAGCTGGACGGCGACGAGGCCACCGGTGCCAACATCGTCAAGGTCGCGCTCGAGGCCCCGATCAAGCAGATCGCGACCAACGCCGGCCTCGAGGGCGGCGTCGTGGTGGAGAAGGTGCGCAACCTCCCCGCCGGTCACGGCCTGAACGCCGCCACCAACGAGTACGTCGACCTGGTCGCCGCCGGCATCATCGACCCGGCCAAGGTCACCCGCTCCGCGCTGCAGAACGCCGCCTCCATCGCGGCGCTGTTCCTCACCACCGAGGCCGTCATCGCCGACAAGCCGGAGAAGGCCGCCGCGGCCGCCGGCGGCGGCATGCCGGGCGGTGACATGGACTTCTGATCCTGATCGCTTCGATCGGATCGGCAGGTCTTTCGTCCGCGAGGGCGGTTCCCCGACGGGGAGCCGCCCTCGCGGCGTTCCCGGGGTCGTTCCCCGGGGCGTTCCCGGGGCGCCTTCCCGGGGTCGGGGGTCGGGGGTCCCGGGTTTCCGGGCGTTCTTGGGAGACTGGACGGATGGCTACGACAGACGACATCGAGACGGCGCTGCACACCGCGCGGGCGCTGATCCTGGCCGACCTGACCGCGCGGGACGCCGCCGACCCCGCCGTGGTGTCCCTGGTCGAGCAGGCCGTGACGCACCGGCGCTGGTGGCTGGAGCAGTGGCCGGACGGCGTCGAGTACGTCCTGGGCCTGGTCGCCCAGGACGTCCAGGACGCGCTGCTGGAGAGCCACGGCCGCTGGCCGCTGTGCGCGGACTGCGCGGCCGACGGCGACCCGCACGCGCTGGGCGTGGAACCCGAGCTGGGGCCGGAGCCGCACTGGGTGTGCGGCAAGCGCGGCGCCGTCGTGGCGGCGGTGGGCGAGCTGTAGGGCGCGTCCCGGCTGCCGGCCGGGCCTCAGCCGCCGGTCCTTCCTCCTCCGGGCCGCCGTCGCACCTCCGGGTGCGGCGGCGGCTTTTTCGTGCCGACGGGAACCACTGGACTGCATATGCAGTCCAACGACATATATAGTCCGTCCGAGTCCTTCTTTCGGCAATGAGTGGGGGAGACCCATGTCCCAGCCAGATCCGGCCCGTCCGGTCCTCGAACTGCGCGCCGTCACCCGGACGCACGGGCACGGCGAGGCCGAGGTGCATGCCCTGCGCGGCGTCGACCTGGCCGTGCGCCCCGGCGAGTTCGTCGCCGTCATGGGGCCCTCCGGCTCCGGCAAGTCGACCCTGCTGACCCTGGCCGGCGGCCTCGACCGGCCCAGCGGCGGGCAGGTGCTGGTCGAGGGCGTCGAGCTCGGCGGACTGAACCGGACCCGGCTGGCCGCCGTGCGCCGCCGCTCGGTCGGCTACGTCTTCCAGGACTACAACCTCGTCCCGGCGCTGACCGCGGCCGAGAACGTCGCGCTGCCGCGCGAACTCGACGGGGTGTCCGCCCGGACCGCCCGCCGGGAGGCCCTGACCGCCCTGCGCGAGATGGGCATCCCCGAGCTGGCCGACCGCTTCCCCGAGCAGCTCTCCGGCGGCCAGCAGCAGCGCGTCGCGATCGCCCGGGCCTTGGTCGGCGACCGCCGGCTGGTCCTGGCCGACGAGCCCACCGGCGCGCTCGACTCCGCGACCGGCGAGGCCGTGCTCGCCGTGCTGCGGGCCCGCTGCGACGCCGGCGCCGCCGCCATGATGGTCACCCACGACCCCCGCCACGCCGTCTGGGCCGACCGCGTGGTCGTCCTGAACGACGGGGCCGTCGTCGACGGGGGCGTCGGGCAGGCCGCGCACCCGCTGCTCGCCGGCGGGAACGGGGGACGGCGATGAAGCTCTCCGCCCTGCGCGTCGCGCTGCGCATCGCCCGCCGCGACGCCCTCAGGTCCAAGGGCCGCAGCGCCCTGGTGATCGCCATGGTCGCGCTGCCGGTGCTCGGTGTCACCGGCGCCGACATCGTCCACCGGAGCGGTTCGCTCACCCCCGCCGAGCGGGTCGAGCGGCTGATGGGCGGGGCGGACGCCCTGGTCACCGCCCACCGCCCGGGCCGCTCCGTCGAGCAGGCGCCGTTCGCCGAGGACGGCGTCCGGGTGCTGCCGGAGGCCCGGACCGACCCCGCGTCCGCTCCCGCGGCCGCCGGCGCGGCGACCTCGGCCGAACTGCTGGGCGGGCTGCTGCCGTCCGCCGCGGTGCTGGTGCCGGCCACGCCCGGGCCCGAGGTCAGCACCTCGACCCGGGAGGGGCTGTTCACCACCTCCACCGCCGAGGCCGATCCGGCCGATCGGGTCTGGTCCGGACGGCTCGACCTGGTCGAGGGCCGGGCGCCCGCCGCGCCCGACGAGGCGGCCGTCACCCGGGCCTTCCTCGACGAGGCCGGACTGCGCCTCGGCGACTCCACCACGGTCAAGGGGCTGGAGCGGACGCCGTTCCGGCTCACCGGTGTGGTCGAGCACCCGGGGGACCTCGGGAAGGTGGAACTGGTCGCCCGGCCCGGCCGGCTGATCTCCCCGCTGGCCGCGGCGGCCGCCGCCGCTCCGGACGCTCCCGGCGGACCGGTCGCCGCGGGCCGGGACGAGGGCGTCCGCGCCGAGCAGTGGCTGGTCCGGCTGCCCGTCGGCGCCGGGCTCGACTGGACCGCCGTCCAGAAGCTCAACCGGTACGGCTTCACCGTGACCTCCCGGGCGGTCGCCCTCGACCCGCCGCCGGCCTCGGCCGTCCCCTACGACGCCGACCGGTGGGTCTCCCCCGGGAGCGACAACCGGACCGTCGTCCTGGTCACCGTGATCGGCATGGCGCTTCTGGAGGTCACCCTGCTGGCCGGCCCGGCCTTCGCGGTCGGCGCCCGGCGCTCCCGGCGGCAGCTGGCCCTGGTCGGCGCCGCCGGCGGCCACCGGGGTCACATCCGCGCCATCGTGCTCGGCGGCGGACTGGTGCTCGGACTGGCCGGGGCCGCCCTCGGGGTGGCGCTCGGCACCGGCCTGGTCGCCGCGCTGCGGCCCTGGCTGGAGGGGGCGGGCGGCAGCCGCTTCGGACACTTCGCGATCGCACCGCTCGACCTGCTGGCGATCGCCGCGGTGGGCGTGCTGACCGCGCTCGCCGCCGCCGTGCTGCCCGCGGTGCAGGCGGCCCGCCGGGACGTGGTGGCCGGCCTCACCGGCCGCGACTCCGTCGCCACGCCCGGCCGCCTGCTGCCGGTCGTCGGCCTGCTGCTGGTCGGCGCCGGTGCGGCGTTGGCGTTGTACGGCGCCGGGACGTACCAGAGCGGCACCATGCCGGTGCTCGGCGGGCTCAACAAGCGGGCGCTCTCGGTGCTCGCCGGTGCGGCCACCGCCGAGGTCGGCATCCTGTTCTTCACCCCGATGCTGATCGCCCTCTTCGGCCGGCTCGCGGGCCGGCTGCCGCTCGGCCCCCGGCTGGCCCTGCGCGACTCGGCCCGCCACCGCGGCCGGACCGCGCCGGCCGTGGCCGCCGTGATGGCCGCCGTCGCCGGAGCCGTCGCCGTCGGCGTCTACAGCACCGGCACCGAGGCCCAGGAGCGCGCCTCCTACCGGCCGACGGCTCCGACGGGCGCCGTCGTGCTGGACGCCCCCGCCTCTCCGGGCAGCCCGGAGACGGTCCGGCTGCGCCGGGCCGTCGAGCAGGCGCTGCCGGACCTGGGCACCCGTGCCGACGTCCAGGACGTGACCTACGTGTTCTGCGACAACTGCTCCAGCACGGTGCAGGCCAAGGGCGCCGGGGCGCGTCCGGAGTTCGGCAACGCCGGGAGCCGGGTGCTGTCCGGCGACACGACGGTCCTGCACCACCTGTTCGGCGTGCGGGACCGGGCGGCCGAGGAGGCCCTGGCCGCAGGTCGGGCGGTGGTCTTCGACCGCGCCTTCCTGAACGACGGCCGGGCGACACTGACGATGCAGGGCGCCGCCGGCGGACCGGTCCTGCCCGGACAGGTGCCGGGGACGGAGCGGATCGAGGTCCGGGTCGAGGCGGTCCTGGCGGAGAACCCCGACGCGGCCCGGTACGGGGCGGTGCTGATGGGCCCGGAGGCGGTGCGCCGGGCCGGACTCACGCCCAGGCCCAACGGCTCGGTGTGGCGCCCCGAGGTCGCTCCCGACCGCAAGGCGCAGCAGCGCGCCGAGGCGGCCGTGGCCCGGCTCGTGCCGCACGCCCAGCTGACGGTGGAGCGCGGATACCGGCCGAAGGGGGACATGAACACCCTGGCGCTCGGCGGGTTCGCCGTGGTGGTGGTGCTCGGTGCGGCGGCCGTGGCCACCGGGCTGGCGGCCGCCGACTCGCGCAACGACCGGGCCACGCTGGCCGCGGTGGGTGCGCCGCCGCGGACGAACCGGATCCAGGCCGGGCTGCAGTGCACGCTGATCGCCGGCGTCGGCGCGGTGCTGGGGACGGTGAGCGGGTTCGTCCCGGCGCTGGGGCTGCTGCGGTCGCACGCGTCCGGGCAGCTCGGCGCGCCCGCGGTGCCGTTCACCGCGCCCTGGGGGCTCCTGCTGCTGATCGTGGTGGTGCTGCCGGTGGTGGCGGGGCTGGGGGCGGCCGCCTTCGGCCGGGGCCGGCTGCCGCTGGCGCGACGGGCGGGCTGACGGCCGGCACCGGGTGTCCGGGTCGCGCGGGTGTCCGGGGCGTGCTGTCAGCCGGTCCCGTCCGGCGCCCCGGGACCGGTGGGTCGGGCCGGCTCGCCCGGCTCGGCCGGTCCGGCGAGCCGGGCGAGCTCGGCCGCGAGGTTGGCCCGGGCGGGCGCGTCGAAGCGCCCGTGCGCCGTCGTCGTGCGGTAGAGCGCGGGCAGGGCGAGCAACTGGCGCAGCACCGCCGCCCGCCCGGCGCGGAAGTCCGGCTCGGGCACGAAGGCGTACTCCTCCCGGACGGCCGCCGCGTAGGCCGCGTACGCCGCCGGGTCGCCGCCCAGCACCGCGAGGTCGGCGTCGCACAGCACCTCGCCGTCGCGGTCGCCGGGTTCGGGACGGTGGGTGACGGTGAGCCGGACCAGCCGGGCGACCTCCGCGACCCGGGCCGCCGGGAGCCCGCTGCCGTCGAGCGCCCGGACGGCCAGGGCGGCGCTGCGCTCCTCGTTCTCGGAGCGGTCCGGCCGGTACACGGCGTCGTGGAACCACGCGGCCAGCCGGACGGCGTCCGGGTCGTCGGCGTGCTCGGCGAGCGCGTCGACGTGACCCAGCACCGCGCGCAGGTGGTCGACCGTGTGGTACCGGCGCTGCGGCTCGGACCAGCGGCGCAGCAGCTCCCGCCCGGCCGGGTCGGGATCGGTGGCCGCGCCGCAGCGGCGCAGCAGGGCGGTCCAGGCGGCGAGGAGGTCCTCGGTGGCGGGGGACGGGGCCCGGGTGGCGGGGGTGTCGGCTTCCGGCATGGCGCCATTCTGCTGGGCCGGTCCGGACCGCCAAAGATTCCGCTGGACATGATATGTCGATGAAAGGTATATGTAACTCCATGACTGAACGGGCGATGCAAGAGCCGACGCTGCTCCTGCTCACCGCGCTGGCCGACGCCCCGCGGCACGGCTACGCGCTGATCCAGGAGATCTCCGCGATCTCCGACGGCCGGGTGAAGATGCGCACCGGCACCCTGTACGGCGCGCTGGACCGGCTGCTGCAGCAGGGGCTGATCGAGGTCGCGGCCGAGGAGATCGTCGACGGCCGGGCCCGGCGCACCTACGCCCTCACCGACGGCGGGCGCGATGCGCTGACCACCGAGGCGGAGCGGCTGAGCGCCGTCGCCGAGGAGGCCCGGCGGCGGCTGGCCGCCGTCCGTGAGCCGTCCGTCCGACCGGCTGCCGTCCGCCCCGTGGCCGGTGGTGGCAAGCTCGCGTTCTTCAAGGCCAGGGGGGCATTCTCATGACGATCCAGTTCTTCCCGGGGTCGGCGGAGCCGGTGGCGTTCCGGGCCGCGCTGCGGCTCTACCCGGCCCGCTACCGGCGCGAGCGCGGCGACGAACTGTCCGCCGTCTTCGCCGACTCCACGGCCGAGGGCGGCCGGCTCGCCACCGCGCGCGAGGCGTTCGACCTCGGGGCGTACGGGCTGCGGATGCGCACCGGCCTGACCTCCTCGTCCACCGCCGGGCGGCTGCTCGCGCTGGCGGCGCCGCTGATCGCCGGAGCGATCGCGGGGCTGGGGCTGACCCGGGTCCTGCACGACGCGACCGGCCGGGCCCCGGGCTGGATGTGGGAGCTGCCGGACCGGGCGGTCCAGGTCCCCTTCCACGCCTGGTACTTCGGTTCGGTGCTGGCGCCACTGCTGCTGGTCGGCGCGGTGCTGGCCGGCCGGTGGCGGCTCGCCCGGGCGGCGGCCGTCGCCGTGGCGGCGGTGGGGGCGCTGGGCGTGGCGCTGGCGGTGCTGGCCATGCCCAACTTCTGGCTGATGTTCAACCAGTCCTGCGAGGCGACCCCGCAGCTGTTCGCCGGACTGCTGTTCGCGCTCGCGCCCCAGGAGCTGCTGCGACGGCGCCAGACCTGGAGCGACCGGGCGATGGTGCTGGCCGCGACGGTGGGCGGCGGGCTGGTCCTGGTGGCGGAGGACTTCTACAGCTCGTGGGTGCTGATGGACTGGAAGGCGGGCGCGGCGCTGGTGCTGGTCCCGCTGCTGGCGCTGCTCCTCGCGGCGCGCGACCGGCTGGTTCCGGCCGCGGCGGGGCTGGCGGTGCTGCCGCTGACCCTGACGTTCAGCCTGTTCCGGATCTGGCAGTCGATCGGCGGGGTCTGGCGGCTGCTCCCGGTGGTGGGCCTGGTGGTGGTGGCGACCGTGGTGGCCGGCGGGCTGCTGCGCCGCGGTGCCGGGGCGGGAGGTCACCGGAGCCTCGCCTGAGCGGGGACGGCCGGGGCCTCGCCGCTCCGAACGGCCGGACGGCCGGGGTGTGGACCCGGAGCGTCCGGCCGTTCCGTGTTTTCCGGGGTGTGCCGCTCTCCGGTGGTGTGCCGTTCCGTGCTTCCCGGGGCATGCGCGTTGTCCGGCCAAGTGGCCGCACGGGGCTCGCCGGGGCGGGGGCGATGTGGCACTCTGTCTAATATGTCTAGACCAATTTTCGAAGTCATCGCGCTGACGCCCCAGGATGCCCAGGCCGCCGAGTCGGGCGGCGCCGACCGGCTCGAACTGGTCACCGACATGGCCGCCGACGGCCTCACCCCCGGGGTGGAGGACTTCGCCAAGATCCGGGCCGCCGTCGACCTCCCGCTGCGGGTGATGCTCCGGATCCGGGACGGCTTCGCCCCCGGTGACCTGGACGAGCTGCGCGACCGCGCCGCCGCGCTCCGGGCCGAGGGCGCCGACGAGTTCGTGCTCGGTTTCCTCGACGCCGACGGCGCGGTGGACCTGGCCGCCACCGAGGCCGTCGCCGAGGCGGTCGCCGGCTGCCGCTGGACCTTCCACCGGGCGATCGACCACAGCGCCGACCGGGCCGCCGTCCGGGCCGCCGTGGGCGCGCTGCCCGGGCTGGACACCTTCCTCACCTCCGGCTCGGCCGGCGGCGTGGACGCCGGGCTCGACGTCCTGCTGGCCGAGCTGGCCCGGACCGGCGAGCCCGGTTACACCCAGCGGATCCTCATCGGCGGCGGCCTGCGGGCCGAGCACGTGCCGGGGCTGCGGGGGGCCGGCTTCGACGCCTTCCACGTCGGCGGCGCGGTGCGGGTCGACGGCTGGCAGTCGCCGGTGGACGTCGCCAAGGTCGCCGAGTGGCGGGCGCTGATCGACGGCTGATCGACGGCTGGTCGAAGGCTTGGCGTCGGCTTGGCGTCGGCTCCGCCGCGGCTCCGCGGCGGCCCCACCGCGGCAGCCGTACGACGGCGGGCGGGGGCACCCCGAACCGGTGCCCCCGCCCGCCGCCGTCCGTCGGGGTCAGCCCAGCTGCGCCGGCAGCGGCTCGGCGTGCAGCACCTCCAGGCCGGAGACCGCACGGGTCAGCGCCACGTACAGCCGCCGCAGCCCGGTCCGCTCGTCCGGCTCGCCCGCGACCACCGCGGCCGGCTCGTCCAGCACCACGTAGTCGTACTCCAGACCCTTCGCCAGCGAGGCCGGGACGAGGGTCAGCCGGGCCTCCGCGCTGGTCTCGGCGCCCGGGGCGAGGTGCGGCAGCCCGGCCGCCGTGAGCGCCTCGGCCAGCAGCGGCACCCGCGCGTCGGCGGCGATCAGACCGGTCGAGCCCTCCTTGCCGAGCGCCCGCACACAGGCGGCGACCACGGCGTCGGTCCGCTCCTCCGGGGCGACCCGGCGGACCGTCAGCGAGCCCGGGGCCTCGCGGACCGAACCGGCCGGCGCCAGACCGGGGGCGATCGACGGCAGCAGCCGGGAGGCGTACGCGATGACCTCCTCCGGCACCCGGAAGCCCTTGGTCAGCTCCTCGATGTGCGCGGCCGGCTTGCCCAGGTGGTGCAGCGCCTCCGGCCAACTCGCCGTCGCCCAGGGGGTGGTGCCCTGGGCGAGGTCGCCGAGCACGGTGGCCGAGCCGGTGCTGCAGCGGCGGCCGACCGCGCGGTACTGCATCGGGGAGAGGTCCTGCGCCTCGTCCAGCACCACGTGCCCGAGCGAGGGGGTGCGCCGCACCAGGTCCGTCGCCTCGTCGACCAGCACGGCGTCGGCGGCGGTCCAGCGGGCGGTCTTCACCGAACGGCCGGGCCTGGGCCACAGCACGGCGGCCTGCTCCTCCGCGGTCAGCACGCCCTCCGCGCACCCGGCCAGGAACTCCCGGTCGGACAGCAGCCGCAGCACCAGCTTGGCCGGATCGACCGCGGGCCAGCACTGCCTGACCGTCGCCTTCACGGCGGCGTTGCGGGCCACCGCGTCCTGCACCCGGTCGTCCGGGGCCTCGCCGGACTGCTCCATCTTCAGCAGCACGGCGTGCGCGATCCGCTGCGGCAGCGCCTCCGCGGCCGCGCCGTAGCGGGTCTCCCGGCTCTTCAACTCCTCGATGATCCCGGTCAGTTCGTGGACCGGAACACGCCAGCGGCGGGAGCCGCGGACCACCACGCAGGGCTCGGTGGGCAGCGCGATGCCGGAGCGCACCGCCCGTCGCAGCACCTCCGCCATCCGGGCGTCGCCCTTCAGCCGGGCCGCCTCGGCGGAGTCCTCGCCGCGCACCTCGACATGCGCGACCAGCTGCTGCACGGTCGCCTGGGCGACGTCCAGCTCGCCGAGCGCGGGCAGCACCTGCTCGATGTAGGAGAGGAAGGCGTTGTTGGGGCCGATCACCAGCGTGCCGGTACGGGCCAGCCGCTCCCGGTGCGCGTACAGCAGGTACGCCACCCGGTGCAGGCCGACGGCGGTCTTCCCGGTGCCGGGCGCGCCCTGCACGCAGAGGGTGCCGGAGATGTCGGCGCGGACGATCTCGTCCTGCTCCGGCTGGATGGTGGCCACGATGTCGCGCATCGGGCCGACGCGCGGCTTCTCGATCTCGGCGGCCAGCAGGGCGGAGGCGGTGTCGCCCTCGGCCGGGTCGGTGAGGTGCTCGTCCTCGTACGCGGTCAGCTCGCCGCCGGTGTAGCCGAAGCGGCGGCGGCGCTCGACGTCCATCGGATCGGTGCGGCTGGCCCGGTAGAACGGCTGGGAGACCGGCGCACGCCAGTCGATCACCATCGGGTCGCCGTGGGCGTCGTGCACGTGCCGGCGCCCGATGTAGAAGCTGTCCCCGCCGGAGCCCTCGCTCAGTTCCTCGCCGATCGCGTGGAGGTAGTCGAGCCGGCCGAAGAACAGCGGGGTGTGGGAGAGGTCGGCCAGGGCGGCGATCCTGGCCTCGATCTGCTTGTGCAGCACGATGGCGGTGACCCAGGTGCCGGTCACGTCGCTGATGTCGAGGGACTCGACGTCCTCGCGCATCGCGCGCAGCGCGGCCCGGGACGAGGCGAGGTGGTCGCGCTCGCGCTGCAGGGGGTCGGTGGTGGGGGTGGCGGGCACAGCGAACCTTCCCGGCTGCCCCGGGGACCGGGCGCAGCGGATCGTAGGAGCTCACGGTGGATACAGCCGACCGGTTGCCGTGCGGTCGGCACCTCCCCCGGCTGCCCGCGCGACTTCAGCGGGTACCACGGTTCGGGAGGGGGCAGACGGACGATCCTAGCCGCGTCGGCCTCGGGGATCCACCCCCGACGGACTCGGGGCCTCCGTACTCCCGGAGGACGACCTTCGTCCCGCCGGATACGGCCTTCGGGGTGATGGCGACGGCCGTTCGGGTGCCTAGCGTGGAACACATGAGCACACCGCACCGCACCCGCACCGCCCCGTCCGGCGCCACCGCCACCACCGGCCGCCGCCGCAACCCCCTCACCACCACCGTCCGCAACGTCGGCATCGCCCTGGACACCGCCGCGCGCGTGATCCTCCTGGGCCGCGACGGCGTCCGCTACTGAGCCCTCCGCTACTGAGCCCTCCGCCCCGTCGCGCCCGCCGGCGGCCCGCTACAGCACGTCGTCCGCGTCGATGATGCGGTAGGCGTAGCCCTGTTCGGCGAGGAAGCGCTGGCGGTGGGCCGCGAAGTCCTGGTCGACGGTGTCCCGGGCGACCACGGAGTAGAAGTGGGCGGAGTGGCCGTCCGCCTTGGGACGCAGGACCCGGCCGAGGCGCTGGGCCTCCTCCTGCCGGGAGCCGAAGGTCCCGGAGACCTGGATGGCGACGGTCGCCTCCGGCAGGTCGATGGAGAAGTTGGCCACCTTGGAGACGACCAGGACGCCGATCTCCTTGTTGCGGAAGGCGTCGAACAGCTTCTCGCGCTGGGCGTTGCTGGTCTCGCCCTTGATCACCGGGGCGTCCAGGACCTCGCCGAGCTCGTCCAGCTGGTCGATGTACTGGCCGATGATCAGCGTCTGGTCCTTCTCGTGCTTCTTGACCAGCGCCTCCACCACCCGGCGCTTGGTCGCCGTGGTGGCGCAGAACCGGTAGCGCTCCTCCGGCTCGGCGGTGGCGTAGGCGAGCCGCTCGGAGTCGGTCAGGGTGACCCGGACCTCGCAGCAGTCGGCCGGCGCGATGTAGCCCTGCGCCTCGATCTCCTTCCACGGCGCGTCGAAGCGCTTCGGACCGATGAGGCTGAACACGTCGCCCTCGCGGCCGTCCTCGCGCACCAGGGTGGCGGTCAGGCCGAGCCGGCGGCGGGCCTGGAGGTCGGCGGTGAACTTGAACACCGGGGCCGGCAGCAGGTGGACCTCGTCGTAGACGACCAGGCCCCAGTTGCGGGCGTCGAACAGCTCCAGGTGGGCGTAGACGCCCTTCCGCTTGGTGGTCATCACCTGGTAGGTCGCGATGGTGACCGGGCGGATCTCCTTCCTGGTGCCGCTGTACTCGCCGATCTCGTCCTCGGTCAGCGAGGTCCGCTTGATCAGCTCGTGCTTCCACTGGCGGGCCGAGACGGTGTTGGTGACCAGGATCAGCGTGGTCGACTTGGCGTGCGCCATCGCCGCCGCGCCGACCAGGGTCTTGCCGGCGCCGCAGGGCAGCACGACCACGCCCGAGCCGCCGTGCCAGAAGCCCTCGACCGCCTGCGCCTGGTACGGGCGCAGGCTCCAGCCGTCCTCGGCCAGCTCGATCGGGTGCGCCTCGCCGTCCACGTAGCCGGCGAAGTCCTCGGCGGGCCAGCCGAGCTTGAGCAGCACCTGCTTGATCTGGCCGCGCTCCGAGGGGTGCACGACCACGGTGTCCGGGTCGACCCGCTCGCCGACCAGCGGCACGATCTTCTTGGAACGCAGCACCTCCTCGAGCACCGGGCGGTCGGTGGTGCTCAGCACCAGGCCGTGGGTGGGGTGCTTGGTCAGCCGCAGCCGCCCGTACCTGGCCATCGTGTCGGCCACGTCGACCAGCAGCGCGTGCGGCACCGGGTAGCGGGAGTACGTCACCAGGGCGTCGACGACCTGCTCGGCGTCGTGGCCCGCGGCCCGCGCGTTCCACAGCCCGAGCGGCGTCACCCGGTACGTGTGCACGTGCTCCGGCGCCCGCTCCAGCTCGGCGAACGGCGCGATGGCACGCCGGCACTCGGCGGCCCTGGGGTGGTCGATCTCCAGGAGAAGAGTTTTGTCGCTCTGGACGATGAGCGGTCCGTCGTTCACGCGGGGAAGCCCTCCACTGGCTGACAGGTCCGTGGCGGCCGCGGGTCCTGCGGCACGCCGACCCTCCAGTGTCGCGCATCCGGCCGGGAGGACGGGACCGCCCCCGGCGGGCGGCTACTTCCACTCGTAGTACGCGCCGGTGGACTTGCCGTCCGGGGCCACCTCGTACTCGAACAGGCCGACGACGTGGTTGAGGCGGTCGAGCTCCGAGGAGGCGGTGGAGAAGAAGAGCGCGCCGCGCCAGCTGGTGCCGCCGCCCTCGGTGAAGCGGCCGAGCGCGGTGCCGTGCCAGACGACGCTCTGGCCGTCGGCCGTCATGTCGACGCCCTGGCCCTCGCCGCGCAGACCACCGTCGGCGCGCACCTCGGACTCGTAGGTGCCGAAGCCGTTGACCTCGGCGCCGTAGTAGCTGCCCCTGGACTCGAACGAGACCTCGACCACGACGTGGCCGTCCCCGGCGTCGAGCACGCGGCGGCCGGTGTCCCGGTTCTCGGTCCGGCCGATGAGATCGCCGAGCATGATGACTCCCTTCGTCACCCCCGTGATTCCGGACTACGCCGGTCGCGGCGGGGCGTCAACCACCGGTACGGGCCGTGCGGCCGGGGACGCGGGGGGTGACCGTGGCGGGAGTGGCTCGTTGATCCCTGCATGAACAAGTCGAAGCGTGTCCTCACCGCTCTCGCCCTCGCCGGTACGGCCTTCGCCGCCACCGCTTCCTCGGCCGGTTCCGCGCACGCGGTCGCGGGGGTCGGCGAGGGACCCGGCGGGCTGCTCGCGGCGCCCGGGTTCCTGCTCGCGGACCTGGCCGGGGCGAACGCCGTGATGCCGGTCGGGCAGGGCGACCTCGCGGCCATGGCCGACAAGGCGATGAAGCAGAAGCAGGCCGAGGAGGCCCAGCAGCAGCAGGCCCAGCAGCAGGGCCACTGAGCCCGGGGGTCACTCGTCGAGTTCGGCGACCCCGGTGATCCGGTGCAGCGCGAAGGTGCGCAGCTCGCCGTCGTGGTGGTCGAAGGCGGTGACGTAGCCGCCCTCGACCTTCACCGGGTCGATGATCCGCTGGCTGGCGAGGCCCTCCGCGTTGAGGTAGCCGATCCACATCCGCTCGCCGAGCAGGACCGCCGTCTGCAGGCTCGCCAGGGTCTCGGCGGCGGCGGTGCGCGGCAGCTGCCGCCCGGACGCGGCGGCGGGCTCGCGGCGGACGGCGGTGGCGGCCCGGTCGCCGGCCCGGATCGCCTTGACGGCGGCGGCGAGCAGGGTGTCGTCCGGGGTCGGCGGGCCGTCCGGGACGGGCACCGGCGCCGCCCGGGGCGGGGTGCGGTGGCTGTCCGGGCGGGTGATCAGCACATCGCCGTCGGCGGACTCGGCGGCCGGCGCGTACCCCATCGAGCGCAGCGTGCCGAGCAGGACGTCCGGCCCGGCCTGGGCGGCCAGCACGGTCGGCGCGAGCAGCCGCAGCCGCAGGTCGGCGGAGCGGCGGTCGGCCAGGATCTCGTTCAGCAGGGACGGGTCGTCGCAGCGCAGGTAGGACGAGGCGGCGCCGACCCGGAGCAGGCCGTGCCGGCGGGCCACGTCGTCGATCAGGTAGCCGAGCGGCTGCGGGAGCGGCGTGCGGGAGTGCTGGTCGAGGAAGGCCCTCAGGTCGGCGGCGCTGCGCCCGGCGTCGAGGGCGCGCCGGACCGACTCCGGGGTGAAGCGGTAGACGGTCGCGCCGCCCTTGGACTCGATGTCGGCGCAGAGCGCGAGCGCCTGGGCGAGCGGGGTGAGCAGCGGGCCGGGCGCGATCGCGGTGAGGTCCGGCTGGAGGATCACGTGGTCGAGCGGCTGCGGCAGCAGCGGGGCGAGCACGGTGGCGGGGTCGGCCTCGGCGGTGAGCAGCGCGCGGGCGGGGGCGGCGAGGGCGCCGCGGCCGGTGACGCCGAGGAGTTCGGCCTCGGCCAGGGTCCAGCCGACCAGGTGTTCGCGCAGGTCGCGGCCGTCGGCGTCGGTCGGCCCGCCGCGCAGCGGGCGCTGCCAGCGCAGGGTGGGCAGGAGATCGGCCGGGGTGGCCGCGGTGCCGGGCGGGAGTTCGGCGAGCAGGGCGAGGGCGGCGCGGCGGACCTGCGGGGCGAGGGTGCGGTCCAGTTCGGGGCCGAGCACGGCGCGCTGCTTGCCCTTGCTGTCGGCGGTGCCGGCCAGGGCCGGGACGCGGGTCGCGGCGAGCCAGGCGCGGGCCAGCACGGCCCAGCGGGCGGCGGTGTCCAGGCGCAGCCACTCGTCGTACCCGGGGGTCGGCGCCCAGTGCTCGTCGACCTCGCCGTCCGGGGCCAGCAGGCCCGAGGTGTGGGCGAGTTCGAGCCAGAACGCGGCGATCTGCTCGGTGCTCTCCAGGGCCTGGGCGGTGCGCTTGAGATCGCGCACCCCGAGGCCGCCGGCGCGCAGGGTGGGCGGCGGGGTGAGGCCGCAGAGTTCCAGCAGCTCCTCGACGGTCCGGACGGCGGTGTGCGCCTGCCCGGCGGCCGCGCCGTCCACCGTCGCGGGATCGCGCGGTGCGGCGGTGGGCGCGGGTTCGGGCTGGAGCGGTTCGACGGTGCGGTGCGAGCGTCCGCCGCGCAGGTGCAGGGCGAGTTCGCGGGGCAGGACGACGCTGCCCGGGCTGGTGGGCAGCAGCAGGCCGCGGGCCAGCAGCCATTCGACCGGGCTCTGGGCGTCCTGCGCGGTGACCGGGCGGGTGGCGTCCGGGACGGTGCCGGTGGGCGGGCCCCAGACCAGCCGGTCGAGCAGTCGCAGCGCGGCCTCGGGGGCGGTGGCGAGCAGGGCCTCACAGCGGGCGCGGTCGCCGAGCAGGGTGGTGAACGCGGCGACGGCGGTGACCGGGTCGGGCGTCGCGGGCTGTCCGGCGGAGGTGAGCAGTTGCTGGAGCCGGGCCGGGGACATGCCGGTGCTCGCCTCGGCGAAGGTCGGGCCGAGGCCGGTGCGGCCGGGGTTGGCGGCGGTCGGCGCGAGCGCCTCGCGGGCCGCGATGACCAGGCGCAGACCGTTGTCGGGCCCCCAGAGCAGGGCCCGGTCGCGCAGGGTGGCCAGGGCGCGGGGCAGCGCGGCGGCGACGGCGGCGCGGTCTGCGGTGCTCAGCGGAGTGGCCTCGGGGTGCGGCTTCACCTTGGCCGGTCCGGCCAGCAGGGTGCGCACGGCGGCCGGTGAGGAGGCGTCGGGGAGCGCGGCCAGGGCCTCGGCGGTCTGCAGGGTGAAGCGGTCCAGGCGTTCCAGCGCACGCAGGGCGGAGGCACGGGAGGAGAGCCGGGCGGTGAGCTGGGTGAGGTCGCCGGGCACGGGGTTGAGCAGGTCGGGGCGGGACCGGAGCAGGGCGACGAGGTCGTCGTCGGGCCGGGCGCGCAGCTCCTCGGCGAGGGTGCGGGCGCCCGCGGGGGACTTGGCCTGGCGCTGTGGGCCCTGCTGTGTGGTCATTCGACCTAGGTTAGTCGGGTGGCGGCGGGGCGGGAGGGCCCCGGCGCCGGTGGATCCGGGGGCGTCGGCGTGGTTCCGCGGGGGCGGCGGGCGCACGGGGGTTGACGGGAACGGCGGGGTGGTGGGGGAGCGGTGGGGAAGGGGCCGCGGTCGCGGGGCCCGGGCGGGTACGGGTGACGTCGGAGCCGGGCCGGGTGCCGCCGGGGCGAACCCGGGTGCGGCCGGGCGGCGTTCCGGCTCGCGTGGCGGGGCGGCGGGTGGGTAGCGTCACGGTCGGCGGGGACGACGCCGCGTGCGGACGGGTGGCGGGTCCGGTGCGGTGCGGCAATCGGTGCGGCAATCGGTACGGGCTAGGCGGGGTGCGTGGGGATGTCGGACGGCGAGTGGTGGCGCAAGCAGGGACCCTGGAGCGAGCCGCCGGGGGGTGCGGGGGCCTCCGGCGGGAGCGGTGACGGCGACAGCGTGTACGCGGGGGAGCCGGCGCCGGCCGTCCCGCCGCGGCCCCAGGAGCCGCCGCGTCCGGCCGGGCCGCCGTCCGGCGGGGCGCCGGGTGGGGCGTCCGGCGGATCGGACCCGGACGGCGGGGCCCCCGGGGCGCCCGCCGCGTTCCTGCCGCCCCCCACGCGTTCCGGCCGGGACCGGGGCACGGACCGGGCCGCCGACCGGCGCGCGACCCGGGGCACCGACGGGAACGACGGATCGCCGTGGTCGGCGAGGCCGGCCGATGACGCCCCCGCGGACCCGGAGGCGCTGCCGCCGGCCTACCGCGCCGTGAGCACGGGCCACTGGGACTACGTCACCATCGACTTCGGGGACGGCCCGGTCGCCTCCAACCGTCCGATCCCGGAGCAGCGGACCGCCACCGACGCCGGTGCGGCGCCCGGCGCCGGCGAGGACGCGGCCCAGGGCGACCCGGCGGCGGGCGCGGCCGAGGGCGACGCGGCGGCGCCGACGGACGGCGGGGCGGCCGGGAAGGGCAACCGGAAGGGCAGGGCCAAGGGCGGCGGCAAGGAGCCGGCCGGGAAGCGGACGGGCGGGAGGAAGGCCCCGGCCCGGGGGAAGAACGGCCCCGCCGGGTCGGGCCCCGCCGAGGGCGCCCCCGGCGCCAAGGGCGGTCCGGGCAAGGCCCCGGGCGGGCGGCGACCCTCGCCCCTGCTGCTGCTCTCCGCCGCGGTGCTGGTCGGCGGCGCCGTCACCGGCCAGCTGATCGCCATGCTGATCGGCTGGGCGCTCGGCTACCTGTCCCGCCAGCTGTCCGACTTCATGCGGAAGCTGGCGGTGTTCGGGATCCCGCTGATGGTCATCAGCGGCAGCTCGCTCTTCTACTGGGGCCGGGCGCAGGGCCGTTGGGGCACGGCCCCGGCACCGGGCGAGCAGGGCTCGCACGCGATGTGGGAGGCCGCGCCGGGGGTGCTGCGGGTGGCGGCGGTGCTGTCGGCCGTCTTCCTGCTCCTGATGTCCCTGCGCCGGAAGGGCGGCGGAGCGGCGGGCGCCGGTCAGTAGCGGCAGCCGTCCTGATCGCTGTGGCCGGGTCAACTCCGTTGCGGGGAAGCGGAAAAGGGCGAAGTCGTCGCCTGCTGTTCACGGGAATCCCCATCCCCGTCCGATGGAACTGCCGGCCGTGGTGTCACCGATGCGCAACCGCTGCAGGAGGTCTCCCGTGCCCCCGTCCCGGCCTGACCGCGTTCCGGCCGACCGGTGCTCCGGTCGGCCGGTCGGGCACAATCGGCGGCATGCTGAGACTCGGTTCGGTGGTGCTCGGAGTACTGGACGTCGGCCGCGCGGCGGCGTTCTGGGGCGAGGCCCTGGGGTACACGCCCCGGGACGGCGAGGCCGGGGACGACTGGGTGGTGCTCGTCCCGGCGGCCGGCGCCCCCGGGGTGCAGGTGGCGCTCGGCCGGAGCGGGACGCCGCCGCAGGAGCACCCGCGGGTGCATCTGGACCTCTACGCGACCGACGCGCGGGACCAGGCGGCGGAGGTGGAGCGGCTGGTCGGGCTGGGCGCGAGCCGGGTCGACTGGGACCTCTACCCGGAGGACCCGGACTTCGTGGTGCTCGCCGACCCGGACGGCAACCGGTTCTGCGTGATCGACACCGGTCGCTCCTAGCCGTCCTCGGGCCGGCTGTTCCGGCGTCCGTCGTCCCCGGGCCGGCCGTCGTCCTCGGGCTGGCTGTCGTCCTCGTCGTGCCGGCGGCCGCGCAGCAGACCCCGGCTGCGGCGGCCCTGGCCCGGGCCGGGGCGCGGTCCACCGCCGTGGCCGTGGCCGTGGCCGTGTCCGAGCCGGTGGCCGGGAGCGGCGTCGCCCTCGGCGCGGCGCGCGCGGACCTCCATCCCGGAGCGGACGGTCCGGCTCAGGGCCCCGGCCGCCGCCGCCAGGAACACGAAGTTGTAGGTGATCTGCAGGAGCACCACCAGCCGCGGCCCCTGACCCGCCGCGGTGATGTCGCCGTACCCGATGGTCGCCATCGTGACGACCGTGAAGTACAGCGCGTCCAGACGGGTCACCAGCCCGTCGAACTCGCCCGGACGGTCGGCCAGGACGTAGTAGGTGCCGGCGAAGACGGTCAGCGAGAAGCAGATCAGGAAGGCCAGCCAGACGCCGGGATGGCGGCCGGTGCCGCGCATGCTGTCGACGATCCGGGCCAGCAGCAGCCCGGTCAGCAGGGTCAGCACCGCGGCGAAGACCATCCAGCTCACCAGCGGGTGGTCGTCGCCCAGGGTGCGCAGCGGCAGGGTGAAGTAGCCGAGCATCAGCAGCGCGAACGAGCCCAGCAGCAGTCCCCAGACCCGGAGGTCGGGACGCTGCAGGGACGGGGGCGTCGGCGGCTGCTGGTTCGCGGACATCGCGGCCAGCCTGCCCCGGAGCGGCCCGGCCCGCCGCCCGGGCTGCTCCGTCCGGGCGTGGTCCGGGGCCGGGGCCGAGCGCCGGGGCCGTGCGGGTCGGGGCCGTTCGGGCCGGTGGGGTCGGGGCTGTTCGGCCGGGTCCGGACACGACGAAGCCCCCGCCGTTCGGGGCGGGGGCTTCGGCCGGCTTCGACCGCCGTGGATCAGGCGGTGGTGGACCGGGGCGCCTCGGTGGCCTTGGTCACGTTGGTCGGGTTGACGGCGGCCGGGCGGGGCTGCTCGGCGGCCGGCTGGGCCGGGGCGGCGGTGCTCTGTGCGGTGCCCGGCGCGGCGTCGGCGGCGGGAGTGTCGTCCTCGCGCATCGCCTTCGTCTCCGCCTTCAGGATCCGCATCGACTTGCCGAGGCCGCGGGCCATCTCCGGCAGCTTCTTCGACCCGAACAGCAGGATCACGACAGCCAGCACCACAAGCACGTGCCAGGGCTCAAGACCGTTACGCAGCATCCCTGGCCACCGGTCCCTTCTCGTCTAGAGTGATACGTCACAGTTGGGCAAAGCGCCCGTCCTGGCCAGTATGCCTGGCCGCGGCGGCGAACGTATACACCGGCCGGGAAACGCTGGTCAAAAACCAGGTGCTGCGCGGGCGGACGGCCCGGGGGCGCGGAGGTCCGCCGGACGCCCGGGCGGTCAGCGCCGGACGCCCTGGCGGTCAGGTCCGACGGGCCAGCAGATAGCCGCGGCGGGTCGGCGCCTCCTCGGGGTACGGGTCGCGCTCCAGCCGGGCCGTGACGGTGAAACCGGCCTCCGTCAGCAGCCGGGCGACGGTGTCGGTCTCCAGGGAGCGGAAGTCCACGTCCACCCGGTGGCCCCACCACTCGTCCAGCGTCTTCACCTCGGTGCCCCGGTGGAACGAGACCAGCAGCACCCCGGACGGCCGCAGCACCCGACGGATCTCCTCGAAGGCGGGCCGCAGTTCGGCCGGTTCGAGGTGGATCACCGAGTAGAGCGCCACCGCGGCGGCGAACTCCCCGTCGGCGGCGGGCAGCGCCAGCAGGTCGCCGACCCGGAACTCCGCCCCGGGGTGCTCCCGCCGGGCCACCGCCACCATCGCGGGCGACAGGTCCACCCCGACCGCCGCCCCCCGCTCGCCCAGCCAGCCGGTGATGTGCCCGGGACCGCACCCGAGGTCCGCCACCGTCCCCCCGGCGGCCTCCTCCAGCACCACCCCGAGCAGCGCCCGGTCCATCACCTTGAACGCCAGCTCGCCCCCGATCCGCTTCCGGTACTCCTCCGCCACCGTGTCGTAGCTCGCCCGCACCCGCCCGTGCACACCGTCGTCGCTCATCCCGGCAGCCTGGCACGCGGATCGTCCCCGCGCGGGCGAACGGCGGATCGGGCCCGCGCGGGTGAGCGGCGGATCGTCCCCGCGCGGCCGAACGGGCCCGCCGGCCGCCGGACGCGGCAGCCCCCGCCCGGGGTGGGCGGGGGCTGCGATGACGCGCGTGCGGGGGACCGGGTGGAGCGGGCGGGTCAGACGGTGGCGGGCTCGGGGGTCTCGGCGGCCGCCGGGGCGGCGGCGGGGAGGTGGCGCATCAGGCGGTAGGCGAGGAGGGAGGCGCCGACCGCCAGCACCAGGCCGACCACGGCGGCGACGTGCAGGCCGTCGGTGAAGGCGGCCCGGGCGGTGACGAGCAGGTCGCTGCCGAGCCGGCCGGGCAGCTGGGCGGCGACGGTGACGGCGCCGCCCAGGGTGTCCTGCGCGGTGCGGGCGGCCTCGCCGTCCAGACCGGCCGGGAGGGCGCCGTCCAGCCGGGAGCGGTAGACCGCGGCGCCGGCCGCGCCCAGCAGCGCGATGCCGAGGGAGCTGCCGAGCTCGACGGCGGTCTCGGAGGTGGCGGAGGCGGCGCCGGCCCGCTCGACCGGGGCGGCGGAGACGACCATCTCGGCGGTGAGCGTCATGGTGCCGACGGTGCCGGCGGCCAGCACCCCGGCCGCGGTGAGGACGAGCGCCAGCGGCGAGTCCGCGCCGACCAGGGTCATCATCGCGAAGCCGGTCGCGCCGATCAGGAAGCCGCCGGCCATCATCGCCGCCGGACGGACCTTCCCGGCGAGCGCCGAGCTGGTGCCGACGGCCGCGCCGACACCCACGCTGGGGACGAGCGACCAGAGCGAGGCGGTGAGCGGGCTCATGCCCTTGACCAGCTGCAGGTACTGCGAGGTGAAGAGGGTGAAGCCCATCATCGCGAACATCGCCACGGTGTTGACGGTGATCGCCCCGCTGAAGGCGCGGATCCGGAACAGCGAGAGGTCGAGCAGCGGGTCGGCGGCGGTGCGCTGACGCCAGTAGAACGCGCCGGCCAGGAGCAGGCCGACCGGGACGGCGAGCGCGGCGACCGGGTCCCAGCCCTCCACCGCGAGCGTCTTGACGCCGTAGACCAGGGGCAGCACGGCGCTCATCGAGAGGACGGCGCCGAGCAGGTCGAAGCCGCCGCGCTGCGGGGAGCGGTACTCGGGGAGCAGGACCGGGGCGGCGACCAGGACCAGGGCCATCACCGGGACGGCGAGCAGGAAGACCGAGCCCCACCAGAAGTGGTCGAGCAGCAGGCCGCCCGCGACCGGGCCGAGGGTGGCGCCGGTGGTGAGGATGCCGCCCCAGGCGCCGAGCGCGATCTGACGCTGCTTGGGGTCGTGGAACATGTTGCGGATCAGCGCGAGGGTCGAGGGCATCACGGTGGCCCCGGCGATGCCCAGGGCCGCGCGGGCCGCGATCAGCTGGCCGGCACCGTCCGCGTAGGCGGCGAGCAGCGAGGCGCCGATGAAGCCGGTCGCGCCGGTCATCAGCAGCCGACGGCGGCCGATCCGGTCGCCCAGCGCGCCCATCGTGATGAGCAGCCCGGCCAGCAGGAACGAGTACATGTCCATGATCCACAGCTGCTCGGTGCCGCTCGGCGCCAGCGTGGTGGAGATGTAGGGGACGGCGAAGAAGAGGACGCCCATGTCCATGGTCAGGACGAGGGTCGGGAGCAGGAGGACGGCGAGGCCGATCCATTCGCGACGGCCTGCGCGGCCGGTGGTGGCGGTCATGAGGAAGACGGTACGGACGTGTCAGACGTTTGTCTAGTACGAGCGTCTGAATCGATCGTGCGATACTGGCGTACTAGACATGTGTGCGAGACGGGCGTGCAAGACAAGCGTCTGGATCGGACGTAGCATGGCGGGCATGGGAAATCGTGAGGACCTCATGGCCGGCGCCAAGCAATGCCTCTTCGAGAAGGGCTACGCGCGCAGTACCGCGCGGGACATCGCCACCGCCTCGGGCGTCAGCCTGGCGGCGATCGGCTACCACTTCGGCTCCAAGGAGGCGCTGCTCAACGCGGCGCTGATCGAGGCCACGGGGGAGTGGGGTGCCGTGCTGGCGGCGGTGGTGGCGCGGGCGAGCGAAGCGTCCGAGGATCCGGCGGAGCGCTTCGTCGCGGTCTGGGACGGTGTGCTCGGGACCATCGCCGAGCACCGCGGCCTCTGGGCCTCCCAGTTCGAGGTGATGCTGCAGGCGGACCGGGTGCCCGAGCTGCGGGAGGCGCTCGCCGGGATCCAGAAGGAGGGGCGGCTCGGGCTGTCGGCGCTGTTCCAGGGGCTGCCGGAGGTGCCGGACACCGAGGAGGAGCTGTCCCGGGGGATCTTCTACCAGGCGCTGCTGGTCGGCCTGGCCGGTCAGTGGCTGGCCACCCCCGAGCTGGCGCCCCGCGGGCGGGACTTCCTGCGCGGCCTCGAGCTGGTCGGCGGCTCGGTGCTGGGGCCGAAGGACGCTCCGGCGGACGTCCCGGCCGGCGTCGCGGCGGACGGCCCGCGGTGGCACGGGCCCACCGGCTGAGCCCTCAGGCGGTGACGGCCGTCAGCAGCACCACCGAGTCGAGGTGGGCGAGCAGGCCGTGCCGCTCCTGCGGGACGGTCTGCAGCTGACCGGCCGAGAGCTCCTCGCGCCGCCCCGCGACGGTGAGCGACACCCGTCCTCGCAGTACCTGGAGGCTGGCGGCGGCCGGGGCGTTGTGCTCGTCGAGCGAGGTGCCCGCGGTCAGGGCGATCACGGTCTGCCGCAGTACCCCGTCGTGCAGCACCAGATGGGCGCTGCGGCCGTGCGGGCTCTCGGCGGCCCTGGCCGCGTGCTCCGCGACGAGCTGTTCGAGATCGACCATCGCGCGTCCTCCTGCCGTCCTGCTGTCGCTCCGCCGTGCCGTCCCGCGGCGCCGCCGTCCGGCTGTCGCGCCGGGGAACCCTTGCGGCCCAGCGTCCCGGACCCGCCCCGCGCCCGCACGCCGAGCGGCGCCCGCGTGCGGACGCGCTCGGCGTGCGGAGGCGGCCGACTGCACCCATGGTGGAGGGCATGGCGACCAACGAGCGTTCTTTCAGCGGGTTCCAGGTCAACCGCTCGCTGCTGGCCGGCGGCGCGGTGCTCACGGGCATCGGCGCGCTGTTCGGGACGGCGGGTGCGGTGATGGTGTGCGCGGCGCTGGCCACGGCCGGCCGCGACTGGGTGCGGCGGCTGGACACCCCGCCGCAGGCCCTGGCCCAGCGGGCCCTGCACGAGGCCAAGGTGGCGTCCTCGGCGGGCTGGGAGGCCTGGCGCACCGAGCACCACTCGCCCAACTGATCACCGGGCCGGGGCCGTTCCCCGGTGGCGGCGTCCGCCCCTCCACTCGGACGGGTGAACGCCGCCGGAGGTCCGGTGGTCGGACCGGACCGGACCGGCCACCGGACCGAAGACCGAGCCGCGTGCCGGACTGCCGGCCGGGCCGGACTACAGGCCGAGCGACTTGGCGACGATGCTGCGCATGACCTCGCTGGTGCCGCCGTAGATCCGGAAGACCCGGTTGTCGGTGTAGAGCCGGGCGATCGGGTACTCCAGGATGTAGCCGTAACCTCCGTGCAGCTGAAGGCACTTGTCGATCACGACGGACGCCGACTCGGTGCAGAACAGCTTCGCCGCCGCGGCGTCCGCGACCGTCAGCCCACCGTTCTGGTACAGCTCCAGCGCGCGGTCGACCATCGACTGCTGAGCCATCACCTGCGACTCGCAGTCGGCCAGCGTGAACTTGGTGTTCTGGAACTCGGCGACCGTCTTCCCGAACACCTTGCGGTCCTTGACGTACTGCACCGCGAACCGCACCGCGGCCGCGGCGGCCGCGTACGCGCCGACCGCGATCGCCAGCCGTTCCTGCACCAGGTTGTGGGTCAGGTAGCCGAACGCCTTCCCCTCCTCGCCGAGCAGGTTCTCCACCGGGACCTTGACGTCCGCGAAGGCCAGTTCGGCGGTGTCCGAGCTGCGCAGACCGATCTTCTGGAGCTTGCGGCCGACCGTGTAGCCGGGGGAGGCGGTGTCCACGCAGAGGATGGAGAGCCCGGCCCGGCGGTTGTCCGGGTCGTACGGCGAGGTCCGGCAGACCACCAGGACCAGGTCGGCGAGGACGCCGCCGGTGATGAAGGTCTTGGCGCCGTTGAGGACGTAGTGGGTGCCGTCCTCGGAGAGCCGGGCGGTGGTGGAGATGCCGGCGAGGTCGGAGCCGGCGCCCGGCTCGGTCATCGCGATCGCGGTCATGATGTCGCCGGAGACGAAGCCGGGCAGCCAGCGCGCCTTCTGCTCCTCGTTGGCGTACTCCAGCAGATAGGGCAGCACCAGGCCGGTGTGCACACCCGAGGACCCGAAGCCGACGCCGGCCCGCGCGGTCTCCTCGGCCACCACCGCCTGGTACTTGAAGCCGCTCTCGCCCGCGCCGCCGTACTCCTCGGGCACCTCGATGCCGTAGACACCGAGTGCGCCCAGCGTGCGGTAGAAGTCGCGCGGCGGATGGCCGGCGGCCTCCCAGTCCTCGTACACGGGGACGACCTCGTTGGCGATGAAGTCGCGGATGGTCTCGCGGAAGGCCTCGTGGTCCTCGGTGAACACGGTGCGGCGCACGGCGGCGCTCCCTTCGACGTGCCCGGCACGGCGCGGCCGGGCGGCCCGCCGATGGCCCCACAAGTTAATCGGGGGTAGCTTCGGCTGTCCAGGGTCGGCGAAGGGGCGTGCGCGCTGTTCTCGCTGGTCAACGGCGGAGTGCTGATCCGTCGCACAGGTGCCCGGTCTCCCGGAACCGCCGGCCGTCTCCCGGCGCCGCCGGACCCGGGAGACGGGAGCGACGCGGCCGGGTGGGCACCCCGCCGGCGTGGGGTGCCCACCCGGCCGCGACCGGCGGACGGGCTCAGGGGCGGAGCGTCGCTCAGCCGCCGATGTGCGGGGCGAACAGGGCGGCGAGGTTGCCGTTGCCCTGGAGGGCGCCGATGTTGCCGGCGTTCCCGGTCGCCGCGAGGGTGTTGTTCTGGTTGCTGGCGCCGGAGCCGGTGGCGGTCTGCTGGGTGCTGACCACGTTGCCGTGGACGTTGCCGATGATGTTGCCGGAGCCGGTGTTGCTCACCACGCTGCTGTTGGAGTGGTGGTCCGCGCCGGCGCCGTTGTCGGCGTGGGCGGTGCCGATGCCGGCGAGGAGGAAGGCCCCGAGGGCGGTGACGGCGGCGGCTGCGCGGATACGGGACACGATGGTCTCCCTGAGGGTGGGGTGCGAATGGTGGCGCTTCCGGAGTGGCCGCTCCGCAGCGCCGTTGCCTGACGTCGCACGAACAGGATTCACCAGGGCCCCGGACGAACTCCACCATTCGGGCGAGGATTCGCCCGATGGTGGTACCCGGATGATTGTCCGACCGCCGCCCGGACCTGGGGTGTTCGAAGGTTCCTTGGTGAATGCTTTACTGTTCCATTGCCAAGAGTAGACCCTTCAGGCCCTCAGGAGTCCGCCCCGTGACCAGCCTCGCCCTCGGCCCGTCCTGGCTCGATCCGACCTACCTGATCTCCACCTTCGGGCTGATCGGCATCCTGGCCATCGTCTTCGCCGAGTCGGGCCTGCTGATCGGCTTCTTCCTCCCGGGCGACTCGCTGCTCTTCACCACCGGTCTGCTGGTGGCCGGCGGCACCTACCTGCACCAGCCGCTCTGGCTGGTCTGCGCGCTGATCGTGCTGGCGGCGGTGGCCGGCGACCAGGTCGGCTACCTGTTCGGGCGGAAGGTCGGACCGGGCCTGTTCCGCCGCCCCGACTCCCGGCTGTTCAAGCAGGAGAACGTGGAGAAGGCGGCCGCCTTCTTCGACCGGCACGGCCCGAAGGCGATCGTGCTGGCCCGGTTCGTGCCGATCGTGCGCACCTTCACCCCGATCGTCGCCGGGGTGAGCGCGATGAACTACCGCGTCTTCGTCCTCTTCAACGTCGTCGGCGGCGTGCTCTGGGGCGCGGGCGTCACGGTGCTCGGCTACTTCCTCGGACAGATCCCGTTCGTCCGGGAGAACATCGAGGCGATCCTGATCGGCATCGTGCTGCTCTCGGTGGTCCCGGTGGCCGTCGAGCTGCTCCGCGCCCGGCGCTCCGGCCGGGCCGCGCAGGCCGCCGGGGCCGGGCACCCCGACCGCGCCGCGGCGCCCGCCGCCGGGGCCGGCGGCCGCCATCGCGCCGGGTAGGCGTCCGCGACCGGCCGCCCCCGCCGCCCCGTACATGTGCGTCCGGCAGTTCGATCGGGCATGGTGTATCCGGAGATCGAACGGCGGCCCGGGGGACCGGCACCGCCAGGGGCGGCAAGGAGCGGAAGTGCCGAAGCGGGGCCGGCCGGGCGGCGGCAAGAAGGCCAGGGGCGGCCGGGGCGGCCGGTCGCCCCGGCCGCGGTCCGGGCCCGCCGCGGAGCCGCGCCCGCTCCACCCGTCCGCCGCGCCGCCCACCGAGGGTCTGCTCGGGCATCCCGCCCCGGTCGTCGAACCGACCGTGGAGATCCCGCTCCTGCTGCCCGCGCCCGAGACCAGGGGCCTGCTGGCGCCCGAGCCCGAACCCCGGCCCGAGCCCGAGCCCGAGCCCGAGCCCGGGCCCGAACCTCGGCCCGAGCCTCGGCCCGGGCCCGGGGCGCCGCCGGTCGACGAGGTACCGGCCGCAGCGGTACCGGCCGACACCGGACCGGCCGCCCCGGGCCGCCGCCGTTCGGTGGCCGAGGACACCCTCACCCCCGAGGAGTGGCGGGCCGCCGGCTACACCCCGCCGCTCGGCATCCCGGTCGGCGCGCTCAGCCCCGGCGCGCCCGGCGAGGCGCCCTGGCCGGACCGGATGCGCACCCTGCTGCGCACCCCGATGTCCGAGCGCCCGGCCTTCGAACGGACCGCCCGCGAGCTGCACCCCTCGGTCGCCGCCGGCCGCAACGTCCCGCGCGTCCTCGACCTGACCCTGCGCATCGGCGAACTGCTGCTGGCCAGCGGCGAGGCCGCCGAGGACGTCGAGGCGGCGATGCTCGGCATCGCGCACGCCTACCGGCTGGACCGCTGCGAACCGCAGGTCACCTTCACCCTGATCGGCATCTCGCACCAGCCCTCGCTGGTCGAGCCGCCGATCACCGCCGACCGGGTGGTGCGCCGCCGCACCTCCGACTACACCCGGCTGAACGCGGTGTACGAGCTGGTCGCGGACATCACCGCCGAGCGGGTGAGCGTCAACGACGCCTACCGCCGGCTCGCGGTGATCCGCCGCAACCGCCACCCGTACCCGGCCTGGATGCTCGCCCTGAACACCGGTCTGCTGGCCGGCGCGGCGACCTTCCTGGTCGGCGGGCGGATCGACGACAAGGCCTGGCTGGTCTTCCTCAGCGCCTTCGTCGCGGCCGTGCTCGGCGACCGGCTGGCCTCGCTGATCGCCCGTCGCGGGCTGCCGGAGTTCTACCAGTTCGTGCTGGCCGCGATGCCGGCCGCGGCCTCCGGCATCGTGCTCTCCTTCAACGACCTCGGACTGCGCGGCTCGGTGGTGATCACCGGTGGGCTGTTCGCGCTGCTGCCCGGACGCGCCCTGGTCGCCGCGGTGCAGGACGGTCTGACGGGTTTCTACATCACCGCCGCGGCCCGGCTGCTGGAAGTGATCTACCTGGTGGCGGGCATCGTCATCGGCGTGATGCTGATCCTCTACCTGGGGGTCGGCTTCCAGGCGAAGCTCAAGCCGGACGAGTCGCTGGTGGGGATCAGCTACCCGCCGGTCCAGATGGTCGCGGCGCTGGTGCTCACCTGCGCCTTCGCGATGCTGCTGCAGACCGACCGGCGCTCGCTGGCCCTGGTCACCCTGAACAGCGGCATCGGCTGGGCCAGCTACGGGGTGCTGGCCTACAACGCCCAGCTCTCGCCGATCGTCGCGACCGGTGTGGCGGCCGGCCTGGTCGGCCTGTTCGGCCAGCTGATGGCGCGCTACCGCAACGGCTCCGCACTGCCGTACGTCACCGCGGCGATCGGACCGCTGATGCCCGGTTCGGCGCTCTACCTCGGCATGCTGTCGTTCGCCCAGGGGCACCCCAGCGGCGGCCTGGTCCAGATCACCAGGGCGGCGGCGATCGCCCTGGCGCTGGCCATCGGGGTGAACCTGGGCGGGGAGATCGCCCGGCTCTTCATGAAGCTCCCGGTCGGGGTCGAGCGGCCGTCGCTCGCCCCGGTGATCCCGCGCCGGGCGGCCAAGCGCACTCGCGGTTTCTGACGCCGATCGTTGGCCTCCGGGCCATGTCGTGGCAGACCGCACGCAGCACCAGGAACGAAGGTAAGACGCATGACCACACTGCTGGACGGCTACCGCGAGCACATCGTCGACGCGCACAAGCAACCGCTGTTCCTGCTGCTGGTCGGGTTCATCACCTCGTTCGTCTTCATCCGGTTCAGCGTGCGGATGATCAGGGCCCAGGTCCGCTGGTGGCCGGGCAACGTGACACCCGGCGGGTTGCACATCCACCACATGGTCTTCGGCCTGGGCTTCCTGCTGGTCGGCGGCATCGGGGTGTTCGCCACCTACGGCGGCCACCCGTGGATCGACCTCTTCGGCCTGCTCTTCGGCATCGGCTGCGGACTGGTGCTGGACGAGTTCGCGCTGATCCTGCACCTGGACGACGTCTACTGGAGCGAGCAGGGCCGCAAGTCGGTGGACGCGGTGATCTTCGGCATCCTCTTCACCGGCCTGCTGCTGGTCGGCTACGTGCCGCTCGGCGCCGAGCCCACCGGGGAGACCAGATGGGGCCTGGTCACGGTGATCTCGGTGAACGCGCTGGCCATGATCGTCACCCTGCTCAAGGGCAAGATGTGGACCGGCCTGCTCGGCATCATGGTGCCCGGCCTCTCCTGGGTCGGCGCGATCCGGCTGGCCCGGCCGAGCAGCCCCTGGGCGCGCTGGCGGTACGCCGGGCGCCCGCGCCGCCGGGCCCGGGCACTCCGGCGCGAGCGTCGTCTGCACCGGCGTGCGGACATCGCCCGCACCTGGCTTTTCGACCTGATCGCCGGGGCGCCGGACAAGGTGTCGGCGAACCACCCGGCGGCCCACCGGGTGGCCGAGCGGATGGCCGCCCGGGCCAGCGCCCACCTGGACGCGCACGCCGCCCGGGCCCTGGCCCGGCGCTCCGCGAGGCTCGCCGACCGGCGCTCGGCGGCGGGCGGGGAGCACCCGTCCGGCAGTCACCGGAACGCCGGGGCGAACGGCAACGGGGGCGCCGCCGGCAACGGAGCGGCGTACGGCGGGCCGGGCGGATACGGCGGCTCGGCCGATCGGGTGGGGCCGCGGGACGGGTCCCAGCGGCGCCGTCGCGCCGTCCGGGCCGGCCGGGGCCGGACGTACGCCGTCCGGCCGACCGGGCAGCCACTCCGTCCGGGGCGACACCGCTGGTTGCGGCCGCGGACGCGTCGGATGAGCCGTTAGTTCGTATACCCTGGCCGCCCGGTCGGGACCATCCTGCAGTCAGATCATCAGATGGTCACCCGGTCGGCGGTGCGGATGTGAGGTGTGAATCCCGCCTCGCTTGAGAACATGGCGGGCAGTGACCGTCTTGTCACGGAACGGGATGTTTTCGCCGCACCTCTCGGCGCCGGACCGGCGCGGGCGGGCGACGGTCCGGCGATCCGTCGGAGCCGTTCGGCCCCCGCCGTCCCCGGTCCCGTCGCCGCGCCGCCCGCACCGCGGTGCGGGCGGCGCGGCCGCTCCCTCGTGACCGTACGAAGGGATGAATCGTGGCGCGCGGATTCCTGCCGACCCTCCTGTTGTCCCTCACCGCCCTGCTCGGGCTGCTTCCGGCCGCGGCGGCCGCCCCGGTGGAGCCGGGCGGGGCCAGCACGGCCGCCGAACCGCCGGGGGGCGGCGTTCCGGCCGGGCCCGGTTCCGCCGGTGGGCCCGGTTCCGCAGACGGGCCCGGTTCCGCCGGTGCTCCGGCGGAGCAGGCCTATCCCTCCGCCGAGGAGATCGACCGGTCCCGGGCCGAGGCCGACGCCACGGCCGGCTCGGTCGCCGTCATCGAGGCGGGCCTCACCGCCGCCAGGGCCGAACTCGACACCGCCGCCCGGACCGCCGAACAGGCCGTCGAGGCCCACAACGGCGCCCAGCTGGCCCTCACCCGGGCCAGGGCCGAGGAGTCCGCCGCCGCGGACCGGTCGGCGGCCGCCGAGGCGGAACGGTCCGCCGCCGCCGAGGACGCCGCGGCACTGGCCGCCGAGACGTACCGGCAGGGCACCAGCGCCGAGCTCTCCGCGATCAACGCCCTGCTCGGCGCACGCGGCCCGCGCGAGGCGGGGGACCGGGCCGCCGTGGTCGGGGTCGCCAGCGACCGTTCCCGGCAGATCCTCGACGCGGCCGTCTCCACGGCCGCCGGCGCCGCCCGGGCCGTCGCCGCCGCGCGCACCGCGGCCGAGGCCGCCGAACGGGCCGCCGCCGCGGTGGGCGCCGCCAGGGAACGGGCCGAGGCCAGGCTGACGGACCAGCAGAACCAGGTCGCGGCGACCGGCCTGAAACGCGAACGGCTGCTCGCGGAGCTGGCGGCCGCCCGCCACACCACGGTCGAACTGGAACGCCAACGGCGCGAGGCGCTGGAGGCCATCGCGGCCCGGGAGGCCGAGGCGGCGGCGCGCGCGGCGGCCGAGAAGGCCGCCGCCGAACGCGAGGCGGCGGAACGGGCCGCGGCCGAGCTGGCCGCGGCGGAGAAGGCGGCCGCCGAACGGGCCGCCGCCGCGGCCGCCGCCGCTTCGGCCGCTGCCGCCTCCCCCGCGAAGACCGGCCCGGCCGCGGCCGCACCCCCGGCCGGACGGCCCTGGTCCGCGGAGAACGCGGCCTCCGCCGTGGCCTTCGCCCGCGCCAGGATCGGCCTGCCCTACATCTGGGGCGGCGAGGGCCCGGTCGGCTACGACTGCTCCGGGCTGACCATGATGGCCTGGCGCGAGGGCGGCAAGCGGCTCAACCACTTCGCCGCCGACCAGTACGCGCAGTCCACCCCGGTCACCTACCGCCAGCTCCGCCCCGGCGACCTGGTCTTCTGGAGCGCCACCGGCCGGGCCGCCGACATCCACCACGTCGGCCTCTACATCGGCGACGACCAGATGATCGAGGCCCCCCGCGCCGGGATGCCGATCAAGCAGGCCAGCCTCTGGATCATGGGCACCCCGGACTTCTACGCCCGTCCCTGACCGGCCGCGCGGGTGGAGCGCGGACTCCCCGGTCCGCCTCGTGCTTCCCCGCGGCGGCCGCGCCCGTGTTCCGCGCCCGCAGGACCGGTGGAACGGCGGACGGGCAGTCCGACGGCAGCGTCCGCCGATTCCCGCGGCGGTCCGGGAGCAGTCCCGGTCGGGGCTAGCGACAGAGCGCCATGATCCTGTCGTCGAAGTCGGGGAACTCCCGGGACGCCGCCTCGATGACGGCGCCGGGCGACTGCCGCCGATCGGGGGCGAAGCGCTCCGCGACGGCCGTCAGCTGCTGGTCGGGACTCGGGCTCCAGTCGGGCTGGTAGAGGGTGGCCGCCTCCCAGGGGCCGAAGCCGCCGGCGAGCAGCCACAGGAAGTCGCCCAGGTCGCGTGCCAGTACGGCGGTCTCGCCCTCGGAGCCGAGGAAGACGACGGGTTGGTCGACGAGCGGGCGACCCGGGCGGACCAGCCAGAACGCCGCGTATCCACCCGTGCCGTCCTGGCCGAACACGCGGAAGTCGTCACCGCTCGAGTCCGTGTTGCCGGTCCAGGCCCGGAACCAGTCGGTGGTGTCCTCGGCGGAACGGAAGGCCGGGAAGGGCTCGAAGTCGATCCCCCTGCCGTCGTCGTGGTCGAAGGGGACCGCCAGTGCGGCGGCGAGCGCGGCGGGGAACCGGCGATCACTGGTCTGCGTCACGCCGAGAGGCTAGCGGCCACCACCGTCATCGACGTCGGCTCGTCCCGGTCGGACGGGGTGTCAGGCTCCCCGGTCGGCCGTGGTGCCGGCCACCCGGGCCGATGTTCCGGGGACGCCGGGGTGTCCCGCTCCAGGATCCTCCCGGGCCCGGCCCGGGGGCCGACCGGGCGAGCGTGGGCCCCGGAATAAATCGGATGCCGTTGCCGAAACCCCGCCGTACGGTGGGCGAATGGGCAACGAGACGAACGGCGGGTCCGGAGGGCCGGGTGGCGGCCGACCGGGGGAGCGGGCGGACGCGGCGGACGGGATCGAGATCCGCGCGATCGGGCAGGACGAGGTGGAGGCGTGGGACCGGGCACTGGCCCTGGGCTTCCTGCGCTCGCACGTGGGCCGGGCGACCGAGTTCCGCCGCCGGCAGTGGGAGCCGGACCGGATGGTCGGTGCGGTGGACGACGGCCGGTTCGTGGCCACCTTCCGCAGCTTCGACACCGAGCTGACCGTCCCCGGCGGCGCGGTCGTCACGGCCGACGCGATCACCGCCGTCACCGTGACCGCCACCCACCGGCGGCGCGGCCTGCTCCGCCGGATGATGACCGGGGACCTCGAGGCCGCCCGGGATCGTGGCGCCGCGGTCGCGATCCTGATCGCCGCCGAGTACAACA
Organism: Streptomyces sp. TLI_053; assembly: GCF_900105395.1. Lineage (NCBI taxonomy): Bacteria > Bacillati > Actinomycetota > Actinomycetes > Kitasatosporales > Streptomycetaceae > Streptomyces > Streptomyces sp. TLI_053. Next base: position 5,388,301 of record NZ_LT629775.1, read on the forward strand.
TCTACGGCCGTTACGGCTTCGGCCCTGCGACCCGGGGCCACGGCTGGAACATCGACCTGCTCCGGGCCGGCGGCCTGCGGGACGGCCTGCCGACCGTGCCCGGCGGGCGGATCGACCTCGTCGAGATGGCGGAGCTGCGCAAGATCGGTCCCGAGCTGTTCGACCGCTGGCGGGTCACCCAGGCGGGTGCGATCGCCCGCGACGAGGTGACCTGGCAGCGGGCGACCGGTGAGATCGAGGTGCCGGGCTTCGACTGGAAGGAGCCGTTCGCGGCCGTCCACCGCGCCGCCGACGGCACCCCGACCGGTCTGGCCGTCTACCGGATCGACGACAACTGGGACGGCTCCTACCCCAACTGCACGCTCACCCTCACCGACCTGTTCGCCCTCGACCGGGCCTCGGCCACCGAGCTCTGGCGGTTCGTCCTCTCGATCGACTGGGTCCGCAAGGTCGTGGTCGAGAACGTCGGTCCGGACGACCCGCTGCCGCTGCTGCTGAACGACCCGCGGGCCGCGACGCCGCACGAGGACAACGCGGACTTCATGTGGCTGCGGGTGCTCGACATCGAGGCGGCGTTCAACGCCCGGACGTACGGCGCGGCCGGCCGTACGGTGCTGGAGGTCGACGACCCGGCGGGCTACGTCGCGGGCCGCTGGGCGTTCGAGGTCGCCGCCGACGGCACCGGTCGCTGCGTCCGGACGGCCGACGAGCCCGATCTGGCGCTGGACGCCTCGGCGCTGGGCGCGATCTACCTGGGTGGCGAGACGCTGCCGAGGCTCGCCCTGGCCGGGCGGGTCACCGAGCTGCGCCCCGGTGCGGCGGCGGCCGCGGACCTGCTGTTCCGCACCCCGCTGGCGGCCTGGAACATCGACGGATTCTGATCGGGCCGCACGGTCCGGACCGGCCGGCCCGCTTTCCGCGGGCCGGCCGTTCTGCTGCGGGCGGCGATTCTGCTTCGGGGGCCCGTTCTGTCGCGTGCCGTTTTCTTCGCGCTATTTGACGGCGGTCTTCCCGATGGTGGGAAGAATGAAGTCCTGGATGAGCCCCTTGGCGTCACGGACGATCGGCCGGAACACCCGATAGCGCGAGAGGTTGATCACCCGGGCCGCCATGGGGGTGGACCGGCGGACGAATTCCCTGGTCCGCTCGGTGTCCTCGGTGCGGTCGAAGACCCAGTAGAGGACGACGACCATGAGGTGCAGCCAGAGCACGTCGGGCAGCAGCTCGACCAGTTCGGCGTCCAGCTTCGGTGCCAGGTCAGAGCCTTGAAGGACGTCGCGGAACAGGGCGACCGCGGTGGCCCGGGCCGGGTGCGACTCGTTGGAGAACGGGCTCAGGGCACTGGTGGGGTCGGCCGCCGTCCGGAAGAACTGCGCGGCGAACTCGTGGTACGGGGCCGCCGTGTCCAGCCAGGAGACCAGGGCGATTTCCAGGCGCTCGGCGAAGTCCCGGGTATCGGCCATGCGCTTTCTCGCGTCCGCCGCATGGTCGTACGTCATCCGGTCGTAGAAACCCTGAATGAGAAATTCTTTCGCCGAAAAATAGTAATAAGCATTTCCGACCGAAACGCCGGCCTCGGCGGCGATGGCGCGCATGGTGGTCTTCTCGTAACCGCGTTCCTGGAAGAGCCGCATCGCGGTCTCCAGGATCAGGGCCCGGGTCTGCTCGCTCTTGTCCGTCTTCGGCCGGGCGCGACTGCCACGTGTCTCGGCGGCCGGTGCGGCGGCCGGTGCGGCCGGCTCCGAGGGAGTGTCGTCGGGGTGCTCCGCGCCGCCGGCGGTGCCGCCGGTGCCGGTGCCGCCGGTGCCGTCGTTCGTCGCGCTCGGGCCGTTCGTCGCTGCCAGGTCGTCCACGGCCCCGAGCCTAGCCCGATCGGCCGAGTCCCAGGCGGTGTCGGCGCGGACGGCACCGGATGCCCCCTCCGCATCCGGTGCCGACACGCGCGCCGTCCTCCGTGGACTCTCGGCGAGCCTCTTCGAACGCGTTCAAAAGCATGCCATGACTTCGACCGGGGCTTGAACGCGTTCAGGCCGGATGAGAGGCTCGTTGCGTGATCACCACCATCCGCCGGGGGAACGCCCGGGACGCCGAGGACGTCGCCGCCCTGCACGCCGCCAGCTGGTGCAGCGCGTACGCCGGCATCGTCCCCGACAGCGCCCTCGGTGACGGGCTGGCGGACGAGCGGCACGAGATCTGGGAACTGCGGCTGAGTGTCGACTACGGCGCCCCGGAGGCGACCCCCGAACTGCTGATCGCCGAACAGGCGGGCACCACCGTGGGATTCGCCTACCTGGTCCCGATGCCGGACGGCCGGGTGCTGCTCGACAACCTGCACGTCCGCCCCGGGCTGACCGGCTCCGGGATCGGCGGCGAGCTGCTGGACGCCGCCCGCGCCCACGTGACCCGACAGCACCCCGGGGCCGACCTCTACCTGGAGGTGCTGCAGGCCAACACCCGCGCGATCGCCTTCTACGAGCGCGCCGGCGGCCGGCGCACCGCGGCCGGTCAGGGCGTCTTCCCCGGCGGTCACACGCTGCCCGAGTACGAGTACACCTGGTCGGCCGTCGCGCCGGCCGGTCGGTCGCGGTCGTAGACCGTCACCGGCACCCCCGTTCCGTCGGTCGGGCCCGCACCAGGGGCTCCACCGGCTCCCAGCGCCCGCCCGCTTCCGACACCGGTGCGCCCTCTCGGCTCGGGGCGGGGTGCGGACATGCGGGACCACCACCCCCTTGCCCAGGGGTGCCGCGGCATCGCCCCGGACGTACTCGACGGTGCTCGCCGCCGTCGTCATGATCGCAAGCTGGCCGGTGGCACCGACAGTGGGCCGGAAGCCGTTCCGGCCGGAGGCCGCGGCCCCGCGCCCAGGTGGCGGCGGCCCGCGAGGGCGATCAGCAGGGCGAGCGCCGCCGCTCCCGCCGGGATCCAGTACCCCGCGCCGGGCCCGGCGTGTTCGGCGAGTGCGCCCGCCAGCGCCGAGCCGGTCGATATGCCGATCATGATCCCGGACACCGCGATCGCCATCGCCTCGTTCAACTGCCGCTGGGGCAGCTGCTCCTGGATCAGCGTCATGCCGGTGACCATGGTCGGTGCGGTGCCCGTGCCGGCCGCGAACAGGGCCGCCCCGAGCAGTGCGAGTCCCGCGCCGCCCAGCCCGGCGGCGAGCGGCAGCAGCAGGAGCCCCGCCATCGCCGCCAGGCCCCGCAGGAAGCGGGCACCCGCGGAGCGGGTCGGCCGCAGGGTGCCGAACACCAGCCCCGCCGCACACGACCCGGCCGCCACCAGGGCCAGCAGTCCGCCCGCGACCGGGCGGTGCCCCAGCGCGTCCGCGTACGCGACGGTGGTCAGATCGAGCGCGCCGAAGACCATGCCGGTGCTGAGGAAGGTCAGGGCGAGCACCCGGAGCGCCGGCACCCGCAGCGGCGAGCGCGGCCCGGCCGCGGCATCGGTGGCAGCGGCGTCGGTGGCAGCGGCGTCGGGACGGTCCGCCGGCGGCGGTTCGGTCCGCCGCTGGGCCGCGAAGAGCAGCGCGCCGACGGTGCCGACCCCGCCGGCGGTGAGCATCCCGGCCTCCGGGGCGACCGTCGTGCACAGGACCATGCCGAGCACCGGTCCGGCCATGAAGCAGAGCTCGTCCAGGGCCTGTTCGAGGGAGTTGGCGAGGTGCCGGTCCTCCGGCGCGTCACGGAGCAGGTGCGCCCAGCGGGCCCGCGCCATACCGCCGAGGTTCGGCACCGCGGACCCGGCCGCCCAGCAGAGGTGGAGCGTCCAGTCGGGTGCGCCGAGGCGGACGCAGAGCAGCAGTCCGCACAGCGGCACCAGGTTGTACAGCACCGCCGGAACGGTGATCCGGGCCTGCCCGAACCGGTCGACGAGCCGGCCGATCAGCGGCATGCCGATCGCCACGGCGACCAGTCCGGCCGCGGCGACGGTGCCCGCGAGCGCGTAGGAGCCGCGACGTTCGGCGATCAGCACCACCAGCGAGACGCCGGTCATCGACATCGACAGCCGGGCGAGCAGCCCGGCCAGGGTGAAGGCGACGGTGCCGGGCCGGGTGAACAGGCGTCGGTAGGGGGCGAACACGGGACTCCGCGGGACAGAGGGGGAGGGAAGGGCTCCAGCCTCGGGCCGCCGGTGGTTCGCGGTCCAACACCTGTTCCGCCGCATCAACAACAAAGTGATGTCGGTACCGGGCGGGTGGGCTCCGACGGCAAGGATCGCCCGGCCGGGCGTTGCTAGCCTGCCGCCATGCCCCACGACCTGCATCCCCGCCTGCTGCGCGGCTTCGTCGCCACCGCCGAGACGCTGCACTTCGGCCGCGCCGCGGAGCGGCTGCACGTGGCCCAGCAGGCGCTCAGCCGTGATGTCAGGACGCTGGAGCGGCTGCTCGGCGACACCCTGTTCCTCCGTACCACCCGCAGTGTCGAACTCACCACCGCCGGGCACGGTCTGCTGCCCAAGGCCCGCCGACTGCTGGCCCTGCACGACGAGATCCTGGCCGGTGTCGCGCACCGGCCACTGCTGCTCGACCTCAACAGCGACGTCACCGGGCCGGACCTCACCAGCGACCGGCTGCTCCAACGGGCCCGCGCCGCTTGGCCGGAGGGCGAAATGCTGGCCCGCTTCCACGGCGGTCTGGCGGCCGCGGCCACCGAACTGCTCGCCCATCGGCTGGACGTGTCGTTCGGCCGCTACGCGGGACTGCCCGCCGAGGCGCGGGCCCGGCTCGCGCAGCGCCCGGTCCGGCTGGAGGCGGTCTCGGTGATGATGGCGGCCGGCCATCCGCTGGCCGGTCGGCCGGCCCTGCGGCTCGCCGAACTGGCCGGGCACCCGGTGGACATCTGCGCGGGCAATCCGGCGACCACCGAGTGGGCCGACCTCGGCCGGCGGCTGCTGGACGAGCACGGTCTGGACGCGGCGCCCCCGCGGGTCCCGCCGGTGGGGGTGGACGAGACGGCCCGCTACCTGACCCGGCACGGCGACCCGATGCTGACCACCGTCGGCGGCCCGGCACTGCCGGGCTCGGTGAACGTGCCGCTGGTCGATCCGGTCCCGCTCAGCCTGGTGAGCCTGGTGCACCGCCCGGACCTGCGGCATCCCGGACTGACCGCACTGCTGACCGCGGCGGCCGAACTCGGCGGGCGCGAGGGCTGGTTGCGCCGCCCGGCGGGCAGTTGGCTGCCGTCGCCGGACGCCGCGCTGCTGGCGGTCTAGCCGGGGCTGTCCTTCCGGCCGTCGTTCCGGTCGGAACCACCGGAGCGGGAACTGCCGGACCGGGGATCGCCGGAACAGGAATCACCGTGCCGCGACGGGTTGTTGTGGCGGTACGCGACTCCACCCCTGCCGATCGGGGGTCGGCAGGGGTGGAGTCGGGTGCGGGCGGACGGGCGGACGGCCGGGGGCCGTCGCGCGCGCCCGCACGACCGGGGGTGCGGGGCCCGCAGGCGAGGTCGGCCGGGTCAGGCCGCCTTCACGGCGGAGATGTCGAAGGTGAGCTTGACCTTCTCGCCGATCAGCACGCCGCCGGTCTCCAGCGCGGCGTTGTAGGTCAGGCCCCAGTCGGTGCGGTCCAGGACGGCCTTGCCCTCGAAGCCGACCCGGTCGGCACCGTAGGCGTCGACGGCGTGGCCGGTGAAGTCGAGGTCCAGGGTGATCGGGCGGGTGACGTCCTTGATGGTGAGCTCGCCGCTCATCCGGTAGGACTCGTCGCCCACGCGCTCGGCGGCGGTGCTGCGGAAGCGCATCTCCGGGAAGGTCTCGGCCGCGAAGAAGTCGCTGGTGCGCAGGTGCTCGTCGCGCTGGGCCTGGTTGGTGTCGATGCTCGCGACCTTGATCACCAGATCGGCGCGCGAGTCGGTCGGGGTGGTGCCGTCCAGGTGCAGCTTGCCCTCGTACTCGGTGAAGCGGCCCTTGACGTTGGTGACCATCGCGTGGCGGACGGCGAAGCCGATCTCGCTGTGGGTGGTGTCGATGGTCCAGTCGCCGGTCAGGTGTCCGAGCCCGAGGTCCTGGCCGGCCGGGTTCTCGGCGACGGCGACGGCGGTGGTCGCGGTGTCGGTGGTCTTGGTGCGGTTGAACAGGCCCATGGCTCCTCCTCGGGTTCGAAGCCATTTGTTTAGGCTTCAACTTGATGGCTCCACTGTAGACCCGACTGGTTCAAAGTTCAACCACCTGCTCCGGGAATCTCGTGGCGTGTCGGACGGGGCCCGGTTCGCGTCCCCCGTCACCGCCCGCCCGGCCCCGGTGGCCGGCGGTATCGTCGGGCCGGTCCGGCGGTCCCGCTTGACCCTCGACCCGGTCGAGGCCCCAGAGTCCCCGGCATGGAGAGCGACCTGCGCAGCATCGGCGAGCTGGCCCGCGACAGCGGTCTGAGCATCAGTGCCCTGCGGTTCTACGACGGTGCCGAGGTGCTCGCCCCCGCCCGTGTCGACCCGCGCACCGGCTACCGCTGGTACGCCCCCGGACAGCTCGCCGACGCCCGACTGCTCGCCCGGCTGCGCCGGGTGGGTCTGCCGCTGGCGGACATCCGGGCCGTGCTCGGCGCGGTGCCCGGCAGCGGTGCCGCCCGGCGGGTGGTGGACGAGCATCTGCGCCGGCTGGAGGACGGCCTCGCCGACGCGCGCCGTGAACTCTCCCTGATCCGCCGGTTGATCGACCAGAGGGAGAGCCTCATGACCACGACCCCCGCCGAGTACCGCTTCACCGTCCCCGCCGTCGGGCTGGCCGAAGCCCTGGACGCGGTCCGCTTCGCCGTCGGTGACGACCCCGGGCTGCCGGTGCTGTCCGGCGTGTTGTTCGACCTCGACGGCGGCCTGCTGCGCCTGGTCGCCACCGATCGCTATCGGATAGCCCTTGCCGAGGTGCCCGCCCGGCCGGTGGAGCCCGCGGAGTCTGCTGTGCCTGCGGAGTCTGTCGAGTCCGCCGTGCCCGCCGTGCCCGCCGACTTCGCCGAGTCCGCCGCGCCGGCCGCGTCGGCCGTCGTGCCGGTCGCGCTGGCCGATGCCGTCCGCGCGCTGCTCGGCTCCGCCGCGGGGGCGGTGGAACTGGCGCTCGGCGCCGGAACGGTGCACGTCACGGTCGGCGGCCACCGGATCGAGGGGGCCGCGCTCGACCACGACTACCCCGACTACCGGCCCCTCGTCCGGCTGGAGCCGGCCCACCGGATCGGCCTGCCCGCCGCCGAACTGCGCGCGGCGCTCGTGTCGGCCGTGACCAGCAGCCTGCCGTCCGGTCCGCACGGCGCGGCCTGCGAGGTCGCCCTGCTGACCGTCGACAGTGAGGGCCGGTTCGCCGTCGCCGCCCCTGGGGCCGATGCCGACGGGTCGGACGACATCCTCCGGGTGGCGGTCAACCGGGACTTCCTCCTGGAGGCCGTTCCGGTCGATGCCCCGGGGCAGCTGCTCCTCGAACTCGGCGGCCCGATCACCCCCCTCGCCGTCCGTACCGCCGACCGCCCCGGCACCTTCTCCGTCCTGATGCCCGTCCGCCTCCCCGCCTGACCCGGAGCGTCCCCGGTCCGACCTCGGAGCGGGTCGAGGCCGGGGCGGCGGTCGTCCCGGCCGTCCGGGGGCGCGATCCGCAGGGCGGGCGTTTGCTGGCGCTAGCACTGTGCTTGCAATTGCAAGCGCGGTGGGGCAGGGTGTTCGCATGGCCTCACTGAACGTCGGCCCGCTGGGCGAGTACATCCGCGAGCAGCGGCGCAACGCGCAGTACTCGCTGCGGCAGCTGGCGGAGGCCGCCGGCGTGTCCAACCCCTACCTCAGCCAGATCGAGCGAGGGTTGCGCAAGCCGAGCGCGGAGATCCTGCAGCAGATCGCCAAGGCGCTGCGGATCTCGGCGGAGACGCTCTACGTCCAGGCCGGAATCCTGGAGGAGCGGCGGGGTGAGGGCCTGGAACTGCGGGCCTCGATCCTGGCCGATCCGTTGATCAACGAGCAGCAGAAGCAGGCGCTGCTCGCGGTCTACGACGCCTTCCTCAAGGAGAACGCCGCCGGGCGGCCGTCCGGCGGCGGTCCGGTGAAGGCCGCGGCGACGGACCCGGCGACGGCTCCGGCGACGGAGACGGAGGCGGAGGCGGACCGACCCGCCGACGGACCTGCGGCCCCGGCCGGGGGCGTGGGCGGGAGCACGGACGAGCACCGGGGCGAGGCACCCTAAACACCACGGGAGGACCGGCCATGCCGATCACGGACGACATCAAGAAGACCCTGACCGACCCCACCCCGCTCTACGCCCTCGCCGGCGCCGGGGACCTCGCCTACGAGAAGCTGCGCGAGGTGCCGGGCCGGGTGGAGGCACTCGCGGCAGACCGCAAGGGCACCCAGGAGAAGGCCGCCGCCGCGCTGGCCGAGGCCCAGGCCCGGCTGGTCGACGCGCAGGCCAAGGTCAGCGGCTCGGTGACCGCCCTGCCGACCGACCTGAAGGTGCTGCAGGAGAAGGCGCAGAGCTTCGCCCTCCAGCAGGTCGGCCGCGCGGTCGAGCTGGCGGTCAAGGCAAAGGAGACCTACGACGAGCTGGCCGAGCGCGGCAAGGTCGCGGTGGACCGGGGCCGTGGCGCCGACGCCGCCGCCGCCGGTGCGGGCGAGGCCGTCGCCGAGCGGGTGGACGCGGAGTCCGCGGAGGCCGGTGAGCTGGTCGAGGGCGAGCTGGTCGAGGACGAGGCGCCCGTCGCCCCGAAGCGCGGCCGGGCCCGCAAGAGCGCGGAGTAGCTCGGGGCGGGCCGGGCCGGAGGCCCGGCACCCCGGGGCACGTCTGGTGCCGCCGGGCCGTTTGACCCCGTGGTGGACCGTGCGCCGTGCCAGGATGGACGGGCAGGTGTGCCGCAGCGAGACGCAGAGGAGGCCGTGATGGGCGGAGTGGCCCAGATTCTGATCCTGGACTACTTGAACCCGTTCTGGTGGCTGGCCGTCGCCATCCTGGGCTACAAGCTGTTCGCGCTGGTCGACGCCGCCACCCGCCCGGAGGACGGGTACCGGGCGGCCGACAAGAAGACCAAGGGTTTCTGGCTGGCGGTCCTCGGTGTCGCGTTCGGCCTGGACCTGCTCTTCGGGGCCAACTTCATGACCAGCTTCCTCACCCTGGGGGGCCTGGTCGCCGCGATCGTCTACGTGGTCGACGTCCGCCCGGCGATCCGGGCGCTCACCGATCGCGGCGGCGGCCGGGGCGACCAGCGCAACATGGGGCCGTACGGGCCCTGGTAGGCCGTACCGGCCCCGGTGTCGGGTCCTGACAGCAGGCAGTGCCGAGCCCCGGTCGTCCGGCGGGTCCACCCGCCCGGACACCGGGGCTCCGTGCTGCCTGCTCGCGGCCGTCCTGCTCGCGGCCGTCCTGCTCCCGGCCGGCCGCCCTCGTGCCGTCCGGCTGCCGGCCGTCAGCCCAGGATCAGCTGCGCCGGGTTGCGCTCCAGCAGCAGCACCGCGACGTCGTCCGTCAGGGCGCCGCCGTTCAGCTCCTCGACCTCGGCGATCGCGCTGTCGACCAGCCGCCCCCGGGTGAGCCCGGCGGACTGGTGGTCGCCGATCAGCTCGGCCAGGCCGTCCTGACCGAGCCGGCGCGAACCGGCGCCGATCCGGCCCTCGATCAGCCCGTCCGTGTAGAGCAGCAGCCGCCAGCCGCGGCGCAGCTCGAAGGTGTGCGACGGCCAGACGGCCTGGCCGTCGTCGCAGGGGAGCAGCCCGAGGGCGGGGCCGGCGTGTTCGGCGGGGAGCCCGATCGGGGTGTGGTCCTCGCCGAGCAGCAGCGGCGGGGGATGGCCGGCGAGGTAGAGCCGGGCCCGTTCGACGGACCCGGGGGCGCCGGCGTCGGCCGGCTCGATGATCAGCATGCAGAGCGTCGCGAAGATCTCGTCGCTGCGCCGTTCGTGCTCCAGGACGTGCTGGAGGGTGGTCAGCAGGGTCTCGCCGGTGAGGCCGGCGAAGACCAGGGTGCGCCACGCTATCCGGAGCGCCACCCCGAGCGCGGCCTCGTCGGGGCCGTGGCCGCAGACGTCGCCGATCACCACGTGGACGGTGCCGTCGTCGGTGCGGACCGCGTCGTAGAAGTCGCCGCCGAGCAGGGCGCGGCGGCGGCCGGGCCGGTAGCGGCGGGTGAAGGAGAGGTTCGCGCCGTCCAGCAGCGGGGTGGGCAGCAGATGGCGCTGGAGGCGGGCGTTCTCCTGGCCGCGCAGCTCGGCCTCGACGAGCCGGCGCTGCGACTCGTCGGCGCGCTTGCGTTCGACGGCGTACCGCAGGGCGCGGGCGAGCAGCGGGCCGTCGGTCTCGTTCTTGATCAGGAAGTCCTGGGCCCCGGCGGCCACGGCGGCCGCTCCGAGCTCGGCGCCGGCGGCGTCGGTGAGCACCACGACGGCGGTGTGCGGGGCTCGGCGGAGCAGTTCGTGCAGGCCCTCCAGGCCGTCGGACGGGTCCGAGGGGTGGGGCAGGTCGGCGGGGGCGGCGAGGTCGAGCAGGACGCAGCTGAAGTCGCCGCGGCCGTGGTCGCCGCCGCGCGACCGGCCGCGCCGGGAGCCGGAGGAGGTGGGGGCGAGGAGCCCGAAGGCCTGGTCGAGGCCGCGGGTCCAGTGGATCTCGATCGGGGCGCCGCTGTCGGCCACCGCGGCCTTGAGCAGCTGGGCGTCGGTGGCGTCGTCCTCGATGACCAGCAGCTTGAGCGGGGCGGTGGCGGGGGGAGCGGCCGGTCCGGTGGACGGCGCCGGGCCGGCGGCGGCCTTCGACCGGGGGTGGGGTATCGGCGCGGCGGCCCTGGCGGGGCGGTCCGACCGCCGGTCCGCCCGGCGTTCCGGCGGCCGGGCCGGATGCTGCCCCGGCGCCGGGGCGCGGTCGGGGGCACAGCCGTGGGCGGGTGCTTCGGGGGCGGACCGGTCCTGGGCATGCCCGGTACGGGCGCCGCCCGTGGCGCCCGGCGAGCCCGTGGCACCAGGTGCCCGCCCGTCTCCCGTTGCGGGCATCGACTGATCCTCCCTTTCCCCGAATGCGTAACGGCCGAGGTCCGTCCGCAGTGCCCGCTCGGCACCCTGCGTCGGGGAACTTCTCGCGACCATAACGTGATCTCCGGGGATTTCTCTGGCCGGCCGGCGCCGTTGTGGCTCGTGCCACGCCGGTGGCAGTGTGACGGACGGGGCGGGGAAGTCGGCGGTGGCCCGTGGGGCGGGCACCGGGTCGGGTCTGGAGAGGGGTTGTGACATGGTGACGCGCATCACCCTGGTCGAGGGTGACATCACGGCGCAGCAGGTGGACGTGGTGGTGAACGCCGCCAATTCCTCGTTGTTGGGTGGCGGCGGGGTGGACGGGGCGATCCACCGCCGGGGCGGACCGCGGATTCTGGCGGAGTGCCGCGAGCTGCGGGCCTCACAGTACGGGCGGGGGCTGGCCACCGGGCGGGCGGTAGCGACCACGGCCGGTGATCTCCCGGCCCGCTGGGTGGTGCACACCGTGGGGCCGGTCCATCTGGCGGACGAGTACGAGGAACGGGCGGAGCTGCTGGCCTCCTGCTACCGCGAGTCGCTCCGGGTGGCGGCGGAGCTGGGCGCGCGCACGGTGGCCTTCCCGGCCGTGTCGGCCGGGGTCTACGGGTGGCCGCCGGCTGATGCGGCCAGGATCGGGCTCCGGACCGTCGCGGCGGTGGTGGCGGAGCGCGAGGACGGGCCGGAGGAAGTGCGGTTCGTGTTGTTCGGGGCGGAGATGTACGACGTCTTCGCCGGGGTCGGACGGGAGCTGGGGCTGACGGGGCGGGAGTGAGGTGCTGACCGGGTGTCCCCATGGTGGCGTGACGGGGCGTCAACACGCCAGAGATATTCGATAACTCGTTCGAGTGAATCCGTGGACTCGCTCGCGGGCGCCCGGTCGGCCGGGGCCGGGGCCGCCGTCGGCAGGAGAGGCTTCGGCGGCTTCGGCGGCCGGGCCCGGCGCGAAAGGCCCGGCGCGAGGGGCCCGGCGGTCACGGAGCCAGGGCCGTCCAGGGCAGGGTGACCTCGCCCTGCCGCCACCGGCCGCGCGCGTCCACCAGTGGCCAGGCCCCGGCCAGCGCGGTGCAGGCGGCCACCCAGCGCTGCCGGGCGCCGAACGCCCCGTAGGGCGCGGCCGCGGCCCAGGCGCGGTCGAAGTCGCGGAGGAACGCGTGCACCGGCTGGCCCGGCACGTTGTGGTGGATCAGCGCCTTCGGCAGCCGTTCGGCCAGGTCGGACGGCCGCTCGAGGCCGCCCAGCCGGGCCGCGAAGGTGACCGTCCTGGGCCCCTCCGGGCCGAGCGCCACCCAGACGTGCCGGCGGCCGATCTCGTCGCAGGTGCCCTCGACCAGCAGCCCGTCCGGGGACAGCCGGGAGCGCAGCCGCTCCCAGACCGAGGCCACCTGGGACTCGTCGTACTGGCGCAGCACATTGGCGGCCCGGATCAGCTGGGCGGACCCGCCGCCGTCCAGCGGGACCTCGAAGCCGCCGCGCCGGAAGGTCAGCAGCGGCGGCACCGCGTACGGCAGCGCAGCGGCGACCCGGGCCGGTTCGATCTCGATCCCGACCACCCGGACGTCCGGCCGTACCGTCCGCAGCCTCCCGGACAGCTCGACCGCCGTCCACGGGGCGGCGCCGTACCCGAGGTCGACGGCGGTCGGCGGGCGGTCGGCGGACCGCAGCGCGGGCCCGAGCGTGTGGGCGATCCAGCGGTCCATCCGCCGCAGCCGGTTGGTGTTGGTGGTGCCGCGGGTCACGGTGCCCACCGGCCGCCGGACCGGTCCGCGGGCGGGCGCGGGCGCGGAATCGAAGGAGGAGGCGGCCATGTCCCTCAGGGTACGGGCCCGGCGGGGGCCGGACGGCGGGCCCGTCCCGGGCGGGCCCGCGCTGCCCGCATGCGGTACCGCGGGTCGCCCCCGGGGCGGGCCCCGAGCACACCCGCGACGGTGCCGGGAGGGTGCCGGGACCGGGCCTCCGGGCACCGGCCCCGGCCGGCGCGGGCCATCTCGTCCGGCGACCCGGGAATGCCGGTCGCCGATCGCGTGGTTGGCAGACTGGTGGTGATGTGTGCCCGGACGGGGCGGCAGGCCGGCGCGCGCCCCCGGGGCGGGTGTCCCGGCCGGGCGCTGTGGGCGGCGGCGCACACACCGGAACAGCACACACCGGAACAGCCGGCAGCAGGCAGGGGCTGCGAGGCGGGCAGCACACGAGGAGGCTTCAGCCAGGTGATCCAGCACCCCGTCCGTTCGGTACGCCGTGCCCAGCCGGCCACGCCCGCGCGCGGCCGGCTCCAGTCGCTCGTGCAGGCCGGCCGGCGCCGCCCGCGCCGGATAGCGATGCTCAGTGTCCACACCTCCCCGCTGCACCAGCCGGGCACGGGCGACGCGGGCGGCATGAACGTCTACATCGTGGAGCTGGCGAAGCGCCTGGCCGCGCTCAACATCGAGGTCGAGGTCTTCACCCGGTCGATCTGCTCGGACGACGAGCCGACCGTGGAGCTGGCCCCGGGCGTGCTGGTGCGGCACGTCACGGCCGGCCCGTACGAGGGCCTGGTCAAGGAGGACCTGCCGGCCCAGCTGTGCGCCTTCACCCACGGGGTGCTGCGCACCGAGGCCGGCCACCGGCCCGGGCACTACGACCTGGTCCACTCGCACTACTGGCTCTCCGGCCAGGTCGGCTGGCTGGCCGCGCAGCGCTGGGGCGTCCCGCTGGTGCACACCATGCACACCATGGCGAAGGTGAAGAACGCGGCGCTGGCCGAGGGCGACACCCCCGAGCCGGCGGCCCGGGTGATCGGCGAGACCCAGGTGGTGGAGGCGGCCGACCGGCTGATCGCCAACACCACCGAGGAGGCCGCCGAGCTGGCCCGCTTCTACGCCGCCCGCCCCGAGCAGCTGGCCGTGGTCCACCCGGGCGTCAACCTGGACGTCTTCCGCCCCGGCGGGGCCGGTGCCCCGGGCACGGCGGAGGCCCGCCGCGCCGCCCGGGCCGGGCTGGGGCTGCCCGCCGACGCGGCGGTGCTGCTCTTCGCCGGCCGGATCCAGCCGCTGAAGGCCCCGGACGTGCTGCTGCGCGCGGTGGCGGTGCTGCTGGAGCGGCGTCCCGAGCTGCGTGAGCGGCTGGTGGTGCCGGTGGTCGGCGGTCCGTCCGGCACCGGCCTGGCCCGTCCGGAGAGCCTGCACAAGCTGGCCGCCCAGCTGGGCATCGGTGACGTGGTGCGCTTCCACCCGCCGGTCGGCCAGGCGATGCTCGCCGAGTGGTACCGGGCCGCGACCGCGCTGGTGATGCCCTCGTACAGCGAGTCCTTCGGGCTGGTCGCGCTGGAGGCGCAGGCCTGCGGCACGCCGGTGGTCGCGGCCGCGGTGGGCGGCCTGCCGGTCGCCGTCCGGGACGGGGTGACGGGCACCCTGGTGCACGGCCACGACCCGGCGGACTGGTCGCGGGCGCTGGAGCCGTACGTGGTCGACCCGGAGCTGGTGGTCCGGCGGGGCGGTGCGGCGGCGCGGCACGCGGCGGGCTTCGGCTGGGACACCGCGGCCGCGACCACCGCCGAGGTGTACGCCGGCACCCTGGCCCGTCCGTCCGGCCGGCTGACCGGGGCCCGCAGGCTGCTCGCCTGAGCGGCCGGGGCGCGGGCGGCGGACCCGGCCGCCCGGCGCCGGCCCCGGACCGGTGGGTGCTGCTGCGCGCGGCCGTACTCCCGAGTAACGTCAGTCCCATGGCATTCCGCACCAAGGACGAGGCCCTGACCCTCCTGCGCACCGCCCTGGACGAGGCCGGGGTGGCCTGGGAGCCGGCCGCCGCCGACCCGTACACCGTGGTGGCGACCCTCCCGGGCACCCGGAAGCTGAGCACCACCTGTGCGCTGCGGATCGGTGACCACACCCTCTCGGTCAACGCCTTCGTGGTCCGGCGTCCGGACGAGAACCACGAGGCCGTCTACCGCTGGCTGCTGGAGCGCAACACCCGTCTCTACGGCGTGGCGTACGCGGTCGACCGGCTCGGGGACGTCTACCTGGCGGGCCGGCTGCCGCTGGAGGCGCTGACCCCGGACACCGTGGACCGGCTGCTGGGCACGGTGCTGGAGAACGCCGACGAGCCGTTCAACACCCTGCTGGAGCTGGGCTTCGCCACCGCGATCCGGCGGGAGTGGGAGTGGCGCACCAAGCGCGGGGAGTCGACCCGCAATCTGTCCGCCTTCGCCCACCTGGCCGGTCCGGTCCCGGACCCCGTCGCGGCGGCGCCCGCCGCCGAGTAGCGGGCTGCGACGGCCGGGCCGGAGGGTAGGGCCGGAGCCGCGGGCCGGAGGTGCGGGTCCGGCGGGCGCCGGGCGGGCCGGAAGGCTCAGCCCCCGGTCGCGGCCCGCTCCGGCTCGGCACTCGCCGCCGGGACCACCCGCGCCGTTCCCGTGCCCGCCGTTCCCGTGGCCGCTGATCCCGTGGCCGTGCCCGCCGTTCCCGTCCCCACCACGTCCGACTTCGCCAGCGCCGCCCCCGGCCGTCGGCCGAGCAGGACGTACCCGCCCGCGGCGACCGTGCCGAGCACCGCGCAAGCCCCCCACATCACTCCGCTGCCGGCCCGCTCCAGCAGCACCCCGCCCGCGGCCGGCCCGAGGAACGAGGCGAGCGACCAGGAGAGCGAGTACACGCCCTGGTAGCGCCCGCGGGCCTCGGCCGGCGACAGCTCGGCGACCAGGCCCATCATGGTCGGCGCGTTCAGGATCTCGCCGAGCGTCCAGACCGCGACGGTGAAGGCGTAGAACCACGCCGAGGAGCCGGCCAGTGCGGTCAGGCCGAAGCCCCAGCCGATGAACAGCGCGCTGGCGACGAGCAGCGCCGTCCGGTCCCGGTTCTCCATCCACCGGGTGACCGGGATCTGGAGCACCACGATGAGCAGGCCGTTGAGGCCGATCACCAGGCCGTACTGGGTGGCGGTGATGCCGGCCCGGCCCATGTCCACGGCCAGCGTGGTGGAGCCCTGCTGCGCGACCAGGGCGAGCAGCAGGTTGAGCACCACCACCGCCATGAAGCGGGCGTCCCGGAAGACCGCGGCGAGGCCGATCGCCGGCCGCGTCCTCGGGCCGTCCGCGGTCGCGGCGGGCGTGTCCGGCCTGGTCTCGGGGATGCGGACGAAGATCACCACCGCGCAGACCACCGTGGAGAGCGCGTCCAGCAGGAAGAGCGTGAGGTAGCCGTGGGTGGCGATCAGGCCCGCCGCCGCCGCGGAGAGGCCGAAGCCGATGTTGATCGCCCAGTAGTTCAGCGCGAAGGCGCGGACCCGGTCCTCGGCGGGCACGATGTCCGCGATGATCGCCGAGGTGGCGGGCCGGGTCGCGTTGTTGCAGAAGCCGACCAGGAAGGCGACCACCGCGATGGCCACCTGGCCGTCGGTGAAGCCGAGCACCGCGGTGAACAGCGCGGTGCCGAGCTGCGCGGCGACCAGCGTCGGCCGCCGTCCGATCCGGTCGCTCAGCACCCCGGCGACGAGCGAGGCGACCGCCGAGCCCAGGCCGAACAGCGAGGCGACCAGCCCCGCGTAGGAGGCCGAGTAGCCCCGCTCGGTGGTCAAGTAGAGTGCGAGAAAGGTGACCACGAACGCGCCCAGCTTGTTGATCAGGGTGCTGGTCCAGAGCCACCAGAACTGCCGCGGCAGTCCGCTCATGGCTTCGGTGACGGCTCCGACCACGCGGGCCGGAACGAAAACGGGCATGTGGGGGCTCCCGGGCAGGCGGCCGACCGCCGGGCACGCGGGCAGGACCGCTCGGCGGAAAGGTAAGTGTCACTGATGCGATGCACACCTTACCTGTCGGGGGGTCCGCCCACCAGGGGTTTTATCGGGCTCCACTAAGCTGGGCGCCATGGCTGACACGACGTACCGACTCATCCTGCTCCGCCACGGCGAGAGCGAGTGGAACCAGAAGAACCTGTTCACCGGTTGGGTCGACGTCGACCTCAACGAGAAGGGCGAGAAGGAGGCCGCGCGCGGCGGCGAGCTGCTCGCCGCCGAGGGCTACCTCCCGGACGTCCTGCACACCTCGCTGCTGCGCCGGGCGATCCGCACCTCGCAGATCGCCCTGGACAAGGCCGACCGCCACTGGATCCCGGTCAGCCGCAGCTGGCGCCTGAACGAGCGCCACTACGGTGCGCTCCAGGGCAAGGACAAGGCCCAGACCCTGGCGGAGTTCGGCGAGGAGCAGTTCCAGCTCTGGCGCCGTTCGTACGACACCCCGCCGCCGGTGCTGGCCGACGACTCCGAGTACTCGCAGGCCGGCGACGCCCGTTACGCCGGGATCCCGAGCGAGCTGCGCCCGCGCACCGAGTGCCTCCAGGACGTCGTCGAGCGGATGCTGCCGTACTGGTACGACGCCATCGTCCCGGACCTCGCCGCTGGCCGGACGGTGCTGGTCACCGCCCACGGCAACAGCCTGCGCGCGCTGGTCAAGCACCTCGACGGCATCTCCGACGCCGACATCGCGGGCCTGAACATCCCGACCGGCATCCCGCTGGTCTACGAGCTGGACGCCGACTTCAAGCCCACCGTGCCCGGCGGCCGCTACCTCGACCCGGACGCGGCCGCCGCCGCGATCGAGGCGGTCAAGAACCAGGGCAAGAAGTAAGCCGCTTGCCGGAACGGCCCCCGCCTGCGCATTCTGCGCCGGTGGGGGCCGTCGTCGTTCCGGGCCCCCGCCCCGTCGTCGTGGGAGGGGCCTTCGCCTCCAACCTCCTTGTGGTGAGGGGGAGTTCGGCGCAACGCAAAAGTGGTTCAGACCATTGACGCCTTCGGCGGGCGCTCCTACCGTGTGAGCAGCCACCCGGCGCAGGCATGCCAAGCCCCCACGCGCGCGTGTCCGCGCTCGGCGCACTCTCCATCCACCCCCACGGAGGAGCACCATGCGCACACGTCATGTCGTCGGAGCCGTGATCGCCGCCCTGTCGGTGCCGGTCGCGGTCGCCCTGCCGGCCCAGTCGCACGGCTACATCAGTACTCCGCCCAGCCGGGCCGCGCTGTGCGCGGCGGGCACCGTGCAGAACTGCGGCGCGATCCAGTGGGAGCCGCAGAGCGTCGAGGGGCCGAAGGGCTTCCCGAGCAGAGGCCCGGCCGACGGCGCGATCTGCGCCGGCGGCAACAGCCGGTTCGCCGAACTGGACGACCCGCGCGGCGGGAACTGGCCGACCACCGCCGTCTCGGCGGGTCAGCGGCTCACCTTCACCTGGAAGTTCACCGCCCGGCACGCCACGACCGGCTTCAAGTACTACCTGACCAAGGCGGGCTACGACGCCACCCAGAAGGTCACCCGGGCCAACCTGGAGTCGACCCCGTTCCTGAACGTCCCCTACAACGGCACGCAGGTGCCCAGCACCCTCAGCCACACCGCGACCCTGCCGAGCGGCAGGACCGGGCACCAGGTGGTGGTCGCGGTCTGGGAGATCGCGGACACCGGCAACGCCTTCTACTCCTGCACCGACGTCAGGTTCTGACGCCGGTCGTTCCGGTGGACCCCGTCGGCGTCCCGGCGGTGAGGAGTCCGGGGCGTGCGGCCGTCTCCCACGGCGGTCGCGCGCCCCGGAGCTCCGCGGCGGTACCGGGGACGGGGCCGGCGGAGCGGCCGGGCCGGACGCCTCTCAGTGGCCGCAGCAGCCGCCGTCGACCCCGCCGCACTGGCAGGGCGCGCCGGACTGGCAGCCGCAGCCGCAGCCCGGACCGCAGCCGCATCCGGCGGCGAGGACGGGGAGCAGCCCGGGGGCGGGCGGTTCCACGGTGTCGGGAGCCGATGCCGGGCCGGTCGGGTTTGCCTTCATCGCGCGGACCCCTCCTTCTGACGGGCACGCTTCGGTGCCCACGGGATCGAGTGAAACCGCCGACCGGAGGAGGCGTCAACGGGCGCGCGGTGGTGGGGAGTCCACGCTCGCGTGCTTCCCCACCACCCTCGGCCGGGGTTTACCCGTTCCCGGGGCCGGGTGCCGTCCGGGACAGGAGTCCGGGACGGCATCCGGCGGGAGGTCAGTCGAGCTGGGCCGCGGCCTCGGAGGCGGCGACGAACTCGTCCACGTGCTCGCCGGTCACCAGGTACACCACGCGCTTGGCGACCGAGACCGCGTGGTCGGCGAAGCGCTCGTAGTAGCGGCCGACCAGGGTGACGTCCACCGCGGTCTCGATGCCGTGGTGCCAGCGCTCGTCGATGAGGTGCGCGAACAGCTCACGGTGCAGCGCGTCGATCGCGTCGTCGTCCTGCTCCAGCTCGAGCGCCTTGTCGACGTCCTTGGTGGCGATCACCAGGCCGGCCTTGGCCACCAGTCGCTGGGCGAGCTGGCCCAGCTCCAGGACGGTCGAGTGCAGGTCGGCCGGGACGGCGCACTCGGGGTAGCGCAGCCGCGCGACCTTGGCGACGTGGCGGGCGAGGTCGCCGCAGCGCTCCAGGTCGGCGCTCATCCGCAGCGAGGTGACGACGATGCGCAGGTCGGTGGCGACCGGCTGCTGGCGGGCGAGCAGGTCGATCGCCCGGTTCTCCAGCTCGTGGTGCAGGTCGTTGACCTTGCCGTCGGCGGCGATCACGCTCTCCGCCAGCGCCAGGTCCGCGTCGAGGAGGGCGGTGGTGGCCCGCCCCAGGGCGGAACCGACCAGCCGGGCCATCTCGACCAGGCTGTCGCCGATCGAGTCGAGTTCCTCGTGGTACGCGTCGCGCATTGTTCTCTCCTCAGTAGCTGTGTCGGTGGCGGTGCCGACCGGTCACCCGGTGCGGCCGTCCGAACGGCGCACCGGCGACCGCTGCTGGTGGCGCGCATCGTACGCGCGCACCCGGGGTGGCGGACGGCTGTTCGGCCGGGCCACCCGTCCCACACGGGCTCCGGCGCCCACTCTGGGCCGTCCGGGCGACCGCGCACGGCCCCTCCGGTGAATCGGCAGCTACCTGAAGGTGAATTCTCGGCAACGCGTGGTCGATCCCTTGACCTGGCCCTGGGGGAGCGGCCGCATCGTGCGCTTAGGCTGGCGCTATGGACGTGAACGTGGCCGCCGCCGCTGCCTGCGCCATAGCCGGGCTCGGCGTCGGCCTCACGGCCTCGATCGCTTTCCGCTGGAGCGAGCGCGAGCAGGCGAAGGGCAGGAACAGCGGCAGCAACCGGAATCAGGGCCTCGGCCCCGCGCAGGAACCCCCGCTCCCGCCGGGTGTCGACACGGTCCTCTCCGTGCTGCGCTCCTGCGCGATCGTGCTCGGCGAGGGCGACGAGGTGGTCAAGGCCAGCTCGGCGGCCTACGCGATGGGACTGGTCCGCGGTGGCGCGGTCGCCCTGGACCAGCTGCTCGCGCTGGCCAGGGGCACCCGCCGGGACGGCGAGATCCGGCAGATCGAGCTGGAGCTGCCCCGTCCGGGCGCGGCGCGGGCCGCCGAACCGCTGGCGGTCTCGGTCCGGGTCGCCCCGCTGGGCTCCCGGCTGGTCCTGGTGCTGGTCGAGGACCAGACCGAGCGCCGCCGGGTGGAGGCCGTCCGCCGGGACTTCGTGGCCAATGTCAGCCACGAGCTCAAGACCCCGGTCGGCGCCCTCTCGCTGCTCTCCGAGGCGGTCGCCGACGCCGCCGACGACCCGGAGGCGGTGCAGCGCTTCGCCGGGCGGATGCAGATCGAGGCGACCAGGCTGGCCAGCCTGGTCCAGGAGATCATCGACCTGTCCCGGGTCCAGGACGACCGGCTGATGGTCGACCCGGAGCCGGTCGCGGTGGACGAACTGATCGCCGAGGCGATCGACCGTTGCCGCCAGCAGGCCGCCGCCAAGCAGATCCTGATCGCAGCCGGCGGCATCGCCGGCCTCTACCTGCACGGAAACCGGGGGCAGCTGGCCGCCGCGCTCGGCAACCTGGTCGAGAACGCCGTCAACTACAGCCCGCCCCGGACCAGGGTGGCGATCGCCACCCGCCGGATCTCCAGCGCCGCCGCCCTGGGCGAGGCGGACGGCGAACTCATCGAGATCTCCGTGACCGACCAGGGCATCGGCATCTCGGAGAAGGACCGCGAGCGGGTCTTCGAACGGTTCTACCGGGTGGACCCGGCGCGCTCCCGGCAGACCGGCGGCACCGGTCTCGGCCTCTCCATCGTCAAGCACGTGGCCGCCTCCCACGGCGGTACCGTCTCGGTGTGGAGCGTCGAGGGCCAGGGCTCCACCTTCACCCTCCGCCTGCCCGCAGGGCAGGCCCCCGTGGACCGCCCCCTGGTGGGCGGATCCCCGCACTCCCTGTCAGAAACAACTCCCCAGCTTGCCCCGGAGGCCTGATCGTGACCCGAGTACTGGTGGTCGAGGACGAGGAGTCGTTCAGCGACGCCCTCTCGTACATGCTCCGCAAGGAAGGCTTCGAGGTGGCCATCGCCGCCACCGGCCCCGACGCCCTGGAGCAGTTCGAACGCAACGGCGCCGACCTCGTCCTGCTCGACCTGATGCTGCCGGGACTGCCCGGCACCGAGGTCTGCCGCCAGCTCCGCGTCCGCTCCAACGTCCCGGTGATCATGGTCACCGCCAAGGACAGCGAGATCGACAAGGTGGTCGGGCTGGAAATAGGCGCGGACGACTACGTCACCAAGCCCTACTCCACCCGTGAGCTGGTCGCCCGGATCCGCGCGGTGCTGCGCCGCCGCGGCGAGAACGAGGGCCCCGGCGACGGCGGCGGCCCGGGTGCGCTCGAGGCCGGCCCGGTCCGGATGGACGTCGACCGGCACGTGGTGACCGTGGACGGCGCCAAGGTGGACCTCCCGCTCAAGGAGTTCGACCTGCTGGAGATGCTGCTGCGCAACGCCGGCCGGGTGCTCACCCGGATGCAGCTGATCGACCGGGTCTGGGGCGCGGACTACGTCGGCGACACCAAGACGCTGGACGTCCACGTCAAGCGCCTGCGCGCGAAGATCGAGCCGGACCCGGGCGCTCCGCGCTACCTGGTCACGGTGCGTGGCCTCGGCTACAAGTTCGAGCCGTAGACCGAACGGCCGGCCTCGCGGGCCGGTCCGAAGCACGGGCGAACGCCCCCTCCGGATCCTTCCGGAGGGGGCGTTCGTCCTGCCCGGTCCCGGGCGCGGGTCACCCGGTTCCGGGCGCGGGTCACCCGGTCCCGGGTGCGCGTCCCGCGGGCGCGCGCCCGGAACCGCGGCCGTGACTCAGTGGGCGGCCGGCGCGGTGGTAGCCGTGGCCGGAGCGGCCGGGGTGGTGGCGCCGGTGGCCTTCGGCGGCACGGCCGCCGGGGCGGTGGTCGGGCCGTAGCCCTTGTAGAGGCCCTTGTTCGGGCTGACCTGGGCCGTGGCGTCGACCTTGTCGTGGTTCTTGAACCCGAACGAGGCCGGCACGTAGCCGCCCACGCTCACGGTGGTGGAGGCGACCTTGGCGGTCGGGCTGCCCGGGCCGCCGAGCAGCAGCGCGCCGCCGGCCGGGACGACGACGGCGGGCAGCGCGGCGCCCTTCTCGTCGACGAAGGAGGCGGCCGCCCCGTCGCCGACGGTGATGGACTGCAGCTCGATCGGCTCGGTCCCGCTGTTGCTGATGTTCACCGTCACGTTGGCGGGGCCGGTGTGCTCGCCGGAGGACTCGTCCCCGGTGACCACGACGATGTTGTTCAGGCGGATGTCGGTGCCCAGGGTCGCCGACGCGTTGTCGGGCTTGACCTCCAGGGTGGCCGGGGTGTTCCCGGCGGCACAGGAGGACAGCGAGGCGATGGCGAGGGCGGCGATGGCGGCGATGCTGCCGCGTCGAAGGCTGCGGCTCACGGCGGCGGCTTCTCCTAGGTCACGTGTCGATAGGTCAGGTTCAGATTATCGACCACGCTTATGCCGTCCTCACGGGGTGGTCCCTTCGGGTCACGATCCGCCCGCCCGGACGTCCGGACGGCGGCATGTCCGCGTGTCCAGGTCAATCATCGACCAAGATCGGATCACGATCGGGAAACGGCCCGATAAACGGTGAAAACCCAAGATCAAATCATGGTTCCGGGAGTGTTGCCAGAGGTTTCGGCGGGCAGCGGAACCGCCTCCGACCTGCGGGAAGCCCTCCTCGAACACCGGTCGCAGCACGTCATGGGGGTGCTTGTCAAGCCCCGAGACCGGCCCTGACCTGCGAAAACGCCCTTCGGGTGCGCCGAAAAGCGTGTTATTCTGGAAAGCCACGGAAGGGGTCCTGTCACATGACGTTCAAGGTTGGCGACACGGTGGTCTACCCCCATCACGGGGCCGCGCTGATCGAGGCCATCGAAATTCGCCAGATCAAAGGTGTGGACAAGACCTACCTGGTGCTCAAGGTGCAGCAGGGAGACCTGACGCTCCGCGTGCCCGCCGAGAACGCGGAGTTCGTCGGCGTGCGCGATGTGGTCGGCCAGGAGGGTCTGGACCGGGTCTTCGAGGTGCTTCGCGCACCGTACACCGAAGAGCCGACCAACTGGTCCCGTCGCTACAAGGCGAATCTCGAGAAGCTCGCCTCGGGTGACGTTATCAAGGTCGCCGAGGTTGTGCGCGACCTCTGGCGTCGCGAGCGCGAGCGCGGCCTCTCCGCCGGAGAGAAGCGCATGCTCGCCAAGGCGCGCCAGATCCTCGTCAGCGAGCTCGCGCTGGCGGAGAACACCAACGAGGACAAGGCGGAGACGCTGCTCGACGAGGTGCTCGCCTCGTAGCGGCCGTCCGCTCCACAACGCTCACAGCGCCCGATGCCGGCGCGCCGCCCACCGGACCGACGGTCCGAGGGTGGTGCAGTGGCACTTCGGGCGCTGAGGCGTGTCCGGACGACGCCCCGCACCCGGCGGCCCGGTGGGCCTCGGGTCTGCATGACCGTTTCTGCTGATCTTGCGGGCGGAGGACGGTGGTGCTTCGGAAGGGGTCCACGCCCGTCGTGCACGCCATGGCCATACCCACTTCGCCGAAGGAGTGAAACCTGAACGCCACAGGAGCAATCGCAGCAGCAGTGGTTCCCGCCGCCGGCCGCGGCGAGCGACTGGGACCCGGCGCCCCCAAGGCCCTGCGTGACCTGGGCGGCGTGCCGCTCCTGGTGCACGCGGTCCGGGCGCTGACCCGCAGCCGGGCCGTCGGCCTGGTCGTGGTCGCGGCCCCCGCCGACGGCGTGGCCGAGGTGGTCGCACTGCTCGACAGCCACGGCCTGGAGGACAAGGACATCCGGGTGGTGGCCGGCGGCGACACCCGCCAGGAGTCGGTCCGGCTGGGACTGGCCGCCATCCCGGCCGAGGTCGGGATCGTGCTGGTGCACGACGCGGCCCGGCCGCTGGTCCCGGTCGAGGTGGTGGACGCGGTCGCGGCCGCCGTCCGGGCCGGGGCCGAGGCGGTGGTGCCGGCGGTGCCGCTGGCCGACACCGTCAAGCGGGTCGAGCCCGTCCGGGGCGGGCCCGAGCCGGTGCTCGACACGCCCGACCGGGCCACCCTGCGCGCGGTGCAGACCCCGCAGGGCTTCCGCCGGGACACCCTGGCGGAGGTGCACGCCAAGGCGCTGGCCGAGGAGTCGGCGGGGGCCGGGGGCGACCTGCCGCCGGTCACCGACGACGCCGGGCTGGTGGAGCGCTTCGGCGGCCGGGTGGTCGTGGTGCCCGGTCACGAGGAGGCCTTCAAGGTGACCCGTCCGCTGGACCTCGTCCTCGCCGAGGCCGTACTCGCCCGCCGGAGGGCCGCCGATGCCTACTGAACCGCACGCCCCCGTACTGCCCCGGGTGGGCATCGGCACCGATGTGCACGCCTTCGAGCCCGGCCGCCCGCTGTGGGTGGCCGGGCTGGAGTGGCCGGACGCCGAGGTCGGCCTGGCCGGGCACTCGGACGCCGACGTGGCCGCGCACGCGGCCTGCGACGCGCTGTTCTCGGCCGCCGGGATCGGTGACCTGGGCGCGCACTTCGGCACCGACCGCCCGGAGTGGGCCGGCGCGTCCGGGGTGAAGCTGCTCGCGGAGGCGGCCCGGCTGGTGCGCGAGGCCGGGTTCGAGATCGGCAACGTGGCGATCCAGGTGATCGGGATCCGGCCGAAGATCGGCAAGCGCCGGGCGGAGGCGCAGGCCGCGCTCGGCGCCGCGGTCGGCGCCCCGGTCTCGGTCTCCGGCACCACCACGGACGGACTCGGTCTCACCGGCCGGGCCGAGGGTCTCGCCGCGATCGCCACCGCCCTGGTGTACGAACGGCGTTGACCTGTCCGGCGGCCCGCCGCCCGTCGGCGGCGGTGGCCCGGTGTCCGGCCGGGGCGCCCGCAGCGGAAATAGACCGGGGGTGACGGGTGTTCAACACCCTTTGCCGGAGCCCGGATCGCTACTCTTCGATGCGGGTTCGCCCCAGCAGTCGCCTTTCCACCGCCGCTCGACGAGAAGAACGAGGTCCCGATGGCCGCAAACCTCTCCGACCAGGCCAAGGCCCTGATCGACGACAAGAGCTTCGCCGTGATCACCACCCTGCAGCCGGACGGCAGTCCGCAGTCGTCGGTGGTCTGGGTGAAGCGCGACGGTGAGGACATCCTGTTCTCCACCGTCGAGGGGCGCCGCAAGCACCTCAACCTGCTGAAGGACCCGCGGGTCTCGCTGCTGGTCAACCCGCCGGAGAACCCGTACACCTACCTCGAGGTCCGCGGCGAGGTCACGCTGACCCGGGAGGGCGGCCGGGAGCTGATCGACGAGCTGTCGCTGAAGTACCGGGGCGAGGCGACGTACGGCTTCGACGGCCCGGACGACGTGCGGGTGGTCGTGCGGCTCACCCCGCGGAAGGTCGTCGGCTCGATCTGAGCCCGGCGGCAGTGGAGGGGGTGTCCCCGGGGCGGTCCCTCGGGGGCACCACCCGGACGTCACCCGGCGGAAAAGCATCCGCCGCGGTCTTGACATTTCGGAATGTCGCGAGGCACCCCCTGCTGCCCACTACGCTTGACGCTGTGAGCATTCGCCTGTACGACACCAGCACCCGCCAGGTACGCGACTTCGTCCCGCTTGTACCGGGTTGTGTCTCGATCTACCTGTGCGGCGCTACCGTCCAGTCGGCGCCACACATCGGGCACATCCGGTCCTACCTCAACTTCGACGTGATGCAGCGGTGGTTCGCCTACCGCGGCTACCAGGTGACCTTCGCCCGGAACGTCACCGACATCGACGACAAGATCATCGCCAAGGAGCGCGAGCTCGGCACGCCGTGGTGGCAGATCGCCTACGAGAACGAGCGTGCCTTCAACGACGGTTACGACGCGCTGGGCTGCCTGCGCCCGACCGTCGAGCCGCGGGCCACCGGGCACATCCCCGAGATGGTCGAGATGATGCGCGGACTCATCGAGAAGGGCCACGCCTACGCGGCGGAGGGCAACGTCTACTTCGACGTGAAGTCCTACCCCGACTACCTCGCGCTCTCCAACCAGAAGCTGGAGAACCTCCAGCAGCCCAGCGGCGAGGGCGAGACCGGCAAGCGCGACCCGCGCGACTTCGCGATGTGGAAGGCGGCCAAGCCGGGCGAGCCCAGCTGGGACACCCCGTGGGGCAGAGGCCGTCCGGGCTGGCACCTGGAGTGCTCGGCGATGGCCCACAAGTACCTGGGCGAGGCCTTCGACATCCACGGCGGCGGCCTCGACCTGATCTTCCCGCACCACGAGAACGAGATCGCCCAGTCCAAGGCCTTCGGCGACGCGTTCGCCGGCTTCTGGGTGCACAACGCCTGGGTCACCATGGCCGGCGAGAAGATGAGCAAGTCGCTCGGCAACTCGGTGCTGGTCTCCGAGATGGTCCGCCGCTGGCGGCCGATCGTGCTCCGCTACTACCTCTCCGCCCCGCACTACCGCTCGATGATCGAGTACAGCGAGGAGTCGCTGCGCGAGGCCGAGGCGGGATTCGGCCGCATCGAGGGCTTCATCCAGCGCGCCGTGGAGCGCTGCGGCACGGTCGACGCGGCGCCCGAGGTGCCGCCGGCCTTCGCCGAGGCGATGGACGACGACCTGGGCGTGCCGCAGGCGCTCGCGGTCGTGCACACCGCCGTCCGCCAGGGCAACAGCGCCCTCACCGCGGACGACAAGGAGAACGCGGTGGCGCGATTGGCCGAGGTCCGTGCGATGCTCGGAGTACTGGGACTCGACCCGCTCGACCCGCGGTGGGCCGGGACGGAGCGCGGCGAGGACCTGCACGGCGTCGTCGACTCGCTGGTCCACCTGGTCCTGGAGCAGCGCCAGGCGGCCAGGGCCCGCAAGGACTTCGCGACCGCGGACGCCATCCGCGACCAGCTCGGCCTGGCCGGGCTGGCGATCGAGGACACCCCGTCCGGCCCGCGCTGGACGATCAACAGCCAGTAACCCCCGGGTGACCGAGGGGTGAGCGGTGGGCCGTACCGGACCGGTGCGGCCCTCCCGCATGACGGAACGCATGCCGTCGACCGCACCGGCCCGAGCCGGCGCGGCCGGCCATGCCGGACAGACAGACAGGAAGTACAGCCATGGCCGGCAACAGCCAGCGCAGGAACCGCCGCAACCCCGGGTCGAAGAAGGGCGCGAGTGTCGGTACCGGCGGCCACAGCCGGAAGGCACTGCAGGGCAAGGGCCCGACGCCGCCCGGCGCGGAGCGCAAGGGGCACCCGAAGCAGCGGGCCGCCAACGCCGCGATCAAGCGCGAGCGGGACGCCAAGGCCCGCGCCGGCATGCGCCGGTCCGGTGCCGGCGGCCGGGGCGGCCGCGGCGGCGCCGGCTCCGCCGAGCTGGTCTTCGGCCGCAACTCGGTGGTCGAGGCCCTGCAGGGCGACGTGCCGGCCAACGCGCTGTACGTCCAGCAGTTCATCGACACCGACGACCGGGTCCGCGACGCCTTCCAGGCCGCCAACGACCGCGGCATCCCGCTGATGGAGGCCCCGCGCCCGCAGCTGGACCAGATGACCGGCGGGATGAACCACCAGGGCCTGGTGCTCCAGGTCCCGCCGTACGAGTACGCCCACCCCGACGACCTGCTGGACGGGGCCGCGGACTCCGGCGACGACGCGCTGATCGTGGCGCTGGACGGGGTGACCGACTCCCGCAACCTGGGCGCCGTGGTCCGCTCCGCCGCCGCCTTCGGCGCGCACGGCGTGGTGATCCCGGAGCGCCGGGCGGCCGGTATGACCGCCGGTGCCTGGAAGACCTCCTCGGGCGCCGCGGCCCGGCTGCCCGTCGCCCGCGCCACCAACCTCACCCGCGCCCTGGAGGCGTACCAGAAGGCCGGTCTGACCGTGGTCGGCCTGGCCGCCGACGGCGAGGCCGAGATCGGCGACCTGGAGGTGCTGACCGGGCCGGTGGTGATCGTCGCGGGCAGCGAGGGCAAGGGCCTGTCCCGGCTCGTTGCGGAGACCTGCGACGTGCTGGTGCGGATCCCGATGTCCGGGCTCACCGAGTCGCTGAACGCCGGTGTCGCGGCGGGCGTCGTCCTGTACGAGGCGGCCCGGCTGCGCCGCAAGGTCGGCTGACCCACCCCCGGGTCCGGCCGGCGGTAGCCGCACACGGCGGGTGCTCGGCGCAAGGCGTTCTCCGGAACCGCCCACCGTCCGCCCGCAATCAATGGAAAGCGATCGGATCCGCCCGGATCCGATCGCTTTTCTCATGATCACTTCAAGGGGACTCCCGATATCCACTCGGGAGAGTGTCCTAACCGGGTGTCACCCGGTTAGACGGGCGTGGACACCAGAACACCTCGGCGCCCGCTCCTGGGCGGTGGCAGCACCGGGATAGAAGCGGGCCCCGGCCTCAACACCGTCAAGGTGCCGTCGGACCCGGCACGCCTCAGCAGCACCCAGGCGAGCTTCCGGCTCCGGCTCGGCACCCCGGTGGCGCCGCTGATCGACGCCCCGGCCGGACTGCTGTCCACCGGCGCCGCTTTCGGCGACCCGTACGGCAGCCAGGGCCTGATCCGCCGCCCGTCGGTCACCCCGCAGGTGGTCGTCCCCGTCGGCGACGTGTCGGCGCTCGCCGGGGCGCCACCGCGCCGCAAGGGGCGGGTCACCGCGGTCACCTGGACCGGCGAGGCGCGGCCGGACGACGTCGCGGCCACCCGGCTGCTGGAGGCCGTCCGGCTGGGCGGCGTCCCGGCCGGGGTCGGCGGCCGCGGCGGCGGCCGCTCCGGCGGCTCGCCGGCGGACGCGGACACCCTGCTGGTCCCGCCGTACGGCGGCGCCCGGACGGTGCCGCGCCAGCCGCGCGAGGGCGACGGCACCGCCACCGAGGGCGGCGTCGGACCGGTCGGCGCGCCGCAGGGCTGGACGCCCAGCGGTGAGCTGCCCGAGGTCTCGGCCGCCGGGGCCGAGGGCAAGCAGCCCTGGTACCCCGGCCGCCGGGTGGACCTCGGTCTGGTGCTGCTGCCGCTGCGCGCGGTGCTCGGCTCGCTCTCCGTCTACGCCGGGTTCAGCAAGCTCTGCGACCCGGTGTACTTCGACGGCGGCGAGCGCGGCTCGATGATGCGCTGGCTGTCCTCGCTGCACCCCTGGAAGGTCGCCGAGCCGCTGCTGGCCTTCGCGATGGCGCACCCGGTCGGCTCCGGTCTGGTGGTGTCGTTCACCGAGATCGTGGTCGGCGTGCTCACCCTGCTCGGGCTCTGGCAGCGGCTCGCGGCCGGGGCGGCGATGGCGCTGTCCGCCGTGCTGCTGTTCACGGTGAGCTGGCGGGCCGTGCCGGTGTACGACACGCCCGACCTGATCTTCCTGGCCGCGTGGAGCCCGCTGCTGATCGCCGGGGCGCCGTTCGCCTCGCTGGACGGGCGGCTCAACCTGGAGGCCTGGCGGCGGTACGGCGCGGGCGCGCCGGCCGCGCTGCGCCGCCGGGTGCTGCGGCGCGGCGCCGTGGTCACCGCGGCCGTGGTCGGTCTGACGCTGCTGCTCGGCTCGATGCTGGGCGGAGCGGTCCGCACCGGCGCCCGGCCGCACCCGGCGCCGTCCCGGCCCGCCACCGATTTCGGCACACCGGTCTGGCCGAGCGGCGGACCGTCGGTGACCCCCGGCGGCAGGACCCCGGCCGGATCGGTACCCTCGCCGGCCCCGTCCCGGCCGGCCGCGCCGAGTGCCGCGGCCACCACCGCCGCGCCGTCCGGCACGCCGTCCTCGCCGAAGGCGGCCCCGGCCACCCCGAGCGGCAAGGCGAAGTCCTCGGCGAAGCCGGAGACCGGCACGGCCCCGCCGGCCGCTCCGGCGGCCTCCGCGCCGCCGGCCGCGCCCGCCCCGGCCGGGTCGACACCCGCGCAGCGCGCCACGCCCGCGGCCCCGGCGGCCGGGACCGGGACGGCGCCGAAGCCGGCCCCGAGCACCGGGACCGGCGGTACCCCGAGCGGGTCCGGCGCCTCCCCGGGCGGTTCGGGACTGCTGGGCGGGGTGCTGGGCAGCGCGCCGCTGGCCGAGCTGTCCGGCGGCGGCGCCCGCGGCTCCCGTCCGGAGCCGGCCACGGCGACCTGACGGGCGGGCCGGGGGAACCGGCCCGGGAACGGCGACCGGCCGGGTGCTCCGTGGGGGAGTACCCGGCCGGTCGCCGTCGTGCGTGGAGCGGTTCGGCGGAGCGCGTCGGGGCAGCGCGTCGGCGCGGCGCGTCGGGGCGCTCCGCCCGGGCCCGCCCTACTGCGGGGCGCGGCCGGCGCCCCCGGCGAGCTCCTTGGCGGCCTCGGTGAGGTCCTTCGCGGTGTCGATGGCCCGCCAGTAGACGCCCTGCGGCAGTTGGTAGCCGGCCAGCCGCTTGCTGCGGGCCAGCTGCGGGAAGGTGGTCCGCTCGTGGTCGCCCACGTCCGGCAGCAGCTCGGCGAAGTCCGGGCCGAAGACGTAGAGGCCGGCGTTGATGAGGAACGGCGAGGGCGGGGCCTCGATGAAGTCGAGGACGTTGCCGAACTGGTCGGTCTCCACCGCGCCCCACGGGATCCGCGGCCGGGCCAGCGCGAGCGTCGCGACGGCGTCCCGCTCGTGGTGGAAGGCGGCCATGTCGCGCAGGCTGAACCTGGTCCAGATGTCGCCGTTGGTGGCGTACCAGGGTTCGTCGGGGCGGGGCAGCGCCTTGGCGGCGTACTTGAGGCCGCCGCCCCGGCCGAGCGGCTCGGCCTCGACCACCGTGCGGACCCGCAGCGGCAGTTCGGCCCGGTCGAGCCAGTCCTCCAGCACGTCGGCCAGGTGGCCGCAGGAGATGACCGCGTCGGTGACGCCCTCGGCGGCCAGCCAGGCGAGCTGGTGGCCCAGGATCGGGATGCCCGTGCCCGGGATCTCGACCAGCGGCTTGGGGCGGTCGTCCGTGTAGGGGCGCAGCCGGGAGCCCTGGCCGCCGGCCAGGATGACGGCCTGGGTCACCGGCACCGGGCCGATGGCGGGAGCGGGCTGGGGAGCGGCCGTGGGGCCGGAGTCAGCGGTCATGGCTGAACAATAGGCGTGCCGGGCCGGGCGGGAGGTCCGCCCGGTGCGTCCGGCCGTGCCCGCGGCCCGGTGGCGGTCCCGCCACCGGGCCTGCCCGGACTCGCTGCCCTTGCCCTTGCCCCGGTCCTGCCCAGGTCCTGCGCCGGTCCGCCGTCGTGCCCCGGCCCCGGTGGGCACCGGACGGACGACGGCCGGGCTTCCCGGGTGGCTGCCGGGGGCTCCCGGTCCGGTCAGCCCGCCGCGCCGGCGGCGAACGAGCCGTCGCAGACCGCGCGGGCGAAGGTCCGGGCCCGCTGGACGTCGCCCTGGTACTTGCGCACCGCCGCCTTGCCGAGCTCGGTGGCGAGCGAGCTGCAGTAGGGGGTCAGCGCGGGCTGCTCGCGCATCGCGCGCTCCAGCAGGTCGAGCGCGCTGCCCGGGTTGTGGGCCCGCAGCTCGTCCATGAGCGCGACGCGCAGCGCGTCCTGCGGGGCGAGCCCGTCGGACGTCGTGGCGGTGGTGGCGGTCCGGCCGATCCCCGCGCCGTCCCCGCTGGACGCCGCCACGACCTGCTGGTCCAGCGACGTGGGCGGGGCCCACGGGACCCTGGTCACGGCGAGGGTGCCGGTGGTCACCAGGACGACGGGCAGGGTGAGGGCGACGGTCTGGCCGATGCGGCGAACTAGCTGCTTCACGCACAGGAGAGTAGCGGTGGGTAGGGCCCGGATCGCCCTCCGTTACACCATCGAGTGACACGGTGTCCTGGTTCGTCCCGTCACCGGGTTGACGCCGTCGTCCGTCGGAGTGGCCCGGAGCGGCGGGAGCCCCGCCGGACCGGGTGACGGTCGGACGGGGCTCCGTGCCGCGGGCGGTGGCCCGCCGTGGCTCAGCTGGAGAGGCGGGCGCCGGTGCTGCTGGAGAACACGTGGGTCTCGTTGGCGACGGGCACGACGTGGATCGTCTCGCCGCGGGCCGGGATCTGGCGGCCGTGCACGCGGACGACCAGGTCCTTGTCCTCGCCGCCGATCTTGGTGGTGCCGTAGACGAAGCCGTCCGAGCCGAGCTCCTCGACCACGTTGACGGTGACCGCGACGCCCTCGATGCCGCCGCCGGGGACGATCTCGAAGTGCTCGGGACGGATGCCCACGGTCACGTTCTTGTCGGAGCCGGCGCCGGCCAGGTCCTCGCGGGAGATGTTGACGACCGAGCCGCCGAACTTCACGCCGCCGTCCACCAGCGGCACCTCGACCAGGTTCATCGCGGGCGAGCCGATGAAGCCGGCCACGAAGAGGTTGGACGGCCGGTCGTACATGTTGCGCGGGGTGTCGACCTGCTGCAGGACGCCGCCCTTGAGGACCGCGACGCGGTCGCCCATGGTGAGCGCCTCGGTCTGGTCGTGGGTCACGTAGACGGTGGTGATGCCCAGGCGGCGCTGCAGGCCGGCGATCTGGGTGCGGGTCGAGACGCGGAGCTTGGCGTCCAGGTTGGACAGCGGCTCGTCCATCAGGAAGACCTGGGGCTCGCGGACGATCGCGCGGCCCATCGCGACACGCTGGCGCTGGCCGCCGGAGAGCGCCTTCGGCTTGCGGTCCAGGTAGTCGGTGAGGTCGAGGATCTTGGCGGCCTCTTCGACCTTGGTGCGGATCTCGGACTTGTTGACGCCCGCGATCTTGAGCGCGAAGCCCATGTTCTCCGCGACGGTCATGTGCGGGTACAGCGCGTAGTTCTGGAACACCATCGCGATGTCCCGGTCCTTCGGCGGCAGGTGGGTCACGTCGCGGTCGCCGATGCGGATGGCGCCGCTGTTGACGTCCTCGAGCCCGGCCAGCATGCGGAGGCTGGTGGACTTGCCGCAACCGGAGGGGCCGACCAGGACGAGGAACTCGCCGTGCTCGATCTGCAGGTCCAGGGCGTCGACCGAGGGGGTGGTCGCCCCGGGGTAGACACGGGTCGCCTGGTCGAACGTCACAGAAGCCATGGCTGAACTCTCCTTCACCGGCAGGAACGTGCCGGACGATCCGAGTAAAGGGTGGGGGACTGCATTCGGCCGGTTCCCAGGGGTGGTCTGAACCTCTGTACGAATCCGGCTCCGGGCGACGCTACCTGCGTGTACGCCGCTTGTCAGCCCCTCGACGGCCGGATTTCGGCATCGGTTCCATCACGCCCGCCCCGCCCGCCCCGGCCCTCGGCTCACCACCGACCCCTGGCCGCCCGAGCCCGGATATCCCCACACCGCCCGCTCCACGCCCGGTAGACTGCCCCCGGTGCCGCCGTGATCCGTCGCGGACGGTCACCATGCCTCCTTAGCTCAGCTGGCCAGAGCACCGCTCTTGTAAAGCGTAGGTCGTCGGTTCGAATCCGACAGGGGGCTCCGGCGCGAGTGTGGCGAAGCCCCGGACCGGTCCCCGGTTCGGGGCTTCGCCGTCTCCGGCGCGCGCTCGTCGGTCGGTGGGTACCGCCCTTCTCGCTCTGCGGACACCACTGCCCGGGTTGTCGGAGCGGTCTGGCAGGATCCGAGCTGTCGTCAAGATCGTTCGGAGGGGAACCTGTGCGTAGTACACGTACCGTCGGTGCTGCTGTCCTTGCTGTTTCGGCCCTCGGCGGGCTGCCGCTGGCGGCACCCGCCCATGCCGAGTCGTCGTTGCAGCCGAATCTGACGGTCAACGTCTTCCGTCCCGGGTACGCGGAGGCGGACCGGCCGCTCCGGGCGGTCGCGAGCACGGGCGGGCCCGCCGAGAGCGCCGATCCGGTCGTCGCCAACACGCTCGACTTCGGCGACGGCACGGTCGTGAACGCGGCCGAGGCGCCCCAGTCCTCGTACTCCCACGACTACGCCCGGGCCGGCACGTACACGGTGACCCGTACGATCACGGACGACAAGGGCCGTACGGGCACGGTCTCGCGCTCCGTCACCGTCGGCAGCAGCTATGTGCCGCTGTACTACCCCACGAGGTACCTCGACACCCGCACCGGTCAGGGCGCTCCGGTCGGCCAGCTCGGCCCGCGCGGCGTGCTGAAGCTCCAGGTCACCGGTGTCAACGGTGTCACCGGGGTACCGACCGACCGCCCCGTCACCGCGGTGATGCTCAACCTGACGGTCACCAATGCCACCGAGCCCACGCACGTCACCGCCTTCGCGGGTGGGGAGGTGCCGACGGCGTCCAACGTGAACGCCGTGCCGGGCCGGGACGTCGCGAACGCCGTACTGGTGCCGCTGGCCGAGGACGGCAGCGTCTCGTTCTACAACAATGCCGGGGAGGCCGACCTGGTGGTCGACATCCTGGGCTACTACACCCCCGAACCGAGGAGCGCCTCGGTGCGGCTGGGCACGACCCGGAACGCCGTCCGTGTCCTCGACACCCGCACCGGGACCGGCGGTCACCCCCGGCCGCTGGCGGCGGGCGAGCTGATGACCACCAAGGTGCACGGTCCGGGGCTCCTCCCCACCGACGCCCGGATCGCGGTCGTCAACCTCACTGCCACCGAGGGCACCGCGAGCAGCTACATCACGGTCGCGCCGGCCAATGCCCACCCGACGACGTCCAGCCTCAACTTCGCCGTGGGGCAGACCGTCGCCAACCACCTGTCCGCACCGGTCAACGCCAACGGCACCATCACGTACTACAACCACGTCGGCGAGGTGAACCTGCTGACCGACATCCAGGGCTACTACGCGAGCGCCATTTCGAACGCCGACGTCAAGCCGGTCGTCGTCACCGCGCCGACCCGGGTGGTGGACACCCGGGTCTCCCACGGGGCGCTGGGGGAGCGGGAGACCCTCAAGGTGAAGGTCAAGGGCGTGGGCGGTGTGCCCGACGGCGTCTCGGCGGTCATGGTCAACCTGACCGCGACCAACGCCACCCAGGACAGCTGGCTGAAGGTCTCCATGCCGGGCAGTGACTGGACCGACGCCTCGAACGTCAATGTCACCCCCGGTGCCACCGTGCCCAACGTCGCGCTGGTGCCGGTGGATTCCGAAGGCTTCATCGAGGTGTACAACAACGCGGGATCGACGGATGTGGTCGTCGACCTCCAGGGCTACACGGCGTAGTGACCCCGAGCCCGGCGGCCCGCCCGGGCGCGCCGAGGCGCAGTGGGAGCCCCGAACCGGCCGCCGGTTCGGGGCTCTTCGCGTTCCGGGTGCCGGTCGGCGGCCGGAGCCGGCCGGTGCCGTCAGCGCTGCCGGAGCCGGCGCAGGGTGTGGCCGGGGGCGTGGGTGGTGAACAGCTCGGCGGCGCGGCGGTAGGAGAGGCGGGCGCGGCCGGTGTGGGGGCAGCGGTCGGCGGCGGGGGTGGTGGCCGGGGCGCGGCGGTCGGTGAGGAGGAGCGGGCCGGTGGGGCGGCCGGCGAGGTGGAGCGGGAGCAGCCGGGCGGTGCCGGCCTGCCAGGTCAGGGGCGGGGCCGGGGGGCGGGTGCGGCGCTGCGGGAGGTCGAGGTCGTCGACGTCCAGGGCGAGCACGGTCTCGACGGGCGCGCCGCTCTCGTGGAGGAGGTGCCAGAGGAGCTGCTCGCGGAGCGGGACGCGCAGGGCGAACAGGGCGCGCAGCTGCTCGGCGGTGAGCGGGCCGGGGCCGTGCTCGGGGCCAGGCAGCGGGCGGGGGCGCAGGCCCTCGGCGGGGTCGGTGCGGATCCAGCCCTGGGCGCGCCACCAGCTGACGGCGGCGCGCAGGGTGGAGAGCTCGCGGTTGAGGGTGCGCGGGTCGGTGCCGGTGGAGCGGCGGGCGACGGCGGTCCGTAGCCGGCCGGCGCAGTCGGGGTGGTCGAGCAGCGCGAGCGGGAGGACGGGCGGCTCGGCCCGGCGGCGGTCGGGGCCGGCCGGGGCGGGCCGGTCGGCGAGGGCCCAGGCCCAGGTGTCGAGGGCGATCCGGTAGATCCGGCGGGAGCCGGCGCCGAGCCCGGAGGCGGCCAGGTAGCGGTCGACGGCGACCGCGTACTCGACGGGTGGGAGTTGGGGCATCGGATGCTCGCTTTCCGCAGTAAAACGAAGCGGTGAAGGTGGGTCGATGGTAGCTCTCAGGCGCAGTAAACAGCAGGTGGAGAAGGATTTTTGGGGGTTTTACCGCGGCACCGGACGGCTGGGCGAAAATTGATGGGTACCGGCTCAAGTTTTCGCTCGGAAAGTCTTGTCCGGCAGTCCTGCCGCGACCAGACTTGCCGCCCATGGCAGTGGATGCGGGAATCCGCCGCACGGGCCGGTCGGCCGTGCTGGGCGAACGCGACTTCAGGTGGTTCTTCGTCGGCTACGCGACCTCGCTGGTCGGCTCCTCCATGGCGCCCGTGGCGGTGGCCTTCGCGGTGCTCGGCAGCGGGGGCGGCGGGACGGAGCTGGGCTGGGTGATGGCCGCCCGGATCCTGCCGATCGTGCTGGTGATGCTGTTCGGCGGGGTGGTGGCCGACCGGCTGGGCAGCCGCCGGGTGATGCTCGCCGCCGACGTGCTGCGCTGCGCGGTGCAGGGTGCCTTCGCGGTGCTGCTGCTCACCGGGCACGCGCGGCTCTGGGCGATGGTGGCGCTGGTCGCCGTCTGGGGCCTGGGCGAGGGGGTGTTCCTGCCCTCGCTGGGTGCGCTGGTGCCCGCGCTGGTCCGTGACGAGGAGCGGCGGCCGGACGCCAACACCTTGCTGGGGCTGGCGCGTTCGGTGTCGACGGTGGCCGGCCCGGCGCTCGCGGGCGTGATCACGGCGGGATACGGGCCGGGGGCGGTGCTGGCGATCGACGCGGTGACGTACGGGGTCGGCGCGCTCGCGCTGGCCCGGCTGTCCGTCGCTCCGCCGGGCGCAGCGGGGAAGGCGGGGAAGGCAGGGAAGGCGGGGAAGGCGGGGAAAGCGGGGAGGGAGGCCGGGGCGGCCGACCGCGAGCACTCGACGGTCGCCGATCTCCGCAACGGCTGGAGCGCGTTCCGTTCCCGGCGCTGGCTCTGGGTGACCACCGTGCAGATGGGGCTGTTCAACCTGCTGGTCTGGGCGCCCTTCCTGGTGCTCGGCCCGCTCACCGCGCAGCGGGAGCTGGGCGGCGCGCGGGCCTGGGGCCTGGTGATGGGCGTGTACGGGGTCGGGGCGGTGCTGGCCGGGCTGCTGATGCTCGGGCGCCGGCCCGGGCGGCCGCTGGCGGTGGCGACGGTGGCGACCCTCGGCTGGGCGCTGCCCTCGGCCTCGCTCGCGGCGGGGCTGCCGCTGGGCTGGACGGTCGCGGCGGCGCTGGTGGCGGGGGCCGGTTCGGCGGTCTGCGGCTCGCTGTACGAGTCCACGATGCAGCGCTGGGTGCCGGCCGAGGTGCTGGCGCGGGTGACGGCGTTCGGTGGGCTGGGCGCCTTCGTACTGGGGCCGCTGGGTCTGGCGGCGGCCGGCCCGCTGGCCGACCGGGTGGGGGCGGCCGCCGTGCTGGCCTTCGGCGCGGGGTGGCAGCTGCTGGCCGCGGCGGTGGTGCTGGGGGTGCGCGCCGTGCGCTGCCGGGGCTGGGACGGGGAGCCGGGGGCGGACGCGGGGCCGGTGGAGAGGGTCCGGTCGGCGGCGGGTGCCGGGTGAGGCGGGCGGTCGTACCGTGGGTGGTGCGGGGGCGAACGGAGGAGGCAGACCATGCCCGGTTCTCTCACCATCGGCCACCACGAGGCGGCCGCGTCGCTGGACCACACGGACGCCGTGCGGCTCGCGACCGTGCTGGACGAGCTCGCGTACCTGCTGGAGATCCCGGGGCCGAACCGGATCAACGACGCCCAGGTCGCCGCGCTGTGCGAGGGGATGCCCGCCGACCGGGCCGAGCTCGCGAACTGGTCGCGGACGGTCGCCGCGGAGCTGAAGGGGCGGCGCTCCTGACCGCCGCCGCGCCGGGGCGTCCGCCCGGTCCGCCGTACGATGACGCGCGGGCCGGGTGGCCGGCGCGGCGGACAGCAGGGGGGAAGACGTGGCGGGGAGTACGGCGACGCCGTTGTCCTGGTTGACGGTGGAGACGCCGCTGCCGAGCGGGCCGCTGCACATCGGGGTCACCGCGCGGGGCGTGGCGGCGGTCGGCTACCTCGGGCGGGAGGGCGAACTGCCCCGCTGCACCGACGAGTCGAAGATCGCCGCGGTCACCGGCCGGGTCGGCGAGTACCTGGCGGGCCGGCGGCGGGAGCTGGAGCTGCCGATCGACTGGAGCCTGAGCACCGGCCCGCACCGGGAGGTGCTGCGGACCCTGTTCCACGGGGTGCCGTACGGGCGGACCATCACCTACGGCGAACTGGCCTCCCGTAGCGGGGTGTTCGCCGGGGTCGAGGAGCCCGGCCTGGCGGCCAGGACGGTCGGGCAGATGATGGCCGCCAATCCCGTCGCGCTGCTGGTGCCCTGCCACCGGGTGGTGGCGGCGGACGGGATCGGCGGTTTCGGCGGCGGCCGGGTCGGGATCGACGTCAAGCGCTGGCTGCTGACCCTGGAAGGGGTGCTGGAGCCGACGCTCGACTGGAACGGGCCGCTGTAGCCGGATCGGTGACGACTGGTCAGTGCACCAGCTCGCCGGCCGGCCGCCCGGCCGGGACGAACGGCGGCAGCCGGCGCGGCAGGACCGGCTGGATGCCGGACACCAGGGTGTACTCGATGCCCGTCGGATCCCCGGTCCAGTCGGTGTCCGGGCGTTCGCCGAGCGCCAACTGCACCGCGTTCCAGGGGAGGTTGAGCCCGCACAGGCGCAGCTGGTGCAGTCCGCCGGAGGGGCGGGTGTTGACGTCGATGACCACCGGCTCCCCGTGCAGGTGCCGGAACTGCACATTGGAGAGGTAGGACATGCCGGTGGCCTCGACCACCCGGCGGGCCGGTTCGAGGTACCGCGGCTCGGTGGTGAAACTGCGGCGGCGGTGGTGCTTGCTGCGGCCGACGCCGGCCAGAAGGGTGCCGTCCAGGTCGGCGAGGCAGTCCACGGACACCTCGGGGCCGTCGAGGTAGGGCATGACCAGCAGGTCGGCGAGGGTGCCGGGGGTCTCGCCGGCCGCCCGGTCGAGCGCGGCGGCCACCTGGTCCACCTGGACGCGGCTGTCCCAGCCGGCCAGCCGGTGGAGTCCGAAGGCCTCGCGGGTGAGCACCCGGAAGCCCTCCCCGCCGGCGCCGGAGGCGGGCTTGAGACAGGCGGTGAGACCGGCCGCCTCGATCAGGTCGACGGCGCCGACCAGCTCCTCGGCGGTGCGCACCAGCCACCAGGGCGGGGTGGGAAGTCCGGCGGCGGCGATCGCCGCGTAGCCGTCGGCCTTGCTGTCGAAGGCGGCGATCGCGGTGGCCGGCGGGCAGGCGAGGGCGGTGCCGACGGCCTCGAACTCGTGCCGGTGCAGCGATATCGCGAGCTGGTGCAGCCGGGGCACGAACACGTCGACGCGGTGGCGGGCGCAGTGGTCGAGGGCGTAGGCGACGTAGGCGTCGGGGGTGAGGTCGGCGGGTTCCAGGCCGGCGGTGTCGGCGGCGGCGAGCACGGGGGAGTCGGGATCGACGTGGGTCGCGTGGACCCGGACCGCGCGGGGGGCGGCGTGCAGCTGTTCGATGAAGAACACGTTCTCGGCGTACGTGCGGTTGAGCCAGACGGTGACGGGGGCGCTCAAGGGGGCTCCCAGGGCAGGGGTGAACGAGGAGAAGGGCGCTGGTTCGGCCGCATTCGTCCTGGCTCCGTGGCCCTTTGAGGTGGCACCTTAGCGGTCTGTCGAACGGGCCCGAACGCGGGGTGGCTCCGTCGAGGGTCCGCCGCGGGCCGACCCGGAGGGCGAACCGGACCGTCCCGTTCCAGAAATGATTGGATCACTTGATCGATTCAATATCGATCAGACATTCTATTCGTACTATTTTTTCGGTTATTCCGACCACTCGAAAGAGTGATTGCGGCCGCCCTCCGAATGGGCCCACCATGATTGTTGCAAGTTGCAAGGCGACACTTCATCGGGTACGGGTACGCGAAGGGCTCCCTATGTCGACCGAAACCAACGTCGGTATTCCTGCACCGGGCGGTGAAGCGCAGACCCGCGACCAGCAGAGTCTCGCGACCGCGGCCGCGCGCAACCTGGCGACGACGACCAAGTCCGCGCCGCAGATGCAGGAGATCAGCCCCCGTTGGCTGCTCAGGACGCTGCCCTGGGTCCAGGTCTCGGGCGGCACCTACCGGGTCAACCGCCGGCTGCGCCACGCCGTCGGCCGCGGCCGGGTGAGTTTCGACCGCACGGGCAGCCAGGCCCGGATCCTGCCCCAGACCCTGCGCGAGGTGCCGGTCCTGCGGGGCTTCCCGGACGACGCGGTGCTGGAGGAGCTGGCCGGGCGCTTCGTCCAACGCGAGTTCTCCGCGGGTGAGGTCCTGGTCGCCGCCGGAGCGCCGATCGACGAGGTCTTCATCATCGCGTACGGCAAGCTCAACCGGTTGGGAACGGGCAAGTACGGCGAGGAGACCGTGGTCGGCACCCTGGCCGACGGCGACCACCTCGGCGACGAGGCGGTCCGGCAGGAGGGCGGCGACTGGTCGTACACCGTCCGGGCGGCCACCGCCGGCACCGTGCTGTCGCTGCGCTGGGCCGACTTCCAGCAGCTCGTCGACCGCTCCGACGCCCTCCAGCTGCAGATCATGGAGTACCTGGAAGGCTTCCAGCAGCCGCAGAACAAGCACGGCGAGGCCGCGATCGGCCTCTCGGCCGGCCACCACGGCGAGTACGAACTCCCCACCGCCTTCGTGGACTACGAGCTCAGGCCGCGCGAGTACGAGCTCAGCGTCGCCCAGACGGTGCTCAAGGTGCACTCCCGGGTCGCCGACCTCTACAACCAGCCGATGAACCAGACCGAGCACCAGCTCCGGCTGACCGTCGAGGCGCTGCGCGAGCGCCAGGAGCACGAGCTGATCAACAACCCGGAGTTCGGCCTGCTCCGGAACGCCGACCACGAGCAGCGGATCCAGACCCACTCCGGCCCGCCCACCCCGGACGACATGGACGAGCTGCTGAGCCGCCGCCGGGGCACCAAGCTCTTCCTGGCCCACCCGAGGGCCATCGCCGCCATCGGCCGCGAGTGGAACCGGCGCGGCCTGTACCCGGACACCGTCGAGCTGCAGGGCCGACAGGTCCTCGGCTGGCGCGGAGTTCCGCTCCTCCCGTGCAACAAGATCCCGATCGTCAACGGCAGCACCACCTCGGTCCTCGCGATGCGCACCGGCGAGCAGAACCAGGGTGTCATCGGTCTGCACCAGACCGGAATTCCGGATGAAGTCGAGCCGAGCCTTTCGGTGCGATTCATGGGAATCGACGAGAAGGCCATCATTTCCTATCTGGTGAGCGCCTACTACTCGGCCGCGATCCTGGTGCCGGACGCCGTCGGCGTGCTCGAGAACGTCGACATCGCCCACCGCCAGGACTGACCGGGGCGGCCGGGATCGCGTCGTCCGACCGGCCGGGGGCACCCCCGGCCGGTCGGCACCCCTGACGATCCCCGCCCGCCGCAGGGCCCGTCCGCCACCGGGCCGGCCCGTCGTACCACCAAGGGGGAGGACCCATGGGAATGTTCACGCTGGAGCGCGACCATCGTGAGGGGCACGAGGCGCGGGACGTCCTCGCGCGCACCCGCACCCTGGTCGACCCGGTACTGCGGGCCGCCGTGGACTCGCTGCCCGGCACCATGCGCCGGGTGGCCGGCTACCACTTCGGCTGGTGGGAGGCGGACGGCTCGCCGTCGGCCGCACCCTCCGGGAAGGCCATCCGGCCCGCCCTGGTGCTCGCCGCCACCCAGGCCCTCGGCGGGGACCCGGCCAAGGCCACCGCCGCCGCGGCCGCCGTCGAGCTGGTGCACAACTTCACGCTGCTGCACGACGACATCATCGACCGGGACGAGACCAGGCGGCACCGCCCCACCGCCTGGCTGGTGTTCGGCACCACCGAGGCGATCCTGGCCGGCGACGCGATGCACTCGCTGGCCCTGCGCCTGCTGGCGGAGGACGGCCACGCGGTGGCGGGCGACGCCGTCCGCCGGCTGGCCGACTGCGTGGTGGAGCTGTGCGAGGGCCAGCAGATCGACTGCGCCTTCGAGCAGCGCAGCGACGTCTCGCTGACCGAGTGCCTGGCGATGGCCGAGGCCAAGACCGGCGCCCTGCTCGGCGCCGCCTGCGCGATGGGCGCCCGCTACGGGGGCGGCTCCGCGGAGGCCGCGCAGGCGCTGGACGGCTTCGGCCGGGAGATCGGTCTGGCCTTCCAGCTGATCGACGACCTGATCGGCATCTGGGGGGACCCGGAGGTCACCGGCAAGCCGGTCGGCGCGGACCTCCTGGTCCGCAAGAAGTCGCTGCCGGTGGTCGCCGCGCTCCGCTCCGGGACGCCCGACGGGGACCGGCTGGCGGAGCTGTACGCGCTGGAACGGCAGCTGACCGCCGAGGAGTTGGCGAGCTGCGCGGCCGCCGTCGAGGGTGCGGGCGGGCGGGCCTGGGCCCAGGGCGAGTCCTGCGAGCGGATGGCGGCGGCGATGTCCCAACTGGCGCTCGCGGTGCCCGAGCCCTCGGCGGCCGACGAACTGCTCGCGCTCGCCGAGCTGGTCACCCGCCGGACGCACTGAGGCCGGGCATCGCCGCCGGGGGAGCGGGCGCCCCGCTCTCCCCGGGGCTGTGACGCACCGGCTCGTGACGCCGGGCCCGTGACACCGGGCTCGTGACGCCGGGGCCGTGGCGCGCCGGGCCCGGGACGCCGGGACGCGGGCCGGAGCCGTGGCGCCGAGGTCCGGGCCCGCCGCCGTCAGGCCGACGCCTCCAGCAGCCGCCGTTCCTTCGCCGGCTCGATGCCGTGCGTGATCCGGCCGCGCTTGCGCCCGTCCGGCTCGGTGTCCTCGGCCGGTCCGCGCCGGTGCAGCCAGTCCCAGGTGTCCCGGGCGGTCTCGGCGAAGGGCCGGCAGCGCAGTCCGGCCGCCTCCGCCCGCCCGGTGTCGACCCGCCAGGTCCCCGCCGACTCGGCTCCCTCGGGCAGCCAGAGCGGTAGTTCGCTCCACGGCTGGACGCTGTCCGGTCCCTCCTTCAGCAACCGCTCGTCCGGGACCCAGACCAGCTCGACGTCCGGGCCGCCGGCCACCGCCGCGCACCCCGCCAGGAACTCCCCGTAGGTGAGCAGGTCGGGCGGCGCTGTGGTGAGGAAGCTCCCGGTGGTGCCCGCCGTCAGCAGGTCCAGCCCGAAGGCCGCGAAGTCCCGGACGTCGATCAGCTGCATCGGCCGGCCCGGCTCGCCCGGCGCCAGGACCCGGCCGCCCCGGGCCATCCGCTCCAGCCACCAGGGCAGCCGGCCGCCCTGCTCGTACGGGCCGATCAGCAGGCCGCTGTTGAGGACCAGCGAGCGCCCGGCACCGAAGTACTCCAGCACGGCGCGCTCGCACCCGGCCTTGAGCGCGGCGCCGAACTCCTGCCCGGGCGGGGTGTCGGCGGGGCAGGGGTGCAGCGGCGAGGTCTCGTCGACGGCCCGGGCCGGCCAGTCGGCGAAGGCGTGGACGGAGGAGATCAGCGTGTAGTGGCCGGCGCGGTCGCGCAGCAGCCGGGCCGTGGCGGCGGCCTGGGCGGGCTGCTGGGCCGAGGTGTCGACCACGGCGTCCCAGTGCCGGCCCTCGACCAGCCGCGCCAGGTCCTCGGCCGAGTCGCGGTCGCCGCGGACGGCCTCGACGCCGGGCAGGTCGGCGGCCGTGCGGCCGCGGTTGAAGGTGGTGACCCGGTGGCCCCGGTCCAGGGCCTCGGAGGCGAACGCCCGACCCAGGAAGGAGGAGCCGCCGAGCAGAAGGATCTTCATACCGGCAAGACTGTCCCGGTCGATCGCTCCGCATACCCCCGTTCGCCCTGGGCGGAGGCCCGCCCTCCGGACACCCCGCCCTCCCGCCTGTCGCCCCGGACCCGGCGCCGCGTCCGGCCCCTCCGCCCCGTCCGGCCCCTCCGCCCCGTCCGTGCACCTCCGCACCCGCCCACCCCGGCCGCCCCGACCGCCCGCCACCGGGATGCCGCCCCCCGGAGACCCGCATAGCATCCGCTTTGTACCCGTATCCACGCCATGCCCGATGCAGGGGAGAGCGGCACCATGGTCAACCCGGCACTCGTGGACCCGGACACCGTCCGCGCGACCGCCGCCCGGGCCTGGATCCGCGGTTGGCCGATGCTGCAGAACTACCGCACCCTCTTCACCCAGGTGCTGGACGACGCGGACCCCCGCCATGTCGGCGGCTTCGGCGTCTTCCGGCACTACCCGCACCCGTTCACCCCGGCCGACACGGATGTCGTCACCCCCAACAACGACACCCCGTACTCCTGGGCCTGGCTCGACCTGCGGACCGAGCCGTGGGTGCTCTCGGTGCCCGCGACGGACCGCTACTACGTCCTGCCGGTGCACGAGCTGGACACCGTCTACGCCGGGTTCGTGGGCTCCCGGAGCACCGGACCGGAGGCCGCCGACCACCTGGTGGCCGGCCCGGACTGGCACGGCGAGCCGCCGCCCGGCATCAGCAGCGTGATCCGCGCCGCGACCCGGCTGGTCGGCATCGTCGGCCGCACCCG
Organism: Streptomyces sp. TLI_053; assembly: GCF_900105395.1. NCBI lineage: Bacteria > Bacillati > Actinomycetota > Actinomycetes > Kitasatosporales > Streptomycetaceae > Streptomyces > Streptomyces sp. TLI_053. The sequence goes on from NZ_LT629775.1 coordinate 5,433,012, forward strand.
GTCCGACGGCGCCGCGCCCGACGCCGTCCGGGAGCTCGAGGCGATCCAGCGGGCCTACCGGCTGCGCCCGCTGCACGAGTACACCGGCGCCCCGGAGCCCGAGCCGGCCCCGCAACCGGTCTGGCCGGTCTGGCGCGAAGAGGCGCTGGACACCGTCGAGTTCTTCTCCTACCTCGACTTCCTGCTCGGCTTCTTCCCGGTGCTGCCCGCCGAGACCGAACTGCGCGGCCGGCTGACCGACCTCGGCGTCGACGGCCGGGGCGAGTTCGAACCGGCCGTCCTGCCCCTCGCGGTCCGCGCCGAGATCGAACGCGGCATCGCCGACGGCAAGGCCGAACTCGCCCGCGCCGCCGCCCGCACCGAGTCCTCGGTCGGGCTCTTCGGCACCCGCGACCGGATCGGCACCCGGTACCTGGACCAGGCCGTCGGCGCGCTCACCGGCCTGTACGGGCTGCCCGTCGAGGAGGCCTGGTACGGCGCCTGGCAGGCGGACAGCGAGGGGGAACGGCCGCCCGACGCGAGCCGGCACGGCCATCTGCTGCGGTTCCCGCCGGACGGGCTGCCGCCGGCCCGCTACTTCTGGTCCGTCACCGTGTACTCGCTGCCCGGCCGCCGACTGGTCGACAACGCCCTGGACCGCTACGCGATCGGCGACCGGACCCCCGGCCTGGTCCGCGACCCGGACGGCGGTCTGACCCTGTACCTGTGCCACGAACGGCCCGCCGACCCGGACCGGGCCGCCAACTGGCTGCCCGTGCCCGACGGCCCGTTCACCGCGGTACTGCGCGTCTACGGCCCGGACGAGGCGGTGCTCGACGGCCGCTGGACACCGCCCCCGCTCGACCCGTGCTGACCCGAGGGCCGCCGCAGGGCCCGGGAAGGACGCCCCCATGACCCAGCCCGAGCTGGAGGCGATGGCCGCCGACGCCTATGTCTACGGCTATCCGCTGGTGGCCGGCCTCACCATGCTCGACCGCTTCGTCAACGGCGGTACGGGCGTCCTGCCGCCCGCCCCGTTCAACCGCTTCGCCCACGCCGCCCGCCCCGCGGGCCCCGAGGACGACCTCGGCCGCGCCAACGTCGACGTCCTCTACTCGGTCGCCCCGCTGGACCTCTCCGAGGGGCCGCAGCTGCTGCGGGTGCCCGAGGCCGGACCGGCCTATTACGTGCTGCAGTTCGTCGACGCGTGGACCGCCAACTTCGCCTACCTCGGCAGCCGCGCCACCGGCACCGCCGCCCAGACCTGGCTGGTCGTCCCGCCCGGGTGGCACGGCACCCCGACCGACCCCGACCGGGTGATCGTCGCACCGACGACCGTCGCCGTCCTCGTCGGCCGGTTCGCCTGCGAAGGCCCGGACGACCTGCCCCGGGTGCGGGCGCTCCAGGCCGGGCTGGTGCTCGAACCGATGGAGCCGGGCGGAATCGCCGCCGGACTGCCGGCCCCGGACCCGGAGGTGCCCGAGCGGCTGGCCTTCTTCGAACGGCTCCGGGTCTGGGCGGCCGCCTTCCCCCCGGCCGGGCCCGACCGGGACTACCAGCAGCGGTTCGCGCCGCTCGGCCTGCTCGACCCCGGGCCGTCGCCGTACCGCGCGGCCGTCCCGGAGTGGACGTTCGCGCTGGCGACCGGCCTCGCCGCCGGACGCGAACGGGTCGAGGACGCCACCCGCCCGCCCGAGGACCACCCGGCCGGCGAATGGCGGGCGGCGCTCCACCTGGTCGACCACAACGTCGACTTCCTCGGCCCGGGCACCCTGGACGGCCCCGAGTGGCGGATCGTGGACCGCCGCGCCGCCTACCTGAGCCGGGCCGCCGCCGCCCGGGCCGGTCTCTGGGGCAGCCACGCCTACGAGGCGCTGTCGGCGGCCACCAGCGAGGACGCCGACGGCCGCCCGCTGGACGGCGCCCACGAGTACTCCCTCCGCTTCCCGCCGGGCGGCCTGCCGCCGGTGGCGGCCTTCTGGTCCCTCACCGTGTACGGCCTGCCCGGCCACCGACTGGTGCCCGACCCGGGCGGCCGGTACGCGATCGGCGACCGGACCCCCGGCCTGGTCCGCGACCCGGACGGCGGTCTGACCCTGCGGCTGTGCCGCGAACGGCCCGCCGACCCGGACCGGGCCGCCAACCGGCTGCCCGTGCCCGACGGCCCGTTCACCGCGGTGCTGCGGCTCTACCGGCCGGGCCCGGCGGCCCTGGACGGGTCGTACCGCCTCCCGCCGCTGCGCCGGCGGTAGGCGGGCGCCGGACGTCCCGCCCCGGGCGGCTGGCGCGGCTCGGTGGCTCAGCACGGCTCGGTGGCTCAGCACGGCTCAGTGCGGCGCGGGGCCGGTGGAGGCGGCCGGTTCGGACGGAGCGGCACTGGCCGGGGCCGGGGACGGGGTCGCCGGTCCGGTCGGGCTCGGTGCGGAGGTCGGTGGCGGCGTGGTCGGTACGGGCGTCGCGGTGGGGGTCGCGCCCCCGGTCGCGCCGCCGGTCGGGGTCGTCGTCGGGGCCGGGGCGGTCGTCGGCGGAGCGGTGGGTGCCGGGGTGCCGGACGGGGCCGGTCCGCCGGTGGGGGCGGGGCTCGGCGCGCCGGTCGGTTCGCCGGTGCCCGGCTCGGACGGGGCCGGGGTGGACCCGCCGCGGTGCTGCGGTCCGCCCTCCAGGGTGACCACGGCCTGCGAGGGCGGCAGCGCGATCCGGGCGGTCCAGCGGGTCGCCGGGGCGAGGTCCTCGTCGACGCTGACGATCACCGTGATCCGCTGCCCGGGCGCGAGCGTCCCGGAGTCGCGGCTGAGCCGCAGCCAGGACGCGTCCACCACGGCGTGCCAGCGGATCTCGGTGCCGCCGGAGTTGGTGAGGGTGAGTACCGTCCGGCTGCCGTAGTCGCCGGCCTCGACGGTCAGCAGACCGGAGGGAGCGGACGCCCCGTTCGGGGAACCGTCCGGGCCGGACGGCACGACCGCCGCCCCGCCGGCGGGGGCCGGTGCCGCGACCAGGGTGGGGCTGGCGAGCGGGGTGGCACCGTGGGCCGGGACCGGAATCAGCGGGCCCTGGATCCCGGGCAGCAACGTTTCTGCACCGAGGGGGCCCGCCCCGGCGAGCTCCATCCCGGCCACCGCCGGTCCGGCGCCCCGGGCCGGTGCCCCGCCGATCCCGCCGCCCCCGCCGGTCCCCCCGTCCGCGCCGATCACGGCGCCGAGCACCGTGCCGTCCACCGGGACGGCCGGAGCGTCCGGGCCCCGGCCCGCCGTACCGTCCGCCGCGCCCCCGGGGCGCCTCCCGCCCGCCGGCCGCCCGTCCTCCTCGACGCGGACCGAGGAGACCGCGGCGGCCGCCCCCGGCCCGCCGCCGCTCCGGTGCCCGGCCCACAGCGCGACCACGGGCGCGGCCAGGACGGCGGCCAGCACCCCGGTGGTCACCACCCGGCGCCGCACCGTGGGCCCGCGTCCGGTGTCCGGCGCGCGGTGGCGGGGGAACCCGCCCTGGTCGAAGCGGAGCCCCGGCTCGGTCACCGGGACGGGCGTGCCCGCCCGCCGCCCGGTCGGCTCCCGGGTGGCCGGCGGCAGGAACACCAGGGTGCCCGCCGGGGAGCCGGACCCGCCCGCCGGGGAGCCGGCCCCGCCGGACCCGCCGGCCGCGGCGCCCGGGCCCCCCGGACCGGACCCCGCCCCGGCCGGCGCGGTGAGCACCGGCAGTCCGGACAGGGCCGGGCCCTGCGGCACCTCGCCCGCGACCCGCTCCGCCGTCCCCCGGCAGGTCGGGCAGTCCACCACGTGCCGCACCAGCTCGCGGCGGAGCGCCGGGCCGAGCACCCAGTCCCGCCAGCTCTCCGCCCCGGCGCCGCCGAGCCGGTCCAGTTCGGGGCAGCTGCCCACGCCCAGCACCAGCAGGGCGGCCCTGGTCCGGTCGACCTCGGCCCGCGCGGAGGCCAGCAGTACCCGGACGGTGTCGAAGGGCTGCCCCAGGACGGCGGCCACCTCGATCGGGCTGAGCCGGTGGCGGACGGCCAGTTCCAGCGCCTCGCGCTGCTCGGGATCGGTGCCGGCCGCCTCGGGCCAGGCCAGTGAGGCCAGCTCGCGCCGCCGCCGGACCGCCTCGGGCCCGCCCTCGCCGTCCCCGCCCGCCCGGTCCCCGGCCGTCCCCGCCGCCCAGCTCCCGCGCGCACGCCCCGCCGCACCCACAGCGCCCACCGCACCCGCGGGGCCCGCCGTACCGGTCTCCGGACCGCCCTGCGGGCCGTCCGCCAGCCGCCGCAGGCAGCAGTACCGGGCCAGCGAGTAGAGCCAGGCCCGGAGCAGCCCGGGCTCGGCCAGCCGGGCGCCGTGCCGCACCGCCAGCTCGCGTACCTCCCGCAGGGCGGCCGCCGCGGCCTCGTGCTCGCACAGCACCGAGAGGCAGTAGGTGAAGAGGCCGTCGACCTGTCGCTCGTACGCCGCGAGGACGGCGTCGCGCGGCCCTTCGGTACTCGTCGTCACCCGTCCGACGGTAGAGACGGCGGCGGCCCGGCCCGGGCCATTCCGCCCGGTTGTACTTCTTTCGGGTAACAACATCGCTCATTCGTGGACCGGCTCCGGCTCCGGCTCCCGCCCTCGCGCCCGTGCCCGTGCCGTCCCCGGCCCGGCCGCCCCCCGCGTTGTCGTACCCGGGCGCTACGGTGACCGCATGGCTGCCCGTACCAAGACCACCGCCAAGCCGCGCCCGGCCTACCGCTGCACCGAGTGCGGCAACCAGCTGCCCAAGTGGGTCGGCCGCTGCCCGGAGTGCAACGCCTGGGGCACGGTCGAGGAGTACGGCGCGGTGCCGATCCGGACGACGGCCGCCGGGCCGGTCAGCTCGCCCGCCCGCCCGATCGGCCAGGTGGACGGTCAGGTGGCGACGGCCCGCTCCACCGGCGTGCCCGAGCTGGACCGGGTGCTCGGCGGCGGCCTGGTTCCGGGCGCCGTGGTGCTGCTGGCCGGCGAGCCCGGCGTCGGCAAGTCCACCCTGCTGCTCGACGTCGCCGCCAAGGCCGCCAGTGACCGGCACCGCACGCTCTACGTCACGGGTGAGGAGTCGGCCGGCCAGGTGCGGCTGCGCGCCGACCGGATCAACGCGCTCTCCGACCACCTCTACCTGGCCGCCGAGTCCGACCTCGGCGCCGTGCTCGGCCACATCGAGGCGGTCGACCCCGGCCTGCTGATCCTGGACTCGGTGCAGACCATCGCCTCCGCCGAGCTGGACGGCGCGCCCGGCGGCCCGGCCCAGGTCCGCGAGGTGGCCGGCGCGCTGATCCGGGCCTCCAAGGACCGCGGCATGGCCACCCTGCTGGTCGGCCACGTCACCAAGGACGGCCAGATCGCGGGCCCCCGCCTGCTGGAGCACCTGGTGGACGTCGTGCTGAGCTTCGAGGGCGACCGCCACGCCCGGCTGAGGATCATCCGCGGGATCAAGAACCGCTACGGCGCGACCGACGAGGTCGGCTGCTTCGAGCTGCACGACGAGGGCATCGAGGGCCTGGCCGATCCCTCCGGCCTCTTCCTGACCAGGCGTGACAAGCCGGTGCCCGGGACGTGCCTGACCGTGACCCTGGAGGGGAAGCGCCCGCTGGTCGCCGAGGTGCAGGCGCTGATGGTCGATTCGCAGATCCCCTCGCCCCGGCGGACCACCTCCGGTCTGGAGTCGCCCCGGATCGCGATGATCCTCGCCGTGGTCGAGCGGCACGGCGGGGTCAAGCTCGGCAAGCAGGACATCTACACCGCCACCGTCGGCGGCGTGAAGCTCTCCGAGCCCTCGGCGGACCTCGCGATCGCCCTCGCGGTCGCCAGCTCCTCTTCGGACACCCCGCTGCCCAGCAACCTGGTCGCGATCGGCGAGGTCGGCCTGGCCGGCGAGGTGAGGCGGGTGACGGGTGTGCAGCGGCGGCTGGCCGAGGCGCACCGGCTGGGCTTCACCCACGCGCTCGTCCCGCCGGACCCGGGCAAGGTCCCGCCGGGCATGAAGGTGGTCGAGGTGGCGGACATCGGCGAGGCGCTGCGGGCGCTCCCGGGCCGCCGTCGGGCCGCCGCGAAGCCGAAGGGTGAGGCCCCGTCGGCGCCGCCGGCCCCCCGGGCGCACCGGCCGGCGGCCTACCCGGAGGAGGTCATGGAGGGGTGGGAGCCGCTCGACTCCGACGAACTGCGCTGACCCAAGCCCTGTCGTTGCCGCACGCAGTTAGACTTTCCCCTGTCTCATTGGTGATAAGGCAGTACTAAGCGACAGAGCAACAGACCGCAGGCCGGCGCCCGCCGCACGAGGCGCCCGGTACGGGGTCGACCGGAGGAGTCACGTGGCAGCCAGCGACCGGGCGGACAAGTCCTCCCGCGAGGAGGCCCTGCTGCGGGCCTCCCTCACCGCCATCGCCCCCGGCACCGCACTGCGTGACGGTCTGGAGCGGGTGCTCCGGGCCAACACCGGCGGTCTGATCGTGCTCGGTTTCGACAAGACCGTCGAGCCGATCTGTACCGGCGGCTTCGTGCTGGACGTCGAGTTCACCGCGACCCGGTTGCGCGAGCTGTGCAAGCTCGACGGTGCCGTGGTGCTGGACAAGGACATCACCAAGATCGTCCGGGCCGGCGTCCACCTGATGCCGGACTCCACCATCCCGACCGACGAGACCGGGACCAGGCACCGCACCGCCGAGCGGGTCAACCGGCAGACCGGCTTCCCGGTGGTGGCGGTCTCGCACTCGATGCGGCTGATCGCCATGTACGTCAACGGCACCCGCCGGGTGCTGGAGGACTCCACCACCGTGCTGTCCCGCGCGAACCAGGCGCTGGCCACCCTGGAGCGCTACAAGCTGCGCCTGGACGAGGTGGCGGGCACGCTCTCCGCACTGGAGATCGAGGACCTGGTGACGGTCCGGGACGTCACCGCCGTCGCGCAGCGGCTGGAGATGGTCCGGCTGATCGCCACCGAGATCGCCGGCTACGTGCTGGAGCTCGGCATCGACGGCCGGCTGCTCTCGCTCCAGCTGGACGAGCTGATCGCGGGCGTTGAGCCGGAGCGCGAGCTGGTCGCCCGGGACTACTTCCCGGAGCGCGCCGCCAAGAAGGGCCGGACCGTCACCGAGGTCCTGGCCGACCTGGAGGCGCTGACCCACGCCGAGCTGCTCGACCTCACGACGGTGGCCAAGGCGCTCGGCTACTCGGGCACGCCGGAGTCGCTGGACTCGGCGGTCTCGCCGCGCGGCTACCGGCTGCTGGCCAAGATCCCGCGCCTGCCCAACACGGTGATAGAGCGCCTGGTGGAGCACTTCGGCGGACTGCAGAAGCTGCTGGCCGCCAGCATCGACGATCTGCAGACGGTCGAGGGCGTCGGCGAGACCCGGGCCCGCTCGGTCCGGGAGGGCCTGTCCCGCCTTGCCGAATCGTCCATCCTGGAGCGCTACGTCTGATCGGACGCCGGGCCCCGGGGCCACCCGGGGCCCGGCCCCGGACCCGCAAGGCGCGGAGCATGCGGAAGGCCCGGACCGTTCCCACGGTCCGGGCCTTGCGCGTGGTCCGAAGGACCCGCCTCAGTTCTCCAGGCGGATGGGGGAGCGGGCCGAGGCCTGGCCGCCGGAGAGGCCGGTGAGGTCGGCGACCACCAGGTAGTTGCCGGCCGGGGCGGGCGCCGGGTCGGCGGTCGCGCACTGCGGCTTGCTGCGGACCCGGTCCCAGCCGAAGGTCTCGGTCAGCCCGCCGTTGGCGGGGAGCTGGACCCAGGAGCTGTTCCGGTCGGCCGGGCAGTCGCCGGAGGACCAGATGCGCTCGCCGTTGCTGGCGGTGACGGTGATCGCGGAGGCGGTCCGGCCCAGGTCCACCCGGCAGTTGGTGGCGGAGGAGTTGTTGATGGTCAGCGCCAGCTTGGGCTTGTCCTTGGGCTGGTAGGAGTTCTGGGCGCTGGCCAGATTGAGCGTCACCTGGGAGGAGGCGCAGACCGGCAGGGCCATGATCTCGGTGGTGTTCACCGGAGGCTGGCCGCCGTTGCCGCCCGCACCGCCGGTACCGGCCGGAGTGCCGCCGCCCGAGCCGCCCGCGCCCGTGGCGCCGCTGCCGCCCGTGCCGCCGGCGCCGCCCGCCGCTCCGCCGCCAGCCGCCCCGCCGGTGGCGGGTGCCGGGGCAGCGCCGCCGCCGGTCGTGCCGCCGGTGCTCAGGCTGACGTCCCCGCCTCCGGAGCCGCCCACCGCGCCGCCGGAGGCACTGCCGCCGCCGCTGCCGCTGCCGGGCCGGGAGTTGTTGGCCGGTCCGCTCGGCGAGGCGCCCGGCGTGATCGCCTGGGCGGGCGTCTGGTTCTGGGACTGGGTCGGTACGGCCTGTGCGGCCTTGTCCTTCGCTCCGTCGCCACCCCCGCCCTGATCGGTCATCAGCCAGATGACGAGGGCGGCGACCGCGACGGCGGCGACGATCACGACGACGCGCCGACGCCAGTAGATCGAGGCCGGCAGCGGTCCTACGGGTTGACGGAGAGAGGGCACGCCCAAACTCTACGAGACAGTGTGTGCCCCTTGACGCACCAACACCGCACAGTCACCCCTTCCTTCACATGATCCGCCATTTGCGCCGTTCGGGCGAGGCTGAATGGGGTGTTTTGCACGCTGAAGCGGAACCCGATGATCCACTTCGGTGGCCGGGTCGGGCGTGGGAGGATCGAAGGGCCATGGCTGCCAACACCGTCACCCCCGTCCTTCCCGCACCCGCCGGCCCCGCCGCACCGCCGGGCCCCGACGCGCCCGCCGGGGCGACGCCGAAGCTCGGGCTGCCGCTGCCGGTCCTGCACGCGACCGTCCTCGACTGGTACGCGGCCAACGCCAGGGAGCTGCCCTGGCGGACGCCGGACGCCTCGCCCTGGGCCGTGATGGTCAGCGAGTTCATGCTCCAGCAGACCCCGGTGAAGCGCGTCCTGCCCGTCTGGGAGACCTGGATGGAGCGCTGGCCGACCCCGGCCGACCTGGCCGCCGAGGCGCCCGGCGAGGCCGTCCGGATGTGGGGCCGGCTGGGCTACCCGCGTCGGGCGCTGCGCCTGCACGGCGCCGCGGTGGCGATCACCGAGAAGCACGGCGGCGAGGTCCCGGACGACCACGCGACCCTGCTCTCGCTGCCCGGGGTCGGCGAGTACACCGCGGCGTCGGTGGCCTCCTTCGCCTTCGGCCAGCGGCACGTGGTGCTGGACACCAATGTCCGCCGGGTGTTCGCCCGGGCCGTGACCGGTGACGAGTACCCGGCGCAGGCCACCACGGCGGCCGAGCGGCGGACCGCGACCGCGCTGCTGCCCGCCGCCGACCGCACGGCCGCCACCTGGGCGGTCGCCGTGATGGAGCTGGGCGCGCTGGTCTGCACGGCCCGCGGTCCGGAGTGCGGGGACTGCCCGCTGTTCACCTCCTGCGCCTGGCAGCGGGCCGGCCGCCCGCCCTACGAGGGCCCGGCCCGGCGCGGCCAGACCTACGAGGGCACCGACCGCCAGGTCCGCGGCAAGCTGCTCGCGGTGCTCCGCGAGGCGCACGACGAGGTGCCGCAGGCCCGGCTCGACGAGGTCTGGCCGGACGCCGTGCAGCGCGCCCGCGCCCTGGACGGGCTGGTCGCCGACGGACTGGTCGAACCGGTCGAGCAGGGCGTCTACCGGCTCCCCCGCTAGCGGGCTCCCGGCCCCGGGAACGACACGAGGGCCCCCGCCCGCCGGTTCGGCGAGCGGGGGCCCGGTGCGTTCCGGTGGTGGACCGGGTCAGATCGCGACGGCCTCGGTGTTGCCGACCGCCGCGCCCTTGCCGGCCTCGCCGTCCTTGGTGTCGGCGGCCGGTCCGCCGGCCCCGCGCAGCGGCACCTCCCGCATGAAGACCGCGGCGGCGACCGAGATCACGGCGGCGGCCGCACCCCACAGGAAGACGGTGTGCATGCCGTTGGCGACCGCGTGGTGGTAGGCGTCCTGGACCGGCGCGGGCAGCGCCCTGAGCGCGCCCGGGCTCAGCTGGGCCGGGTCGCCGCCCTGCGCGGAACCCGCACCGGCGGCCGAACCGAGCCGCTCGTTCATGGTCTCGGTGACCCGGTTGTTGAACAGCGCGCCGAACAGCGCGACACCGAAGGAGCCGCCGATGGTGCGGAACAGGGTGGCGGTGGAGCTGGCCACGCCCATGTCCTTGAGCTCGACGCTGTTCTGCGCGACCAGCATGGTGATCTGCATCAGGAAGCCCATGCCGGCACCGAGCACCACCATCCAGCAGGCGGAGGTGAAGCCCGAGGTGTCGGTGGAGAGGGTCGACAGCAGCAGCATGCCGGCGGTCATCACGACGGTGCCGATGATCGGGTAGATCCGGTACTTGCCGGTCTTGGTCACCGCCTGGCCGACCACCAGCGAGACGACCAGCATCCCGAACATCATCGGCATCAGCAGCAGGCCGGAGTTGGTGGCCGAGGCGCCCTGCACGGTCTGCTGGTAGAGCGGCAGGAAGACGGTCGAGCCGAACATCACGAAGCCGACCACGAAGCCGATGATCGAGACCAGGGTGAAGTTCAGGTTCTTGAACAGCGACAGCGGCAGCATCGGCTCCTCGACCCGCTGCTCGACGTAGCAGAAGCCGATCAGGGAGGCCGCGGCCAGCGCGCCCAGGCCGAGGATCTGCTTCGAGCCCCAGGCGTACTCCTGGCCGCCCCAGGTGGTGATCAGGGTGAGCGAGGTGATGCCGGTGGTGAGCAGCACCGCGCCGAGGTAGTCGATCCTGGCCTTGCTGCGGACCTTCGGCAGCTTCAGGGTGACCACGACGACGGCGAGCGCGACGGCGCCGAGCGGCAGGTTGATGTAGAAGGTCCAGCGCCAGTTCAGGTGGTCGGTGATGAAGCCGCCGACCAGCGGGCCGCCGATGGTGGCGAGCGCCATCACCGCGGCGAACATGCCCTGGTACTTGCCGCGGTCGCGCGGCGGGACCAGCGCGCCCATGATCGACATCACGCCGACCATCAGACCGCCGGCGCCCAGGCCCTGGAGGGCGCGGAAGCCGATGAGCTCCGTCATGTCCTGGGAGAGGCCGGAGAGCGCCGAGCCCGCCAGGAAGATCACGATCGAGGTGAGGAAGGTGCCCTTGCGGCCGTAGAGGTCGCCGAGCTTGCCCCAGATCGGGGTGGAGGCGGCGGTGGCCAGGGTGTAGGAGGTGACCACCCACGAGAGGTGCTCGGCGCCGCCGAGCTCACCGACGATGGTCGGCATCGCGGTGCCGACGATCAGGCCGTCGAGCATGGCGAGCAGCATGGTGACCACCAGGCCGACCATGACCAGGCGGATCTCGCGGGCCGAACGGGGCTGCTCGTCCTCGGCCGGTTGCTTCTCGGGGGCCGCGGTGCCGGCCTTGGGGTGTGACATGGGTGGGACTCCCGGGCAGGGGCGGGCGACCGATGGGGCCTGCGGAAGTTCCCTTACTTGTCGCCCGGCTAGTTTGTGGACCGTGGGCACGGTAGGTTGTGCACTAGCCGGTCGTCAAGCCAGTTTTTCGGTGGACCTCCGGGGCAGGAAGAATGGGCGCACCCATGGTCGCCGGTCAGGGGCGCCAGCCGCTCATGCCGCGGCTGCCGCGGGTCGCCGGGGACCGAACCACGACGCAGTCAGAGGCAGGCGATGGGCACGACGCAGAGCCCCCGTAGCGACACCCGGGCGCGCATCGTCGCGATCGCCCTGGAGCTCTTCTCCGAGCAGGGCTACGAGCGCACCTCGCTGCGGGAGATCGCGGACCGGCTGGGCGTCACCAAGGCCGCGCTCTACTACCACTTCAAGACCAAGGAAGACATCGTCCACGGCATCGTGGCGACCACCGCCGCGCCGCTCGACGAGCTGATCGCCTGGGGCCGGGACCGGACCTGGACCCCCGAGGTGCGGGACGAGCTGATCCGCCGGTTCGCGGCCGGGATGGCCGAGCGGGCGCCGCTGCTCCGCTTCTTCCAGGAGAACCAGCCCGCGCTGCGCGACCTGCAGGCCGGTCAGGAGTTCCGGGACCGCATGATCGCCCTGGTCCGGTTGGTGCACGGTCCCGGGGCGAGCTTCGAGGACCGGCTGCGGGCGATGATGTCCCTGTTCACCATCAACTCGGCGCTCTTCCTGCTGTACCAGGACCAGCGGCCCGAGGTGGACCGCTACGTCGGGGACATCCCGGTTGCCGAGGCCACCCGCGAGGAGGCGATCGAGGCCGCCCAGCACGTGGCGCTGGAGATCTGCCGACTGATCGTCCGGCCCGCCCCGACGGCCTGACCGGTCGGCGGCGCCGGCGCCCCTGGCCGCGGACGGGAGGCCGCCGGTACCGGAGGTCGCGCGCAGCGCAGGCCGCGCGCAGCGGTGCCCCCGGTGCCCGCAGGCACCGGGGGCACGGGCGCACCACGGATCAGAAGTCGGTGACCCCGCGCGCGGCGAGGTAGGCGATCGGGTTGATCACCGCGCCGTACTGGTTGGCCGAGCGGATCTCGAAGTGCAGGTGCGGCCCGGTCGAGTTGCCGGTGTTGCCCGAGCGGCCGATCTGCTGCCCGGCCGCGACCTTCTGGCCCGGCGACACCGCGAGCGCCGACATGTGCGCGTACTGGGCGAAGCGGCCGTCGGCCAGCCGCAGGACGACCTCCTTGCCGTAGGCGCCGTCCCAGCCGGCCGACACCACGGTGGCGTTGCCGACCGCGAGCAGCGGGGTGCCCGGGGAGACCGCGAAGTCCACACCGGTGTGGTACCCGGCCGCGTACTCGGCATTGCGCACACCGTAGGGGTTGCTGGTCGGCGCTCCCGGGATCGGCGCGGACCACTGCCGGGCCGGCGCGGGGGCCGGTGCGGGGGTGGGCGCGGGCGCCGGTGCGGGCGCGGGGGCCTCCTCCGGCGCGGCGGGCTCCGGCTCGGCGGCGGGCGACTGCCCCTCGGCCGGGGCCTGGTCGGCGGCCGGTGCCTGGTCGGCCGACGGCGCCTGGGCCTCCGCCTGCGCGGTCAGCAGATTGGCGGCGATCGCCACCGAGTCCTGGGCGGAGGACTGCTCCGACGGCAGGTTGTACGCGCTGGGGCCGGCCACCTGGACCAGGGCCGGGGCCGGGGCCGCGCCGTGCGGCGCGGTGAACACCGAGCTGCCGGGGGTGGTCGGGGCGATGGTCTGCGCCGAGGCGCTGACCGCGGCGGTGAGCACCAGGGCGCCGGTCAGGACGGCTGCCCCGGCCGCGCCGGCGGTGGTGGAGCGGTTCCGGTCGGTCTGCCTGAGGAAGGCGTCGGCGAGCCGGCACAGGGTCGGCCCCAGCGGGGGGACAGGAGACATCGGAACCTCACGAACACGTACGGGGGCAGCACGCTGAGCCCGTTCGGGCGTGCAGAGTGGGGGACCACTCAGGTGTAACCGTCACCGAGCGGAGTCCCAAACCGTGTGACGTACTACGGCGTGTAGTCATCATTGGGCCGGAGATTCAAACCGATGGAGTAAGGATCATGCGATCGGATGCTCCGTTCATGGGGCGAAGGCCGAGCCCGTCCGCCCCGCCGTCCTACTACTCCCGCTCGTACCGCCCCCGGGGGCTGTGAGGAGCACCACCCGCCCGTGGTGTTTGGACCGTCCGGACACAAAGAATCCGGCCCGCCCCCGCGGGTGCGGGAGCGGGCCGGATCGGCTCAGCGGTGCCTGGTCACGGACCGGGCGTCAGAGCTCGGTTCGATCAGTTGTCGACCGGGCGGACGCGGATCCAGGTCTCCAGGTAGTTCGAGGACTCGTTCTCGACCTCGATGCTGGTGCCCGTCTTCGGGACGATGACGCTGCTGTACGGGTTGTCCTTGGTCCAGTAGGACTTCAGGTCGGAGAACTCGTCGACACCCTTGGCCTTCGGGACGACCGTCTCGACGCCCGCCTTGTGCAGGGTCAGACCGTCGGTGCGGCGCGAGCCGAAGGTGGAGTCGTAGCCGTTGATGCGCGGGCGCATCAGCGTGCCGTCCTTCCACTTCAGCGGGGTCGGGTGCGAGTCGACCGGCAGGATCAGGCCCTGACCCGGGTGGTTGGTGACGTTGTTGTCGGTCTGCGACTCGTCCCAGTACCAGATCAGCAGACCGGCCTGGTACGGGTAGTGCTCGACCCAGAGCGGCTTGTCGGCGAAGCCGAAGTTGTACGGGCCGACCTTGAGGGTGCGGTCGTACGACACGTACTGCCGGTTCTCGGCGATGTAGTACTGGTTGTAGTCGTTGGTGAACGAGCCGGTGGTCCGCGAGAAGCCCTTGGCGGTCCAGCCGTTGTCACCGTTCTCGGCACCGTCGGTGAAGACGTTGGCGCCGTCCGCGGTCACCGCGATGTCGTCCAGCGCCAGGCCCTTGAGGTGCAGACCGCCGTCGGTGGTGTAGCGGAAGCGGACCTTGACGGCCTTGCCGGCGTAGGCGTCCAGCGGGAAGGCGAGGTCGCCCCACTTGTCGCCCGAGTTGCCGGTCAGCGAGGCCTTGCCGGAGGGGTCCTTCGGCAGCGCGACGCCGTTGTAGGTGCCCTCGAGGGCGGACCAGTTGGCGCCGCCGTCGGTGGAGACCTCGGCGTAGCCGTAGTCGAAGTCCTGCTCGATGTCGTACCAGGCCTTGGCCGACAGCGCGGCCTTGGTCTTGCCGGTCAGGTCGAGGTCACGGGTCAGCGAGACGTTCAGGTCGTCCGCGCTGCCGCTCCACCACTCGTTCGCACCCGCGTAGGGCTTGTTGATGGTGGTGGTGACCGACTTCTTCGGCAGGTCGACGACGAGCGCCTGCGGGAGCGCGCTGTTGTACTCGACCGGGCCGATGTGGTGGGTCGACTCGGTGCCGGCCTTGGCCTTGTCGTACTTCAGCCAGCCGAGCTTGAGCTTGCTCCAGGCGTCGAGGTCGTTCGGCATGTCGCCGATCGAGTTCTTGCCCTCGCCGAGCCAGGAGCCGGACGACATCAGCGACCAGAAGCCGACCGAGTTGTCGATGCCGCTGCCGGAGGTGTCGTAGAGGTCCGGCAGACCGAGGTCGTGGCCGTACTCGTGGGCGAAGACACCGAGGCCGCCGTTCTCGGGCTGCATGGTGTAGTCGCCGACCCAGACACCGGTGCTGCCGACGGGGGTGCCGCCCAGCTTGTTGGTGGCCGGACCGGTGGTGCCGGCGCCGGTGCCGTAGACGTACGAGCGGTGGGCCCACAGGGCGTCAGTACCCTGCTTGCCGCCGCCCGCCGACTGGTCCTCACCGGCGTGCACGATCTGGAAGTGGTCGATGTAACCGTCCGGCTCGTTGAAGTTGCCGTTGTGGTTGTAGTCGTACCGGTCCCACAGGTCGTACTGCGCGATGGTGGCCTTGATCTGCGCGTCCGTCTGGCCCTTGGCCTTCTGGTCGGCGACCCAGGTGTCGATCGCGTCGCGGATCAGGTCCTGCGCGTTGGCGCAGACGTGCTGGCCGCAGTAGTCCGAGCCGTAACGGGCCTCGTTGTACTTGATCTTCACCCAGTCGGTGACCTGACCGTCGACCGAGTAGCGGCCCGAGGACTGCTTCTCGTAGAAGGTCTTCAGCGAGTCGCCGGTCTTGCTGAAGTACAGGTCCTGGTAGTGCTGCTGGTTGTAGTCAGCCTGCCAGAGGGTGGAGTTGTTGGTCGCGGCGTCCGGCTTCTCGATCTGGTTGCGCTGCGGGCCGGGCTGGCCGCCGTACTTGATCTTGCCGTCCGGGGTCTTGGTGGTGTTGTCCACCTCGTCGCCGAACTCCACCAGGATGGTGAAGATCTTGTCCGTGCGCTCACGGGCCAGCTCGACGTACTTGTCCTTGCCCAGCTTGATGCTGGAGCCGCCGCCGTGCTGCTCGATCTGGGCGGTGCCGGCGAGCAGCTGCTCGGTGGCGGCCTTCTGCTCGGCCTCGACCTTCTCGGTCAGCGGGCCGGGAATGTTGTGCTCAGTGCTGGTCTGAACGGCGTCGGCCGGGTCCTGCGGGACGGGGGCGGCGCCGGCGGCGACCGCCGTGCTCGGGAGCAGTCCCGCGCCGAGCGCGGCTATGACCGCCACGACTGAGGCGGCCGAAGCGGCTTTCCTGGTCATCTTCAACGTTGTGACGTCCTCCCCAAACCGTCCGGCTCTTGGCCTTCCGGTAAACCAATGAAAGACAGGTGGACGACATTTGATCCAAGCGTGGACGGAAAAGATAGACCTTGACCGTGACATGGCCACAGCGCTATCCTCCGCAACTTCGTATCAGCTGACGTGCTGTCAACAGCATTGCCATTAAAGATGACCGCAGCTTCGATCGCACCCGCACCGGCCCCCGTTCAGGCCAGCGACCTGCCGGTTCGTGGTTCGGGTCACAGTTTCGACCGGGGCACGGAAAACGGTCAGGGCCCCCGGCGCGAACGCCGGGGGCCCTAACCGTTGATGTTGTCTGTTAAATGTTGCTACTTCGTCAGGTCGGGACCCGGCGAGGCGACAGCGGCCGGAGTGTCCGCGACCGCGGACTTCTCCTCGCCGCGGAAGGTGAACTTCGCGTCCTTGCCCTCGCCCTCGACGCCGACGACCACGATGTGGCCGGCCCGCAGCTCGCCGAAGAGGATCTTCTCGGAGAGGTGGTCCTCGATCTCGCGCTGGATGGTCCGGCGCAGCGGCCGGGCGCCCAGGATCGGGTCGTAGCCGCGCTTGGCCAGCAGCTTCTTGGCCTCGACGCTGAGCTCCAGGCCCATGTCCTTGTCCTTGAGCCGCTCGTCCACCTTGTCGATCATGAGGTCGACGATCTGGATGATGTCTTCCTCGGACAGCTGGTGGAAGACCACGATGTCGTCGACGCGGTTCAGGAACTCGGGGCGGAAGTGCTGCTTGAGCTCCTCGCCGACCTTCGCCTTCATCCGCTCGTACCCGGTCTGGGTGTCGCCCTGGGCCGCGAAGCCCAGGTTGAAGCCCTTGGAGATGTCCCGGGTGCCGAGGTTGGTCGTCATGATGATGACGGTGTTCTTGAAGTCGACCACGCGGCCCTGGGAGTCGGTCAGCCGACCGTCCTCCAGGATCTGCAGCAGCGAGTTGAAGATGTCCGGGTGGGCCTTCTCCACCTCGTCGAAGAGGACGACGGAGAACGGCTTGCGGCGCACCTTCTCGGTGAGCTGGCCGCCCTCCTCGTAGCCGACGTAGCCGGGGGGCGAGCCGAAGAGCCGGGAGACGGTGTGCTTCTCCGAGAACTCCGACATGTCCAGCGCGATCAGCGCGTCCTCGTCGCCGAAGAGGAACTCGGCGAGCGTCTTGGACAGCTCGGTCTTTCCGACGCCGGACGGGCCGGCGAAGATGAACGAGCCGCCGGGACGCTTCGGGTCCTTGAGGCCCGCACGGGTGCGCCGGATGGCCTGGGAGAGCGCCTTGATGGCGTCCTTCTGGCCGATGACGCGCTTGTGCAGCTCGTCCTCCATGCGCAGCAGCCGGGAGGTCTCCTCCTCGGTCAGCTTGAAGACCGGGATGCCGGTGGCGGTGGCCAGGACCTCGGCGATGAGCTCCTCGTCGACCTCCGCGACGACATCCATGTCGCCGGCCTTCCACTCCTTCTCGCGCTTGGCCTTGGCCTGCAGGAGCTGCTTCTCGTCGTCGCGCAGGGACGCGGCCTTCTCGAAGTCCTGCGCGTCGATCGCGCTCTCCTTCTCGCGGCGCACGTCGGCGATCTTCTCGTCGAACTCGCGCAGGTCCGGCGGCGCGGTCATCCGGCGGATGCGCATCCGGGAGCCGGCCTCGTCGATCAGGTCGATCGCCTTGTCCGGCAGGAAGCGGTCCGAGATGTACCGGTCGGCCAGGGTGGCGGCGGCGACCAGGGCGGCGTCCGTGATCGAGACCCGGTGGTGGGCCTCGTAGCGGTCGCGCAGGCCCTTGAGGATCTCGATGGTGTGCGGCAGCGAGGGCTCGGCGACCTGGATCGGCTGGAAGCGGCGCTCCAGCGCGGCGTCCTTCTCCAGGTGCTTGCGGTACTCGTCGAGCGTGGTGGCACCGATGGTCTGGAGCTCACCGCGGGCCAGCATCGGCTTGAGGATCGAGGCGGCGTCGATGGCACCCTCGGCGGCGCCCGCGCCGACCAGGGTGTGCAGCTCGTCGATGAACAGGATGATGTCGCCGCGGGTGCGGATCTCCTTGAGGACCTTCTTCAGGCGCTCCTCGAAGTCACCGCGGTAGCGCGAGCCGGCCACCAGGGCGCCCAGGTCCAGCGTGTAGAGCTGCTTGTCCTTGAGCGTCTCCGGGACCTCGCCCTTGACGATCGCCTGGGCCAGGCCCTCGACGACGGCGGTCTTGCCGACGCCGGGCTCACCGATCAGGACCGGGTTGTTCTTGGTGCGGCGGGACAGCACCTGCATGACCCGCTCGATCTCCTTCTCGCGCCCGATCACCGGGTCGAGCTTGGCCTCGCGGGCGGCCTGGGTGAGGTTGCGGCCGAACTGGTCCAGGACCAGCGAGGTCGACGGGGTGCCCTCGGCGGGCCCGCCGGCCGTGGCCGACTCCTTGCCGCCGGGGGTCTGGTAACCGGAGAGCAGCTGGATGACCTGCTGACGGACCCGGTTCAGGTCGGCGCCCAGCTTCACCAGGACCTGGGCGGCGACGCCCTCGCCCTCGCGGATCAGGCCGAGCAGGATGTGCTCGGTGCCGATGTAGTTGTGGCCGAGCTGCAGGGCCTCCCGGAGCGACAGCTCCAGGACCTTCTTGGCCCGCGGGGTGAAGGGAATGTGACCGGACGGGGCCTGCTGGCCCTGGCCGATGATCTCCTCGACCTGCTGGCGAACGGCCTCAAGAGAAATCCCGAGGCTCTCCAGGGCCTTAGCGGCGACACCCTCACCCTCGTGGATCAGACCCAGGAGGATGTGCTCGGTGCCGATGTAGTTGTGGTTGAGCATCCGGGCTTCTTCCTGAGCCAGGACGACAACCCGCCGCGCGCGGTCGGTGAACCTCTCGAACATCGTTTATCGCTCCTCAGAGCGGTCGGGCAGTTCGGGGTCCGTCCCCGCCCTGTCCTTCCGCATGCTAGTCCCGCTCAGCGGCGCGGCCCACGGATTCGCTCCCCTCGCGGGGAGCGACATGCTGCGCGACCAGCCGACACCAGTCCCAACCCGATGTTGGGAGACGGTGTTCCCGCACGGGGGCCGGATGCACCGGATACCGCTACGCCATCGGCGAACAACCTCCGCCGCTGCGCAGCCGGTGGGCGTCCGACCGGTCACGCGTACTGCCCCGGACGGGGTCACGGACCTCGTCCATCTGCATTCATACCCGGTATCGGGGCGGTTCTCGCGCAGTTTCCGCGGTGGCGGTGTTCGCCTGGCGAGAAGTCGGCCGCCGCTGACGGTCGGTCAGCCGTGGCCGCGGTGGCCGGTACGCCGTCCCGGTGGTGTCCGCGTTACCGCTTCGCCCCTCCAGCGTTGCACAGGCCGTGACCGTTCTGCCGCCCGAGCCCGTGCCCGGCCTGCTGCCCGAACGGGCCGCCGCGCCCGCGCCGGGGCGCCGCGGCGCCGTCCGGACGTACGCCGCAGGGCGCGGAGGGAGTCCCTCCGCGCCCCGCGCGTGTGCCGTGGACGCTCCGGCCGGTGCCCGGGGCACCGCACCCGTCCGGGCGGCCGGGCCTCGCCCGGATCAGGCCGCGTTGGCCTTCTCGTAGGCCTCGCGCACATTGCTGGGGACGCGGCCGCGGTCGTTGACCTCCAGGCCCTGCTCCTTGGCCCACGCGCGGATCTTGGCGGTGTCCGGGACGCTGCCGGACGGGCGCGGGGCGGTGCTGCGGCCCGCGCGGCGGGGGCCAGCGAGGCGGCCGCTCTGCTTGCGGCCCTTCTCGACGTACGGCGCCAGCAGATCGCGGAGCTTGTCCGCGTTGACGCTCTTCAGATCGATCTCGTAGGCAACGCCGTCCAGGGCGAACGTCACCGTCTCGTCCGCCGACCCGCCGTCGAGATCGTCTTCAAGAATGACCTGCACCCTCTGTGCCACGGGCTTCCCTTTCCGCTAAACGACCCATTGCCTAAGGAAAGGAAAGCGCCTTTCTCCGGAAAACACAAACCCCTGACCGCCCGGGGGCGGCTCACAGGTGCAGCAGCATGCGCGAGTTGCCCAGCGTGTTGGGCTTCACCCGCTCCAGGTCGAGGAACTCGGCAACACCTTCATCGTACGAGCGGAGAAGTTCTTCATAGACATCCGTAGCGATCGCCGCCGGGTCTGTCGTACCATCATCGGTTTCCTGGACCTCTCCGATCTCCACGAAACCGTGTTTCGCGAAGAACGGGACCTCGAACGTCAAGCAGAAAATCCGACGGACGCCGAGCCAGCGGGCGGTCTGCAGCAGCTTCTCCAGCAGCAGGTGCCCGACGCCGTGGCCGCGGCAGGACTCGTCGACGGCGAGCGTGCGGACCTCGGCGAGGTCCTCCCACATGACGTGCAGCGCGCCGCAGGCCACCACCGTCCCGTTGTCGTCGCGTTCCGCGACCCAGAACTCCTGCACCGATTCGAACAGCGTGACGGTGGGCTTGTCGAGCAGAATCCCGTCGCGCGAGTAGGTGTCGATGAGCGTGCGCACTGCCCGAACGTCCGTGGTCCGCGCCCGGCGGATGGTGACCTCCATGGCGGGACGTTATCGTGCCGGCGCCGATCCGGTCTCCCCGGTATCCGGTCCGCTCTCCGGTCCGCTCCGCGCCCCGCTCTCCGGAGAATCCGGGGCCGCCGGATCGGTCGGGAACAGAGCGGCCACCCGCAGGGCGTCCCGCAGCGCCTCCCGTTGCTCGGGCGACATCAGGCCGAAGAAGTGCACCAGGGCCGCGGCCGGATTGTCGCCGGTGGCCCAGGCGTCGTTCATCAGGGCGGCCGTGTACGCCTCGCGCGAGGAGACCGGTTCATATCGATAGGCCCGGCCGACGCGCTCCCGGCGGAGCCAGCCCTTTCGGTGCAGCTTGTCCAGGACGGTCATCACCGTGGTGTACGCGATTTCCCGTTCCGACCGCAGATCCAGAAGGACCTCGCGAACCGTGACCGGTCGGTTCCACTGCCACACCCGGGTCATGATGGCGTTCTCAAGTTCGCCGAGTTGCCGGACCATAGTGCGGCCAGGATAGGGAGTGAACGGGGCAAATCTTGTGAAGTGCGGTGAAACCGGCGCGCCGCCACCCCCGGAATCCGGGAATGGCGGCGCGGGTGCCGCGGGGGCGTCCGGCGGATGCCGGACGGGCCGTCGGCCGCTCAGTCGGCCAGGTCCTCCTTGGCCTTCTGGGCGCCGCCCTGGGTGCGGATGATGGCCCGCACCAGGAATCCGAAGCCGATCGCCATGACCAGCGGCGGGACGATCGCGCTGACGTAGTCCATCAGGTCACTCCTCCTCGGTCTGCTCCGCCGTACCGGCGGACGCCTTGGGCTCCGGCTTCACCAGCGGGAAGAGCACGGTCTCCCGGATGTTCTTGCCGGTGAGCAGCATGATCAGGCGGTCCACCCCGAGCCCGAGGCCGCCGGTGGGCGGCATCGCGTACTCCAGGGCCCGCAGGAAGTCCTCGTCGATCTGCATCGCCTCGACGTCGCCGCCGGCCGCGAGCAGGGACTGCGCGGTGAGGCGGGCGCGCTGCTCGACCGGGTCGATCAGCTCGGAGTAGGCGGTGCCGATCTCGGTGCCGAAGATCACCAGGTCCCACTTCTCGGCCACGCCCGCGATCGAGCGGTGCTGGCGGGTCAGCGGGGAGACCTCGGTCGGGTAGTCCTTGATGAAGGTCGGCCGGACGGCGTTCTCCTCCAGCAGGCGCTCGACCATCTCCAGCACGATCTGGCCGTGGCCCCACTCCTTCTCGAAGGGGATGCCGTGCTCGGAGGCCAGCTTGCGCAGCTCCTCGACGCCGGTCTCCGGGGTGACCTCGGTGCCCAGGTGCGCGGAGATGCCGGGGTAGACGCTCACCTCGTCCCAGGGCTCGGCGAGGTCGATCTCGTGCTCCACGCCGTGCGGGTCCACGCCCTTGATCACCGTGGTGCCCAGCGCGTCCCGGGCCGCGTTGACGATGGTGGCCCGGATCAGCTCGGCCTGGGTGTCGTAGTCGCCGTAGGCCTCGTACGACTCCAGCGAGGTGAACTCCGGGTTGTGGGTGGAGTCCGCGCCCTCGTTGCGGAAGTTGCGGTTGATCTCGAAGACCTTCTCCGCGCCGCCGACCACCAGCCGCTTGAGGTACAGCTCGGGGGCGATCCGCATGAAGAGGTCGATGTCGTAGGCGTTGATGTGCGTCTTGAACGGACGCGCGTTGGCGCCGCCGTGCACCGGCTGCAGCATCGGGGTCTCGACCTCGATGTAGCCGCGCTCCTCGTAGGTGCGGCGGATCGAGCGGACCACCCTGGAGCGGAGGTGCAGGATCTCGCGGGCCTCGGGGTTGACGATCAGGTCCACGTACCGCTGGCGGACCCGGGCCTCCGGGTCGGTCAGGCCCTTGTGCTTGTCGGGCAGCGGGCGCAGGCACTTGGCGGTGAGCTCCCAGCGGTCCACCATCACCGACAGCTCGCCGCGCCGGGAGGTGATCACCTCGCCCTCGACGCCGACCTGGTCGCCGAGGTCGATGTCCGACTTCCAGGCCGCCAGCCGCTCCTCGCCCAGCTTGTCCAGGGACAGCATCACCTGGAGGTCGCCGGAGCCGTCGCGCAGGGTCGCGAAGCAGAGCTTGCCACCGGTGCGGGAGAGCACCACCCGGCCGGTGATGCCGGCCCGCTCGCCGGTCGCGGTGTCCGGGGCCAGGTCCGGGTGCTTGTCCCGGAGGTCGGCGATGGTGCTGGTACGGGGGAAGCCGACCGGGTACGGGTCGATGCCGGCGGCCCGGAGCCGGTCCAGCTTCTCGCGCCGGACGCGCATCTGCTCGGGAAGGTCGTCGGTCGCGGTGATGGGACTCTGATCGCTCACCCCACCAGGGTAGCCAGCCCGCGGTGGTGCTCCGCCACGGGATTGCCGCGCCGCGCGGGGCGGGGGCGGGGTGCGCCGCCCCCGCCCCGCGCGACGGGTTCAGGGGCGCCGGCGGCCGAGGCGGCGGGAGGTGAGCAGCGCGGCGCCGCCCAGGGTCAGGGCGGTGGCGGAGGCCCAGGCCAGCGGGACGGCGTCGCGGCGGCCGCTGTCGGCCAGCTCGCCGCCGTCCGCGAGGCCGAGTGCCACCGTGTCGGTGGTCCCGGTGCTCCCGGTCCGGGCGGCGCTCCGGCCGGTGGTGGTGGCCGTGCCGGCCGCGGTGCCGGTCCCGGTGCCGCTGCCGGTGGCGTCCGCCGCCGAGGCCGGGACGACCGGTGCGACCTGCTCGGCCGGGGCTCCGGTCCCGGCGTCCGGGCCGGTGGGCACGGTCGCGGGGAGCGAGCGCAGCGCGACCTTGATCCGGTCGTTGTCCGGGTCGGGGTCCCAGCTCATGGGGGCGCTCGGGTAGCCCTCCTCGAAGTCGCTGAACTGGTTCTGGAACGAGACGGTGGCCGACAGCGGGACGGTGCCGTCGTCCAGCTGCACGCCCAGGACGTGCCGGCTGGAGGCGCCGTTCGCCATGAAGAAGGAGAAGGCGTCGCAGGAGTACCGGTTGAGCAGGCGGTCCGTCGGCTGTCCCTGGACGCGGTTGTCCGCCCGGCAGTTCTTGGGCAGGTCGGTGACGGTGGCGCCCTCGGGCAGCTGGATCCGGACGAACGGGGTGCCGTCGCCGCCGCTGCGGTCGTAGATCGAGGCCGGGCCCCGGTTGGCGGCCGTGACGGTGAGCGTGCCGGAACGGCCGGAGGCGTCCGGGGCCCAGGTGCCGGTCAGGGCGAAGTCGGCGCCGTTGTCCGCGAGCACCTCCTGCTCGGTGAAGTGGCCGTTGATGTCGGGGTAGCCGGAGGGGATGCCCTCGGCGGAGTCCCGGACCAGGGTGGCGGGCGCGCCGGTGCCGTGCTCGAAGGCCAGCCGCCGGCGCAGCGCCGGCCCCTGGGCGGCGGCCGCGTCCGGGTCGGCGAAGACCATGAAGTCCGCGAAGGTGTACCGGGCCTCGGAGGTGACGGTCAGGTCGACGCCTTTCAGCCGGACCGGCTCGTTGGGCAGGATCTCGCCCTCGACGGTGCAGATGGCGTGGGTGGTCGCGATCGGGGTGCCGAAGCCCTCCTGGCCGAGCCGGCCCGGGTCGGTGGCGTACTCGCAGTTGGACGGCCAGTTCTCGACCTTCAGCCCGGGCAGCATCATGACCTCGACGACGGCCCGGGCGGCCGAGACGCCGCCGCGGTTGGCGAACCGCACGGCCGGGGTGAAGGTGGTGCCGACCTTGGCCTGCTCCTTGGGGGCGATCTCGGCGACCCGGAACGCGGCGCCGCCGACCTCGACCGAGAAGTCCTTGTTCGCGGACTCGGCGCCGGGGGCGGTCAGCGCGGCGTGCACCACGCCCCTGGTGCCGGCCCTGACGCCGGGGACGGCGCTGAGCCACAGGTGGTCGGTGATGTTGATGCTGTCGCTGTTGAGGTAGCTGAGGTCGCAGGTGACGGTCCGGGCCGCGGTGGCGCACCGGCCGCCGGAGGCGGTGAGCGTGGCGACGCCGTCCAGCCCGGTGGTGTCGAGGGTGAGCTTGGCGCCCGGGACCGGGGCGGTGCCGGTCCGGCCGACCCGGAGGAAGACGTTCTCGCCGAACTGCGGCTGGGCCGTCGGCTCGCCCGGGACCTGGATCAGGGAGCCGACCTCGATGCTGAGGGCCGGTCCCGCGGCGTGGGCGGGGACGGCGAGCGTGCCGACGGACAGGGCGGCGACGGCCGTCGCGGCGGCCGAGCCGAGCACCCGGCGCATGCGGGTCGAGTTCACGGGGATCCTCTTGATCGTGGGGTGTCCCCGCGACCCTATGGACGGCCGGACGGACGTCAAGCCGGTTGATCGCCCATCAATTCGTACAGGACGGGAGCGATCCGGCGGCGCGCGCGGTGATGGTTATCGAGTTGTGACCCGAACGATCCGCCCGGGGAACGGAATTGTCGACACATGGATCGGGGAGGCCGGGCCGCTCGGTGCGGCGCGGCCTCCCCGGGAGGCGGTGGCGGGGCGGGCTCAGCCGGTGCCGGTGGCCAGCTCCAGGTCCTCGGGCGCGGCCGGGTGGGCCGGCCGGTCCGGGTGCGCCGGGGCCTTGGGGCGGCGGCCGAAGAGTTCGGCGGGGGTCGGCATCCGGTGCGGCCGGGCGGGCTGCTGGTCCTGCGGGCCGCGGGGGGCGCCCTTGCGGCCGGCGGCGGGCTGCTCGGCGGGGTGCTCGGTGCTGCTCATCGGGATCCGTCCTCCAACAGGGATGAGGGGACTGCTCGGGGGTGCGGCGGGGCTCGGTACGGCGACGAGGTGGCGCTGGCCGGTGCTGAGCGCGAGCCGCTCGCGGACGGCGGCCTCGGCCAGCGCGTGGCAGCGGCCGGCCAGCCGGGAGCGGCGGGAGCGCTCGTGCTGGCCGCAGGGCTGGCGGGACAGTCCGCGCAGCGCGGTGAGGTCCTCCGGTCCCGGGAGGTAGCCGTCGGTGACCGCCTCCTCCAGCCGTTCCAGGTAGCCGCTGGCGCTGCCGGGCAGCGCGGCCCGGTAGCGGGTGAGGTCGGCGAGGAGGAAGGCGCGCAGCCGGCCCCCCTCCTGGACGGCCTCGTCGATCGCCTCGGTCAGGCGCAGTGCGTCCTGGACGTCCTCGGCCCACAGGGCGGCCACCGGGTCGGCGTACAGCGGCCGGTCGGAGAGCTGGAGGTGGGCGGGGACGGCGGGGTGCAGGGCTTGGGCGAGGGCGCGGCGCAGCACGCGGACTTCGTCGGCGCTGAAGGCCATGCCGCCGCGCGATCCGTGTGGCGTAGGCATGGACTGACACTACGTGAGGAATATCCGATTTGTCGGTAGTGTCGCGCCGAGCCCCCACGTTCGGACGCTGCGCCGCGCCCCCGGTCAGCTCGGGCGGTTGCGTTCGAAGACCAGGCGCAGGCCGATGAGGGTGAGCCAGGGCTCGTGGACGTCGAGGGAGCCGGCCTCGCCGAGGACGAGCGGGGCCAGCCCGCCGGTGGCGATCACCTGGACGTCGTCGGGGTCCTTGGACAGCTCCCGGGCCATCCGGTCGACCAGCCCGTCGACCTGCCCGGCGAAGCCGTAGAGGATGCCGGACTGCATGCCCTCGACGGTGTTCTTGCCGATCACGTTGCGCGGGCGGGTCAGCTCGATCTTGCGCAGCAGGGCGCCGCGGTTGCCGAGCGCCTCGACCGAGATCTCGATGCCGGGGGCGATCGCGCCGCCGACGTAGTCGCCGCGGGCGTTGACCGCGTCGAAGGTGGTGGCGGTGCCGAAGTCGACCACGATGCAGGGGCCGCCGTAGAGGTGGTTGGCGGCCAGCGCGTTGACGATCCGGTCGGCGCCGACCTCCTTGGGGTTGTCCATGAGGACGTGCACCCCCGTCTTCACCCCCGGCTCCACGATCACCGCGGGGACGTCGCCGTAGTACCGGCGCGCCACCTCGCGGAACTCGTGGAGCACGGAGGGGACGGAGGAGCAGATCGCCAGGCCCTCGACCTTCGCGTCCGCGATCGCGGTCCCCGATCCCTGCGGGCCCATCAGGCCGTGCAGCAGCACCGCCAGCTCGTCCGCCGTGCGGCGCGGATCGGTGGAGATCCGCCAGGTCTCGACCACCTCCTCACCGCCGAACAGGCCGAGGGTGGTCTGGGTGTTGCCGACGTCGATGGTGAGCAGCATCGGGTGCTTTCTGCGTCGAGGGCCGGGAGCGAACGGGCGAACGGGCCGGACGGACGGTCAGGCGCGCAGGTCCAGGCCGATGTCCAGGATCGGCGAGGAGTGGGTCAGCGCGCCGACCGCCAGGTACTGGACACCAGTCTGGGCGACCTCGCGCGCGGTGGCCAGGGTGAGTCCGCCGGACGCCTCCAGCTCGGCCCGGCCGGCCACCAGGGCGACCGCCTCGCGCAGCTGCGGGACGGTGAAGTTGTCCAGCAGGATCAGCTCGGCACCGGCCTCCAGGACCGGAGGGATCTGCTCCAGGGTGTCGACCTCGACCTCGACCGGGAGCTCCGGGTAGGCGGCCCGGACGGCCCGGAAGGCCTCGGCGACGCCGCCGGCCGCGACCACGTGGTTGTCCTTGACCAGGGCCGCGTCCGAGAGCGCCATCCGGTGGTTGGCGCCGCCGCCGCAGCGGACCGCGAACTTCTCCAGCGCGCGCAGGCCCGGGGTGGTCTTGCGGGTGTCGCGGACCACCGCGTCGGTGCCCTCCAGGGCGTCCGCCCAGGCACGGGTGGCGGTGGCGATGCCGGACAGGTGGCAGAGCAGGTTGAGCGCGCTGCGCTCGGCGGTCAGCAGGTCCCGGGTGCGGGAGCGGACCGAGAGCAGCACCTGGCCGGCCTCGACCCGGTCGCCGTCCTGGACGTGCCGCTCGACCTCGAACTCCTCCTCGCAGACCAGCGAGACGACGGCCTCGGCGATCCGCAGGCCGGCCACCACGCCCGCCTCGCGGGCGGTGAAGTCGGCGGTGGCGACGGCGTCGGCCGGCACGGTGGCCACCGAGGTGACGTCCTCGCCGCCGGCCAGGTCCTCGGCCAGCGCCAGGGTCGCGATGTCCTCGACCTCGACCGGGTCGAGCCCGGCCTCCTCCAGCAGCTCGGCGAGCTGGGGGTCCAGGCCGGTCTCGTAGCCCTCGCCGTCCCCGCAGGCGCAGCCGTCGCCGCAGCCGCCGGCCAGCGGGAGCTCGTCGTGCTCGTGCTCGTGCAGGTGGGTCACGTCGGTCGCGTCGGTCATGGTGGTTACGGCTCCTCGAGGGTGCTGACGGGTCCGCCGGAGGCGGTGAGGGTGGTGATCAGATGGCGTCGCCAGTGCGCGTCGTCGCGCTCCGGGAAGTCCTCGCGCCAGTGGCAGCCGCGGGTCTCCTCGCGCTGCGCGGCGGCGGTGACCAGGGCGTCGGCGACCAGCAGCAGGTTGGCGGCCTCCCAGGTCTCCACCCGGGGGTCGGCCGGCTTCTCCTCGGCGACGGCGGCGCGGGTCTGCCCGGCGATCAGGGCCAGCCCCTCCGCCGTGGCGGCCATCGACGCGGCCGAGCGCAGCACACCGGTGCCGCGCGACATCAGCCGCTGGATCTCGGCCCGGGCCTCGGGCGCGGGCAGCGGCACCGGGTGGGCCGCGCGGGCCGCTCCGGTGTCCACGGCGCGTTCGGGCAGCTCCCCGGCGGTGTGCCGGGCGGCCAGGTCGGCGGCGATCCGCTCGGCGAAGACCAGGCCCTCCAGCAGCGAGTTGGAGGCCAGCCGGTTGGCGCCGTGCACCCCGGTGCAGGCCACCTCGCCGCACGCGTAGAGGCCGGGGACGGAGGTCCGGCCGCTGTTGTCGGTGCGCACCCCGCCGGAGGCGTGGTGCGCGGCCGGCGCGATCGGGATCGGCTCGGTGACCGGGTCGATGCCGTGCGCGCGGCAGGAGGCCAGGATGGTGGGGAAGCGGCGCTGCCACATCTCGGCGCCGAAGTGCCGGCCGTCCAGGTACATGTGGTCGGTGTCGTGCTCCTGCATCCGGCGGGTGATCGCCTTGGCGACGATGTCGCGCGGGGCCAGTTCGGCCAGCTCGTGCTGCCCGACCATGAACCGGACGCCGTCCGCGTCCACCAGGTGCGCGCCCTCGCCGCGGACCGCTTCGGAGACCAGCGGCTGCTGGCCCTCCGCCTCGGGGCCGAGCCAGAGCACGGTGGGGTGGAACTGGACGAACTCCAGGTCGGTGACCTCGGCGCCGGCCCGCAGCGCGAGCGCCACGCCGTCCCCGGTGGAGACCGGCGGGTTGGTGGTGGCCGAGAAGACCTGGCCCATGCCGCCGGTGGCGAGCACCACCGCGCGGGCGCGGACGGCGCCGACGCCGTCCCGCTGGCCCTCGCCCATCACGTGCAGGGTGAGTCCGGCGGCGTGCCCCTCGGCGTCGGTGAGCAGGTCGAGCACCAGGGCGTGCTCGATCAGCTCGATGTCCGGGTCCCGCCGGACGGCCTCGACCAGGGCGCGGGATATCTCGGCGCCGGTGGCGTCCCCGCCGGCGTGCGCGATCCGGTTCCGGTGGTGGCCGCCCTCGCGGGTGAGCAGGACGTCGCCGTCCTCGCCCCGGTCGAAGTCCGCGCCGAGCGCGATCAGCCGGCGGACCGCGTCCGGGCCCTCGGTGACCAGGGTGCGGACGCTGTCCTCGTCGCACAGCCCGGCGCCCGCCACCAGGGTGTCGGTCAGGTGCTGCTCGGGGGTGTCCCCCTCGCCCAGGGCGGCCGCGACGCCGCCCTGGGCCCAGCGGGTGGAACCGTCGTCCAGCATCGCCTTGGTGACCACCAGGGCCCGCAGGCCGGCCCGGCGGACGTTGAGGGCGACGGTGAGCCCGGCCACGCCGGAGCCGACCACGACGACATCGGTGTCGGCGGTCCAGCCCGGCGCTGGGGCGGTGAGGCGGTGGGTGACGGACATGACTTCAGTGGCTCCTTAGCGCGCGACCGGGCCGGCCGCGCCGTTGTCGCCACGGTACGCCGCGTCGCCGCGCAGCAGTCCGGTGCCCTCCCCGGCCTCGGCCGGGTCGCCGCCGAGGCCGGTGACCCGGTTCCGCTCGTCCACGAAGACGACCTTGGGCAGGTAGCCCTTGGCCTCGGCGGTGTCCATCTGCCCGTAGGCGATGAGGATGACCAGGTCACCGGGGTGGACCAGGCGGGCGGCGGCGCCGTTGATGCCGATGACGCCGGAGCCGCGCGGGCCCGCGATGGTGTACGTCTCCAGCCGGGCGCCGTTGTTGATGTCGACGATGTGGACCAGCTCGCCGGGGAGCAGGTCGGCGGCGTCGAGCAGGTCCTCGTCCACCGTGACCGAGCCGACGTAGTGCAGGTCGGCCTGGGTCACGGTGGCCCGGTGGATCTTGGACTTGAGCATGGTGCGGAGCATTGCGGGTCACGCCTCCTGTGAGTGCATGCCTAGGGGGTACTGGCGGGCCGGCGCTCTGCGGGAGAGCGTTCGTTCCGGTGGGGTGCCGCGGGTCGGGTGTGCCGGTCCGGCGCGATGCCTACCGGACGATGATGCGGACGTTGTCGATCAGGCGGGTCGTGCCCACCTTCGCGGCGACGGCGAGCACCGCCTCGCCCCGGAAGTCGTCCGGCGCCTCGGTGAAGTCGTGCGGATCGATCAGGGCGAGGTAGTCGAGGTCGACGCCCCCGGCGGCGTCGAGCGCGGCCGAGGCGGCCTCGCGGACGGCCTCCGGGCCCCGCGCGGCGGCGTCCCGGCCGGCGAACAGGGCCGCGGACAGGGCCAGGGCGCGGGTGCGCTCCTCCGCCGAGAGGTAGCGGTTGCGGGAGGAGAGCGCCAGGCCGTCCTCCTCGCGGACGGTCGGCACGCCGACGATCTCCACGTCGAAGTCCAGGTCCGCCACCATCCGGCGGACGACCGCCAGCTGCTGGGCGTCCTTCTCGCCGAAGAACGCGAAGTCCGGGTCGGTGATGTGCAGCAGCTTGGCGACGACGGTCAGCACCCCGTCGAAGTGGCCGGGCCGGGTGGCGCCCTCGTAGCGCTCGCCCATCGGGCCGGCTGCCATCCGCACCTGCGGCTCGCCGTTCGGGTAGACCTCGTCGGCGGACGGCGCGAAGACCACGTCGGCGCCGCTGGCCTCGGCCAGCCGCACGTCGTCGTCCAGGCTGCGCGGGTAGCGCTCGAGGTCCTCCCCGGCGCCGAACTGCAACGGGTTGACGAAGACGGTGACGGCGACCCGGCCGTCCCGGCCGACCTGCTTGCGGGCGGCCCGGATCAGCGCGGCGTGGCCCTCGTGCAGGGCGCCCATCGTCATCACGACCGCGTTGTCGACCGGCTGCTCGTCGGGCCAGAACGCCGCCTCGAAGTCGTCGACGGTGCGGGTGACGACGGCCCGGTGGACCTTCGGGGCGTGCTGGGCCTTGCCCGGCTGCTTGCCGCGTGCCATTACTGCTTCTCCTCGTTCAGTACGTCCAGCAGCGCCGCCGCCGACGTCTCGTCGATCGTTCCGCGGGCCAGGGCCCGCTGGGCGGTGGCCCGGGCCATCGCCCGGTAGGCGGCGGGGATGTCCGGGGACACCGTACTGAGCTGCGCCAGGTGGCGCCGTACGGTGCCGGCGTCGCCCCGGGCGACCGGGCCGGTGAGGGCCGCGTCGCCGGAGCGCAGGGAGTTGTCGAGGGCGGCGCCGAGCAGCGGGCCGAGCATCCGGCCGGGTTCGGCGACGCCGGCCGTGCGCAGCAGCTCCATCGCCTGCGCGACCAGCGTGACCAGGTGGTTGGCACCGTGCGCGAGGGCGGTGTGGTACATCGGGCGGACGCTCTCCGGCACCCACTCGGGTTCGCCGCCCATCTCCACCACCAGTGCCTCGGCGACCGGGCGCAGCTCCTCGGGGGCGGTCACCCCGAAGGGGCAGCCGGCCAGCCGGGCCAGGTCGACCGAGGTGCCGGTGAAGGTCATCGCGGGGTGCAGCGCGAGCGGCAGCGCGCCGGCCGCGGCGGCCGGCTCCAGCACGGCCACGCCGTGCGCGCCGGAGGTGTGCACCAGGATCTGCCCGGGCCGGACGGCGCCGGTGGCGGCGAGGCCGGTGACCAGGTCGGCCAGCGCGTCGTCGGGGACGGTGAGCAGGACGAGGTCGGCGGCGGCCAGCACCTGCGGCGGGGTGACGATCCGTACGCCCGGCAGCAGGGCCTCGGCCCGGCGGCGCGAGCCGGCGGACACCCCGGAGGCGGCGACCACCTTGTGGCCGGCCAGCTGGAGGGCGGCTCCGAGAGCCGGGCCGACCCGGCCGGTGCCGACCACGCCGACGGCCAGGCGGGCGGGGCGGTTGCCGGGGTCGGCCGGGTCGCCGAAGCCGTCGGCGAGCGGGGCGAACTCGCCGCGGTCGGCGAAGTCGGACGGACTCACGCGTCCACCTTTGTCCAGGGGTTCCGTTCCAGTCCACTGCCGGGGTACCGGACGTACCGGCCCAGTCTACGGTCGGGACCGGGCCCGCGGAGCGGTTCGCTCCGGACCGGGTGCGGGCCGGAGCGGGCGCGGGCCGGGCCCGGAGCGCGGGTGGGCCGCGGGCGGCCCGTCGGCGGGGGCGGGTCGCCCGCCGGCGGCGGGGTCAGTCGGTGGCGCCGGCCCGGATCAGCCCGGCCTCGTAGGCCAGCACCACGGCCTGGACCCGGTCGCGCAGACCCAGCTTGGCCAGGATCCGCCCGACGTGGGTCTTCACGGTGGCCTCGGAGAGCACCAGCTTGGCCGCGATCTCCCCGTTCGACAGGCCCTGGGCGACCAGCAGGAACACCTCGCGCTCCCGCTCGGTGAGCGGGCCCAGGGTGTCGGCGCCGCCCGGGCCGCTCTGCGGGGTCGGCAGCACCTCGGCGAAGCGGTCGATCATGCGTCGGGTGGTGGTCGGCGCGACCACGGCGTCCCCGCCGTGGACGGCGCGGATCGCGGCCACCAGCTCGGTCGGCGGCACGTCCTTGAGCAGGAAGCCGCTGGCCCCGGCCTTGAGCGCGGCGAAGGCGTACTCGTCGAGGTCGAAGGTGGTGAGGATGAGCACGTGCGGGGCGTTCGGCACCGGGCTGCCGTCCTCGGCCAGGCAGATCCGCCGGGTGGCCTGCACCCCGTCCAGCCGCGGCATCCGGACGTCCATGAGGATGACGTCCACCTCCGTGTGCCGGAGCTTGTCCACGGCCTGGGCGCCGTCCCCGGCCTCGGCGACGATCTCGATGTCCCCCTGCGACTGCAGGATCATCCGGAATCCGGTGCGCAGCAGCTCCTGGTCGTCGACCAGCATCACGCGGATGGTCAAGGGTGGCTCCTAGTTCCTCGGGGAGGACAGCGGGGGTCGGTGGCGTCCGTCGGCGGGGTGTCCGGGTCGGGTGTCCGGGGTCGGCGGGCGGCCGTGGTCAGGCGGCCTTGAGCGGCAGGACGGCGCGGATCCGGAACCCGCCGCCGGGGCGCGGCCCGATGTCGAGGCTGCCGCTGACCATACCGACCCGCTCGCGCATCCCGATCAGGCCGTGGCCCTGGCCGTCGGGGCCGCCGGACGCGAGCTGCTCGTCGGTGCTGCCGCGGCCGTCGTCCTCGACCAGCACCGCGAGTTCGCGCTCGCCGAAGTCGACCGCGACCCGGGCGTGGACATCGGGGCCGCCGTGCTTGCGGACGTTGGTCAGCGCCTCCTGAACGATCCGGTAGACCGTCAGCTCGACGCCGCGCGGCAGCTCGCGCGGGTGGCCGGAGGTGGCGAAGTCCACCTGGAGGCCGGCCGTGCGGACCTGGTCGAGCAGTTCCGGCAGCTCCTCGACGCCGGGTTGCGGCACGTACTCCTCACCCTTGCTGTCGGCGCTGCGCAGCACGCCCAGCAGCCGGCGCATCTCGACCAGCGCCTGCCGGCCGGTGGAGGCGATGGTGCCCAGCGCCTCCTTGGCCTGCTGCGGCGAGTTGTCCAGGACGTAGGCGGCGCCGTCGGCCTGGACGATCATCACCGAGACGTTGTGCGCGACCACGTCGTGCAGCTCGCGGGCGATCCGGGCCCGCTCGGCGGCGACCGCGACCTTGGACTGGGCGTCGCGCTCCCGCTCCAGCCGGGCCGCGCGGTCCTCCAGCTCGACCAGGTACGCCCGGCGCACCCGGGTCAGCCGGCCCCAGGCCCAGCAGAGGACGAACGGGGTGGTCATCAGACCGATGATGAGCAGCGCCTCGGGAACGGAGTAGCTGACGTAGTGGACGTCCGAGTCGGTGGCCGACTCGAACTTCTGCGGATGCAGCCGCCAGTACACCAGCGGGCCCGCGGCCAGGCCGCCCAGCAGCGCGAACCGGGACGTCCACGGCCTGCCGAACGCGGCGCCGGTGTAGGCGAACACCAGGTAGGCGATGCTGGAGATCGCCGGGTTGACGTCCAGGAGGACCTGGGTGAAGCCGATCAGGCCCGCGGCGGCCACGGTCGCGTCGGGGAAGCGGCGGCGGAACACCATCAGCAGGGGAAGCAGGACGGCGACGGCGAAGTGGACCCCGAGTCGCCAGCCGCTGTTTCCGGTCCCGTCCTCCGGCAGCACGCCGACGAAGAGCACCATCGCGGCCCAGACGGAGTCGATCACCATCGGGTGACGGCGGAGCCAGGCGTTGAGTCGATGCACGACTCAAGCGTAGGCAGTCGCACCCCGTGCCCAGGTCCGCCGGGAGGGCGATCCGCCCTACTCCCTAGGTCGGAGAGCCCGGCATGCCGCTGCCGTAGGGATTGGGCGGGTACGGACCGGGTGTGTAGCGTCCCGCCCCATGACCTGGATGCGGTGGGCGCCCGCCACGGAGCGTGCCCTCTACGACCCCGACGGCGGCTTCTACCGCAGGCCGGAGGGCCCGGCCGGGCACTTCCGGACCTCGGTGCACGCCTCGCCGCTGTTCGCCCGGGCGGTGGCCCGGCTGCTGCTGGAGGTGGACGAGGCGCTCGGCCGCCCGGAGGAGCTGGCCTTCGTGGACGTCGGGGCCGGCCGGGGCGAACTGGTCGCCGGGGTGCTGGCCGAACTGCCGGAGCCGGTGGGCGAGCGGCTGCGGGTGTGGGCGGTGGAGCTCGCCGCCCGCCCGGACGCGCCGCCCGCCGCTCCGTCCACAGGCCTGTGGACGGAGCGGAGCTGGGACGGGACGGTGTGGACGGCCGAGGTGCCGCGCGGCGTCACCGGGCTGCTGTTCGCCAACGAGTGGCTGGACAACGTGCCGCTGGACACCGGCGAGGTCGGCGAGGACGGGCTGCTGCGCTACCTGGAAGTGGACCCGGCGACCGGCGAGGAGCGGCTCGGCGGGCCCGTGGACCCCGCCGACGCCGACTGGGCCGCCCGCTGGTGGCCGGCCGAACGGCCCGGGGACTTCGTCGAGTTCGGTGCGCCCAGGGACGCCGCCTGGGCGCACGCGGTGGCCGGTCTGGACCGGGGCCTGGCCGTCGCGGTCGACTACGGGCACACCGCGGGCCGCCGCCCGCCGTTCCCCACCCGGACCGGCTTCCGGGCCGGCCGCGAGGTGCCCCCGGTGCCCGACGGCTCGTGCGACGTCACCGCGCACGTGGCCCTGGACGCGGCGGCCGCGCCCGGTCTCCACAGCCTGTGGACGACGCAGCGGGAGGCGCTGCGGGCGCTCGGGGTCAGCGGCGCCAGGCCCCCGCTGGCGCTCGCCTCCAGCGACCCGGTCGGCTACCTGCGCGCGCTCGGCGGCGCGGGCGAGGGCGCCGAGCTCACCGACGCCGCGGGCCTGGGCGGATTCGGCTGGCTCTCGCAGGCCGTCCGGATGCCGGTACCGCCGAGCCTCGGGGCGCTGCCGGGATGGCAGACTCTGACCCCATGAGGGAGACCACGGTCGGCATCGGGGCGGGAGCCGAGAACGTCACGGGCGGGGCGGGCGGCACCGACATGGTGCTCAACATCGGCCCGCAGCACCCGGCGACCCACGGCGTGCTGCGCCTGCGCCTGGTGCTGGACGGCGAGCGCATCGTCAGCGCCGAGCCGGTGATCGGCTACATGCACCGGGGTGCGGAGAAGCTCTTCGAGGCCCGGGACTACCGGCAGATCATCATGCTGGCGAACCGGCACGACTGGCTCTCGGCCTTCTCCAACGAACTGGGCGTGGTGCTCGGCGTCGAGCGGATGCTCGGCATGGAGGTGCCCGAGCGGGC
This sequence comes from Streptomyces sp. TLI_053, assembly GCF_900105395.1. Taxonomy (NCBI): domain Bacteria; kingdom Bacillati; phylum Actinomycetota; class Actinomycetes; order Kitasatosporales; family Streptomycetaceae; genus Streptomyces; species Streptomyces sp. TLI_053. Next base: position 5,468,493 of record NZ_LT629775.1, read on the forward strand.
GGTGTGGATCCGCACCCTGCTGGCCGAGCTGAACCGCGTCCTCAACCATCTGATGTTCCTCGGCTCCTACCCGCTGGAGCTGGGCGGGATCACCCCGATCTTCCACGCCTTCACCGGCCGCGAGGACCTCCAGCACGTGCTGGAGGAGGCCTCGGGCGGCCGCATGCACTACATGTTCAACCGGGTCGGCGGCCTCAAGGAGGACCTACCGGCCGGCTGGCTCGGCCGGGTCCGCGCCGCCGTCGCCGTCGTCCGCTCCCAGCTGCCGGTCTTCGAGGACCTCGTGCTGGGCAACGAGATCTTCCGCGCCCGCACCGCCGGGGTCGGCGTCCTGACCCGGGCGCAGGCCGAGGCGTACGGCGCCAGCGGCCCGATCGCGCGGGCGAGCGGGCTGGACCTCGACCTGCGCCGGGACGAGCCCTACCTGGCGTACGGCAGCGAGGAGCTGCGGCAGGTGCTGACCGTGGTCACCCGCGAGGAGGGCGACTGCCTGGCCCGCTTCGAATGCCTGTTGGAGCAGACCGCCAACGCGCTCGACCTCGCCGACGCCTGCCTCGACAAGCTGGCCACGCTCGCTCCCGGGCCGGTCAACCTGCGGCTGCCCAAGGTGCTCAAGGCCCCGGAGGGCAGCACCTACGCCTGGACCGAGAACCCGCTCGGCGTCAACGGCTACTACCTGGTGTCGCGCGGCGACAAGACGCCGTGGCGGCTGAAGCTGCGCTCGGCCTCGTTCAACAACATCCAGACCCTGACCGAGCTGCTGCCGGGGACGCTGGTCGCGGACATGGTGGCGATCCTGGGCTCGATGTTCTTCGTCGTCGGCGACATCGACAAGTAGCCGGCCGGGGGCGGGCCGGGCCCGCCCCCGGGGTGCGCCGCGGGGGCGCTCCCGCTCCGGTCACTTCTTCGGCGCCTTCGGCCGCTTCGCCGGGTCGGCCGGGTGCGGGGCCACCTTTCGGTCGCCCTTGGTGGCGATCCGCTCCTCGCAGAGGCCGGCCAGCGTCCTGTACGCGGCCCGGCCCATCAGCTCGGTGAGCTCCGGGCGGTAGCTGACGTACACCGGGTCGGCGCCCTGGTGGGCGTCCGGGCTGCCGGTGCACCACCAGTGCAGGTCGTGGCCGCCCGGGCCCCAGCCCCGGCGGTCGTACTCGCCGATGGTGACCTGGAGGTAGCGGGTGTCGTCCGGCCGGTCGATCCAGTCGTAGGTCCGGCGCACCGGCAGCTGCCAGCAGACGTCCGGCTTGGTCTCCAGCGGCTCGCGGCCCTCCGCGAGCGCCAGCGCGTGCAGGGCGCAGCCCCCTCCGCCGGCGAAGCCGGGGCTGTTCACGAAGATGCAGGCGCCGTCGACCCGCCGGGTCTGGCGGTCGCCGTCCTCGTCGAACATGGTGATGCCGCCGTCGAGCCTGAGCCGGCCCTTGGCGTCGGTGCCGTGCGCGTGGTTCTCCCACAGCTCCGGGGTCAGCCGGGCCGCGTGGCCGGCCACGCGCTTCTCGTCGTCCTCGTCCGAGTAGTGCGCGCCCAGGGTGCAGCAGCCGTCGGACTCGCCCCGGCCCTCGCGGATGCCCTGGCAGCCCTGGCCGAAGATGCACGACCAGCGGGAGGTCAGCCAGGTCAGGTCGCAGCGGAAGACCTGCTCCTCGTGCTCGGGGTCGGTGAACTCGACCCAGGCGCGCGGGAAGTCGAGCGGGACCTCGGGGCGGAGTTCGGAGCGGAGGGTCGGCATCGCCAGGTCGACGGCGCCCGGGCCGCCGCTCCCGGACTTCTTCCTGCCGCCCTTGGGGGTGCCGCTGTGCTGGGACGTGTCTGCTGCTGCCACCCGGCAAGGGTAGAGCCTCCGCGGAGCTGCGAACCGTCCGTGGTCGCGCGGTTCACGGCGAGTTCACCGCCGGGCCCGGTGAACGCCCGGTCAACACCGGCCGAATGCCGTTCGAACCGGGGCCCCGGTCCGGCGCGGGCCGACCGCCCCGGGCCGCGATCAGTACCCGGACCAGCACGAACACCGGCACGACCGGTCTCGTTCGGCGTGAGATCGCGTAGCGTGGAGGGTTATGCGACTCGGTGTGCTCGACGTAGGTTCCAACACGGTCCACTTCCTGGTGGTCGACGCCCACCCGGGCGCCGCCCCGCTGCCCGCGTACTCCCACAAGGCCGAGCTGCGGCTCGCCGAACTGCTCGACGAGCAGGGCGCGATCGGCGGGTCCGGGGTCGAGAAGCTGATCGGCATGATCGCTTCCTCGCTGCGGGTCGCCGAGGACAAGGGCGTGGTCGACATACTGCCCTTCGCCACCTCGGCCGTGCGCGAGGCCGCCAACGGCGAGGAGGTGCTCCGCCGGGTCGCCGAGGAGACCGGGGTCGAACTGCGGGTGCTCTCCGGCCAGGACGAGGCCCGGCTCACCTTCCTCGCGGTCCGCCGCTGGTTCGGCTGGTCCTCCGGCCGGCTGCTCAACCTCGACATCGGCGGCGGCTCGCTGGAGATCGCCTGCGGCCTGGACGAGCAGCCGGACGTGGCCTGCTCGGTGCCGCTGGGCGCCGGCCGGCTGACCGCCCGCTGGCTGCCCGGCGACGTCGCCGACCCCGAGCGGCTGCGCGAGCTCAGACGGCACATCCGGGCCGAGATCGCCACCGTCGTCGGCGAGATCTCCCGGCTCGGCGCGCCGGACCACGCCGTCGCCACCTCCAAGACCTTCAAGCAGCTGGCCCGGATGACCGGTGCCGCCCCGGCCGACGCGGGCCCGTACGCGGACCGCCGGCTCACCCGCCACAACCTCGCCGCCTGGCTGCCCCGGCTGTCCGCGATGACCGTCGCCGAGCGGGCGCAGATCCCCGGGGTGTCCGAGGGCCGCGCCAAGCAGCTGCTCGCGGGCGCGCTGGTCGCCGACGCGGCCATGGACCTGTTCGGCCTGGCCGAGCTGGACGTCTGCCCCTGGGCGCTGCGCGAGGGCATCATCCTGCGCCGGCTGGACGCCATGGACAGCCCGGCCGACCGCCGCCGGCCCGTGCTCACCCCCTGACCGCAGGGGGCGGGGCGGCCTGGCGCGCGCCGACCGGCTCCCCGTTCCGGGCGCGGTCCGCTTACGCTGTCTCCCGTGGCGCAACCAGCGGACGAGGACGGGACGCGGGAGGGCCGTGCGCCCCGGGACGGGAAGCCGCGGCCGGACGCCCCGCGCCGCGCCGGGCGCCGCACCGGACCTGATCCCGCTCCGGACGTGGCTCCGGACGTCGTTGCGGACACCGACCCGACCCCTGGCCCGGACACCGGTCCCGGGGCTCCCGCGCCGGCCCGCAAGCTCGGCAAGGCGGTCAAGGGCGTCAGGCCGGCGAAGGGCGTCAAGGCGGTGCAGGCGGCCCGGGAGGCGGCCGGCGGCGTCGCCGAGAAGGCCGCCCGCAAGGCCGCGAGCCGCGCGGCCGGCAAGGCCACGAAGGCGACCAAGGCGACCGAGGCCACCGGGACGACCGGGCCCACCGGTGCGACCGGACCCGCCGCGGCCGCCGGGGCGGCGAAGACCGCCAGGACGCGCAAGGGGCCCAAGGCCCCCGGCACCGAGCCCACCCGCACCGCCCGGGCGGCCGGCGCCGCCAAGGCCGCCGTCCAGTCCGTGAAGTCGGTCAAGGCCGCCCGCCAGGCCGCCGCCCGCCCGCCGCTGCTGCGCACCACCGACCGCCTGGTCCTGCCCCCGCACCCGGCCCTGCACATCCCGGACACCAAGGTCGTGCTCTCCACCGCCTCGGTCTACCCGGCCACCACCGCGGTCGCCTTCGAGCTGGCCGCCAAACTCGGCTACGACGGTGTCGAGGTGATGGTCTGGAACGACCCGGTCAGCCAGGACGTCGAGGCGCTGCGCCGGCTCTCCGACGCCCATCGGATGCCGGTCCTCGCGGTGCACGCGCCGTGCCTGCTGATCACCCAGCGGGTGTGGAGCACCGACCCGTGGACCAAGCTGGTCCGCGCCCGCGCGGCGGCCGAGAAGCTCGGCGCGAGCGCGGTGGTGGTCCATCCGCCGTTCCGCTGGCAGCGCCAGTACGCCCGGGAGTTCGTCGAGGGCATCCACCGGATGGCGGGCGAGACGGACGTCCGTTTCGCGGTCGAGAACATGTACCCGTGGCGCTACAAGGACCGCGAGATGCTGGCGTACGCGCCGGGCTGGGACGTCACCGAGGAGGAGTACCGGCACTTCACCATCGACCTGTCGCACGTCGCCACCTCGCGGGTGGACGCCTTCGCGATGGTCGAGCGGATGGGCGACCGGCTCGCCCACATCCACCTGGCGGACGGCTCCGGCTCCGGCAAGGACGAGCACCTCATCCCCGGCCGGGGCAAGCAGCCCTGCGCCGAACTGCTGGAACACCTCGCCCGGACCGGCTTCGACGGCCACGTCGTGCTGGAGGTCAACACCCGCCGCTCCGCGTCGCCCGCCGAACGCGAGGCCGACCTGGCCGAGGCCCTCGCCTTCACCCGCTTGCACCTGGCCACCCCCGCGCGCGTACGCTGACGGCACACGAACTGCCGTCCACAGGGGGACACATGGCGGAAAAGACCGGGCCCGGGCCGAGCAGCGACTTCCGTGAACTGGCGAAGTCCTTCGGCGGCGTGGCGGCGGAGTACGACCGGGCCAGGCCCTCGTACCCGCAGGAGTTGTTCGACGCGCTGGAGCGGCTGGCCGGGCGCGGCCTGAAGGGCGCGCGGGTGCTGGACGTCGGCGCCGGCACCGGCATCTCGACCCGGCTGCTGGCCGCCCGCGGCGCCGACGTGCTCGCGGTGGAACCGACCGCGGGCATGGCCGAGCAGTTCCTCGCCGTCTCGCCCGGGCTCGGCCTGGTCCGCGGCAGCGGCGACGAGCTGCCCTTCCACGACGGCTCGGCGGACTTCGTCACCTACGCCCAGGCCTTCCACTGGACCCGCCCGGAGCGCTCGGTGCCCGAGGCGATCCGGGTGCTGCGGCCCGGCGGCGCGCTGGCCGTCTGGTGGAACGTGAAGGACAGCGGCGTGGCCTGGGTGCGGGCGATGGGCGAGCGGCTCGCCGCCGCGCTGCCCACGAGCTACCACGGCTACGGCGCCGTGAACGAGATCGGCTCCCACCTCGCCCCGTACGACCTGCGGACCGAGCACGCCGTGCTCCGCTGGGAGCGCCGGATCACCGTCGACCACCTGATCACCGACCTCACCTCCCGCTCCTACCTCGCCGTCCTCACCCCGGAGCAGCGCGCACCGCTGCTGGCGGTCGAGCGCGAGGCCCTGCTGGCGGAGTTCCCGGACGGCACGGTGGTCGAGCCGTACGTGCTGGACCTGACCGTCGCGGTCACCCCGTCCTGACCCGCGCCGGGGGCGGCCCGGCCCCGGGGTGCGGCCACCCGGCTGACCGCATCGCGGACGCCGGGTCCGCCGCCCGGACGGCGGGCGTAGGCTCGACAGACACAGTGGTCCCGCACCCTCCTGATCGAGCGGGGCCGCCAGCCAGTCTCCGAAGGAGTCGAGCACAGTGCCCGAGCTGAGGTCCCGTACGGTCACCCACGGTCGCAACATGGCAGGCGCCCGGGCGCTTCTCCGGGCGGCCGGCGTAGCCCGCGAGGACTTCGGCAAGCCGATCGTCGCGGTCGCCAACTCCTTCACCGAGTTCGTCCCCGGTCACACCCACCTCCAGCCGGTCGGCCGGATCGTGTCCGAGGCGATCAAGCAGGCCGGCGGCATCCCCCGCGAGTTCAACACCATCGCGGTGGACGACGGCATCGCGATGGGCCACAGCGGCATGCTCTACTCGCTGCCCTCGCGCGACCTGATCGCGGACTCGGTCGAGTACATGGTCAACGCGCACTGCGCGGACGCACTGATCTGCATCTCCAACTGCGACAAGATCACCCCCGGCATGCTGATGGCCGCCCTGCGGCTGAACATCCCCACGGTGTTCGTCTCCGGCGGCCCGATGGAGGCCGGCAAGGCCACCCTGGTCGACGGCACGGTGCGCAAGCTCGACCTGGTCGACGCGATCTCCCAGGCGGTGAACGAGAACGTCTCCGACGAGGACATCGCGATCATCGAGGAGAACGCCTGTCCGACCTGCGGCTCCTGCTCGGGCATGTTCACCGCCAACTCGATGAACTGCCTCACCGAGGCGATCGGCCTCTCGCTGCCCGGCAACGGCTCGCTGCTCGCCACCCACACCGCCCGCCGGGCGCTGTACGAGGCCGCCGGCCGGACCGTGGTCGAGATCACGAACCGGCACTACGGCCAGGACGACGACTCCGTCCTGCCGCGCTCGATCGCCTCCCGCGCCGCCTTCGAGAACGCGATGGCCCTCGACATCGCCATGGGCGGCTCGACCAACACCATCCTCCACCTGCTCGCCGCCGCCCAGGAGGCCGAGCTGGACTTCGACCTGCGGGCCATCGACGCGATCTCCCGCAAGGTGCCGTGCCTGTCCAAGGTCGCGCCCAACGGCGCCTACTACATGGAGGACGTGCACCGGGCCGGCGGGATCCCCGCCATCCTCGGCGAACTGCACCGGGGCGGGCTGCTGAACGAGGACGTGCACACCGTGCACTCCGACTCGCTCACCGAGTGGCTCAAGACCTGGGACGTGCGCGGCGGCTCGCCGTCCGCCGAGGCCGTCGAGCTGTGGCACGCCGCCCCCGGCTGCGTCCGCTCCGCCGAGGCCTTCTCGCAGTCCGAGCGCTGGGAGTCGCTGGACACCGACGGCGCGGGGGGCTGCATCCGCTCGGTCGAGCACGCCTACTCCGTCGAGGGCGGACTCGCCGTGCTGTACGGCAACCTCGCCGAGGACGGCTGCATCGTGAAGACCGCCGGTGTCGACGAGTCGATCTGGACGTTCAGCGGCCCGGCCGTCGTGGTCGAGTCCCAGGAGGACGCGGTCGAGGCGATCCTCGCCAAGCGGATCAAGGAGGGCGACGTCGTCGTCATCCGCTACGAGGGTCCGAAGGGCGGCCCCGGCATGCAGGAGATGCTCTACCCGACCTCCTTCCTCAAGGGCCGGGGCCTGGGCAAGGCCTGCGCGCTGGTCACCGACGGCCGCTTCTCCGGCGGCACCTCGGGCCTGTCGATCGGCCACGCCTCCCCGGAGGCCGCGTCCGGCGGCACCATCGCCCTGGTCGAGGACGGCGACACCATCGCCATCGACATCCCGGGCCGGCGGATCGCGCTGGAGGTCCCGGCCGAGGTCCTGGACGAGCGCCGCCGCGCCCTGGAGGCCGGCCACGGCTACCGGCCGAAGAACCGCGACCGCCAGGTCAGCCAGGCCCTGCGCGCCTACGCCGCGATGGCCACCTCCGCCGACAAGGGCGCCGTCCGGGACGTCAGCAAGCTCGGCTGACCCCCACCGCGACCACGAGGCGCCGTCCCGGCCACCGGGACGGCGCCTCCGGCTTTCCCGGCCACCGGGGATAATCGGATCCGTGACCCAGGAACGCACCCCCAGCACCCAGCCCGCCGGCGCCCCCGAGCCGGAGCCGATCCGCTGGTTCGGCACCAGCTGGGTCGGGCGCGGCGGCGACTACCGGCTGCGCCGCGTCCTCGTCCCGGTCGGGGCGCTGCTCGCCGCCGCGGCCGGCGCCTTCGTGCTGCGCCTCGCCGTCGAGGGCATCCAGGTCGCCGACAACGGCGGCTTCCTCAACGGACTGCTGGTCGCCGCCGTCGCGGTCTGCTCGCTGCTCGCCGCGCTGCGCACCTGGAAGCTGCTCACCGAGGGCCGGGACGCGCTGACCGGCTGGATGGCCGAGGACAGGTCGCTCGGCGTGGTCTGGGTGATCGGCGGGGTCGGCTCCCTGCTCGCCTACTTCCTCCGCGCCCTGCGCGAGGCCCCCGGCGAGGCCCTCCACCGGGCCGCCTACGAGCAGGCGCTCGCCCAGCACGAGCGGCGGCAGGCCGGCCGCAGCGGCCGGCCCGGCAGCACGGGCCCGGGCCGGGGCCGGCGCAAGCGCTGAGCCACCGGCCCGGCGCCGGTCAGCTGCGGCTGACGGTCCCGCAGAGGCCGTCCGTGCTGAGCTCGCCCCGGCGGTCGTACGGGTCGGAGGTCGGACCGGACCGGTCGGGGTTCGGGGCCTCGGCGGCCGCGAACTGGTCGAACTGCGGGTGGTACCAGCCGTCGTACACCCCGCACTCGCTGTTCCCGGACTCGGACAGGTGCCGCTGGAAGTAGAGCCGGTCCCGCTCGACCGTGAACTTCGCCGGGTCGTAGAAGCGGAAGGTGTCCGCCCGGCGCACGACGGTCCGGGTCGTCCAGGTGTCCCCGGGCACGTCCGCCACCGGGGTGACCAGGCCGACCGGCTTCGCGGTGGCGTTCCCGCCGGGAGCGGGGTCGCGCGGCGGGCGCGGGGACAGCGAGGGCTTGGGCGCGGCGGCGCGCCCGGCGGCGTCCGGGCCGGGCCGGAGCGGGTAGACGTAGGTGAAGTCGGTGTGCACCAGCACGCCGCGCTTGCCGTCGCCCTCGACACTGATCGAGCCCTGGACGCGGTAGACCTCGCCGACCGGGATCGCGTCGCGCGCGTCGAAGCGGCTGAACCACGTCAGCGGGTCGTCGTCGTAGGAGGGCGTGGCCAGCGCCTTCTCGGCCTCCGCCCGGTCCTCGGGGCCGAGCAGGGCGAGGGCCGCCTCCGGCCGGCCGCCGGCCACCGTCCGGGGGTCCAGGTTGGCGGCCGCCAGGTACCGCTTGACCAGCTCGACCTGGGCGGCGACCTGGTCGGCGCCGAACACCCCGATCCTGGTGACGGTGCTCGGATCGGGCCCGAAGACCTCGATGCCGGTGGGCCAGTTCTCGGCGGGGGAGCCCGCCCAGGGGCGGTCGACGGTCGGCTGCGCCGGGTCGACCGGGGGCGGCGCGGTGGTCGGCCGGCCGGACTCGGGCGCGACGCTCCGCACGGGCGCGGCGGCGGACCCGGAGCCGTCGCCGAACCGCGTCGAGTACCAGGACCGCAGACCGTCGACGTTCAGCGCGGCGAGCACCAGGGCGACGGTGAGCACCACGAACAGCGGCGTCCGCCACTCCCGGGCCCGGCGCGGCCGGGGGTTGCCCCACGGGTCGACCGGCCGCGGCCGGCGGGCGAAGCGCCGCTTCGGCCGGGGCCCGTCGTTCACCGACCGGCGGCCGCCGGGGTCGACCGGCGGCGTGTGCTGCCAGCGGGCCGCGAGCATCCGGGTGCGGCCCGCCTGTTCCTTGACGGTCGCGCCGCGGACGAACTCCTCGTCGAGCACGAGGTCGGCGAACGGGTCCTTCCCGTCCGTCCCGTCCTTCGGTTGCCCGGACGGGCGCGGTTCTGGGTCTTCGGCGATCGGCATCGCGCCAGTATGCCGACGGGGTGCGACGGACGTTCGATCGGGGCCGCACCACCGGGTGAACACCCCCGGCGCGGGCCGGGCGGCCGACCACCCGTTTCCTCCCGGAACGTCAGTTCTTGTCGCGGGCGCGCTTCACCGAGCCGACCACCCCCGCCACGCCCAGGACCATGACCGCCGGGAACAGCGAGGTGAAGAACGCCTCGAACACGCCCGCGTCGCCGAGGAACAGCTGGACCAGGGTGTTCAGGAGGAGCAGTCCGCCCGCCGCCGGGAGCGCGGCCTGCCAGGGGTGCTCGTTCGCCCACGCGGCCAGCCGCCGGTCGGTGGTGTCGCGGCGCAGCCGGCCGCCCACCGTGCCGACCAGGAAGAAGAAGAACAGGGCGACGCCGGCCGGACCGGCCAGCATGCTCGACGACCAGTCCCCGTCGATCAGATCGATCACCAGGTCCGTCGCCCCCACCAGTGCACCGACCCCCGCGGCCGTCCGCCACGGGCCCAAGGTCGCCGCGGCGACGGCGACCTGCCGGTTCTCACGTCGGGACATCTCTCCGTGTGCCATGCCTCCACGGTGCGCCCGCGCCCACCGCCGGGCCATAGGGGAGAACCCCGAGATTCGCCCTAGGGGGTGTCCGCGGTGCTCGCGTCACGGCCCCGGCGGCCCCGGCGGGACCCGGCGGACACCCTCCGGGGGTGCCACCGCGCGGGGTGCCCGCAGAGTGGACGGTGCCGCCCGGGGGCCGGGCGCGGTGCGAGGATGGCCGGGGCAGTGGGACCCGGGACCGTAGGCAAGGAGCGGCCATGACCAGCAGCGCGGCACACGGACAGAAGATCGCCTTCCTCGGCACGGGCAAGATCGGGGAGGCCCTGCTCTCCGGTCTGCTGCGGGCCGGCAAGGACCCGGCGGACGTCCTGGTGACGGCCCGCCGGCCCGAGCGGGCCGCCGAGCTGGCCGCCAGGTACGGGGTCGGCGCGGTGGGCAACGCCGAGGCCGCCAAGCTCGCGGACACCCTGATCCTCGCGGTGAAGCCGCAGGACATGGGCACCCTGCTGGACGAGCTGGCGCCGCACATCGCCCCCGACCGGCTGGTGATCTCGGCCGCGGCCGGCATCCCCACCGCCTGGTTCGAGGCCAGGCTGGCGCCCGGCACCCCGGTGGTCCGGGTGATGCCGAACACGCCCGTCCTGGTGGACGAGGGCATGAGCGTCATCTCCGGCGGGTCGCACGCCGCCGAGGCGCACCTGGAGCGGGCGGAGGAGATCTTCCGCTCGGTCGGCAAGGCGCTGCGGCTGCCGGAGTCCCAGCAGGACGCGGCGACCGCCCTCTCCGGCTCCGGCCCGGCGTACTTCTACTTCCTGGTCGAGGCGATGACCGACGCGGGCATCCTGCTCGGGCTGCCCCGGCAGGTCGCGCACGACCTGATCGTGCAGTCGGCGATCGGCGCCTCGGTGATGCTGCGGGACTCCGGGGAGCACCCGGTGAAGCTGCGCGAGGCGGTCACCTCGCCGGCCGGCACCACCATCTCGGCCATTCGCGAGCTGGAGAACCACGGGGTGCGGGCGGCCCTGCTGAGCGCCCTGGAGGCGGCCCGGGACCGCTCCCGGGAGCTGGCCTCCGGCGGCAGGTAGGCCGCCCAGTAGGCTCGGCCGCATGGCCTACGACCTGGTGATCTTCGACAACGACGGTGTGCTGGTGGACAGCGAGCCGCTCTCCAACCGGCTGCTCGCCGAGTACCTCACCGAACTCGGCTACCCGACCACGATCGAGGACTCCTACCGGGACTTCATGGGCACCGCGGCCCACCGGATCCACGACGTGATCGCCGAGCGCCACGACGGCGCGAGGCTCCCGGAGGGCTTCGACGAGCGGTTCCACGCCCGGGTGTTCGCCGCGTTCGGGGCCGAACTCACCGCTGTGCGGGGCGCGGAGGCGCTGCTGAAGGAGCTCGGGCGGAGCTCCGTGCCGTTCTGCCTGGCCTCCTCGGCGCACCACGAGTGGATCCGCACCGCCCTGGACGTCACCGGTCTGCGCGGGTGGTTCCCCGAGGAGCGGATCTTCAGCGCGCAGGACGTCGGTGTCGGCAAGCCGGCGCCCGACCTCTTCCTGCACGCCGCCCGCACCCTCGGCGTCGACCCGGCCCGCTGCCTGGTGCTGGAGGACAGCGTCAACGGTGTGCTGGCCGCCCGGGCCGCCGGGATGGACGTGTACGGCTACACCGCCCTCACCGACCCGGCGAGGCTGACGGCGGCGGGCGCCACCGGTCTGATCGGGGACCTCGCCGAGGCCGCCGCGCTGCTCGACCGGTAGCGCTCCGGGACCGCCCGGGGGTGGGGCACCGGCGCCGGTGCCCCACCCCGTTCTCATGGTGAGCGATCAGCAGGCGTAGTTCGGCTGGACGTTCCAGTAGTCCAGCTTCGACCAGGTCTGCGGACCGACCTCGCCGTCCTGCTGGATGTGCACACAGTTCTGGAAGTACAGGACGGCGTTGCGGGTGGCCTGGCCGAACACGCCGTCGGCGATCAGCTTGTAGCCGCGGTCCGGGTGGATGGAGCGGTTGAGCTCGCACTGCAGCTCGCGCACCGCGTCACCGGTGGCACCGGCCTTCAGCAGCGGCTCGGCGGTGCTCCACTCGGAGCAGGGCTGGCCGCTGCTCGCGGCGGAGGCGGTGGTGGCGGTGGAGACGCCGCCGGCGAACACGAGGCCGGCGACGGCCAGGCCGGTGATGATCCTGCGCATGGGGTTCCCTCCCTGTGAACGCGTGCCGGGGCCGGCACACGGTCGGTGCGTCCGGCGCGGTGCCGGACTGGCGACGACTCTGCTCGTCCGGGGGCCGACGACCAAGGTCCGGAACGTCCCGAGCCGTCCCCACCCCGTCCCGGGACGGCTGTGGGACGGCTGTGGGACGGCGCCGGCGGCGACGCCGCAGGTGGGTCCGGGGCCGCCGATCGGCCGTCCCGCGCGCACACCCCCTCCCGCGAACGCCCGTCAGCGCCTACGCTCTCGCCACCGACCGCCGTACCGGCCAGTAGTGAGGTGGATGTGCCTACCGAGAGTGCCTACCGTTCCGGGAGCGACGCGGGGGACGGGAGCGCGGGGGCGGGAGCGTCCCGGTCACGCCGCGGCTCCGGGCCGGCCGGGCCGCACTGGCCGCGAGCTTCCTCCTCCAGGGCGTCACCTTCGCCCTGCTGGTCACCTGCATCCCGGAGATCCAGGACCGCTACGGGCTGAGCGACTCGCTGCTGCCGCTGTTCCTGGCCGCGGTGCCGGTACTGGCCGGGGTGGGGTCGATCGCCTCCGAGCGGCTGGTGCGCCGGACCAGCGCGCGGGCCGTGCTGCGGGTGGTCCAGCCGGCGGTCTGCGCCACCCTGGCCGCCGCCGGTCTGGGCGAGGAGCTCTGGCAACTGGCCCTGGCCCTGGGTGCGTTCGGTCTGCTGGTCGGCGCGTTGGACGCGAGTATGAACATGCTCGGGGTCGGGCTCCAGCACCGCTACGGGCGCTCGGTGATGCTGGGCTTCCATGCCGCGTTCAGCCTCGGCGGCATCGTCGGCGCGGCCGTCGCGGGTCTCGGCGCGCACTTCGGGCTCGGCCTGCCGGTGCTGTTCGGGGCGGCGGCCGGGGTGGTCGCCCCGCTCGCGCTGCTGGCCGGGCGCCGGTTCGCCGGACCGGCCGAACTCGGCGACGCGGTGCGGGAGGCCGCCGCGGCCGCGGCCCGGTCGATCCCCTGGCGGCCGCTGCTGCCGCTCTGCCTGGTGATGGCCTTCGCCTACATCGCCGACGCCTCGGTCTCCAACTACAGCGTCAAGTACCTGACCGACGGTCTGGGCAGCCCCGAGGACGTCGCCAAGCTCTCGTACCTCGGCTACATGGTCGCGATGCTGCTGGGCCGGGCGCTCGGCGACCGCGCGGTGCAGCGCTGGGGTGCCGTCCCGGTGGTGCGGTCCGGAGCCGCGCTGTCCGCGCTCGGCTTCGCGCTGGCCGCCGCCGCGCCCGCCGCCTGGGCCGGGATCGCCGGGTTCACCGTGCTGGGGCTGGGGATCTGCGCGATCATCCCGCAGGTGTTCGCGGCCGGCGGGCGGCTGTTCCCGGCCGAGTCGGATGCCGCGGTGGCCCGGCTCAATCTGTTCAACTACGTCGGGTTCCTGGTGGGTTCGCCGCTGGTGGGGGCACTCGCGGACGCGAGTTCGTACCGCTGGGCACTGCTGGCGCCGATGCTGCTGGTGCTGGCGGTGCTGCCGCTGGCGGACCGCTTCGCCCCGGCGGCGTCGTCCCCGGCGCCCGCCGGTCCGTCCGCCGGTCCGGCCGCCGGTCCGGCCGTTCGGGACGCCGTCCGGGGCACGCCGTAGGGCGCGCCGCCGGGGGGAGCGGGGGCCGGACTCAGGGCGTCGCCTCCCTGATCTCCGTCAGTGACTCGTCCAGGATCGCCTTCGCGCGGCTGAACCAGTCGGTGAGCACGGCGATCTCGGCCGGGGTGTAGTCGGCGAAGAGGCCGTTGATCCGTCCGTAGAACGGTCCGTAGACCTCCATGATCCGGTCCTGCGCGGCCGCCTCCAGCACCACCCGCACCCGGCGCCGGTCGCCCGGATCGGCCTCGCGCCGGGCGTACCCGGCCTTCTCCAGCCGGTTGATCACGCCGGTGACCGCACCGGTGGTCAGCTGCGCGCGCTCGGCGAGGTCGCCCGCGGCGAGGGCCTCGCCGGCCGTCGCCGCCTCGATCAGGAAGCCGATGCAGGTCAGGTCGGTGACGTTCAGGCCGAGCCGCGCCGCGATGTCCTGCTGGCCGAACTGCGCGAGCGCGATCATCCGGTCCATCGCGTAGAGCGCCTGCTCGGGCGACGCCTCGGGGCGCGGCTTGCCCTCCACGGGAAATCTCCTTAGCATCTAAGTTACTTACCTCGTGAGATAAGACATCAGTCCGTTCGCGGGCGGGAGCCCGGGCGGACCCGTCCATCACACCAAACGAGGACACATGGGCGCACACGCCGATCACGACATGGGCCACACCGTCGCCGGCTGGACCGGCACCGCCGTCGTCACCCTGGGCTTCGCCGTCGCGGGCGCCGCCTTCGTCGCGGGCTCCGGGCTGGGACTCTGGGCGGGCGCGGCGCTGATCCTGCTGGGGGCCCTCGCCGCCTGGGCGCTCCACCTGGCCGGCCGGGGCAAGGCCACCGGGCCGCGGCCGCCGGAGCTCCGGCACTGGCGCACCCCCGACCCGGCCGGCCGACACGGCCACCCCGACTGCCTCGGCTGCCGGCTGGCCGGCCGCCGGTCCGCCCGGGCCACCGGCCCGGCCGCGACCCGCGCCGCCGTCGGCGCGGCCGCGCCCGCCGCCGCGCCCGCCCCGGGAGCGGGCGCCCGGGTCTGACTCCCGTACCGCGGGCGTTCAAGGACCCGTTGCCGGGCCGCACGGCCGCCACCCACTACGGTGGAGGCCATGCCCGACGCCGAGCGCGACCCCTCCTGCGGCCTGCACCTCTTCTGGGACGAGGCGGTCACCGCCTACGACTTCGGCCCGGGCCACCCCATGGACCCCACCCGGCTGTCGCTCACCATGCGCCTGGTCGAGGACCTCGGCCTGGCCGGCGGACCGGGCGTCACCGTCCGCTCCGCGCCGGCCGCGGGCGACTCCACCCTCCGCCTGGTGCACACCGCGGAGTACGTCGAGGCGGTCAAGCGCGCCGCCGCCCACCCCGACCGGCAGGATCCGCGGCACGGCCTCGGCACCGACGACAACTGGTCCTTCCCCGCCGTCCACTCCGCCTCCGCGCTGATCGCCGGCCAGTCGGTCGCCGCCGCCGAGGCCGTCTGGCGCGGCGAGACCCCGCACGCCGTCAACTTCGCCGGCGGGCTGCACCACGCGATGCCCGACCGCGCCTCCGGCTTCTGCGTCTACAACGACCCGGCGCTCGCCATCGCCCGGCTGCTCGAACTCGGCGCCGAGCGGATCGCCTACGTCGACGTGGACGTCCACCACGGCGACGGCGTCCAGCAGGCGTTCTGGGACGACCCCCGGGTGCTCACCGTCTCGCTGCACGAGCACCCGGCCACGCTCTTCCCGCAGACCGGCTGGAGCACCGAGACCGGCGGCCCGGGTGCCGAGGGCTCCGCCGCCAATCTCCCGCTGCCGGCCGGCACCGGGGACGCCGGCTGGCTGCGCGCCTTCCACGCCCTGGTGCCCGAGCTGCTCGCCGCCTTCCGCCCGCAGGTCCTGGTCACCCAGCACGGTGCCGACACCCACCTGGAGGACCCGCTCGCCCACCTCGCCGTCACGGTGGACGCCCAGCGGGCCATCGCCGAGGAACTGCACGGGCTGGCGCACGAGCACGCCGACGGCCGGTGGATCGCGCTCGGCGGGGGCGGCTACGCGGTCGTCGACGTCGTCCCGAGGGCCTGGACCCACCTGGTGGCCACCGCCGCGGGCCGGCCGGTCGACCCGGCCACCGAGACCCCGGAGTCCTGGCGCGCCGAGGTCTACCGGCGGACCCGGGGCCCCGCGCCGCTGCGGATGACCGACGGCGCCCGTCCGGTCTGGCGCGACTTCGACGCGGGATACGATCCGGCCGACCGCCTCGACCAGGCGATCCTGGCCGCCCGCCGGGCCGTCCTGCCGCACCACGGCCTGCTGCCCTGACCGGATGCCGAAGGCCGCCGTCCGTTTGTGAGGACCTGGTGTCCGGTCGCGTTCCGTGCGCAGGCCGACCGGTACAGATCGCCGATCGACTACGTACTGCAACCGGCTTATCCCTCACCGTACGAGGACTGGGCTTCTCCCTCTTCCCACTGGTACCACCCATAACTACTCTGGGGATACACGTGTGCCGGTGGAGTCACCGGAGGGGAAGCCGGTGCCTTGCACACGGGTAAGGGTCGGGTGATGGTCATGAGTTCCGGCGAACGCCCCTTGCAGGACGTCGTCTTCCTGACCGTGGCCGAGGTGGCCGCGGTCATGCGGGTCTCCAAGATGACGGTCTACCGGTTGGTGCACAGCGGCGAGCTGCCCGCCATCCGGGTCGGCCGCTCGTTCCGGGTGCCCCAGCAGGCAGTGCACGAGTACCTCAAGGAGTCCTACGTGCGGCTCGAGAGCGCGTAGGCAAGGCCGGTCCGGGCGGGGTCCACCACCGGTGGGCCCCGTCTCCGTTCGCTCCGGATTCGCCTGCGGTTCGCCTGCTCCCGGGGTGCGATTACGACCCTGGGCGAGTGGACGGTAGGCTGGGCCCTCACGTCAGTCGTATGGACTCCGTCTCTCACGGGCGAGAGTCTCAGTGAGCGAGGGTTGTTCCGTGGGCTCTGTCATCAAGAAGCGTCGCAAGCGTATGGCCAAGAAGAAGCACCGCAAGCTTCTCAAGCGCACGCGCGTTCAGCGTCGCAACAAGAAGTAAGCGCCCCCGGCCGCGCTCGCGCGCCCAGCGCTTGGCACCGCCCGTCCTGGCCCTCCGGCCGGGGCGGGCGGTGCCGTTTTCCGGGCCCGGTCTCCGCGCCCGGCCCGCTCCTTCCTCCGCTCCTTCCCCCGGTCCGGGTGTCACCGGCCCGGTCGTTTCCCGGCCCGCCGCGGCGGCGCGGTACGGTGCACGCAGGTCTCCCGGGCCGAGGAATGGGGTGCAGCGCTGTGGGAACGGTCGTGCTCGTCACCGGCGTCGGCCGGCACCTGGGCGCCCGCTTCGCCGCCGAGCTGCGCCGCCGGCCGGGGGTGGACCTGGTGGTCGGCGTGGACGTGCAGCCGCCGGGCCCGGCGCTGCGCGCGCTCGCCGAGCCGGACGGGCCCGCCGCGCCGTACCGCTTCCACCAGCTGGACCTGCGCCGCCCCGCCGTGGCGCGGGTGATCGCCGAGCACGGCGTCGACACCGTGGTGCACCTCGCGGTCAGCGCCACCGGACTGGGCTCCACCAACCGCTCCGCGGTGAAGGAGTCCAATGTGATCGGCACCATGCAGCTGCTCGGCGCCTGTCAGAAGGCGCCGGGGGTGCGCCGGCTGGTGGTGAAGTCGACCACCGGCGTCTACGGCTCGGCGCCGCGCGACCCGGCCGTCTTCAGCGAGCGGACCCAGCCGAAGACCCTGCCGGGCGGCGGCTTCGCCAAGGACGCGGTCGAGGTGGAGGGCTACGTCCGGGGCTTCGCCCGGCGCCGTCCGGACGTCGCGGTCACGGTGCTGCGGTTCGCCAACATCGTCGGCCCCGGCGCCGACACCCCGCTGACCGACTACTTCGCGCTGCCGGTCCTGCCGACCGTGCTCGGCTACGACCCCCGGCTGCAGTTCGCGCACGAGGACGACGTGGTCGAGGTGCTCTCCCGGGCCTCCTTCCCGGCCGAGCCGGGCACCGTGAACACCGGCACCGTCAACGTCGCCGGGGAGGGGGTGCTGCTGCTCTCCCAGTGCGCCCGCCGACTGGGCCGGCCGACCCTGCCGCTGCTGCTGCCGGCGGTCAGCTGGATCGCCGGACTGGCCCGGCAGACCCGGCTGGTCGACGTCTCGCCCGAGCACCTGCGGCTGCTGACCCACGGCCGGGTGGTGGACACCGCCCGGCTGCGCGAGGCCTTCGGCTACCGCCCGGTGTTCAGCACTCCGGAGGCCTTCGCGGACTTCGCGGCCGCGCAGTCGCCCGGCCTGCTGCCGCCCCGGCGGCTGACCGCCGTCACCGACGGACTGGCCGCGCTGCTCGGCCCGGAGGCCGGCCGCACCACCGGCCCGGCCACCACCGCCCCGGGCGCCCCCGCCCGACCGCACCGACCGAGGAGCTGAACCCGCATGAGTGCCGCCGCCGAGAACGCGCCGGGCGAGGCGAAGGTCATCCCGATCGAGTCCGCCCCCAGCTGGAGCGAGTCGCCGGCCGACGGTTCCGGCCTGGCCGACCGGGTGGCCGGCGCCGTCGGCGGTGCGCTGGCCGGACGGCTCGGCGCCGCCGCGACCCGTGCGTTCGGCAAGGGCTGGGAGGACCGGGCCGCCGACGGCCTCGCCTTCCTGCGCCGCCGGATCACCGGTGACTACGAGGTGGACGAGTTCGGCTTCGACCGGGAGCTCACCGAGGAGGTACTGCTCGGGCTGCTGCGGCCGCTGGCGGAGAAGTACTTCCGGATCGAGGTGCGCGGGATCGAGAACATCCCGGCCGAGGGCGGCGCGCTGATCGTCGCCAACCACTCCGGGACGATCCCGCTGGACGCGCTGATGACCCAGGTGGTGATACACGACCACCACCCGCACCACCGGCACCTGCGGATGCTCGCCGCCGACCTGGTGTTCGTCCTGCCGGGGATCAACGAGCTGGCCCGCAAGGCCGGGCACACCCTGGCCTGCAACGAGGACGCCCAGGCGCTGCTGGAGCGCGGCGAACTGGTCGGGGTCTGGCCGGAGGGCTTCAAGGGGGTCGGCAAGCCGTTCTCCGAGCGGTACAAGCTCCAGCGCTTCGGCCGGGGCGGTTTCGTCTCCTCGGCGCTGCGGGCCCGGGTGCCGATCGTGCCGTGCTCGATCGTCGGCGCCGAGGAGACCTACCCGATGATCGGCGACTTCCGGACCCTGGCCAGGCTGCTGGGCCTGCCGTACGTGCCGATCACGCCGACCTTCCCGTGGCTGGGCCCGCTCGGGGCGGTGCCGCTGCCGACCAAGTGGATCATCGAGTTCGGCGAGCCGATCGCGACCGACGGGCACCCGGCGGAGGCGGCGGACGACCCGATGCTGGTCTTCGACCTGGCCGACGAGGTCCGGGAGACCATCCAGCACACGCTGTACCAGCTCCTGGTGCGGCGGCGCTCGGTCTTCTTCTGAGCCGGGCGCTCCGGACCGGGCTCGCCGGACCGGGCGCCCGCCGGAGCCGGCGGAACGGCGGTGGGGCCCGGCGGACAGCACGTCCGCCGGGCCCCACCGCCGTTCCGGGCCGGGTCAGCCGCCGAGGATCCGCAGACCGGGCAGCAGGCCCGGGATCAGCGGGGGCACCTCGACGCCCTGCTGCTGGGCGGCGCCGTTGCTCGCGCTGGGCGACTCGGACGGCTGTGCCGGGGACCGGTCCGGCGCCGGGGCCGGAGCCGGGGCGTCCGCGCTGGGCGAGGGCTTGGCCCCGGTGAGCCCGTTGGTGAGGTTGTCGACCAGGCCGCCGACCGGGGCCGGTACGACGTTGCTCTCACCGCTGGGCACCGGCGCGGCCGGTGCGCCGGGCGCCGCGGGCGCCGCCGGTGCGGGCGCGCCGCCCTGCGGCGGGACCTGCGGGGTGCTGCCGGGCCGACCGCCGACCGAGGTGCCGGCCGGCCCGCCGGTGCCGCCGCCCTGGGCGGGTACCCCGCCGACCGCCGGGTTGCCGTTGGGCGCGGTGCCGGCGGAGGGTCCGCCCTGCACACCCGTCCCGCGGGTGCCGTCGCCCGCCCCGCCGTCGTCCGGCATCCCGCCCCTGGCGGGCGGCTGGACCAGACGCAGGGGCGCGACGTCCTGGCTTATGTCGTCGAAGAGCTGGTCCACCAGGTGGGCCTGCGGCACGAGCTGGTCCGGGAGCCGGGACTGGACCTCCGCCCAGGTGCCGTCCTCGTCGTGGGCGAAGCCGGCCAGGGCGCGCATCGGGTCGAGCGAGCCGTTGTTGCGGTAGACGGCGCGCAGCAGGTCGCGGCCCTTGAGCGCGTCGTTGTGCATGTCGTCGAGGGCCTTGCGGACCTGCTCGACGGTGCCCGGGCTGAGCGAGCCGCCGGTGCCGGACCGGCCGACCAGCGAGCGGGCCTCGCCGAGCCGGGTGGCCGCGTTGTCGAGCAGCAGCTCGCCGCGCTCGCTGTCGGTGTCCGCGAGGTTGAGCCGCAGCCCCTCCAGCCCGCGCTTCATGCCGTACAGCGGGTCGCCGGGGAGGGCGTTGCCGCTGGCGGCCGCGGCCCCGGCGAAGCTGCCGACGGCGAGGCCGGCCACGAGCCCGCCGATCGCGAACCGGCGGCTCCAGCGTCCGCGCGGCGCCGTGCGGACGGCCCGGTGGCGGCGCTGGCGCGGCACGGTGACGCCCGGCCCGCCCGCGAAGGCCTGCTCGAACGCGGCCATCAGCTGGGCGCGTTGGACGGTCCGGACCTCATGGTCGAGCTCCGGGGCGGGCAGCGCACCGAGCGCGCCGACCGTGTCGATGAGTTCGGCCATCGCGACCGAACCGGCGTTGCCGATAGCGGTGTTGGCCGTTCCGTTGCCGTCGGCAGCGCGTTGCTCCGCCTGGTGGGCCTCCAGCGCCTCGGCGAAGGCCTTCGCCCGCCGGTGCTCCAGCACGTTTGCCGTCACGGGCCACACCTCCCTTCGTCGTTGTCGACACCCCGGCCTGCCGGACGGTTGCCCCGGCAAGCCAAAGCCACTCCATCGGGTGAGAGGTCGCAAATCGACTTGACCGCGCGCCTGGTGGAGGCTTGCAAGCTGGCCAACGAGCGGCGCGGGCGGTCGGTTACGCACGACTGATCATCGGACCGACCGTTCACCCGGATGTGTCGGGCCGTCCCCGAGGGTGACGGCCCGCGCACTATCTCTCCCGTCGCGTCCCCGGGGGCCTCCCCGGACCGTCGGCGGCTCACCGCGCGTCGGGCGGGAGCAGACGGGCCAGGGTGCGCACGGCGCGGTACTGGAGGGTCTTGATGGCACCCTCGTTCTTGCCCATGATCCGGGCGGTCTCGGCGACCGACAGCCCCTGCAGGAAGCGCAGCGTGACGCACTCCTGCTGCTGCGGGTTCAGCCGGCGGACCGCCTCCAGCAGCGCCGCGTTGGAGAGCGACTCCAGCACCGAGTCCTCGGGGCTCCGCTCGCACTCGTTGGAGTCGAGCATCTCGCCCGTGGTGACCTCCAGCCGGAACCGGCTGGACTTGAAGTGGTCGGCGACCAGGTTGCGGGCGATGGTCACCAGCCAGGCGCCGAAGTCCCGCCCCTGCCAGGTGAAGGTGCCGATCCGGCGCAGCGCGCGCAGGAACGTCTCGCTGGTGAGGTCCTCGGCGGTGGCCCGGCTGCCGACCCGGTAGTAGATGTAGCGGTAGACGGTGTCCGCGTAGTGGTCGTAGAGCCGGCCGAAGGCCTCGCTCTCGCCGGCCTGGGCGCGCTCGACCAGCTCCATGATCGGGTTGTGCTCGGTCTCGTAACCGGGGCCGGTGGTGGTGCGGGAGCGGCTGCGGCCGCCGGCGCTGCCGGTCCGGCCCCGGGTGCCGGCCCCGGCCGAGCCGGCCGCGGTGGTGCGCAGCAGGGGGGTGCCGGGGCGGTCCTGGACCGGGCCGAACACGGCTCCGGCGGGCACCAGTTGGGGGGTGGCGGCGAGCTGGCTGCGGAGCAGGGTGCGCAGCAGGTCCAGGCCGGTGGAGATCTGCCGGGGCGGGACCGGGCGGCCGCGGAGGCTGGTGCGGGAGCGCAGGGGCGCGGACGACGGGCGGGAGGGTGCAGGCGCGTCGTTCCGGACGGGTGGGTACACGGGACTCCCAGAGGCAGAACTGTGGACGGATCACCTCCGCCTGCGCGGAGAGCACGTCCGCGCCCCCCGGGTCGCGCTGGGGCGGTTGGGTGACGTGCATCCAGGAGAGAATAACGCTTTGTGCAATGACAGCTACACCGTGTGGTCGAAGTGGTCGTTTGGGATCCGCATTGGACGAATATCCGGCCGACAGTGACCGAACATGTCGGCGATCGCCTGGCTCAACGTGACAGAACGAGTGCGCCTGGTGACCAATTCGGTGGTCCGGCGGGCGGTTTCCCGGTTCTGGGGCCCGATAACCCCCGACTTTGTCGAGCTGGCGAACGATCAGATCCGGTCACTGGCTGGCGAGTTCGATCGGCGCGGCCGGACGGGCCCGCGACGCGCGGGAGTTCGCCCGTACGGGCGGCATCGTCAGCGCGCGAATTGACCGGACCGACCCCGCGCGGGGCCCGGACGCCCGTCCCCGCGGCCCGCTCCGCCCGGCGGTCCGCTCCGACCCGCCGCGGTCCGTCGCGGTCCGCCGTCCGGTGCCCCGGTCGCTCCGCCCGGCCGAGCCGCTCAGGCGCGGTGCCGGCGGTGCAGCGCCGCCCACGCCGCGACGGCGCCCGCGGCCACGCCCAGCGCGGCGGCGGCCGGCAGCCCGACCCGGGCGGCCTTCCGCCCGGTCCGGAAGTCCCGGACCCGCCAGCCCTGCGCCCGGGCGTGCCGCCGCAGCGCGCCGTCCGGGTTCACCACGTAGGGGTGGCCCACCAGCGACAGCATCGGGATGTCGTTGGCCGAGTCGCTGTACGCGGCGCAGCGGTCGAGGTCGAGCCGTTCCCGCCGGGCCAGCGACCGCACCGCGGCGGCCTTGGCCGGCCCGTGCAGCAGCTCGCCGACCAGTCTGCCGGTGTACGCGCCGTCGCGCGCCTCGGCGACGGTGCCGAGCGCCCCCGTCATGCCGAGCCGGGCCGCGATGATCCGGGCGACCTCCACCGGCGCGGCGGTGACCAGCCAGACCCGCTGGCCGGCGTCCAGGTGCATCTGGACCAGTGCGCGGGTGCCGGGCCACACCTTGTCGGCGATGACGTCCTCGAAGACCTCCTCGCAGAGCGCCTCCAGCTCGGCGGTGCGCTTGCCGGCGACCAGGCCCAGGGCGGTGTGCTGGGCGTCGGCCATGTGGTCCGGGTCCTCGGCGCCGTACAGCCGGAACCAGGCCTGCTGCCAGGCGAAGCGGGCGATGTCGCGGCGGGTGAGGAAGCCCCGGCGGTAGAGGCCGACCCCGAGGTAGAAGATCGCCGCCCCGCGCAGGATGGTGTTGTCGCAGTCGAAGAAGGCGGCGGCGCGCGGGTCGTCCGGCTCGGGGGTGTGGTTCTCGGCGGGGGGCCTGGGCGCCTTGCCGCGCCGGGCGGGCTCGGTGTCCCCGGCGGGCTCCGCCCCGGCGTCGGCCGGCCGGGCGTCGGCCGCCGGTCCGGTGCCTCCGGCGGGCTCCGCCGGAGCCGGTCCGGCCGGTGCCGGGGCCGCCCGCAGGGCGGCCTCCGCCGCCTCCGCCGCGGCCTCGCCCGCCAGTGCGGTCCGCGAGCCGGTGGGGCGCCTTGACTGGGTGAGCCTTCGGAGCACGGCCATGCCACCGAGCATAGCCAGCCACCTGTGCGGCGGCCGTGACGGCGACGTGCCCGACGGGTGAACGGCGGAAGGGGCGGCCGGGTCCGGTCCGTCCGCCGGGGCGGCGCACAATGGCGGGGTGAGTCCACTGCTGCGACGTGACAAGAACCGGGGCCCGGGGCCGGCCGACCGGACCGTGACCCTGGTGGCGAAGCCCGGCTGCCACCTGTGCGACGACGCCCGGGAGGTGATCGTCCGGGTGACGGCCGAGCTGGGCGCGGCCTTCGAGGAGAAGGACATCACCCAGGACCCGGAGCTCCACCACCTCTACTGGGAGCAGATCCCGGTCACCCTGGTCGACGGGCGCCAGCACGACTTCTGGCGGGTGGACGAGAAGCGCCTGCGCACCGCGCTCGGCGCCTGACCCGGGACCCGGCGGCCCCGGCGGGGAGGTTCCCGCCCGCTCCGCCGGGAGCCTCCCGCGCCCCCGCCGAACGGCGGGGGCGGTTCGCCGAATCGTTGTGAAGATTCCGCGTTCCCGGCTTGGGGCGGCGGCCGTCGGTCGGCTTACGATCGAACTCGTCTGCGCCCATGGGGGGCTGAGCACGCGAGGAGTGCCGCCATGCTTCCCGGTCCGCCCTTAGACGCGCCCGCCGAGCCTTCGGCCGCGCGCGGGGGCTTCGCCGTGGTGGACGTGGAGGCGACCGGCCGCAGCCCCTGGCGGCACCGGGTGGTCGAGATCGCGGTGGTGCTGCTGGACGAGCGGCTCCGCCCCGAGGGCGAGTTCTGCACCCTGCTGGACCCGCTCGGCCCGGTCGGTCCGACCCATGTGCACCGGATAGCGCAGGAGGACGTCGAGGGCGCCCCGCGCTTCCGCGAGATCGCGCCGCTGCTGCTGGAGCTGCTGGCCGGCCGGGTGCTGGTCGGCCATCACGTCACCTGCGACCACGCGTTCCTCGATCGCGAGTTCGCCCGGATCGGGGTCCCGCTGCCGCCGGTGCCCTCGCTGTGCACGATGCGGCTGGCCCGGGACCGCCTGCCGGAGGCCGGCGGCTTCGGCCTGGCGGCCTGCGTGGCGGCGGCCGGCCTCGGCGGCTTCGCCGCGCACACCGCGCTCGGTGACGCCCGGGCCACCGCCGGTCTGCTCCGCCACTGCCTGGACACGCCGTCCTGCCCGCCGGACGACTGGGCGCTGCCGCTGCGGGAGGCGGCCGCGGTGCCGTGGCCGAGGCTGGGGCGGGCCCGGTCCCGCCCGTCCGGGGAACCGGTGCCGCTGGTCCTGCGGGGGTCCTCCCGTCCGGCTCCGCCGGAGCTGTCGAACGGCCAGCTGTACGGCCCTCGGCCACCCCTTGCACCGCCCCCGGCGGCGGCCCGGAAAGCCACCGGTGCTATGGGGTCCACGGCGTGATGCGCATCACTGTGCGGGGACAAATCGGACACCATCTTTGTGCACACGTTCACAAACGCATAGCCTGGCTGCCAAAGCCCAGCTTCACCCACAGGAGCACCGTGGCAATCGGCCGATCACCACAGAGCAGTTCGCAGACGCCCGACCAGGGCGCCGCGCGTCGACCTTCGCGCGCCCGGGGCATCCCGGAGGCGACGGTCGCCCGGCTTCCGCTGTACCTGCGCGCGCTCACCGCGCTCTCCGAGCGCTCGGTGCCGACGGTCTCCTCCGAGGAGCTTGCGGCCGCGGCCGGGGTGAACTCCGCCAAGCTGCGCAAGGACTTCTCCTACCTGGGCTCGTACGGCACCCGCGGGGTCGGCTACGACGTCGAGTACCTCGTCTACCAGATCTCCCGCGAGCTGGGCCTGACCCAGGACTGGCCGGTCGTCATCGTCGGCATCGGGAACCTCGGCCACGCGCTCGCCAACTACGGCGGCTTCGCCTCCCGCGGTTTCCGGGTGGCGGCCCTGCTGGACGCCGACCCGACCGTGGTCGGCAGCAGCGCGGCCGGCCTGCCGGTGCGCCACATGGACGAACTGGAGTCCATCGTGGAGAGCCAGCACGTCTCGATCGGTGTCATCACCACCCCGCCCGGCGCCGCCCAGCAAGTCTGCGACCGGCTGGTCGAGGCCGGTGTCACCAGCATCCTGAACTTCGCCCCGACCGTGCTGACCGTCCCGGACGGCGTCGACGTGCGCAAGGTGGACCTCTCCATCGAGCTGCAGATCCTCGCCTTCCACGAGCAGCGCAAGGCCGGCGACGAGCCGGACCGCACGGAGTCCGTGCTCGACCGCGCGCCCGGCCCGGTCCGCGCCGCCGCGGCCAAGCTGCGCCGCGCGGCCGGCGGCACCACCAAGCCCCGCACCGCCGCCGAGCCGGCCAAGGACGCGGAGCCGACGGCGCAGGGCAAGCCCGGCAAGCCCGGCGAGGGCGAGCTGTCCGCGGTGATGCCGGCATGAGCGGGACCGAGAATCGTGGGACCAGGGGGCGGGCGTGAGTCTTCTCGTCGTAGGGCTGAGCCATCGCACGGCCCCGGTCGGCGTGCTTGAGCGGGCCGCGCTGACCGGTGAGGTGCCGACCCGGCTGCTGCACGACGCGGCCGCGTCCGCGACCGTCGCCGAGGCGGCGCTGGTCAACACCTGCAACCGGATCGAGCTGTACGCGGACGTGGACAAGTTCCACGCCGGCGTCGCCGAGCTGTCGCTGCTGCTCGCCCACCACAGCGGGGTCGACCTGGAGGAGCTGACCTCCCACCTCTACGTCCACTACGAGGACCGCGCGGTCCACCACCTCTTCTCGGTGGCCTGCGGCCTGGACTCGATGGTGGTCGGGGAGGGCCAGATCCTCGGCCAGCTGCGCGACGCCCTGGCCAGGGCGCAGGAGGAGCACACCGCCGCGCGCGGCCTCAACGAGCTCTTCCAGCAGGCCCTGCGGGTCGGCAAGCGGGCGCACAGCGAGACCGGCATCGACAAGGCCGGCCAGTCCCTGGTGACCTTCGGCCTGGAGCAGGTCGCGGCCGGCTCGGGCGCGATCGCGGGCAAGCGGGCGCTGGTCGTCGGCGCGGGCTCGATGAGCTCGCTGGCCGCCGCCACCCTGGTCCGCTCGGGCGTGACGGACGTGCTGATCGCCAACCGGACGCCGGAGCGCGCCGAGCGGCTGGTCGAGATCCTCGGCGGGGACGTCGCCCGCACCCTGGACCTGGCCAAGGTGCCCGAGGCGCTGGCCGACGTCGACCTGGTGATCTCCTGCACCGGCGCGGCCGGCACCGTGATCGGGGCGGACGACGTCGCCGCCGCCGTCGCCGCGCGTGCCGCCGCCACCCCGCTCGCCTTCCTCGACCTCGCCATGCCGCGCGACGTCGACCACGCCGTGCACGAGCTGTCCGGCGCGCTCCTGGTCGACCTGGAGAGCCTCTCGCACGCCCACGCCGCCACCCCCGGCGCCGGGGACGTCGACGCCGTCACCGGCATCGTCGCCGAGGAGGTCACCGCCTTCGGCGCCGCCCAGCGGGCCGCGCGGATCGCCCCCACCGTGGTGGCGCTGCGCGCGATGGCCTCCGGGGTGGTCGCCACCGAGCTGGCCCGCCTGGACTCCCGGCTGCCCGGTCTGGACGAGCGCTCGCGCGCCGAGATCGGCCAGACCGTCCGCCGGGTCGTCGACAAGCTGCTGCACGCCCCCACCGTGCGGGTGAAGCAGCTGGCCGCCGAGCCCGGCGGCGCCTCCTACGCGGAGGCACTGCGTGAACTGTTCGACCTCGACCCGGCCGCCGTCCACGCGGTCTCGGGCACTCCGATCGGCACCCAGCAGCCTGCGGGCGGGGGCGCCGGATGAACCGTCAGCCATCCCACGAGTACCACCGGGACGATCACCCCATGAATGGTCAACCGCTCACCGGCCAGGCACCGGACACCACCGCGGCACCCCTGCGGCTCGGCACCCGGCGCAGCGCGCTCGCCATGGCGCAGTCGGGCATGGTCGCCCGCGAGGTGACCCGCCGCACCGGGCGCCCCGTCGAGCTGGTGGAGATCACCACCTACGGCGACACCTCCCGCGAGGCGCTGGCCCGGATCGGCGGCACCGGTGTGTTCGTCTCCGCGCTGCGCGACGCGCTGCTCGAGGGCCGGATCGACTTCGCCGTGCACTCGCTCAAGGACCTGCCGACCGCGGCCCCCGAGGGCCTGCTGCTGGCCGCCGTCCCCGAGCGCGAGGACAGCCGCGACGCCCTGGTGGCGCGCGACGGCCTGACGCTCGGCGAGCTGGTGGAGAAGCTGGCCGGCGCCGGCCGCCCGGCCCGGATCGGCACCGGTTCGCCCCGCCGGACGGCGCAGCTGAACGCCTGGGCCCGCGAGCGCGGCGACCGGCTGGAGACCGTCGCGATCCGCGGCAACGTGGACACCCGGATCGGCTTCGTGGCCTCCGGCGAGCTGGACGCCGTGGTGCTGGCCACCGCGGGTCTGAACCGGCTCGGCCGGTCCGCGGAGATCACCGAGCGCCTCGACCCCGAGCTGATGCTCCCGGCTCCCGGCCAGGGCGCGCTCGCCATCGAGTGCACCACCGCGAACACCGGTCTGGCCGCCGAGCTGGCGGCCCTCGACCACGCCCCCACCCGGGTCGCGGTGGCCGCCGAGCGGGCCCTGCTCGCCGCCCTGGAGGCCGGCTGCTCCGCGCCGGTCGCCGCGCTGGCCGGCTGGGGCCACCGATCCGAACTGCGGCTGGAGGGCGTGGTCGGCACCGTCGACGGCGCCACCCCGCTGAAGATGTCCGCCCACGGTCCGATCGTCCTCGACGAGACCGCCGAGCGGCAGGCGGTGGCCCTCGGCCACGCGCTGGCCGCCCGGCTGCTCGACGCGGGCGCGGCCGCCCTGATGGGGGAGCGAGCCCGATGAGCCCCACCGCCGCCACCGACAGCCCGTTCCCGGCCGACAGCCCGTTCGGGGGTACGGTGCCCGCCGCCGGCCGGTGCACCTTCCTGGGCGCGGGTCCCGGCGACCCGGGTCTGCTGACCCTGCGCGCGGTCGAGGTCCTGGCCTCGGCCGACGTCCTGGTCGCCGACCCGCTGACCGCGGCCGCCGTGCGCAGCCACTGTCCCGCGGGCGTGCAGGTGCACGCCCCCGGCACCGAGGGGCCGGACTTCGACCTGGCGCACCTGGTCGCCGAGGCCGTGCGCTCCGGCAAGCACGTGGTGCGGACCGTCGACGGCGACCCGGGCCTGGACGGCTGCGCCGCCGAGGAGATGCTCGGCTGCGCCGGGGCCGGGATCGCCTTCGAGGTGATCCCGGGCGTCGCCCAGTCGGTCGGCGTGCCGGCCTACGCGGGGGTGCCGCTGCGCGGCGCCGCCGGGACGGACGTCCGCTTCGTGGAGGCGGCCGCGCTGCTGGCCGGCTCCCCGGTGGACCTGGGCGCGCCGGAGACCACCCTGGTCGTGCGCACCACCCTGGGCCAGCTGCCCGCCACCGCCAACGCGCTGGTCTCCAACGGCCGCAAGCCGGAGTCGGCGCTCAGCGCGACGCTCTCCGGCACCACCACCCGCCAGCGGACCTTCACCGCGACCCTGGCCACCATCGCGGCGGACCTCAAGGCCGCCCGGGTGCTGCCCGCGCCGGTGTCCGCCCCGGTGGACCCCGCCACCCCGGTGATAGCCGTGGTCGGTGAGCAGGTCGCCCACCGCTCCTCGCACTCCTGGTTCGAGACCAAGCCGCTGTTCGGCTGGAACGTCCTGGTACCGCGCACCAAGGAGCAGGCGCACGGCCTGTCCGACCAGCTCCGCTCGTACGGCGCGGTGCCGCAGGAGGTGCCGACCATCGCGGTCGAGCCGCCGCGCACCCCGCAGCAGATGGAGCGGGCGATCAAGGGCCTGGTCACCGGCCGGTACGAGTGGATCGCCTTCACCTCGGTGAACGCGGTGCGCGCGGTGCGCGAGAAGTTCGAGGAGTACGGCCTGGACGCCCGGGCGTTCGCCGGGATCAAGGTCGCGGCGGTCGGCGAGACCACCGCGCAGGCGCTGGTCGACTTCGGTGTGAAGCCCGACCTGGTGCCGTCCGGCGAGCAGTCCGCGGCCGGGCTGCTGGAGGACTGGCCGCCCTACGACCCGGTGTTCGACCCGATCGACCGGGTGCTGCTGCCGCGCGCCGACATCGCCACCGAGACCCTGGTGGCCGGCCTGGTCGAGCTGGGCTGGGAGGTCGACGACGTGACGGCGTACCGGACCGTGCGCGCCTCGCCGCCGCCGGCCGAGACCCGGGAGGCGATCAAGGGCGGCGGTTTCGACGCGGTGCTGTTCACCTCGTCCTCGACCGTGCGGAACCTGGTCGGCATCGCGGGCAAGCCGCACAACGTGACGGTCATCGCCTGCATCGGCCCGGCCACCGCGAAGACCGCCGAGGAGCACGGCCTGAGGGTCGACGTGATGGCCCCGGCCCCGTCGGCCGCGGCGCTGGCCCAGGCCCTGGCAGACTTCGGGGCCAAGCGCCGGGACACCGCGACCGCCGCCGGCGAGCCGGTCTACCGGCCCAGTGAGCGCCGCCCCGGCTCGCGCCGCAAGGCCGCGCGCTGAATCGAGGCCGGGGGCGGACCATCCGCCGCCCCCGGCACCAGCACCACCGTTCGGAGAGAGAAGCCGTGTCCGCTGAATTCCCGTACGTCCGCCCGCGCCGGCTGCGCTCGACCCCGGCGATGCGCCGGCTGGTCGCGGAGACCCGGCTGCACCCGGCGGAGCTGATCCTGCCGCTGTTCGTCCGCGAGGGCGTGCGCGAACCGGTCCCGGTCTCGTCGATGCCGGGCGTGGTCCAGCACACCCGGGAGACCCTGCGCAAGACCGTCACCGAGGCGGCCGCGGTTGGCCTGGGCGGCGTGATGCTGTTCGGCGTCCCCGAGACGCAGGACGCGACCGGCAGCGAGGGCACCAACCCGGACGGCATCCTCCAGCAGGCGATCCGGGACGTGGTCGCCGAGGTCGGCGACGCCCTGGTGGTCATGTCGGACCTCTGCCTGGACGAGTACACCGACCACGGCCACTGCGGTGTCCTGGCCGCGGACGGCTCGGTGGACAACGACGCCACCCTGGAGCGCTACGCCGAGATGGCCCGGGTGCAGGCGGACGCCGGGGTCCACCTGGTCGGCCCGTCCGGGATGATGGACGGCCAGATCGGCGTGGTCCGCCGGGCCCTGGACGAGGCCGGGCACCAGGACGTCGGCATCCTCGCCTACACCGCCAAGTACGCCTCGGCGTTCTACGGCCCGTTCCGGGAGGCGGTCGGCTCCTCGCTGAAGGGCGACCGCAAGAGCTACCAGCAGGACCCGGCCAACGCCCGGGAGGCGCTGCGGGAGCTGGAGCTGGACGTCGCCGAGGGCGCCGACCTGGTGATGGTGAAGCCGGGCATGGCCTACCTCGACATCCTGCGCCAGGTCGCCGACGCCTCGCCGGTGCCGGTCTCCGCCTACCAGGTGTCCGGCGAGTACGCGATGGTCGAGGCGGCCGCCGCCAACGGCTGGATCGACCGGGAGCGGATGATCCTGGAGACGCTGACCTCGCTGCGCCGGGCCGGCGCCGAGCAGATCCTCACCTACTGGGCCCTCGAGGCCGCCGCGATGGTGAAGTAGCCGGACCGGCACCGGACCCCGGACACGGCGGAGGCCGGGCCCCTTCGACAGGGGCCCGGCCTCCGTGCGTGCTACCAGCCGCCGATGTGGGCGAAGCCCTCCTCGCCGCCGACCGCGTCGGTGGAGGTGGCGGCGCCCCAGCCGTGCGCACCGGTGAGGATGTGCGAGGTGTGGGCGATGCCGCCCCACTCGCCGGCCGCGAACACCGGGTGGGCCGAGGCGGCGAACTCGGCGCCGCCGGCCAGACCGACGTGCGCGGACGCCGCCGGGGCGGCCAGGCCGGCCAGCGCCAGCGCGCCGACGGCGGTCAGAGTGACCTTGACCAGCTTGCTCTTCATGGATCTGCCCTCTCTTCCGGAGCGCCCCGTGCGGGCGCTCTGCCTCTGACGTGCGGTCCGGTCCGGTGCCGTGGACCGGCCCTGACACGGGACCGCACGCTGTCGTCGGCCGCGGCGCCCCACGCGCCGCGCCGACGGCCTGTCACCCGGCCGGACGCCGCCGGTGCGGCCCGGCCGGACGTCCGGGCCGGTACGCCCGGAGGGCCCGGGGACCAGACGTCCCCGGGCCCTCCGTCGCGCCGTGCGGCCGAATCAGCCGATCAGGTGCGAGACACCCGCGTCGCCCGAGGACTGGGTGTTCTGGCCGACGTTGCAGATCTGCTTCGGGGTGCTGTTGAGGATCGGCACCTCGACCGGGACGGCCACGCCGAGGACGGCGACCGCGATGTTGTGGACCTCCGGCAGGCAGATGTTCGCGTTGTCCAGGGTGTGGAAGTTCGGGCTGTGGTCGCCGTGGGTGCCGGTCTGGTTGGTGCCGCCGTTGCCCTGGGCGGAGACGGCGGCGCCGTCCGAGTCGGCGATGGCGGAGGCCGAACCGGCGGACATCGCGATGGCGGCGGCGGCCAGGCCGGCGGCGGCGAGAGACTTCTTGATCATTTCGGTGTTCCTCTCAGGGGTGAATCGGGGAGCGATTCGAAGGATGGATCAGGAGGGGTGACGCAGCTTGGGACGAGCAGGTCAGCCGATCAGGTGGGAGACGCCGGAGTCGCCCTTGCTCTGGGTGCCCTGGCCCTGGGTGCAGTACTGCTTGCCACCGCTGTTGGCGATCGGGACCTCGACCGGGACGGCCACGCCGAGCACGCCGACCGCGATGTTGTGGATCTCGGGCAGGCAGACGTTCGCGTTGTCCAGGAAGTGGAAGTTCGGGCTGTGGTCGCCGACGGTGCCGGTGAAGTTGGTGCCGCCGTTGCCCTGGAACGACCCGGCGGAGCCGTCCGAGTCGCCGATGGCCGAGGCCGGCGCCGCGGCGGCGGCCAGCGCGGCGGCGGCCAGGCCGGCGGCCGCGAAGGACTTCTGGATCATGGGGAGATCCCTCTCTGAAAAGCTCTTGGTTTCCGTGCGTACAACGCGTACAACGCTCAGACCCGGTCTGCGGTCACTGACGCTCAGATCAAAGAATGACGGCACGGAAGGTTACGGGGATTTCTGAAAAGAGTCCGGGAGGCGCGACGGCCGGGTGTTTCTTGTCGGATTATTAGCCCGAACCGGTTAACGCCCGCAATCCGGGATCCCGGTGGCTCGTTGAGCACATTGCTTTCGGCTGCGCCCGCGCAGCCTTCCCTGTAGAGATCTCCACCACGGACAGGCAGAACGGTGAAAAGCATGAGGTTCTCCAAGCGGGCCGGCGCGATGCTGCTGGCGGTCGGTGCGGGCATGCTCGCCTCCCAGGGGGCGGCCTCCGCCGCCCCGGTCGGGCCCGAGCAGGTGGGGGCGCTGGAGGAGCAGCTGGGCACCCAGCAGGTGCCGGTGGACATCCCGCTGGCGCCGCTGGACAGCCGGATCTCGGGCGGCATCCCGACCTCGCTGGTGATGCCTCCGGTGCCCGCCCACACCACCGGGGACGCGCTGATCCCGGAGCGCATCGTGCCCCCGCTCGGCACCGGCCGGGTCGGTCCGACCGCCAAGGCCGAGCTGCCGCTGCCGCTGCTGGACCAGGGGGCCGACCTCGGTGAGCTGCTGCTGGACGCCCCGGCGGCGCCGCTGCACGCCGACACCCCCGGGATCGGTCTCGGCAAGCCGCTGTCGCTGGCCCGGGACGGCAGCGGCCAGCTCGCCGACGGCCGGCTCAAGGTGGACGAGATCGACCCGCGGCTGGTGACCGGTGCGGTGCAGGCGGTGCCCGGTGCCAGCGCCACGCTGGGCAACGAGGACGAGCGGATCTCGGTGACCGACTCGGTGGACAACCTGGCCACCACCACGACGGCCACCACCACCGGAGTGGTCCAGGAGACCGGTCTGGCGGGCCTGGCCCAGCTGTAGCCCGGGACGGCCGGGAGCCCGGCACCCCGTCCGGGAGGACGGGGTGCCGGGCTCCCGTGTGCGCGGTGCCGGCGGCTCAGCCGGGCAGCGTGTTGAGCACCCCGCCGACCAGCGGCAGGTCGCGCGGACCGCCGCCCGCGCTGAGCGGCCCGGTCAGCAGGTCGGTGCCGACCGGTGCCAGGCCGGAGTTCTCCGGCTGCACGGTCGCGCCGTTGTTCAGCACGTCGGCCGAGGAGTTGGCCCACGGGTCCAGGCGGAGGTCCTTGACCGGCGCCACGGCGTAACCGAGCCCGGCGGTGGTACCGCCGAGCGCCTGGTTGACGTCGGTCCTGGCCAGGGCCGCACCGCCCTCGGCGGGGGCCGCGTGCGCCGCGCCCGCGCCGGCGCCGCCGAGCAGCACCGCGGCGCCCAGGGCGGCGGCGAGGCCGGCCCCGCTCTTCTTCGAAACCATGCGCAATCACCTTCGGGGGAGGGGTGCCCCGGGCGGCCGGACCGCGCCCGGGTACGCCGAACCGCCCCCGGCCGGCGGGCCGGGGGGCAGTGCGGGCGGAACGCGTGCCGATGGGGATCAGCAGTCGTCCATGTCGTGGTGGTGGTCGGCCTCCGCGTTGATGCAGGTGTTGCCGAACGCCGGGTTCAGCAGGCCGATCACGTTGATGGAGTTGCCGCACAGGTTGACCGGGATGTGCACCGGAACCTGGAGCTGGTTGCCGGAGGCGACACCGGGCGAGCCGGCGGCGACGCCCTCCGCGCCGGAGCTGGCGGCGGCACCGCCCGCGGCGCCGAGCACCAGGCCGGCGGCGGCGGCGGAGAGGACGGCGGCCTTCTTCACGTTCTGCATGGGGGTTGATCTCCTAGATCACACGCGGGTTGAGCGGGCCGCACCCCGCACGTGCGGGGTGCGGCCCGGGCACGGCCGATCGACGGTCGCCGGAACGGCGACGGCCGGGTCAGCCGTGGTTGACGCAGGTGTTGCCGAACGCCGGGTTCAGGATGCTGATGACCCCGATGGAGTTGCCGCAGACGTTGACCGGGATGTGCACCGGGATCTGGATCTGGTTGCCGGAGAGCACACCCGGGGAGCCGGCGGCGACACCCTGGGCACCGGAGCTGGCGAACGCGCCACCGGCCGCACCGACCACCAGGCCGGCGGCGGCGAGGGACAGGGCGGCGGCCTTCTTGAGGTTACGCATGTGGTTCTTCCTCCGATTTCTGCCCGACCGTCTGTGGAATAGTCGGGATCCGGGCGAGGTGAAATCCTGGCCCGGTGGCTTCTGGGAATGCCGTGATTGTCACTCGAGCGGCCCAGATGGCGCGTGTCGCCCATGGCGCGGGCGATGAGCGGCCGCCGCGGTACCGTGCGTCGCGAACGATTCCCGCACGGCCGGGAAGAATTCGCATCGACGCGCGACCGGGAGGAATTCCGGACGGGCTTGGACCGGCGGCGGATCTCCTCGTCGTGGCGGGCGGGTGGAGCGTGTTCCGACTGTGAGAACGAGACAGCGCGCCGGGGGAAACGGTCGGATGCGGCAGTCACCCGAATGCCCGGCCGGGGGTCCGTTCCTCCGGACGGGTGACAGTGGGGGTGCCCTCGCAACCGGGTCGACCGGGTCTCGTTGGAGAAGTCGCACTCCCCGTGCATCTCTGTCGAACAGTCAGGAGGCTCCTCATGAGCATCAAGAAGACGGCCGCCGTCGGCGCCGCTGTTGTCGGCATCGTGGCCGCCGGTGCGGGTTCCGCGATGGCCAGCTCCGGCGCCGAGGGTGTTGCCGCCGGTTCCCCCGGTGTCATCTCCGGCAACCAGATCCAGGTCCCGGTCCACGTGCCGGTCAACCTGTGCGGCAACACGATCGACATCATCGGTCTGCTGAACCCGTCCTTCGGCAACACCTGCGTCAACAACGGCTGACCGATCCTCGGTCCGGCCGGTGCGAGCCGCCGCTCCCGCGCTTCCCTCCTGGGGTGCGGAGTGGCGGCTCGCGGCGTTGTCGCCCCGGTGCGTCGGCACCGGTCGCCTCCGGGGCGGGCCGGGCCCGGAGGTGCGCCGCCGCCCGCGGCCGGTCCGTCCACGACCCGCCCGTCCGGTCACGGAGCGGGCTGCCCGCCCCCGCGGCGGGCGGGGTGTCGTAGGCTCGCCCGGCGTCGCGGTGTCGGTCGGCGCGCCGGACGCGAGTGGGGCGG
Source organism: Streptomyces sp. TLI_053 (assembly GCF_900105395.1). Taxonomy (NCBI): domain Bacteria; kingdom Bacillati; phylum Actinomycetota; class Actinomycetes; order Kitasatosporales; family Streptomycetaceae; genus Streptomyces; species Streptomyces sp. TLI_053. The sequence continues at coordinate 5,503,792 of NZ_LT629775.1, forward strand.
GGAGTACCAGAGCTGATGAGCACGGCATCGAGCACCGAGTCGTCGGGCGGGGGCGCGGGCGTGCCCTCGTCGGCCTCCCCGCCGTCGTCGCCGTCCGGGTCGGCGGAGCCGGAGGGGACCGGCGGGCCGGACGCCCCGGCCGCGGGTCCGGGCCGGATCGGGGCCCTGGTCGACCGCTTCGCGCCGGCGCTCGGTGCGTACGCGGTGGTCAAGGCGACCGGGCTGACCGTCTTCCTGCTGCTGCTCTCGCACACCGAGGACTTCCTGAAGAAGGACCCGGGGCGCGGCGGCGGCGCCCGCCCCTGGGACGTGCTCGGCACCTGGGACGGCATCTGGTACCAGCGGATCGCGGAGAACGGCTACGACCCGCAGCTGATCCCGCTGCACGGTTACCCGCTGGCCACCTACTACGAGAACTCGGCGGCGTTCTTCCCGCTCTACCCCTGGCTGATGCGGCTGGTCGGGGCGGTGACCGGGCTCGGACCGTACGGCTCGGGGATCGTCGTCTCGGTGCTGGCCTCCTTCGTCGCCGCCGCCGGGATCTTCGCGATCGCCGAGCGGCTCGGCGGCTTCCGGGCCGGGGTGACCGCGGCGGTGATCTGGGGCCTGTTCCCGGGTTCGGGCGTGGAGTGGGCGGTCTACTCCGACTCCCTGTTCGTCGCCCTCTCGGCCTGGGCCTGCTACTGCGTGATGACCCGCCGCTGGCTGACCGCCGGCACGCTCGCCCTGGTGGCCGGTCTCAACCGGCCGACGGCGGCCACGGTGATCGCCGCGGTGTCGATCTCGGCGCTGGTGGCGCTGGTGCGGCGCACCGACGGGGTGGCCCGGCCGCTGACCGCGATGCTGATGACCCCGTGGGGCATGCTCGGGTACATCGCCTGGGTCGGCTGGCGGATGGGCGACTGGACCGGTTACTTCAAGCTCCAGCGCGGCGCCTGGAACCGCTACTTCGACTGGGGCGAGTCCACCCTGAGCAGCACCCTGGACACGATCACCGGTCACTGGACGTTCTGGCAGTCCAATCCGGCGCCGGACCTCATCGCCGTGTGCCTGCTCATCGCCCTGCCCGGACTTCTGGTGCTGCTGCTGCGGCTGCGGCCGCCGCTGGTCCTGGTGATCTACACGCTGCTGACCGTCTTCATGGCGCTGAGCAGCAACCAGATCTACGGCAACATCTCGCGCTACCTGCTGCCGGCCTTCCCGCTGTGCGTCGGCCTGGCGGTGGCGCTGCGACGGCTGCGGCCGGGCACGGTGGCCGGTCTGTTCGCGATGCCGGCGGTGGCGGCGGGCTGGTACGCGGGGTACGCGCTGTTCGAGCTCGGCATCCCGTAACCGGCGGTGCCCGGGCGTCGCCGCGGCACCCGTGCCCCCGGGAAACGGTCCCGCACGGGATCGTCCGCCGGCGGACGGCCGTTGCTAACCTCGGAACCATGACGACCAGCCCGCCCGTGCGGCAGATCCGTGACATCTCCGGTCTGCTGGACCACGCCAGCCATGTGCTCGCGACCCGGATGTCGGCCGCGTTCACCGAGCTCGGGATCACCCCGCGCGCGTACTGCGTGCTGTTCCACGCGATGGAGGCCGAGCGCACCCAGATCCAGTTGGCCGAGCTGGCGGACCTGGACAAGACCACCATGGTGGTGACCGTCGACGAGCTGGAGAAGGCCGGGCTGGCCGAGCGCAGGCCGTCCGCGGCCGACCGCCGGGCCCGGATCATCTCGGTGACCGGGGCGGGGGAGCGGGCCGTCGAGCGGGGCACGGCGATCGCCGACCGGGTGCACCGGGACGTGCTGGAGGCGCTGCCGGAGGACGAGCGCACCGCCTTCGTCGCGGCGCTGACCCGGCTGGTGGGCGGGCCGCTGGCGGAGCCGGTGGAGAGCGAGCGGACGGTCCGCAGGGCCCGTCGCTCCCGGGGCTGAAATCAGGAAGAGGATCATCTGCAAGAGGATCCTCTCGGAAAAGATAGTCCACAACAAAACAATCTGCTAGCGTTCTACCCGGTACTCGACCCACCGGGAGACCCGCTATGACCACGCATGCGTCGACCACCCACGTGTCGACCACTCAAGCGTCGACCGCCCGTACGTCGACCGCGGCCGCCCCGGGCGCGCCCGCCCCGACCCGCTCCCGCGCCCTCGCCCTGGCGGTGCTCTGCGCGGGGATGCTGATGATCGTCCTGGACGGCTCGATCGTCACCGTCGCCCTTCCGGCCATCCAGCAGGACCTCGGTTTCACCCCGGCCGGCCTGACCTGGACCGTCAACGCGTACCTGATCGCCTTCGCCGGGCTGCTCCTGCTCGCCGGCCGGCTCGGGGACCTCGTCGGCCGCCGGAAGGTGTTCGTCGCCGGGCTGGCGCTGTTCACCGCGGCCTCGCTGCTGTGCGCCCTCGCCACCGGCCCGGAACTGCTGATCGCCGCCCGCTTCCTGCAGGGCGTCGGCGGCGCCCTGGCCTCCTCGGTCAGCCTCGGCATGCTCGTCACGCTCTTCCCGGAGCCCGGCGAGCGGGGCCGTGCCATCGGCGCGTTCAGCTTCGTCGGCGCGGCCGGCGCGTCGATCGGCCAGGTGCTCGGCGGTGTGCTCACCGAGGCGCTGGACTGGCACTGGATCTTCCTGATCAACCTGCCGCTCGGCCTCACCGCCGCGCTGCTGGCGCTGCGCGTACTGGCCCCCGACCGCGGCCCCGGGCTGCGGGCCGGCGCCGACGCCCTGGGCTCGGTGCTGATCACGGCGGCGCTGATGCTCGGCATCTACACCCTGGTCGGCACCGCCGAGCACGGCTGGACCTCCGCCCGGACGCTCGTCCTCGGCCTGCTCGCGCTGGTCCTGCTGGCCGGTTTCCTGGTCCGCCAGGCCCTGGCCGCGACACCCCTGCTGCCGCTGCGGATGTTCCGCTCCCGGGCCGTCTCCACCGCCAACGCGGTGCAGGTGCTGGTCATCTCCGGGATGTTCGGCTTCCAGGTCCTGGTGGCGCTCTACCTGCAGAACGTGCGCGGCTACGGGGCCGCCGCCACCGGTCTCGCCATGCTCCCGGCCGCCGTCGCGATCGGTGCCGTCTCCCTGCTGCTCTCGGCCCGGCTGAGCGCCCGGTTCGGCGAGCGTGCCGTCCTGCTGGCCGGTCTCGGGCTGCTGGTCGCGGCGCTCGGCCTGCTGACCCGGCTGCCGGCCGACGCGGGCTACCCGGTCGATCTGCTGCCGACCATGCTGCTCGCCGGCGGTGGCGGGCTGGTGCTCTCCGGACTGGCCGCGCTGGGCATGTCCGGCGCCGGCGAGGAGGACGCCGGGACGGCCTCCGGACTGTTCAACACCACCCAGCAGGTCGGTGCCGCGCTCGGGGTGGCGGTGCTCTCCACCCTGGCCACCTCCCGCGGCGACGCCCTGGTCGCCGCCGGCCGGCCGGCGGCGGAGGCGCTCACCGGCGGCTTCCGGCTCGCCTTCGCGGTCGCCACCGGTCTGCTCGCCCTGGCCTTCGTGGTCACCGCCCTGCTGCCGCGTCCGAAGAAGTGAGGAGCCCTCCGGGGCCGTCCGCGCAACCGACGGCCCCGGAGCGGCGACAGGTCGTTTCCGGTCGGCTTGTATGCTCCACGTGGCGCCGGGGCGGACGTCCTGGCCGCCGATCGTTCGAGGACACAGCCGTGAGAGGTGCGGGGATGTCGGGTCGCCGAGACAGGAGTCGGTCCAGCGTGGCCAGGCCGCGTTCCGAGGACCCGACCGGCTCGGCGGGTTCGGGAGCGTCCGGGAGCGGCTCCGCGAACGGCTCCGCGGCGGGCGGTTCCGGTACGGGCAAGGCCGCCGCCGGTGGCTCGATCCCGGCGCCCAGGGCCGGCGGCCGGGCCGAGGCCAGGCGCGCGGCCCAGGGCAAGGGCGGCCGCGGCGGACCCGGCGGCGACGGCGGGGCGAACGGCTCGGGCCACCGCAGGGCGGGCGGGCGCGGCAAGAAGCCCGAGCGCAACGTGAAGAAGATCGTCGGCTGGACGGCCGTGGGCGCCCTGGTGCTCATAGCCGGGACCGGTGGGGCGATCTACCTCAAGCTCAGCGGCAACATCAAGACCATCGACTCGGACGGGCTCAGCAAGGACCGCCCGCCGGCGTCCGCGGCGGACGCCAACGGCAACAAGCCGGTGAACATCCTGCTGATCGGCTCCGACAGCCGTGGCGGCGGCAACTCCGACCTGGGCGGCGGCGACGCCGACGGGGCCCGTTCGGACACCACGATCCTGCTGCACGTCTACGCCGACCACAAGAACGCCATCGGCGTCTCGATCCCGCGCAACACCCTGGTGACCATCCCGCCCTGCAAACTCCCCAACGGCAAGTGGACCAAGGAGCAGAAGGGCAAGGACGTCCTCTTCAACGCCGCGTTCTCGCAGGGCGACTCGCCGGAGGGCAACGCCGCCTGCACCCAGAACACGGTGGAGAAGCTCACCGGGATCCGGGTCGACCACACCCTGGTGGTCGACTTCTCCGGCTTCGCGGCGATGACCAAGGCGGTCGGCGGCGTCGAGGTCTGCCTGCCCAAGGCCATCTACGAGAACGACATCAACCCCAACCTCCAGAAGAAGGGCAGTCAGGTCCTCCCGGCCGGACGGCAGAAGGTGGAGGGCCAGAAGGCGCTCGACTACGTCCGGCTGCGGCACGGCATCGGCGACGGTTCCGACATCGGCCGGATGAAGCGCCAGCAGGCGTTCATGAGTTCGATGATCAGCACGGTCAAGAAGAAGGGCCTGGAGCCCACCACCCTGCTGCCGCTGGCCGACGCGGCCACCAAGTCGCTGCGGGTGGACGAGGGGCTCAACTCGGTCGACAAGCTGATGTCCTTCGCCCTCTCGCTGAAGAACATCGACCTGCACGACCTCAAGTTCGTGACCCCGCCGTGGCGTTACAGCGAGGCCAACCTCGACCTGGTGAAGCCCGACGTGGACCGGCTCTGGGAGGCCATCAAGGCCGACCGCACCCTGGACGGCAAGGACGCCACCGGCGAGCAGGCCGCCGCGCCGGAGGCCCCGGCCGCCCCCGCGGCCACCCCGGAGGCCCCGCCGGCCACCACCGCGCCGCCCGCGCGCGCCGTCGCGGCCCCGATCAGGGTCGCCGTCTACAACGGAACGACCGTCAACGGCCTCGGCGCCAAGGCGGGTGAGGCGCTGAAGGCGGCGCAGTTCACCGTCACCGCCGTCAGCCAGGCGAAGTCCACCAACAAGCTCACCACGACGGTCGAGTACGGCGCCGGGCAGAAGGCCAACGCCGAGAAGGTGGCCGCGCTGTTTCCCGGGGCCACCCTCACCTCCACCACGGCGGCGGGCATCAGCGTGGTGCTCGGCAAGGACTACGCCGACGCCGACGGCGGTGCCGGCACGGCCGCTCCGGGCACCCCGGCGGCCCCGGCCGCCCCCGCCCCGCTGCCCAGCTCGGTCACCGAGGAAGCCCGTTCGGCGGACGACGACATCTGCGCCAACACCAGCTACGGCTCCGGTGGCTGATCCTCCGTCGCCCCCTTCGGAACCGACGGGCGGGCCCCCGGCATCGCACCGGGGGCCCGCCCGTCGAACGTCCCGCGGAACCGGCCGGTCAGGGCCAGACCAGGCAGTACAGCTGGTGCCCGGCCTCGTGCAGGCGGTTGGCGAAGTCCTGCCACTCGTGCAGCATGCTGTAGATCACGAAGGCGTCGCGCGGGCCCCGGCGGTCGGGGACGGTGGACCAGATGAAGGCGGCGGCGCCGAGTTCGGTCTCGTCGGCCTTCCGCAGTGGTTCGACGACGTTGTGGGGCAGCTGGACGACCGCGTAGTCCGGGTGCAGCACGACCAGTTCCAGCGGGGGCACCTGGTGCAGCGGAACGCCCTGGATGCCGGTGAGGACCATCGCGCTCATGGTCTCCGGCTTGATCTTGGTGGAGAGGTGGCCGTTGGGCGAGCCGCTGGTCTCCATCAGATCGCCGAGCCGGCCGAGCGAGCCGAGTTCGCCCGCGTCCAGGCCGAGCCCGCCGGGGCCCAGCGCGGTCGGGACCCGGGCCGCGGTCGCCCGGTCGGGTGCGCCGAAGTACTTGTACGTCACCCCCACGCGTCCCTCACCCCGCCTCTCACGGCCACGGCCGCCACGCCCCGTTCCCGCTCCCGTACCCCCGCGTGCGGTCTCGGCGGGCCGGCGGGGGCCACCCGCGGCCTCGTCGTAGCCGTCCTGCGCCTCGGACACTCGGACCATCCTCACCGGAATTCGCCGGAATCGACAGACCCCCGCACGTCCGGTGTCCTCCGGACGTGCTCCTTACCCGTCATGCGCCGCCGTACCCAGTCGCGGTACGCGGCAGTCCTCTTCACACCCCTGCATCGACCCGGGGTTCCTGCCCACCCTCGCGGCCGGACGAACCCCGGAGACACTCCGGGTACATAGTCTGACTGGTCCGGGTGGCCGTCGCAGCCAGGGGTCCTGTTGTACGGATAACCGTACAGACTCGGGCGCCCGGATCATCGTTCCAGATGATGAGGTCCGACATGCAGAGGTGAAGGACACGATTTGAGACCATGTCTCCCGTGAGCTACCCCTACGAAGCACCCCAGTCCCAGTCGCTCTTCGATCGTGCCTCGGCCGTCACGCCCGGCGGCGTCAACTCCCCGGTGCGCGCCTTCCGCGCCGTCGGCGGTACGCCGCGCTTCATGGTGTCCGGAACCGGCCCCTACCTGACCGACGCCGACGGCCGCGAGTACGTCGACCTGGTCTGCTCGTGGGGTCCGATGATCCTCGGCCACGCGCACCCCGCCGTCCTGGACGCGGTGCGGGAGGCGGTCTCCCGCGGCACCTCCTTCGGCACGCCCGGGCAGGGCGAGGTCGAGCTGGCCGAGGAGATCGTCGCCCGGGTCGCCCCGGTCGAGCAGGTCCGGCTGGTCTCCTCCGGCACCGAGGCCACCATGTCGGCGATCCGGCTGGCCCGGGGCTTCACCGGCCGCGCCAAGGTCGTGAAGTTCGCCGGCTGCTACCACGGCCATGTGGACGCGCTGCTGGCCGCCGCCGGTTCCGGCCTGGCCACCTTCGGCCTGCCGGACACCCCTGGCGTCACCGGCGCCCAGGCCGGCGACACCATCGTGCTGCCCTACAACGACCTCGCCGCCGTCGAGGCGGCCTTCCGGGCCCACCCCGGCGAGATCGCCTGCGTGATCACCGAGGCCTCGCCCGGCAACATGGGCGTCGTCCCGCCGCTGCCCGGCTTCAACGGCGGCCTGGCCCGGCTCTGCCGGGAGAACGGCGCGCTGTTCGTCTCCGACGAGGTGATGACCGGCTTCCGCGTGTCCAGGGCGGGCTGGTACGGCCTGGAGGCGGCGCACGAGGGCTGGGCGCCCGACCTGCTGACCTTCGGCAAGGTCATGGGCGGCGGCTTCCCCGCGGCGGCCTTCGGCGGCCGCGCCGACGTGATGGCCCACCTCGCCCCGGCCGGCCCGGTCTACCAGGCCGGCACCCTCTCCGGGAACCCGATCGCCACCGCGGCCGGCCTGGCCCAGCTGCGGGGCTGCACCGACGAGGTCTACACGGCCGTCGACCGGGTCGCCGCCGAGGTCTCCGGCCTGGTCTCCGCCGCGCTCGCCAAGGAGGGCGTGACGCACCGGCTGCAGACCGCCGGGAACATGTTCTCGGTGTTCTTCACCGAGGACGCCGTCACGAACTACGACGAGGCGAAGACCCAGGAGTCCTTCCGCTTCACCGCGTTCTTCCACTCGATGCTGTCGCAGGGCGTCTACCTGCCGCCGTCGGCCTTCGAGTCCTGGTTCGTCTCCTCGGCGCACGACGGGCGGGCGATCGAGCGGATCGCCGCCGCCCTGCCCGCCGCCGCCCGGGCCGCCGCCGAAGCCACGGCCTGAGCCACCGCCCCGGGCCACCAGGCCCGGCGCCCAGCCCTTACGAGTCCCAGGAGTACTGAGAAGTGAGCGCCAAGGACATCACCGTCGTCCACCTGATGCGGCACGGTGAGGTGCACAACCCGGAGGGCGTCCTCTACGGCCGCCTCCCGGGCTACCGGCTGTCCGAACTGGGCCGGGAGATGGCCGAGCGGGTCGCCGAGGACCTGGCCGGGCGGGACATCACCCACGTGGTGGCGTCCCCGCTCGAGCGTGCCCAGGAGACCGCCGCGCCGATCGCCCGGTCCCACGGGCTGGACCTCGCGTCGGACGAGCGGCTGATCGAGGCGGAGAACATCTTCGAGGGCAAGACCTTCGGAGTGGGCGACGGCTCGCTGCGCAACCCGTCCTACTGGAAGTACCTCACCAACCCGTTCAAGCCCTCCTGGGGCGAGCCGTACCTGGAGCAGGCGGTGCGGATGATGGGCGCGCTGGCCGCCGCCCGGGACGCCGCGCGGGGGCACGAGGCGGTGTGCGTGAGCCACCAGCTGCCGATCTGGATCGTCCGCTCCTTCGTGGAGCGCCGCCGGCTCTGGCACGACCCGCGCAACCGGCAGTGCTCGCTGGCCTCGCTGACCAGCTTCACCTACGAGGGCGACCGGATCGTCTCGGTGGGCTACCGCGAGCCGGCCCGCGACCTGCTGCCGGCCCACCTGGTCGGCAAGGGCGGCAAGAGCAAGCCGGTGGGCAAGAGCTTCGGCGCCTGACACCGGCGCCTGGCACCGGCTCCGGGGCCGGCCGAGGGGCCGGTCCGGGGCAGCCGGTTCCGGGTACGCCGAGGGAGCCCGGACGAGCGGAACGGTGTTCATGGTTCCCGATCCGGTGTAAGCGCCGTGTGAGTAAGACCTGGGTCACACTCCCGCGACACCCCGAAGATCGGTCCCGTCGCAGGTCAGAGGGGGTCCGGCAGAGAATGCCGGACCCCCCGGTACCTGCCCGTGACTCCATGCGAAACTTTTCACATGTCTGGCATGACGCGCCCCCGTCCCCGTCTCGCCGCCGCCGCGGTCACCGCCGCCGCTGCCGCGCTGGCCCTCACCGCCTGCAGCTCCTCCGGCTCCTCGGCCAGCGGTGACGGACAGATCGGTTTCGTCACCGCCAAGGGCAGCAACATCTCCACCGCCGCCGTCGGCCACCGCCAGGAAGCGCCGGACATCGGCGGCGACACCCTGGAGGGCGCCCCGGCCAAGCTCTCCGACTACCGGGGCAAGGTCGTCGTGCTGAACGTCTGGGGCTCCTGGTGCGGCCCGTGCCGTTCGGAGGCCGACGACCTCCAGCGGATCTGGGACAAGTACAAGGACCAGGGCGTGCAGTTCCTCGGGATCAACACCCGGGACACCGAGATCAAGAACGCCGTCCGCTTCGAGCAGGAGAAGGGCGTCACCTTCCCCAGCATCTACGACCCGGCCGGCGCCCAGCTGCTGAAGTTCCCCAAGGGCAGCCTCAACCCGCAGTCCATCCCGACCACCCTGGTGGTCGACCGGGACGGCCGGCTCGCCGCCCGCGCCGTCGGCGGCCAGACCGACGACGCCCTCGAGACCATGCTCCAGCCGGTGCTGGCGGAGCAGCAGCGGTGAGCGGGACGCTGCAGCTCGCCGACAACATCGGGACCATCCAGAGCGGGGCGCTGCTGGTCGCGGCGCCGATCGCGCTGGCGGCGGGCCTGGTGTCGTTCTTCTCGCCCTGCGTGCTGCCGCTCGTCCCCGGCTACCTCTCCTACGTGACCGGCTTCTCGGCCGCCGACCTCGCCGACGCGCGGGGGGCCCGGCGCGGCCGGATGCTGGCCGGCGCGGGGCTGTTCATCCTCGGCTTCACCGCCGTCTTCGTCTCCAGCGGCGCGCTGTTCGGCCAGTTCGGCGACACGCTCAAGGAGCACCAGGCGGTCATCAGCAAGGTGCTCGGGGCGCTCACCATCGTGATGGGCCTGGCCTTCATGGGCCTGGTGCCCGGTCTGAGCATGCGCGAGGTGCGCACCCACCGCCGCCCGGTGGTCGGACTGCTCGGCGCGCCGCTGCTCGGTGTGGTCTTCGGGGTCGGCTGGACCCCGTGCATGGGGCCGACCCTGGCCACCGTCACCAACCTCGCGCTCAACCAGGCCGACGCCCAGCGCGGTGCGCTGCTGATGGTCTTCTACTGCCTGGGCCTCGGCGTACCGTTCATCGTGGCCGCGCTGGCCTTCCGCCGGGCGCTGGGCGCCTTCGGCTGGGTGAAGCGGCACTACCCGCTCGTCATGCGGATCGGCGGCGGCATGCTCGTCGTGGTCGGTCTGCTGCTGGTCACCGGAGTCTGGGACGCCATGGTGAGTGACCTGCAGAACCAGTTCGCCGGCTTCCAGATCGGAATCTGACCCGTGACCAACACGACGACCGACCGTGAACGGGTCGGTGACGAGGCGCAGGGCGCCACCGAGGAAGCGGCCGAGCGGCTCACCACCGCCCCGGCCGAGTCCGACGGTCCGACCGGCATCGGCGTGGTCGGCTGGCTGCGCTGGATGTGGCGCCAGCTGACCTCGATGCGGGTCGCGCTGATCCTGCTCTTCCTGCTCTCGCTGGCGGCGATCCCGGGCTCGCTGATCCCGCAGAACGGCCAGAACGAGTTCAAGGTCCAGACCTGGAAGGCGCAGCACTCCACGGTCGCGCCGATCTACGAGAAGCTCCAGCTGTTCGACGTCTACAGCTCGGTCTGGTTCTCCGCGATCTACATCCTGCTGTTCGTCTCGCTGGCCGGCTGCATCGTGCCGCGCACCTGGCAGTTCGTCGGGGTGCTGCGCTCCCGGCCGCCGGCGGCGCCGCGCAACCTGACCCGGATGCCGGTGTACGCGGCCTGGCGGACGGACGCGGACGCCGCGACCGTCAACGCCGCCGCCCACCGGCTGCTGCGCGCGCGGCGCTTCCGGGCGCACCTGGACGGCGGCGCGGTGGCGGCCGAGAAGGGCTATCTGCGCGAGGTCGGCAACCTGGTCTTCCACCTGTCGCTGTTCGCGCTGCTCGGCGGTTTCGCCTGGGCGAGCCTGGCCAGCGGCACCGGCGGCAAGCTGCTGGTCGAGGGCGAGGGCTACTCCAACACGATCACCCAGCTCGACGACTTCACCGGCACCCGGTTCTACGGCACCGAGGACCTCGACCCCTTCTACGTGAAGCTGAAGACCTTCACCTCGAAGTTCCAGAACAACGGCTCGCAGATCGGCAGCGCGCGGCAGTTCACCGCGAACGTCGACTACTACGAGGGCAGCGACCCGGCGAAGCTCCAGCAGGGCAGGATCGAGGTCAACCACCCGCTGGAGATCGGCGGCAGCAAGTTCTTCCTGATCGGGCACGGCTACGCCCCGGTGATCACCGTGCGCAACGCGGCCGGCGACGTCGTCTACACCGGTGCCACCCCGTTCCTGCCGCAGGACGGCAACCTGACCTCCACCGGCGTCATCAAGGTCTCCGACTACGGGGACAAGGACGGGAAGCGGACCCAGCTGGGCCTGTCCGGCTTCTTCCTGCCGACCGCGCCGGTGGCCTTCGACCGGAACACCGGCCCGCGCTCGCTGTTCCCCGGTGACGCGGACCCGGTGCTGGTGCTCAACGCCTACGCGGGCGACCTGGGCACCGACTCCGGCCTGCCGCAGAACATCTACCAGCTCAACACGAAGAACCTGACCCAGCTCCAGCAGGACGGCGAGCCGGCCAAGATCCGGCTGAAGCCGGGCCAGGGCTGGACCCTGCCGGACGGCTACGGGACGGTCACCTTCGAGGGCTACAAGCAGTGGGCCAGCTTCAACGTCTCGCACCGGCCGGGGAACGCGATCGCGCTGGCCGGCGCGGTGCTGGCGATCGCCGGCCTGATCGGCTCGCTGTTCGTCCAGCGGCGCCGGATCTGGGTGCGGGCGGTGGCCCTGCCGGGCGGCGGGACGCAGGTCGAGCTGGCCGGGCTGGGCCGCAGCGAGTCGGCGAAGATCGCCGAGGAGCTGGCCGCGCTGGCGGTGGACCTCCAGGACGACGCCCCGGCGCTCGACGACGAGTCCGACGACGAGTCCGACGACGAGTCCGGCAACGCACCCGAGGCCGGGCCCGACCACGAGTCCGAGAACGGCTCGGCGGAGGCCGAGGAGGCCTCGGCACCCGCAGAATCCGCAGTTCCCGCCGATCAGAACTCCAAGGAGTAGACGGTGCACCTCGCCTCGTCGGTCGACCCGCAGCTGGCCGACCTGTCCAACAAGCTGATCTATTCGGCGATGGCGGTCTACCTGATCGCCATGTTCGCCTACATGTTCGAGTGGACCTTCGGTGCCAAGGGCGCCGTCGCCGTCCGCTCCAGCGAGCAGGCGGGCCTGGCCGGCGCCGTCGCCGCGGCGGAGGCCGGGGCCAAGGGCGCCAAGAAGGTCACCGTCACCGTCGCCTCGGCGGGCGGCGGCACCACCACGCTGACCCGCACGGCGCTGGCCGGCGAGGGCGCGACGGTGGTGACCGGCGGGCGCGGCGAGGAGGAGCTCGACGGTCCCGGCGCGGCCGGCACCAGTGAGAAGGCCGACCTGTCCGGCCGGATCGCGGTCTCGCTGACCGTGCTGGCCACGCTGCTGCACGCGGGCGGCGTGCTCACCCGCGGCCTCTCGGTGTCCCGCTGGCCGTGGGGCAACATGTACGAGTTCTCCTGCGCCTTCGCGCTCGCCATGACGCTGGCCTTCCTCGGCCTGATGATCGCGAAGAAGCCGGTCCGCTGGCTCGGCCTGCCGGTCACCCTGGCGGTGCTGCTGACCCTGGGCGTCGCCGTCACGGTGCTCTACACCGAGTCCGAGCAGCTCGTCCCGGCCCTGCACTCGTACTGGCTGGCGATCCACGTCTCCACCGCGATCGTCTGCGGCGGCGCCTTCTACGCGGCGTTCATCACGACCCTGCTCTACCTGGGCAAGGACTCCTTCGACAAGCGGACGGCGGCCGGTCTGGCCAAGGGCCCGCTGGGCACCTCGCCGTCGATCTGGCGCCGGCTGCCCGCCGCCTCCACCCTGGACAAGCTGTCCTACCGGATCAACGCGCTGGTCTTCCCGCTCTGGACCTTCACCATCATCGCGGGCGCGATCTGGGCCGAGGCCGCCTGGGGCAAGTACTGGGAGTGGGACCCGAAGGAGACCTGGTCGTTCATCACCTGGGTCGCCTACGCGTGCTACCTGCACGCCCGCGCCACCGCCGGCTGGAAGGGACGCAAGGCCGCCTACCTGGCCCTCGGCGCCTTCGCCTGCTGGCTGTTCAACTACTACGGCGTGAACATCTTCGTGACCGGCAAGCACTCCTACGCGGGGCTCTGACCGGAACCGGAACCACACACCGGCCCGGCGCTCCAGACCAGGAAGCCGGGCCGAGGTGCGACGGGGGTAGTGCGTGCCGGGCCACCCGGTCCGGTACGGGGAGGAACTGAGGAGGAAATCGCGCAATGGAGTGCGACGAGGTCATGCTGACCGTCCGAATCACCGCCGCCGAGCAGCTGCTGCTCCGCCGGCTCGCCCAGGGGCACCGCAGCGACGTGTCCGAGGTGGTGGCCGACGGTCTGCTGGACATCATCCCGACGTTCGTCTCGCCGGCCGACGCCCACCGGCTGCTGGGTGCCCTCGCGGCCCCCGCGCCGTGCGCGCTGACCGTCTGGCTGCCGACGCCGCTGGCCGATCTGCTGGTGCCCGGCGCGGCCCGGATCGCCCAGGTGACGCAGGTGCGGATCGGTTCGGCCAGCGCGATGCTGGGCGCCGCGCTGCGGCTCTGGCTGGCGCAGGACCCCGGGCGGCTGGCCGAGAACCTCAGCGTGATGCACGCGGGGCGGCCGTCGTCGGCGCTGGTGGCGGCCTGACCCGGCGGGGGTAGCCGGGGAGGGCGGGGGAGGAGCGGGAAGGAACGGGGGAGGCGGGGGAGGAGCGGGGGCGCCGGTTCAGCTGGCGAGCGGCAGGCCGCGCCGGGCGGGGGCCGGGGCGGCCGCGGACCTGCCCCCGCCGACGGGGGCGCCGTCGGCCGGGGCGCCGGTCAGCCGGACCTCGGCCACCGTGCGGCCGTCCTGGACCAGCACGACCCGGACGGGCGCCCGGCGTCCGCCGCAGCCGTCCTGGGCGGACTCCGGGCCGACCTCGCGGACGGCCCGCACCACGCAGGGGCGGTCCGGCGCGATCGGGTCGTGGAAGGCCGTCACCAGGTCCACCGGCACCATCCGGTCCGGGTGGTGCAGGCGCTGGGCGGCCTGCCGGGCGGCCTCCAGGACGAGCATCCCGGGCAGGTGCCCCGGCGCCGGGTCCATCGGGTCGAACAGCACCGGGTGCGCGGCGTCCGCGCGCAGCAGCCAGCTGCCGGGCAGCAGGGCGGGGCCGAGCACCACGTCGGCGGCCTGCTGGCGGCCCACCAGTTCCGGCGCGACGACCTGTTCCGGGATCCGCGGCGGGGCGGCCGGGCGGCGCGGGCCGCGCAGCCGGTCGTAGGCGGCGGGGGAGAGGATCCGCAGGCCCCCGACGCCGCGGCCGACCGGACGTCCGTCCCGTTCGATCTCCGCGTGCACCCGCAGCGCGACCAGCCGGCCGTGCCGCATCCGGACGTCGTGGCAGCTGACCCTGAGCATCAGTTCGGTGGGGGCGGCGCCGACCGCGAGGCCGTCGAGGCCGGCCGGGCCGAGGGTGTAACCGAGTTCGTCGAGCACGGCGTGGTGGTCGTGGGGGACGCCGAAACCGGCGTGCCCGACCAACAGCGCGGCCTGCCTGACGGTTTCGGCCATCAGCACCGGGTCGTGGTGCCGGTCGCCGGGCAGCCGGTAGAAACCGTGCAGCCGGGGCCACTGGGCGCCCAGCAGGAAGTCGTACGGACCGGTGGACTGCCAGCCGGTGATGAGTACTTCGGCGACGGAGGAGCGGTGGACCAGCTGACGGGAGACGGTCCGTTCGTGGAAGTCGTAGCGGCGCGGGCCCGGTTGGCCGGGGCCGGGGTGGGGATACGGAGCGTCGCCGTCCATCGCGGTGAACACTGGCATGACTGGCCCCACTCCCGGGTGTCGGTCGGCCGGCCGTACGGGCGGCCTGCGCAAAACATACAGGCCACCCGGTTTCTGCTCCCCCTGCGGGGTAGCCGCCGGCCCGCACCCGGCGGGTTCACCGTACCCGCGTTCCGGCCTGCGGTAACGCCCGGGCGGCCCGCCCAGGACCTTGGGCGGGGGTCGGTCCCCTCTGGACGGCGGGGGCCGGGCAGGGGCTAGATTAGATACCAACCATGCGGTTTCGGGCGGGCGCGGCGCGCCACCGACGGTCCGCAGAGGCGCCGCACCATCGACGACGGCGCCGTGACAGCAACCGGGCGAGCCGGAGCTCGCCACGGCCGGGGGCCGGAGGGACCGAGTGGCCAAGCAGGAACGGGCGGGGCGGACCAGGCAGGCCGTGCTGCTCGCGGCGGCGGACACCTTCGCCGACGCGGGCTTCGAGTCGGCGAGCCTGGTCGACATCAGCCGCCGGGCGGGTGTCAGCAAGGGCGCGCTCTACTTCCACTTCGTCTCCAAGCAGGCGCTCGCGGACGGGGTCCGCGCCGCGGCGGCCGAGACCATCGGCCTGGCCGTGCTGCGGGCGCTGCGCGGCCGGGGGCCGGCCGTCCAGGAACTCCTCGACCTCACCCACGAACTGGCCCGGCTGCTGCGCGAGGACGTGGTCGTCCGGGCCGGTGTGCTGCTCGGCCTCGGCGGCCGCCCGGCCGGCTGCGGGGTGGGGGCGGTGGTGTCGCCGGCCGGTTCGCCGCCGGAGCCGTCGGCGGACGCGTGGTGGAGCCTGACCGCCGTCTTCCGCACCCTGCTCGACCGCGCCGCCGCGGCCGGCGAGCTGCGGCCCGGGCTGGACCGGGAGCAGGCGGCCGGGCTGCTGACCACCCTGGCGGCCGGGCTGGTGCTGTTCGCCGCCGAGTCCACCGGCCGGCTGGCCGCCGAGGCGGTCGGCGGCCTCTGGACGGTGGCCCTGCCGTCCCTCGTCCCGGCCGACCGGGTGGCGGACTACCGGATCCGGACGGACAACCCCTAGCCCGGATCCGGACGGCCCGACCCGGTCCGCGGTGCCCTGGACCGGGCCTGGTCCCGGTCCAGGTCGACGGTGTTCAGCCGGGCCAGGGTCCGCGGCTCGACCAGTCCGGGCAGCAGCAGCGTCCAGAGGTCGGCCATCCGCTGCAGCAGGTCCTTGCGGTCGGTCAGGACCTGCGAGCTGAGCTGGATGCCGGTCACCGCGCCGGTGATGACCCCCGCGGCCGCGGCCGGCCGCACCCCCGGCCGCAGTTCGCCGGCGTCCCGGGCCCGCTCCAGCAGCTCCCGCGCCGCGTCCGTCCAGCCCTGGTAGGCGCCGATCTGCGGCTGGGTGAAGGTGCCGTGCTCGATGGTCAGCCGGATCGAGCCGCGCAGCAGCGGGTCGTCCAGCAGCGAGTGGGCGAAGGCGTGCCCGAGGTCGATCACGGTCTGCATCGGGCTGCTGGAGGTCGGCTGCCAGGTGGCCAGCCAGGCGCTCTGGCCCTCGATCACGGCGAGCGCGAGCTCCTCCTTGGACGGGAAGTGGAAGTACAGCGCGCCCTTGGTGACCCCGGCCCGGTCCAGGATCTCGGCCATGGTGGCGCCCGCGTAGCCGCGCTCGTCGAAGACCTCGGCCGCGGCGCACAGCACCGTCTGGCGGGTCGCCAGCGCGCGGGCCTGCCTGGCCATCGAAGCCTCCCTGGTGGTTCCGGTCGTCAGCTGCTGGATCCTACGGGGGCGGGCCGGGCGGCGGCCCGCATACCGTCCGGTAGGGACCCTTTCGAGCCGTTTCGGGCGGCAGTGCGGAGTTCCGGTCCCGGGCGGCTGCCCGCGGTCAGCCGCCGGCCGCCTGCCCGGGGAACGCCGTCGGCCGGCCACCCCGGTACTGCGGGTGGCCGGCCGACGGCCGAGCGGTTTCCGTGCGGGTCCTCGGGCGAGGCGTCAGGCGGCCCACTGCCAGCTGACCGGCGAGAAGTACGCCGGGCGGCGCTCCAGGCGCTGCCAGTTGGCGATCGGCTCGACCGGCGAGGAGGCGGCCGCCTGCTGGGCGGCCGCGGCGCGGGCCATCAGCACGGCGGTCAGGGCGGCGAGCTCCTCGTCGGAGAGCGAGCCGCGGACGATTCGGACGAGTGGTTCGGCGGAAGCGGTCATGGTCCGGATTTCTCCCGGCGTCGGTGGTGAGTGGGCGTCGGCGCGGCCGGCCGTGCGGTGCCGGCCGGGCGGTGCTGCTACATCGGGGGGTTGCCGTGCTTGCGGCTCGGCAGGTCCGCGTGCTTGGTGCGCAGCATCGCCAGCGAGGACGCCAGGACCTGGCGGGTCTCGGCGGGGTCGATGACGTCGTCCACGAGGCCGCGCTCGGCCGCGTAGTACGGGTGCATCAGCTCGCTCTTGTATTCCTTGATCTTCTGGTTGCGCATCGCGTCCGGGTCGTCGGCGGCGTTGATGTCCCGGCGGAAGATGACGTTGGCGGCGCCCTCGGCGCCCATGACGGCGATCTCGTTGGTCGGCCAGGCGAAGGAGAGGTCGGCGCCGATCGAGCGGGAGTCCATGACGATGTAGGCACCGCCGTAGGCCTTGCGCAGGATCAGCTGGATCCGCGGCACGGTCGCGTTGCAGTAGGCGTACAGCAGCTTCGCGCCGTGCCGGATGATGCCGTCGTGCTCCTGGTCGACGCCGGGCAGGAAGCCGGGGACGTCGAGCATGGTGACCAGGGGGATGTTGAAGGCGTCGCACATCTGGACGAAGCGCGCGGCCTTCTCGCTGGCGTTGATGTCCAGGACGCCGGCCAGCGACTGCGGCTGGTTGGCGATGATGCCGGTGACGTGGCCGTCGATCCGGGCGAGCACGCAGAGCACGTTGGTGGCCCAGCGCTCGTGGACCTCGAGGTACTCGCCGTGGTCGACGATCTCCTCGACGACCTTGCGCATGTCGTACGGCCGGTTGCCGTCGGCGGGCACCAGGTCGAGCAGGGTCTCGTTGCGGCGGTCCACCGGGTCGTCGTTGACGACCGGCGGGGGCATCTCGCGGTTGTTCTGCGGCAGCAGCGACAGGAGGTAGCGGACCTCCTCGATGCAGGACTGCTCGTCGTCGTAGACGAAGTGCGAGACGCCGGAGACGCCGGCGTGGACGTCGGCGCCGCCGAGCCCGTTCTGGCTGATCTTCTCGCCGGTGACGGCCTGGACCACGTCGGGGCCGGTGATGAACATCTGCGAGGTCTCGCGGACCATGAAGACGAAGTCGGTCAGGGCCGGGGAGTAGGCCGCGCCGCCGGCGCAGGGGCCGAGCATCACCGAGATCTGCGGGATGACGCCGGAGGCCCTGGTGTTGCGCTGGAAGATGCCGCCGTAGCCGGCGAGGGCGGTGACGCCCTCCTGGATGCGGGCGCCGGCGCCGTCGTTGAGCGAGACCAGCGGGGCACCGGCCGCGATGGCCATGTCCATGATCTTGTGGATCTTCTGGGCGTGCGCCTCGCCGAGCGCGCCGCCGAAGATCCGGAAGTCGTGGGCGTAGGTGAAGACCGTCCGGCCGTGCACGGTGCCCCAGCCGACGATCACGCCGTCGGTGTGCGGCTTCTTCGCCTCCAGCCCGAAACCGGTGGCGCGGTGCCGGCGCAGCGGCTCGACCTCCCGGAACGAGCCCTCGTCGAGCAGCAGCTCGATCCGCTCGCGGGCGGTCAGCTTGCCCTTGGCGTGCTGGGCCTCGGTGGCCTTCTCGCTGGGACCCCGGCGGACCTGCTCGCGGAGTTCGTGCAGTTCCGCGACTCTTCCCCGGACGTCCGTGGGGATCTCCGGGACGTCGTCGTCGACCGGCGCCTGGTGCACAACCGTCATCTCGAACCACTCCAAAGGTGAGGGAACTGTCCGACAGCCAACGTCTGCGATGCCCCCGGCTGCGAATCACTTCTTCACTTATGACTGTACGAGGGGCCGCGCGCTGGTTTCGGCGTCGATTCCGTACAAGGTCGCGTCCGTTTAGATGTCAGGGCTGCACAGAAAGCGAAGCGTTTCAGCCCGTCCTGCCGGTAGCTGTTCGATTACCCCGAGCTGTCGTCCAGATGGCGGTCGGGTGAGCGCAACCTGAGGAAACACGCAGGTCACGGCCGCCCCTGTGAAGGGTGGCGGGGGTTCCGGCCCGGGTGTCCGCGGGACGCCTGGTGCGGCGGTGAAGGCCGTGCCGGCGGGCCGGTGGTGTCCGACCAGTCGTAGGGATGCACCAAAAAGACCGCAGCCCACCCGGTGGATGCCGGGTGGGCTGTCCGAGCGACGGGGGCTCAGCCGCGACGGCCTTCGTCCGGGTCGTCCTTGCCGCGCAGCTCGTTCTCGCGGCGGCGCAAATCCGCCTCCCACTGCTTGAGCATGTCCTCGTGCTCGTTGTTGTGCTTCTTCAACGAGGCGAGGAACTCCGGGTTGTCGTCCGGCGCCAACGGCCGGCCGTCGGGCCGCGCGGCGTACGCCCGGCCGTCGGCGCCGCCGCCCGCCGGTGCGGTCCTCGGCGCCCCGCGCTGCTTGCCGGCCACCAGCCAGGCGATCGAGCCGACGAGCGGGAACAGCAGCACGATGATCACCCAGACCACCTTGGGCAGGTGCTTCACCTCGTCCTCGGGGGTGGTCAGGCAGTCGATGAAGGCCCAAACCCACAGGGCGAGCGGGAGTACGAAGGTCAGGATCCTCAGCACGGCGGCGGTCTCCCCCGGGTGACGTCGGTGGCGGGCGGGCGCGTTCTCGCGGCGGCGGGCCGGTCCGTCGGGCGGTGCGCCGCTTCGAGGGGGCCCTTGACACAGGCCAGGCTATCGGGTGGCGGATACTGGCAGGCATGGCATACGACGATCTCCGCTCGTTCCTGCGGGCCCTCGACCGCGAAGGCGACCTCAAGCGGATCAAGGCGGAGGTGGACCCCTATCTGGAGATCGGCGAGATCGTCGACCGGGTGCAGAAGGCCAAGGGCCCGGCCCTGCTGTTCGAGAACGTCAAGGGTTCGTCGATGCCGCTGGCGATGAACGTCTTCGGCACCGAGCGGCGGCTCTCCAAGGCGCTCGGCCTCAAGGGCCCGGAGGAGATCGCCGACCGGATCTCCGGCCTGCTGAAGCCGGAGCTGCCGCAGGGCTTCACCGGCTTCCGGGACGCCTTCGGCAAGCTGGCCTCGATGGCCCACGTGCCGCCGAAGAACGTGAAGTCCGGCGACGCCCCCGTGCACGAGGTGGTGCTCACCGGTGAGGACGTCAACCTGGACGAGCTGCCCGCGCTGTTCACCTGGCCGCTGGACGGCGGCTCCTTCTTCAACCTGGGCCTGACCCACACCAAGGACCCGGACAGCGGCATCCGCAACCTCGGCCTGTACCGGCTGCAGCGGCACGACCGCCGCACCATCGGCATGCACTGGCAGATCCACAAGGACAGCCGCAACCACGCCGCGGTGGCCGCCAAGCGCGGCGAGCGGCTCCCGGTCGCGATCGCCTTCGGCTGCCCGCCGGCCGTCACCTACGCGGCCACCGCGCCGCTGCCGGGCGACATCGACGAGTACCTGTTCGCGGGCTTCGTCGCGGGCGAGCGGGTGCGGATGGTGGACTGCAGGACCGTTCCGCTGCAGGTCCCGGCGGACGCCGAGGTGG
The DNA here is from genome assembly GCF_900105395.1 of Streptomyces sp. TLI_053. NCBI lineage: Bacteria > Bacillati > Actinomycetota > Actinomycetes > Kitasatosporales > Streptomycetaceae > Streptomyces > Streptomyces sp. TLI_053. The sequence continues at coordinate 5,524,262 of NZ_LT629775.1, forward strand.
TCCTGGAGGGCTGGCTGGAGCCGGGCGAGATGCTGCCCGAGGGGCCGTTCGGCGACCACACCGGCTTCTACACGCCGCAGGAGCCGTTCCCGGCGCTGACGATCGACTGCGTGACGATGCGCCGCCGGCCGATCCTGCAGTCCATCGTGGTCGGCCGGCCGCCGACCGAGGACGGCCCGCTGGGCAAGTTCACCGAGCGCTTCTTCCTGCCGCTGCTGAAGATCATCATCCCGGACATCGTCGACTACGACCTGCCCGAGGCGGGCGGCTTCCACAACTGCGTGATCGTCTCGATCGACAAGAAGTACCCGAAGCACGCCCAGAAGACCATGCACGCCATCTGGGGCGCGCACATGATGTCGCTGACCAAGCTGATCATCGTGGTGGACTCCGACTGCGACGTCCACGACTACCAGGAGGTCGCCTGGCGGGCCTTCGGCAACGTCGACTACAGCCGCGACCTCACTGTGGTCGAGGGCCCGGTCGACCACCTCGACCACGCCTCCTACCAGCAGTTCTGGGGCGGCAAGGCGGGCATCGACGCGACCCGCAAGCTGCCCGAGGAGGGCTACACCCGCGACGGCGGCTGGCCCGAGATGGTCTCCTCCGACCCGGAGACCGCCGCCCTGGTGAGCCGTCGCTGGAAGGAGTACGGCCTGTGAGCACCGCCGCCGCACTCCCCGAGGTCCCGCCCGGCAAGGTCAGGTCCTTCCTGCGGCTGGTGATGATCGAGCACTCGGTCTTCGCCCTGCCGTTCGCCTACATCGCGGCGCTGACGGCGATGTTCCGGGCCGACGGCCGGGTGCACTGGGGCGAGCTGTTCGTCGTCACGGTCTGCATGGTCGGGCTCCGGACCTTCGCCATGGCGGCGAACCGGATCATCGACCGGGAGATCGACGCCCGCAACCCGCGCACGGCCGGGCGCGAACTCGTCACCGGCGCGGTGTCCCTGAGGACCGCGTACGTCGGCTCCGCGGTCGCCCTGGTGGTCTTCCTGGGCGCGGCCGCGCTGCTGAACCCGCTCTGCCTCGCGCTGGCGCCGGTCGCCGTGGTGCCGATGGTGGTCTACCCGTACGGCAAGCGGTTCACCGACTTCCCGCAGGCGATCCTCGGCCTGGCCCAGGCGATGGGACCGGTGGGTGCCTGGCTGGCCGTCACCGGCACCTGGTCCTGGGACGCGGTCGTGCTCGGCGCGGCCGTCGGCATCTGGATCGGCGGCTTCGACCTGATCTACGCCTGCCAGGACGTGGCCTCCGACCGGGCGGGCGGGGTCCGCTCGGTACCGGCCCGGTTCGGTGTCCCGGCCGCGATCCGCGGCGCGCGCGGCTGCCATGTGCTCACCACGCTGCTGCTCGGCTGGTACGCGGTGCTCACCGACGCGGGCGTCGCGTTCTGGATCGGCCTGGTGGTGGTGGCCGGAGCCTTCGTCTACGAGCACACCATCGTGAAGCCGAACGACCTGTCCCGGTTGAACCGGGCGTTCTTCCAGACCAACGGCTTCGTCGGCATCTCGCTGTTCTTCTTCGCGCTGGTGGACCTGGTGGTGCGCGGCCTCGGCATCTGAGGCCGCGCCCCGCGGGGCGCGGCCCGAAGGACGCGGTCTACTTCCCGCCCTCGTCGAGCGTGTGCTTGGCGAGGGCGTTCGCGTGCCCGTGGCCGAGGCCGTGCTCGGCCTTGAGCCAAGCGACCAGCTCCATGTGCTTGGTCAGCGGGGAGGAGCGGATCAGCTCCTGCCAGTGGGCGACCGGCTGCCCGTACTTCTTCTCGATGGCGGGGAAGTAGCTGGCGGGGCCGTTGGGGGCGGGGGTGGTCATGCGGTGCTCCTCGAAGTCCGTTCGGTCGTCCACTGATTGATGATCATTACGCATGGAGCCGGATCGCGACAGCGGTCAGCCAGGTCAGTCCGAGCGCCGCGGCGAGGGTGAACGCCAGCACGGTGGCGCCCGAGGCGGCGAAGCCGACCAGGACGGCCGCCGCGACCACGCGCGAGGCGAGGGCCCAGCGCCCGCCCAGGTGCCGGGCCAGGACGAGGAAGGCCGCGCACAGGGCGAGGAAGCCGACCGTCCCGCCGATCAGGTGCACCAGGCCGTGTCCGCTCAGCTCCGTCACCCGGCCCTCCGGTGCCCCGACCGGGAAGCCGGCCCCGGGGTCGGCGGCGAAGAAGCCGTCGAGGACGAAGCTCGCCCCGAACACCCCGACCAGCCGGGGTGCCCAGGTGCTCCCCGGCAGGGCCCGGCGCAGTCCGACGGCGCCCGCGAGCAGCAGCGTGCCGGTGAGCAGGAACGCGGTCTGCTGGACCCACCCGAGCTCGCCGAGGCTCAGCTGGCTGAGCGCGTTGCGGGTGAAGTCGAAGCCCTCCCGGGTCAGCCCGCCGGCCACGCCGACGGCGAGGAACAGGGGTCCGGCGACCGCGCCGGCGGTCAGCAGCGGGCGGGCAGCGGCGGAAGCGGTGGGGGCCTGCGCGGTCATCGTGTTCGTCATGCTCATAGGACCGGGCTCGGCGCGGAAACTCATCGGAGCATCGGATGTGACCCGTGTCACCCGACGGCCCGGGTCCGGCCCGCCCTGTACGTCCGGGGGGTGTGGATCGGCCAGACCGGGTGCCCCGCCGGGCGTCGCGGTCGCCCGGCTCGTGGCCCGATGCCCCGCCGCCGTCCGCCTGCGGGATCGTTCCGGCCGGAACCGTCGCAGGTCGGCCGTGCGGCGGGCGGTGCGAGTGGTCGGATGGCTGGAAATCTCATGCAATATAACCTGTGACATTGTTCTGATCGCCAGTCGGTGACAGGATCCACGCCGATCTCCTTCCTTCAGTCCGACCCCGACTCGGGCTGCCCCCACTCACGAAGGATTCAGGCGTGCTCCTGCGCACCAGACTCTCCATGCTCGCAGCCGGCGTCGTCGCCTGTTGCGCCACGGCCACCGCCGTGCTGCCGACCCAGGCCTTCGCGGCGCCCCCCGTCGCCACCGCCGTCCCGGCCCCGACCACGACCTCGGCCCCGGCCCCGGCCGCGACCCAGGCCGGCCCGGCCGGCCTCACCGCCCCGGCCGCTGCCACGGGGTCCGAGGACCTCGCCCGGCCCGCGGCCGCACTGCCCCCGGCGGTGATCGGCGCGACCCGCCTGAACGATCCGGCCGGGGCGAGCGCCCCCGCCGCGTTCAAGTCCCTCGCCGCGCAGAGCTGCACCCCGGCCGACTTCGCCGCCCGCACCGGGGCCGACCTGGTCGCGTTCGTCCGGAACTCGACCGTGGACTGCGTCAAGTCGCTGTACAGCAGCGGCGGGTCCGACCCCGGCATCTTCCAGCAGTCCCGGATGCTGTCCGTCGCGGCCGCGCTCAAGGACCTCGCGACCGGCTACGCGGGCGACAACTCCACCGGCATCACCCAGCTGGTGAAGTACCTGCAGGTGGGCTACTACATCCAGTTCTACTACCCGGCCCAGGCCGGCCCGTACACCGGAGAGCTCACCACCGCCGTCACCTCGGCCCTGGACGCGCTCTTCGCCGGCACCCGCTGGCGCGACGTCAGCGACGCCAACGGCGCCCTCCTCAAGGAGGTGGTGTGGCTCACCGACAGCGCCAACGTCCAGGCCCGCTACATCGGCGCCTACAAGCGGATCCTCGACGAGTACAACAACACCTACAACGCGTTCCCGCAGATGGTCAGCGCGGTCAACTCGGTGCTGTACTACCCGCTCTGGGGCGGCTACCGGAACCAGGACTTCGTCCGGGCGCTCGCCGCCGACCCGGGCCTCGTCAACTCGCTCGCGGACTTCGCGATCAAGCACCGCGACCTGCTCAGCGGCCCCAACGCGGTGCTCGACACCAACGCGGGCAACGACCTGGCCCGGTTCGCCGGAACCAGCGCCGCCGCCGAGGCCGTGGCCAAGCCGCTGGTGAAGAAGGTGCTGGACTCCGCGCCGCTGCTGACGCCGTTCGGCTCGCTGTACGTGTACACGGCCGTCCAGGCCGCCTGGTACAACCCCGGCCAGTGCTCGTACTACGGCATCTGCAACCTGCCGGCCAAGCTCACCTCGGTGGTCCTGCCGAACCAGCTGGTCTGCGACAACCGCACCATCCAGGCCCAGGCCCTGTCGGCCGCCGAGCTCCAGGCGGCCTGCACCAGCCTGCGCGGCGAGGACGCGTTCTTCCACAACGTGGTGAAGGACAACGGCCCGATCCCGAACCAGTACGCCAAGACCGTCACCCAGGGGATCTTCGCCAACAAGGCGGACTACACCACCTACTCGTGGGCGATCTACGGCAACTCGACCGACAACGGCGGCCAGACCGTCATGGATCCGACCGACCCCAACGGCCGGGCCGTGAACGTGATGTACCAGAAGGCGTGGAACACCAAGGACACCGCCCGGGTGTGGAACCTCAACCACGAGTACACCCACTACCTCGACGGCATCTACGACATGAAGGGCAACTTCTCCACCCAGACCTCCGTCCCGGACATCTGGTGGGTCGAGGGCATCGCCGAGTACATGTCGTACAGCTACCGCGCCACCACCGACACCGACGCGATGACGCAGGCGGGCCTGCACACCTACAAGCTCAGCACGGTCTTCCAGAACACCTACGCCAACTCGGACTCGACCCGGGTGTACCCGTGGGGCTACCTCGCCGTCCGCTACATGCTGGAGAAGCACCCGGCCGACGTGCAGGCGATGCTGGCGCGGTTCCGCGTCGGTGACTACACCGGCGGCTACGCGGTCTACAACAACCTCGGCACCTCCTACGACGCCGACTTCGACGCCTGGCTCACCGCCTGCGCCGCCGGTGCCTGCTACGCGGCCGGCCCGACCTCGCTGTTCGACACCACGGTGAACGGCGCCACCGTCAGCACGAGCGAGCGGTCCGTGCAGACCGGCCCGGGCCGGATCACCGCCTGGCACTGGACCTTCGGCGACGGCACCACCTCCGAGGAGCGCAACCCGAGCCACACCTACGCGGTGGCCGGTTCCTACACCGTCGCCCTCACCACGACCGACGACACCGGCCGGACCGCCGTCACCCCGACCACGGTCACCGTGACGGCCCCGGCGTCCTCCCTGCCGAGCTGCACCGACCAGCGCACCGACGCGATGGGCCCGAACTGCTCCCGCTCCGGTCGCGCCGCGACCGCCGGTAACTCCGACTACCTGTACATCTACCTGCCGGCCGGCACCACCACGCTCAAGGTCTCCACCACCGGCGGCACCGGCACCGCGTACCTGTACTACAACGCGGACATCTGGGCGTCGCCGACGGCCTGGACCGCCGCCTCGACGGCCGCCGGTGCCACCCAGTCCGTCACCGTCACCAACGCGACGGCCGGTTACCGCTACCTCAGCCTGTACGCCGTCACCGACTTCAGCGGCGTCACCGTCACCACCCAGGTCTGACACTTCCTCGGAACCGCGCGCCCGGCCGGGCTCTCCCGGCCGGGCGCTTCCGCGTCCGGACACCGGCCCGGTCGCGCACCGACGGAGGGTCGTTAGCATCCGTCCATGATCGACGATCAGAACGACTGGAAGTCCGACCGCATCGGCAGCGCGCTGCGCGGGGAGAACCCCACCGTCGTCCGGCGGCTGGAGTCGGGGTTCGCGGTGATCGGGGACGTGCAGTTCCTGCCGGGGTACGCGATCCTGCTGACCGACCGGCCCGGCGTGCAGCGGCTCTCCGACCTGCCCCGGCCGCACCGGCTCGCCTACCTGGAGGACCTCGACCGCCTCGGCGAGGCGGTCGAACGGGCCTGCCGCGCGGCCGATCCCGCCTTCCGGCGGGTCAACCTGGAGATCCTCGGCAACACCGACCCGTTCCTGCACGCCCATGTCTGGCCCCGCTACGACTGGGAGCCCGCCGACCTGGTCCGGCTGCCGGTCTGGCTCTACCCGCGCGAGCGCTGGACCGACCCGGCGCACGCGCTCGCCCCCGCCCACGACCCGATCCGCGCGGCCCTCGGCGCGGAGCTGGACGCCCTGGGGTGAGCCGGTCCGCGCCGGTCAGCCGAGGGCCGGCGTGATCAGCGCCAGGGCGGCCGCGCCGAAGACGACGACGTGGCGGGCGTTCTGCAGGACCCAGACCCAGCGCGGGAAGCCGGACTCGGCGGCCTTCAGCAGGGCGGCGACGTCGATCCGGGCGAGCTCCGGGTCGCCCTTGCGGGCGAAGGCGGCCCGGACCGAGGAGGTCGCGGTCAGGTTGCTGTAGAGGATCACCAGGTTGATCGCCAGGACCAGGCCGAGGACGATCCAGCTCGCCGTGCCGGCCCACGCGACGCCGGCGAGGCCGAGGGCGGCGGTGGTGCCCACGGCGGAGGCGATCGCCACCGGCGCCCAGGTCTCGTGGCCGCCGGCGTCGAAGCGCATCCCGTTCTCCTCCAGCACCGTGGTCCGCACGCCCTGGCGGTCGAGCTCGGCCCGGGCGGCGGCGGTCGCGGTGGCCCCGAAGCGTGCCCGGACGACCGGGATGCTCACGAAGGCGGCGGCCACGGACAGCTGCAGGGCGGTGACGAAGGCGTTCATGGTGGATCCCCCTGGGAAGTAGGTGCGCCCGGTTTCTTGAACTAAGTGCAAGTACAAGTTAGCCGCGCTCTTGAACTAAGTGCAAGAGGCTTCTTGAACTTTGTGCAGGAGCCGTCGCCCGCCCTATCGTGGGCCCATGCCACGCAACACGCTCACCCGCGAGCAGATCGTCCGCACCGCCGTCGACCTGCTCGACGAGGAGGGCCTCGAAGGCCTGAACATGCGCAACCTGGGCAAGCGCCTGGACAGCGCCGCCACTGCGGTCTACTGGCACGTCAAGAACAAGGACGACCTCGTCCTGCTCGCCGGCGACCTGGTCTGGCACGAGATCGCGCTGCCGGAGGAGCCGGCGGACCGGGCCCACTGGCGGTCCGCGGCGGTGGACCTCGCGGTCGGGCTGCGCGCGATGTTCGGGCGCCACCCCTGGCTGGTGCAGGCCTTCGGCTCCCACCTCTTCCACGGCCCCGGCAAGGCCCGTTACGACGACCACTGCCTGGCCCTGCACGAGGCCGCCGGGTTCGCCCCGGCCGACGCCGACCGGATCGCCGCCGCCGTCTTCACCCATGTGCTGGGCGGCGCGCTCGGCGACGCGGCCGCGGTCTCCCTCGACCGCCGGCTGCGCCGGGACGGCCAGGACCCGCAGGAGCAGCTCGACGCCACCATGGCCCGGGCGGTCGAGGTGGCCCGGGAGTTCCCCCGGCTGCGCGCCCGGCTCGACGGCCCCGAGGCCCTGGACTACGCGGCCGCCCCCGGGGCGGAGTTCGAGGAGGCGCTCCGGGCGCTGCTCGACGGACTCGCGGCCCGGCTCGGCGGCGGGCCGGATGCCCAGCGGTGAAAGACAGTGGTGCAGACCACTCGTTCTCGTGAATCCGCAGCCCGGGTACGGGACTTCGGTACCGATGCACCCCTACGCTGCGGCACATGGACATCGTCATCCTGCTCTTCGACGACTTCGAGCCGCTGGACGCGATCGGCCCGTACCAGGTGCTCGGCCATCTCCCGGGCGCCACGGTGCGGTTCGTGTCGGCGGGGGAGAAGGGGGTCGTGGCCGACAGCATCGGCGGGATGCGGCTGGACGTGCCCACCGGCCGGTCGGAGGTCGGGGCCTGTGACGTCCTGCTCGTCCCGGGCGGGCACGGCACCCGGCCGCTGATGACGGATGCCGCGCTCCTCGACTGGCTGCGCCGGACGCACGCGACCACCCGGTTCACCGCCTCGGTGTGCACCGGCGCGCTGCTGCTCGGGGCCGCCGGCCTGCTCGACGGCCTGGACGCCACCACCCACTGGGCGGCGGCCGGTGAACTCGCCGCCCACGGCGCCACCTACCGTCCCGAGCGGGTGGTTCGGCAGGGGCGGATCCTCATGGCGGCCGGCATCTCCGCCGGCATCGACATGGCGCTGCACCTCGCCGCCCTGCTCACCGACGAGACCACCGCCCGGGCGATCCAGCTGCACGCCGAGTACGACCCGATGCCGCCCTTCGACAGCGGGTCCTGGGCGAAGGCCTCGCCCGCCGTCCGGGAGCGGATCCGGCAGCTCGGATAGCCGTCGGACCCACCGCCGGTCAGTCGTGGAGAAAGGCCTCCCGGGCGGACGGCTCCAGCGAGCGGTCCACCGGCGGGTCGAGCCGGACCCGGCCGGCCCGCTGCCCGGTCACCAGGTCCAGGAGCCGGTACCGCTCGGCGCGGTCCTCGGCGGCACCGTGGAACATCGTCATATCGGTACCGGTGCCCGCCGGCCGGGCGGCCGGACCGCCGCTCAGAGGGTCCGGCGGTAGCGCATGACCTTCTCGCCGTCGATGCGTCGCTCGCCGACCTCGGTGAACCCGGTGCGGGTGAGCAGGGCGCGGGAGGCCTCGTTGTCCAGGGAGCTCACGGCGGTGAGCGCGCTCAACCCGTAGGCGGCGGCGGCCAGTCGGCAGACCTCTTCGACGGCGGCCCGGCCCACGCCCTGCCCGCTGTCGGCCTCGGCCACCCGGTAGCCGAGTTCGGCGCTGCCGTCGGCCACGTCCACCAGGTTGACCCGGCCGACGATCCGGCCGTAGCCGTTCAGGACGACGTGGAAGTGGCAGCGGCCCTCGGCCTGTTCGGCGAGCAGCGCGCGGTGCCGGTCGGCGAAGCCGTCGGGGGTGAAGTAGTCGTCGCCGCGGTCGGGCACCGAGGAGGCGAAGAACTCCCGGTTCTCCCGCTCGAACGCGAGGACGCCGCCCGCGTGCCCGGCCGTCAGGCGTTCCAGGGTGGGGCCGGGGCCGAGCCTCGGGGCCTCCGGGTGGTACAGCCGCTGCCGCTCGGGCACGGTCTCGGTCAGGTCGTGGCCGATGTCGTGCAGCACCTCGCCGGTGCCGACCAGGACGCCCGCGGCCCGGCCGATCCCCTTGATCACACCGCCGCGGCCGTCCGGGTCGGGGTGGGTGTACGGCAGGCCGGCGGCGAGCTCGACCGAGCGGGCGGAGATCCGGCCGAGGATCTGCGAGCCGTGGCCGAGCAGGCTGTCGCCGAGGACCTCGGCACCGTCCATCAGCCGGACCTCGTCGCCGATCCTGACGCTCTCGTGGGCCCCGGCGAGGATCCGGGTGCCGCCGTCGCCGATCAGGGAGCGGGCGCCGACGGTGATCCGGCCGCCGTCGGTGGCGCTGATCCGGGTGCCGCCGTACAGCACGTTGCCGGGGCCGACGGCGCAGTGGCTCCGCTCGTCGCACTCGACGACCACGCCCGGGTGGAGCACGTTGTCGGGCCCGAGTTCCACCCGCCGGGAGACGATCACCGAGAACGGGTCGAGCACCGCGACGCCGTGTTCGGCGAGGTCGAGCAGTTCGGCGGGGGTGAGCAGCCCGCGGTCGCGGCGCAGCCGGTCGAGGCGCGTGTGCACGGATTCGTCCGGAGTGGTCATCCGAGCATGCTTACGATCTTCGGTCGGCTTGTCCAGCAAGGCCACCGGAGCCCGCGGCCGCCGACCCCCGCACCCTCCCGAAGGAGCCCCGATGATCGGCCGGTTGCAGTGCCTCGTCCTCGACTGTCCGGACCCGGCCGTGCTGGCCCGGTTCTACGCCGGGCTGCTCGGCGGCGAGGTGGACCGCCCGGACCCGCGCTGGGCGCTGGGCGAGGGATGGTCCACCCTGCACACCCCCGACGGCCTCGTGCTCTGCTTCCAGCGCGTCGCCGATCACCGCCCGCCCCGCTGGCCGGACCCGGAGCACCCGCAGCAGGCCCATCTGGACGTCGACGTGCCGGACCTGGCCGCCGCCGACGCCGCGCTCCGGGCCCTCGGCGCAACCTTCCTCGCCGACGCCGGAGGGTGGCGGACCTACGCCGACCCGGCCGGCCATCCGGTGTGCCTGCTCCCGGAGCGCCGCTGATCCCGCCGGGGTGACGTTCGGGCCGGTTCGGCGCCGTCGGTGGGCGGCCGGTCCGGCGCGGCGCGCGGGGTGGTGCCGACGAGTGCGGTGATGTCCTCGCGGGTGGGCCCGGCGGTCTGCGCCCGCCGCAGCCGGGCCACCGACTCGGCCCGCAGTTCGGCCCGGTGGGACGGCGGCCGTCGAGCACGAACTCGACCACCGGTTGCCCTCCTGTCCTGCGACAGGAGCGCAGGACGGGCGTACGTCGGTCACGCGGCGGAACGGATGCGCGAATTGACGGACGGTCGGCGGCGGGCCGGTCAGTCGATCGTCAGCGTGTCCCCGACGCCGAGCCGTCCCGGAGCGGCGACCTCGGCGAGGGCGTCGAGCCGGGTGTCGTGGGCCTGGGCGACGGCCCGGAGGATCTCGGGCGCGTGCGGCAGGCCGGGCTGGGCGACGGTGACCATCGCGCACCGCTCGCTGGAGCGGACGAAGGCGAGCCGGGCGCCCGAGCGGGCGCTGCCCCGGGCCTCCCGGCCGAACCAGGTGTCCTCGCTGAACGGCGGGGTTCCGGGCGGGGTGCGCAGCAGGATGTTCGGGCGGAAGCGGCGGACGTCGACCAGGGCGGTCGGCGCGGCCCGGGCGACCCAGTCCAGGGTGGCGGTGGTGAGCACGCTGACCGGGAGCTGGTCGAAGTGGGAGACGGCGTCCTCGCGGGCGAGTTCGACGTCCTCGCGCTGGAGGTAGGCGCGCAGGAAGGCGGTGGGGTCGGCGACCGGCTGCCCGAGCGGGTCGAACAGCTCGGGGCCGTCGAGCCGGTGGCCGAGCCGGGAGGAGAGGCGCAGCAGGCCGTCCATCCGCCGGAAGCGGCGGGTGTTCTTGCCGGAGCCGAGCTTGCCCTGGCCGTCGCGCACGGCGTAGAGGCGGTCGCCCGCGAGCCCGCGGTCGTCCACCTCGACGGAGTCGAGCCGCTCGCCGCCGGTGGACTTCACGGGGTAGCGCCAGAGCTGCTCGACGACTCCGATGATCTCTGCCATGGCCGGACAGCGTACCGCCGTCCGCCGATGATGGTCTAGACCAAGTCTCCGAGTGGGCCGAGGGGTTCAGGCCAGCCGGGCCACCGCCCGGACCGGAGCGCCGTCCGCCGCGACCAGCCGGAGCGGGAAGAGCGACACCTCGACCGCCCGCCCGGCCTCCTGCGCCGCCAGCAGCGGCCGCAGATCGGTCAGGTTCTCCGCGATCACCCCGCCGCCCGGCGCCCCGAGCAGCACCCGGTGGGCCGCCAGCGTGGGCTCCTCGGCGGCCGGCTGGTCGTGCTCGTCGGTGAGGTCGGCGAGCAGCGCCGCCACCGCCGGGTCGCCCGGGCCGGGATCGGGGGTGGGGTCGACGCTCAGCGCGTCCACCCCGACCGTGCGGACCCCGGCCGCCACGATCGCCTCGGCGGCCCGGGCGGTCAGGGACGGGTGGGCCAGATAGGCGTCGGTGCCCCAGTGCCGCGCCCACCCGGTGGCGAGCAGCAGCACGGTGCCCTCGCCGGCCAGGGCCAGGGCGGGCGCGAGCTGCTCGGCGGTGACCTCGGCGCGCGGCTCCAGGCCGCGCAGGTCGGCCACCACGGCCGGGCCGGTGAACCGCTCCAGCGGCAGGCCGTCCAGCGTCGGCCAGGTGACGTCGACGTGGTACGGCGCGTCGACATGGGTGCCGGACTGCGAGCCGAGGTGCACGGCGAGCACGTTCACCCCGGCGGTGGCGGTGGTGAGGGCGGGCTCCAGGAGGACGGCCGGATCGCCGGGGTAGACCGGCATCGCGGTGGTCACCTGGTGGGTCAGGTCGACGAGGGTCGGGGCCATGCGGCCATCCTCCCAGGGCGGGCCGGGGCCGGGTGGGGATAGAAAGGAAGCACTATGGAAAAGCCTGAGCAGCCCGTGCGCCGCCCCTGGATCGTCGGGGTCTCCGGCGCGTCCGGCACCCCGTACGCCGCGTCCGTGATCCGTGCCCTCCTCGCCGCCGGCGAGTCCGTCGACCTGGTGGTCAGCCGCGCGGCCCGGCTGACGATCCTCGACGAGACCGGTATCGCCTTCCGGGACGCGCACTGGCGCGCCGACCTGGCGCAATGGCTGGGGACGGCGGCGGACGGCCCGGAGGACGTCCGGTACTGGCCGGCCGGGGACTTCGCGGCCGGACCGTCCAGCGGCTCGTACCCGGCGAAGGGGATGCTGGTGGTGCCCGCGACCACCGGCGCGGTGGCCGGGATCGCGCTGGGCCTCAGCAAGGACCTGCTCCAGCGTGTGGCCAGTGTCACCCTCAAGGAACGGCGTCCGCTGGTCGTCTGCGTCCGGGAGGCACCACTCAACGGGGTGACGTTGAAGCACTTGGTGGAGCTGGACGCGCAGGGCGCGGTGGTGCTGCCCGCCTCGCCCGGGTTCTACGCCGGCGGCTCCACCGTCCGCGAGCTGGTCGACTTCGTCGCCGGGCGGGTCCTGGACGCCGTCGGTGTGCCCCACACGCTGTACCGGCGCTGGGAGGGCGAGTTGGGAGGGGCGGCGCGCGCGGCGGAGCGACCGGCCTGAGGGGGAGTGAGGTGACGCAGGACGGGAGAGTATGTTCTCTGCGATATCCGGGTTGGTGCGAGCATGGCGCCTTTGAATCCGGATAATGATCTGTGGGTCTGGTGAGGTTCGGAAGGACGCGGACGGTATATGGACACGGTGGACAGACAGCTCATCCAGGCGCTCCGGGAGAACGGCCGCGCGTCCTACGCCGAGCTGGGCCGGCTGGTCGGCCTCTCCGGCCCGAGCGTCACGGACCGGATCAACCGGCTGGAGCAGGCCGGTGTGATCACCGGGTACCGCGCGACGGTCAACCCGGCCTCGCTCGGCTTCGGCGTGACGGCCCTGATCGGCCTCCAGCTGACCGACGCGGCGGACCACGAGGACGTCGCGTTCCGGCTGAAGGACCTCGGCGAGGTCGAGGACTGCTGGTTCATCGCCGGTGACGACTCGTACATGCTCAAGGTCCGGGTGCCGGACGTCGAGGGCCTGGAGTCGGCGGTGAAGCGGATTTCGGGTACGAAGGGTGTGGCCCGGACCCGGACCACCGTCGTACTCTCCACCAAGTGGGAGAGCCGGGTCAGCGAGCTGCCGTTCGCCGACGGCGAGTAACCGCCGCAGCGGGCCGACGCCGCGGCGGACAGCCGTCGCCGCGGGCGACCGCCGCGGGGCGGACCGGACGAACGAGAGCACACGGGGGAGTGGTGGACATGGCACTGGTCGGTCTGGAGGAGCTGCGCGCGGCCCGGCGGCGGATCGAGGGGGTCGCGGTGCGCACCCCGCTGGTCCCCGCGCCGTGGGCGGCGGACGGCGAGCGCCGGCTCTGGTTCAAGCCGGAGAACCTCCAGCCGACCGGGGCGTTCAAGACCCGGGGCGCCTACAACCGGCTCGCCGCGCTGAGCGAGGACGAGCGGGCCCGCGGTGTGGTCGCCCAGTCCAGCGGCAACCACGCGCAGGCGGTGGCGTACGCCGCGCAGCTGCTCGGGATCAAGGCCGTGATCGTGATGCCGGACACCTCGCCGGCGGTCAAGATCGAGGCCACCCGGTCGTTCGGCTCCGAGGTGCTGGTGGTGCCGCCGGAGCAGCGGGACGTGGTGCCCGGCGAACTGGCCGAGCGGCACGGCTATGTCTGGGTGCCCCCGTACGACGATCCGTTCATCATCGCGGGCCAGGGCACGGTCGGCCTGGAGATCGCCGACGACGCCCCGGCGGAGCTGGACACCGTGCTCGTCCCGGTCAGCGGCGGCGGGCTGATCGCCGGCACGGCGGCCGCGCTCAAGCTGACCCGCCCCGGTGTGCGGGTGATCGGCGTCGAGCCCGAGCTGGCCGCCGACGCCCGGGCCAGCCTGCGGGCCGGCGAGCGGATCACCTGGCCGGTCGCCGACACCTACCGGACCATCGCCGACGGTCTGCGCACCCCCTCGGTGGGCGTGCTGCCCTTCGAGCACATCACCGCCTACGTGGACGACATCGTCACCGTCACCGAGGACGAGATCCGCGCCACCGTGGCGCTGCTGGCCCGGCGCGGCCGGATCGTCGCCGAGCCGTCCGGCGCGGTCGCCCCGGCCGCGTACTTCCACCGGGCCGCCGAGACCGGCGGGCGGGCGGTCGCAGCGGTCGTGAGCGGGGGCAACATCGAGCCCGCGCTGCTCGCCGAACTCCTGGCCGGCTGAGCCGCGCGGGGCGGCTGCCCGCGAGTCGACGCGGGTGGGGGCGTACGCTCGTTCCGGCAACGATTCGAAGTCGGAGGAGGCGGGGCACCGCATGGACGCAGGGCTCAAGCGCGAGCTGGAGGCGAAGGTCTACGCGGGGGAGCGGCTGACCCGGGAGGACGGGATCGCGTTCTACGAGAGCGACGACCTGGCCTGGCTGGGCGGGCTCGCCCACCACGTGCGGACGGTGAAGAACGGCGATGTCGTCCACTTCAACGTCAACCGCCACCTCAACATGACCAACGTGTGCAGCGCCTCCTGCTCGTACTGCTCGTTCCAGCGCAAGCCGGGCGAGAAGGACGCGTACACGATGCGGATCGAGGAGGCCGTCCGCCTCGCCAAGGCGATGGAGGTCGACTCCCTCACCGAGCTGCACATCGTCAACGGCCTCCACCCCACCCTGCCGTGGCGCTACTACCCGCGCTCGCTGCGGGAGCTCAAGGCCGCGCTGCCGAACGTCTCGCTCAAGGCCTTCACCGCCACCGAGATCCACTGGTTCGAGCGGATCAGCGGCCTGCCCGCCGACGAGATCCTGGACGAGCTGATCGACGCCGGTCTGGAGTCGCTGACCGGTGGCGGCGCGGAGATCTTCGACTGGGAGGTCCGCCAGCACATCGTCGACCACGACACCCACTGGGAGGACTGGTCGCGGATCCACCGGCTCGCCCACAGCAAGGGCCTCAAGACCCCGTCCACCATGCTGTACGGCCACATCGAGGAGCCCCGCCACCGGGTGGACCACGTGCTGCGGCTGCGCGAGCTCCAGGACGAGACCGGCGGCTTCCAGGTCTTCATCCCGCTGCGCTACCAGCACGACTTCCACGACTCCAAGGACGGCGTCGTGCGCAACAAGCTGATGGCGCGCACCGAGATGGCCACCGGCGCCGAGGCGCTGAAGACCTTCGCGGTCTCCCGGCTGCTCTTCGACAACGTGCCGCACGTCAAGGTCTTCTGGGTGATGCACGGCGTCACCACGGCCCAGCTGGCGCTCAGCCACGGCGCGGACGACATGGACGGCTCGGTGGTCGAGTACAAGATCACCCACGACGCGGACAACTTCGGCACCCCGAACAAGCTGGGCCGCGAGGACCTGCTCGGCCTGATCCGGGACGCCGGTTTCCGCCCGGTCGAGCGCAACACCCGCTACGAGATCATCCGCGAGTACGAGGGCCCCGACCTGGGCCGCCGGGAGACCCCGCAGGCGATGCGCCTCTGACGCACGCTCCGCCGCCGCCCGGGCCCCCGCGGCCCGGGCGGCGCCTTCTTCACCGGGCCCGCACAGCCCCCGGGTTTCCCAACCCGGCCTCCGTTTGGCAGGATCGGCCACATGTCCGGTCACCGTCGCACCTCCCCGTACCCGTCGTACGAGCCGGTGCACGAGGTGCCGCAGCCGTCGTACGGCGAGCACCAGCAGGAGTACGGCCAGGATCACGGCACCGTCCACGAGGGCCAGGACCCCTGGTACGGCTACCGGAGCCTGGCCGACCACGATGTCTACGACCGGCCCTTCCAGGCGTACGCCGCCGAGCCGGCCTTCCCGGCCGACCAGCAGCCGGTGTACCGGACCGTCCCGCAGGACGGCTACGGCGGCGGGTACCAGGACCTCCACCAGGACCTCCACCAGGACGTCGGCCCGGGCCTCCAGTACGACGGCCACCAGGACGTCCACCGGGCCTCGGACCAGGACGGTTACGGGGGCGTCTACCGGACCGCCCCGCAGGACCCGGCGCCGCCGGCGGCGGCGCTGCCGCAGCAGCGGAGCGCCGCGGCCGCTCCCGGCCCCAGGGCGGCCGCCCGGGGCCACCGCCGCAAGCCCAGGAAGAAGCGCACCGGTCGCGCCGTCACCGCCGGCACCGCCCTGCTGCTGGCGGCCGCCGCCGGTTGGTACACCGTCGGCGAGGACGCCGCCAAGCCCGGGGTGGCCAGTGCCGACGGCGCCGGGGCCGAGGGTGTCGCGGCGCAGCCGACGGCCGACCGGCCCTCGCCGACCGCCGACCCGGCCGCCCGGGCCGCCGACGCCCGGCAGACCGAGACCCCCGCGGCCGACCGCAGCGAGCGCACCGACGGCTCGGTGGCCGCCATCCCGGGCCTCGGTGCCTCCTTCGCCGGCCGGATACCCGCCGGCACCAACCAGGTGGTGCTGGCCTCCGGCGAGGGCAAGGACGCCAACCGGAGCACCGTCACGCTGTGGACCCGCACCGGCGAGGGCCGCTGGCTGGCCGGCGAGACCTGGCAGGGCCACAACGCCTTCAAGGGCTGGACCACCGACCACAACGAGGGCGACCTGCGCAGCCCGATCGGCGTCTTCTCGCTCACCGACGCCGGCGGCCGCAAGGCCGACCCGGGCAGCAGGCTCCCGTACGACCGGGACTCGAACTTCGTGGTCTCCGGCCGGGGCTTCGCCGGCGAGCAGCTGGCGGGTTCCTTCGACTACGTGGTCGCGATCGACTACAACCGGGTGCCGGGCAACTCCCCGCTGGACCCGCGCCGCCCCAACGGTTCGACCAAGGGCGGCGGGATCTGGATCCACGTCGACCACGGCGGCCCGACGCACGGCTGCGTCTCGGTGCCGGAGGACAAAATGGCGGAGTTGATCCGCACTCTCGACCCGGCCGCCCACCCGGTGATCGTGATGGGGGACGCCGGCTCGCTGGCGGCCTGAGCGGCCCGGACCGGGCGGTCGTTCGTCCACGACTGTCTTTGCGCGTCCGATCGGGACCCGCCTGCCGCAACGGTCCTTGTCGGCCTCCTACAGCATCCCGGCGCGGATCCTGTAGCCGGTCGCGCCCGACTGACCAGCGGGTAACCGGGTTGAGTGGGCAGTATGACCGGTTCGCGCATCGTGGCACTCGGCCACTACCAGCCCCCCAAGGTCCTCACCAACGACGACCTGTCGAAGCTGGTCGACACCGACGACGAGTGGATCCGCAGCCGCGTCGGCATCCGGACGCGGCACATCGCGGAGGACGAGACCGTCGTCGACCTCGCCACCGAGGCGGCCCAGAAGGCCCTGGCGAACAGCGGCCGCTCGGCCGCCGAGGTCGACCTGGTCGTGGTGGCCACCTGCACGGCGGTGGAGCGCAGCCCCAACACGGCCGCCGCCGTCGCCGCCCGGCTCGGGATCCGCTCCCCGGCCGCCTACGACATCAACACGGTCTGCTCGGGCTTCTCCTACGCGCTGGCCACCGCGGACCACGCGATCCGGGCCGGGGCGGCCACCAAGGCCCTGGTGATCGGCGCGGAGCGGATGTCGGACACCCTCGACTGGACCGACCGGTCCACCTGCGTGATCTTCGGCGACGGCGCCGGCGCGGCGCTGGTCGAGGCCCAGGAGGAGGGCGCCGAGCCCGGCATCGGCCCGGTGGTCTGGGGTTCGGAGCCCGAGCGGGGCGACGCCGTGGTGATCACCGGCTGGGACCCGGTGATCAGCCAGCAGGGCCAGTCGGTGTTCCGCTGGGCGACCACGCAGATCGCCCCGCTGGCCCGGCAGGCCTGCGAGCGGGCCGGGATCGACCCGTCCGAGCTCAAGGGCTTCGTGCCGCACCAGGCCAATCTGCGGATCATCGACGCGATCGCGTCCCGGCTGGGGGTCACCGACGCGGTGGTCGCCCGGGACGTGGTGGACTCCGGCAACACCTCGGCGGCCTCGGTGCCGCTGGCCTTCTCCAAGCTGGTCGAGCGCGGCGAGCTGTCGCCCGGCGACCCGGTGCTCCTGTTCGGCTTCGGCGGCGGCCTCGCCTACGCGGGCCAGGTCGTCCGCTGCCCGTGACACCGCGGCCGGTGGGCTCCCGGGCCGCCGGCGGCCGCCGCGGGCCGCTGTAGGCCGTCGCAGGCCCCGTGCGGCCCCCGGGGCGGCGCGACATGCCTGTGGGCGGTCACCCCTTGCACGGGGTGGCCGCCCACAGGCGTGTCGTGGCGCGCAGCGGACCGCCGGCGGACCTCCCCCGAGGACACGGCCGCCGTCCGTCGTACCCCGGACAGGAGGCCGGGGCGCGCGCGAAGCGGAAGGGTGGGTCGATGCGGATCGGTCTACTTGGGCGCCTTCTTGCCGGTGACGCCCAGGTACACCAGGGGAGCGAGGTTGGGCTTGAGGTCCTTGACCTTGACGCCCCAGGAGGTGAAGGCCTTCTGGTGCTCGGCCGCCGAGGCGAGCAGCGAGACCAGTGACCCGGCTACGGCGGCCGGATCCAGTGACTTGTCGGCCTGTCCCTTCGCCTGGAGTTCCTTGACGGCTTCCGCGAGTGGCTTGGCGACCGCGTTGAGGACGGTCATGCGGATCTTGAAGAACCGCTTGTCCCCTTCGGCGGCACCGAGCGTGACCACTCGGAGAATGGCGTCGTTCTTGCGCCAGAAGGCGAGGAATCCGTCGACCAGTTCTTCCGAAGTGGTCGTGCCGGACTTCCCTGCCCAGGACTTTCCGGCCACCAGCTCTTTGAGCGTGTCGGCGTCCTTGGCCATTTCCTCGGCGATTTCGAGGACAGCGCCCTCGACATCCGGGAAGTACTGGTAGAAGGTCGCGGGGGAGGTACCCGCCATACGGGCGACGTCGATGACCTTGACGTCCCGATAGGGCGACGTGCTGAGCATCTCGCGGAGGCAGTCGAGCAGCTTCTGCCGCGTCTCCTGTCCGCGTCGCCCGGCGACGCGACCGTCGACGGTGCGAACTTGTCCTGTCATGCCGTCAGCTTACCGTGGCCCGATCTTGGCGCGATTCGGTGATGTGACAATTACTCCGCCCGGGGGTTGGTATAGGGCCTCCGGGGCCTTCGGACGGATATTCATCGGCCTCCGGAGGGCGTCATGACGCCCCCCCGTGCACCGATGACGCCACAGGGTGACGACCCCTTCGCTGAGGGGTTATCGAGTAACGGAGCGTGACGAACCGATCGGGGGTGTGAGTCGCCCCTCACGGTGGCCCCGGGCGTGTCGGGCGCAAGCCCGGTCCGGAGCGGACGTCAGGATCCGGCCGTTCCGGAGCCGCTGACCGGGTCACGGCCCCTCCCACCGGCCGGACGGCGCTCCGGGCGGGGGAGGTTGGAGATGGGCCGGGCGGCATTGGACAATCGGTCCGGCACCACGCGGTGGGTGCCCGGCACCACGCGGGCGGTGCTCAATACGGGGAGGTGGCAGCGGGTGGACCAGCTGACGGCGCACGATCCGAGGCGGATCGGGCCCTTCGAGGTGCTGGGGCGGCTCGGGGCGGGGGGAATGGGCCTGGTCTACCTGGCGCGGTCCGCGTCCGGCCGCCGAGTGGCGATCAAGACCGT
Source organism: Streptomyces sp. TLI_053 (assembly GCF_900105395.1). Lineage (NCBI taxonomy): Bacteria > Bacillati > Actinomycetota > Actinomycetes > Kitasatosporales > Streptomycetaceae > Streptomyces > Streptomyces sp. TLI_053. Next base: position 5,543,630 of record NZ_LT629775.1, read on the forward strand.
GCGGGGGGAGCTGGCCGAGGACGAACTGTTCCGGGTCCGGTTCGCACGGGAGATCGCGGCCGCCAAGACGGTCGGCGGGTTCTACACCGCGGCCGTGGTCGACGCCGACGCGGACGCCCGGGTGCCCTGGCTGGCCACCGCGTACGTGCCGGCGCCGTCCCTGGAGGACCTGGTCACCGACTGCGGGCCGCTGCCGGTCGGGGCGGTGCGCTGGCTGGTCGCCGGCATCGCCGAGGCGCTGCAGTCCATCCACGCCGCCGGGCTGGTCCACCGCGACCTCAAGCCGTCCAACGTCCTGGTGGTCGAGGACGGTCCCCGGGTGATCGACTTCGGTATCGCCGCCGGGGTCTCCAGCACCCGGCTCACCATGACCAACGTCGCGGTCGGCACCCCGGCGTACATGTCGCCGGAGCAGGCCAGGGACAGCCGCGGCGTCACCGGGGCCAGTGACGTCTTCTCGCTCGGCTCGCTGCTGGTCTTCTGCGCCACCGGCCACCCGCCCTACCGGGGCGCCAACCCGGTGGAGACGGTGTTCCAGCTGCTGCGCGAGCAGCCCGACCTCTCCGGCCTGCCGGCCGAGCTGGTCGACCTGGTGCGGGCGTGCATGCGCCCGGCCCCCGAGCACCGGCCGACCCCGGAGCAGATCCAGGTCGAGCTGGCCCCGCACCTGTTCTCCCGGGACGACGCCTCGGGCGAGGCCGGGGACTGGCTGCCGCCCGACGCGCTCGCCCTGATCGAGCAGAAGCGCCGCGGCCGCCCGGCCCCCGCGGTGGCGCAGCCCCCGGCCGTCCCGCCGCAGCCGCACCTCCAGCACCAGGCCGGCCACGGGCCGGCGCCGCACTCCGTCCTGCCGCCGGTGCCGCGGCCCGGCCAGGACGACCCGCGCACCCGGCAGGTGGCCGGGCACGCGCCGCCGGCCGCCGGTCCGGTGCACAGCGCGCCGCCCGGTCCGGACACCGAGGCCGCCACCGAGAAGATCTCCGCCCCCAGCCGCCACCGCCGGCCGGTCGGCGAGGACGAGGCGGAGGTCCGGCTGCCGGGGGCCTCGGTCCGGATAGGACCCGGCCCGCGCGCCGAACAGGCCGGCCCGGGCGCGCCGCCCGCCGAGACGGACTGGGTCCGCCGGATCACCCCGCCCCCGGCCCGCGCCGCCCGCTGGCGCCCCTGGCGGTTCCGGATGTCCAACGACGTCTGGGGCACCCCCGTGGTCGCCGACGGCACCCTGTTCGTCTCCAGCTTCGAGGTGCACGCCCTGGACATCGCGTCCGGGCAGCGCCGCTACAAGACCAGGGACGTCGCCTGGGCGCTGGCCGTGGACGCCGGGCGGGTGCACGCGGCCGACGGCCCCCACCTCTACACGGTCGACGTCGCGGACGGCACCGAGCGCTGGCGGCACTCGCTGGACGGCTGGGTGTACGCGCTGGACGCGGCCGACGGCGTGCTCTGCTGCGGCGTCCGGGGCGGCGGCGTCCAGCTGCGCTCCGCGGTCACCGGCGCCGAGCTGTGGCGGGCCGACGACGCCCAGCAGGACTACGAGAACCCGCAGTCCGGGCCCGCCCTGGTGGCCGGTTCGGCCTACTACTACGGCGGTGGCCGGCTGCGCTGCGTGGATCCGCGGGGCTCCGGGCTGCGCTGGTCGGTCCCGGTCGGCGAGGACGTGCCGTCCCGCCCGGTCGAGCGGGCCGGCGTGCTCTACGTGACGGCCGGGACCAGGGTGTACGCGCTGGACGCGGCGAGCGGCGCCGAGCGCTGGCGGTTCGAGGCGCCGGTGGTGCTGTTCACCCCGCCGGCGCTGGACGCCGACGCGGTCTACGTGGCCGACTACCTGGGCACCGTGTACGCGCTGGACGCGGCCACCGGCCGGGACCGCTGGCGCGCGGCCACCGGCACCCGGCAGGGCGCCGAGCCGGTGGTGGTGGGCGACGGCACGGTGCTGGTCGGCAGCGGCGAGGTGCTGTACGCGCTGGAGGCGGCCGGTGGCCGGGAGCGTTGGCGCTACACCGCGCGGGGCGAGATCGTCGGCTCCCCGGCGGTCGCCGACGGGCTGGTCCACCTCGGCAGCCGGGACCACTCGCTGCACACCCTGGACCTGGCCAGCGGTCAGCTGCGCTGGGAACTCGGCACCAAGGGCGAGCTGACCGGCTCGCCGGTCGCGGTCGGCGGGAAGGTGTTCGTCGGCAGCAAGGACCGCTGCGTGTACGCGCTGGACGCCTTCTACGGCACGGCGGTGCCCTCGCACTGACCCGGGCGGGGCGGGGGCTGCTGCCCTCGCCCCGCCCGGTGCCGGGCGCGGACTACTTGCGGGCCTCCGGGTGGCGGCTGCACCAGCCGGCCCAGGCCGAGGCGACCATGTCCTCGACCTCGTGCCGGGCGGTCCAGTCCAGCTCGCGGCGGATCAGGTCGGCCGAGGCCACCACCCGGGCCGGGTCGCCGGCGCGGCGGGGGGTGATCTCCGGCGTTGTGTCGTAGCCGGTGACCTTGCCGATCACGTCCAGCATCTCGCGCACGCTGACGCCCTCGCCGCGGCCGATGTTGAGCACCAGGGAGGTCTCCCCGGCCGGGTCGGCGGCCAGTCGCTTCGCCGCGGCCACGTGCGCCGAGGCGATGTCGGAGACGTGGATGAAGTCGCGGACGCAGGTGCCGTCCGGCGTCGGGTAGTCGTCGCCGAACACCAGCGGGGCCTTGCCGGCGGTGAGCCGCTCGAAGACCATCGGGACGAGGTTGAAGACCCCGGCGTCGGAGAGCTCCGGCGAGGCGGCGCCGGCCACGTTGAAGTAGCGCAGTGCGACGGTGGACATGCCGTGGGCCTTGCCGGCCGCGGCGACCAGCCACTCGCCGGCCAGCTTGGTCTCGCCGTAGGGGCTCATCGGCGCGCACGGGGTCGACTCGGTGACCAGGTCGACGTCCGGCATGCCGTAGACGGCGGCGGAGGAGGAGAACAGGAAGCGCTTGACGCCGCCCTCGGCCGCGGCCTCCAGCACGGTCTGGAGGCCGATCATGTTCTCCCGGTAGTACAGGAAGGGCTGCTCGACCGACTCGCCGACCTGCTTCTTGGCGGCGAAGTGGAGGACGCCCTCCACCTGGTGGTCGCGGATCGCGGCGTCCAGTGCGGCCCGGTCCAGGGTCGACCCCTCGACCAGGACGACCTCCTTCGGCAGCCGGGCCCGGTCACCGGTGCTCAGGTCGTCCAGTACGGCCACGCGCTCGCCCGCGTCGAGGAGCTGCTGCACGACGTGCCCGCCGATGTATCCGGCACCGCCGGTGATCAACCAAGTCATGGCCGAATCCTAGGGTGTGCGGGTTTCCTGCCGGTGCCACGGGCGAGTCGGAGCCGGGCAATCGGACATTTCGGTGAAATGCTGACAAAGATCTCTGCGTCCTGTCCGAGCGGCCCCGTGCGGCCGTGTGCCGAGGAATCCGGAGGCGTCACCGGTGAACCGCAAGAAGGAGCCCACCCGTCCGATTCCGGCCGGACCGCGCCCGACCGGGCCGAAGGCCGTCGACCGGAGGCTGCTCGCGCCCGTCGCCGCGGTGGTGCTGACCGCGCTCGCGGCCGCCGGGTGCAGCAGCGGCTCGTCCTCCTCGTCCTCCTCCTCGTCGTCCGCGTCCTCCGCCGGGGCGGCCGGGTCCGCGAGCGCCTCCGCCGGGGCCTCCGGCAGCGCCGCCGCCCAGCCGGGCGGCGGCAACCAGCTCCAGTCCGACTACCAGAAGGTGATCAAGGACGTCCTGCCCTCGGTGGTGCAGATCACCACCTCCAGCGGCCTCGGCTCCGGGATCGTCTACGACGACAAGGGTGACATCGTCACCAACGCCCACGTGGTCGGCAGCGCCACCAGCTTCACGGTCACCCTGGCCGGCAGCACCAAGCCGCTGGACGCCACCCTGGTCGCGAGCTACCCGGACTCCGACCTGGCGGTGATCAAGCTCAGCAGTCCGCCCGGCGGGCTCAGGCCGGCCGCGTTCGGGGACTCCACCAAGGTCGAACTGGGACAGATCACCCTCGCCATGGGCAGCCCGCTCGGACTCTCCAGCAGCGTCACCCAGGGCATCGTCTCGGCCACCGGCCGGACCGTCACCGAGCCGCGCACCGAGGGCTCGCCGGGCGCAGTGATCGGCAACATGGTGCAGACCTCGGCCGCCATCAACCCCGGCAACAGCGGGGGTGCCCTGGTCAACCTGGACAGCCAGGTGATCGGGATCAACACGCTCGCCGCCACCGAACCGGAGGCCAACGGAGCCGCCGCCCCCGGCATCGGCTTCGCCATCCCGGCGTCCACCGTCACCAGCATCACCGATCAGCTGATCAAGGACGGCAAGGTCACCAACTCCGGCCGGGCCGCGCTCGGCATCACCGCCCGGACCTACTTCGACCAGAACTACCGTCCGGCCGGAGCCGTGGTGGTCGCCGTCGCGGACGGCGGTCCGGCCGCCTCGGCCGGCCTCCAGCCCGGGGACGTGATCACCAGGATCGGGGACACCCCGGTCGACTCGCTGAACTCGCTCACCTCCGCCCTGGCCTCGCTGGCGCCGGGAACCAAGGTCACCGTGACCTACAGCCGGGACGGCAGGAGCGCCACCGCCGAGGTCACCCTCGGCACCCTGGCGACGCCCTAGGGCGTCCATCGGCCCCCGGACGGCGGGCGCGCCCCGCACACCGCGCAAGGGTTCGCGGGGGGCCCGCCGTCCGGGACTGCATCTTCGCCCGCTCGCCTCCGGGGCGCTCTCGTCCGGTGCCGACGGTCGGCGCTCCCTCGCTCCGCTCCCTCGCTTCTCCCTTTCGGCACCGGCGCGCCCCTTCGGCTCGGGGCGGTGTTTTCGCCCGCTCGCCTCCGTGATGGGGCTCGGGGCGGTGTTTTCGCCTGCTCGCCTCCGTGATGGGGCTCGGGGCGGTGTTTTCGCCTGCTCGCCTCCGTGATGGGGCTCGGGGCGGTGTTTTCGCCCGCTCGCCTCCGGGGGCGGGCCGTCAGCGCCGGGCGGCGCGGGTGTGCCAGGGGAGCTCGACCGTCACGGAGGTCGGGCCGCCCTCCGGGCTCTCCACCAGGAACACCCCGTCCACCGCCCGCACCCGGTCGGCCAGCCCGGCCAGGCCGCTGCCCGGGTAGGGGGCCGCGCCGCCCTTGCCGTTGTCCTGGACCAGCAGCATCAGGTGGTCGCCGGCCCGCCAGACGTCCACGGTGGCGGAGCGGGCCCCGGAGTGCTTCGAGATGTTCGTCAGCAGCTCGCTCACCGTGAAGTAGGCGATGCCCTCCACCGCGGAGTCCGGTCGGCCGGTGCCGCCGTCCGGGCCCTTCAGGTCGACGTGCACCTTGACCCCCTCCGGGACCGTGCAGCGCGCGGCCACCGAGGAGAGCGCCGCGTCCAGGCCGCGGTCGGTCAGGATCGCCGGGTGGATGCCCCGGGCGAGGTCCCGCAGCTCCTGGAGGGCGAGCTTCACCTCGCCGTGGGCGTTGTCCACCATCTTCGCGGCGGCGGCCACGTCCTGCGGGGTCTCGGGCTCGCGCAGCCGCTCCTTGGCCATGCCGAGGTCCATCGCCAGCGCCACCAGCCGGGCCTGGGCGCCGTCGTGCAGATCGCGCTCGATCCGGCGCAGGTCGGCGGCGGCGGTGTCGACCACGGCGCCGCGGTCGTCCTCCAGCTCGCGCACCCGCTCGGAGAGCGCGCCCGGGGTGAGCAGGACCTCGACCAGCATCCGGTCCACCGCCGACTCGGCCCGGACCACCCAGGGCAGGGCCGGCCAGCCGACCAGGACGAAGACCAGGGTCACGGCGAAGCTCAGCAACCCCCACGGCAGCATCAGCACGTGGTAGAGCGCCGAGCGCCAGGAGAGCGAATCGGTCAGATGGGCGATCGAGAAGCCGGTGAGGCCCGGCCGGCGGGGCACCGGCTCCGGCTCGTGCACTCCCGAGCCGTACAGAGCCCGGGCCCGGCCGCGGGCGAAGCCGCCCATGCGCCGGCAGCTGGCCAGGCCGGCTGCGAGCAGCGGCAGCCCGATCACGGTGACGGACAGGGCGAGGCCGATCGACAGGGTCACGACCGTGAAGACGAACCCCGCGATCCCGACCGGCAGGTTCAGCAGCATCCGCCCGACCTGCCGCCACATCCGCGCGCCGTACAGCGGGGTGCGGCCGGCGGGCGCCGGCGTCTGCGCGCCGGTGTCCCCGGCGTGGCGGTCCTTCGACTTCATCTCGGTCTTCCGTCCCTCTCGGTCGAGCTGTGCCCCCAGCTTCGCCGGTCGGGGGCGGTCGGGGCCATGGGGGTGATCCGTCTCCCCGCCCGGGGGATATCCCCACCCCGGTCCGGAGCGCCCGGGTGACGACGGGGTGACCGCCGCGTGCCGCCGGATGTCCACCGGCCGTCCATCGGATGTCTTGCGGACCGGGCAGGATGCCGGGCACGGGGGCGGTGCACTTAGACTCACGCACTGGCGATGGTTATGAGCGTGTAAAGGAACGTCGTAGAACCGCCCGAGGGCGGTTCCGCGGCCGATGTGGAGGCGAGGCATGGTGGGGCAGCGGGCGGCTTCGGTCGCGGCCGACCCGGCGGCCGGCAGCGGCTACTTCGACGCGTACGCCGCGATGGGCCTGCTCGCCGTCGTCGGGGTGCTCTTCGTGACGGTGGCGTTCACCGCCAACCGGCTGCTCCGGCCGGTGGTGCACTCGCCGGAGAAGCTCCTCGCCTACGAGTGCGGCGTGGACCCGGTGGGGGAGGACTGGGCGCACACCCAGGTCCGCTACTACGTCTACGCCTTCCTGTACGTGATCTTCGCGGTCGACGCGATCTACCTGTTCCCGTGGGCGACCGTCTTCGCCTCCGCCGGGTACGGCGCCGGGACGCTGGTCGAGATGTTCGTCTTCATCGGCTTCCTCGCGGTCGGCCTGCTCTACGCCTGGAAGAAGGGCGTTCTCGAATGGACGTGACGCACACCCACTCGCACGGGCACGGCGCCGCCGGCGGTCCGGTTCCGCTGGGCGTGCCGGACCCGTCGAGCCCCGGTGCCGCCGTGGAGCGGCGCGGCATCGGCCCGCTGGCCCGGCTGGCGCCGGACCCGGTCAAGGTGGTGCTCAACTGGGGGCGGCGCTACAGCCTCTGGTGCTTCAACTTCGGCCTCGCCTGCTGCGCGATCGAGTTCATCGCGGCGTCGATGGCCAAGCACGACTTCATCCGGATGGGTGTCATTCCGTTCGCGCCGGGTCCCCGGCAGGCCGATCTGATGATCGTCTCGGGGACGGTGACCGACAAGATGGCGCCCGCCGTGAAGCGCCTCTACGAGCAGATGCCCGAGCCGAAGTACGTCATCTCCTTCGGCGCCTGCTCCAACTCCGGCGGCCCGTACTGGGACTCCTACTCCGTCACCAAGGGCGTCGACCAGATCATCCCGGTCGACGTCTACGTGCCCGGCTGCCCGCCGCGGCCCGAGGCGCTGCTCCAGGGCATCCTCAAGCTCCAGGAGAAGATCGCCGCCGAGTCGCTGCCCGAGCGCTACGCCGCGCCCGCGGCGGCGCTGCGGCGTCCGCCGGTGCCCGGGCCCGAGGCCGTCGGCGGCAGCGGTGGCGGCGACACCGGTACCGGCCCGGCCGGGGGCACCGGCACCGTCGAGGGAGGGGTCTCGTGACCACGGCCGAGCAGTACGCGGCGTCGGTCGGGGAGTGGGCGACCGGCGCCGAGGCATACGGGCTGATCACCGTGGACGTGCCCGCCGAGCACTGGATCGAGGCGCTCACCGCGGCCCGGGACACCCTCGGCCTGACCTTCTTCGACTGGCTCAGCGCCGTCGACGAGCTCGCCGAGGGCTTCTCGGTGGTCGCCCACCTCGCCGCCGTCGACGCCCCCGGCGTGCGCCACCTGGCGGTGCGCACCCGGGTGCCGCGCGCCGGGGCCGCGCTGCCCACCGCCGTCGCCGTGTACGCCGGGGCCGCCTGGCACGAGCGCGAGACGCACGAGATGTTCGGCATCGACTTCCCCGGGCACCCCCACCTGGTCACCCTGCTGCTGCCGGACGGCTTCGAGGGGCATCCGCTGCGCAAGGAGTTCGTGCTCGCGGCCCGGGTCGCCAAGGCCTGGCCGGGTGCCAAGGAGCCGGGCGAGTCCGAGGGCGACGGGCCGGCACGGCGCAAGATGCAGCCGGCCGGGGTGCCGGACCCGAACGAGTGGGGGCCGCTCAAGGGCACCCTGCCGCCGGTGGCCGAGCGTCCCGCCCGGGGCGCCAGGGCCGCCGGTGCGGCGCGGACGCCGCAGGCCGCGGCTGGTGCGGCCGGGGCCGCCGGTGCGGCGGGTGCCGAGGGTGCCGCCGCGGTGCGGGCGGACCGTCCGCGCCGGGTCAGGTCGGTCTCCGACGGGTCGGCGAGCCAGGCGGCCGCCGCTCCGGCTCCGGGGGCCGCCGAGGATGCTGCTGCTGTCGAGGGTGCCGCCGTGGAGGGCGCCGTCGCACCGCCGGTGCGGGCGGACCGGCCCCGGCGGACCAGGTCGGTGTCGGACGGCTCGGTGAGCCAGGCGGAGGCCGGCGCGGCCGCCGCCGCTCCGGAGCCCGGGCCCGCGCGGCCCGCACCGTCCCGGACCCGGTCCTCCGACGCGCCCTGGCACAACCCGGTGCCGGCCCACGACGGGCCGACGGCCGAGCCCGCAGAGCCGGCCGAGCCCGCCGCCGAGCCCAGCGAGCCCTCGGACGGGCCCTCGGACGGGCCCGCCGCCGGGGAGCGGAAGACGAGTGAGCCGCCGGCCGAGTCGGCCGGCCAGGACGGAGACGGCGCGTGAACCTGTTCGACACGGTGCTGCGCTGCGTCGCCACGCTGGTCGTCTTCCTCACCCTCCCCCTGGTCATCGGCCAGACCGAGCACAAGGTGATGGCGCACATGCAGGGCCGGCTCGGCCCGATGTACGCCGGTGGCTTCCACGGCTGGGCGCAGCTGATCGCGGACGGGGTGAAGTTCGCGCAGAAGGAGGACATCGTCCCGGCCGGGGCCGATCGCCGGATCTTCCAGCTGGCCCCCGCCGTCTCGCTGCTGCCCTACCTCTTCGTGCTGCTGGCGATCCCGGTCGGCCCGGACGGCTTCGTCGGGCAGGCGATCGACGCCGGCCTGTTCTTCGTGCTGGCCGTCATGGGTGTCGGCGTGATCGGCAAGCTGATGGCGGGCTGGGCCTCGGCCAACAAGTTCTCGCTGCTCGGCGGTCTGCGCACGGCCGCTCAGCTGATGTCCTACGAGCTGCCGATGGTGCTCGCCGCGGCCTCGGTGGCGATGGCGGCCGGGACGCTCTCGCTGCCCGGGATCGTGGACGCCTGGGAGTGGTACTGGATCCCGTGGCAGATCATCGGTGCCTTCGTGTTCTTCACGGCCGGTCTGGCCGAGCTGCAGCGCCCGCCGTTCGACATGCCGGTCGCCGATTCGGAGATCATCTTCGGCGCGTACACCGAGTACACCGGTCTGCGCTTCGCACTGTTCCTGCTCTCCGAGTACGTGGGCATCCTGGTGGTCTCCGCGCTGACCGCGGTGCTGTTCCTCGGCGGCTGGCACGGCCCGCTGCCGGACCAGCTGGGCTGGCTCTGGACCCTGCTGAAGACCTTCGCGCTGGCCTTCGTGGTGATCTGGCTGCGGGTCACCTACCCCCGGCTGCGCGAGGACCAGCTGATGCGCTTCGCGTGGACGGTGCTGATCCCGCTCGCCCTCGTCCAGCTGGCCCTCACCGGCATCATCAAGGTGGCGATCTCATGAGTTTCCCCGGTGCGGGCCTGGCCAAGGGCCTGGCCGTCACCCTGCGGACGATGACGAGGAAGACCGTCACCGCGCAGTACCCCGACACGCAGCCCGCGCTGCCGCCCCGTTCGCGCGGGGTGATCGCGCTGCTGGAGGAGAACTGCACGGTCTGCATGCTCTGCGCCCGCGAGTGCCCGGACTGGTGCATCTACATCGACTCCCACAAGGAGACGCTGCCGGCCGCCGACCCGAACGCGCGGGCCCGCACCCGCAATGTGCTGGACCGGTTCGCCATCGACTTCTCGCTCTGCATGTACTGCGGGATCTGCATCGAGGTGTGCCCGTTCGACGCGCTGTTCTGGTCGCCCGAGTTCGAGTACGCGGAGACCGACATCCTGGAGCTGACCCACGAGCGGGACCGGCTCCGGGAGTGGATGTGGACGGTGCCGGTCCCGCCGGCGCTGGACCCGGCGGCCGAGGAGCCCAAGGAGATCGCCACCGCGCGGAAGGCCGCCGACAAGCTCGCGGCTGCGGTCGCCGCGGCCGCGGCCGGTCCCGCCGAGGAGAAGGGTGACACCGCGTGAGCGCCGCCGCCCTGCTCGCCGCGACCGGGCCGCTGGACCCGGCCGCGCGCTCCTTCCTCTCCCCGACCGGGGTGGAGATCGTCTTCCTGCTGGTCGGCATCGCCGTGCTCGGCTCGGCCGTGGTCGCCGTGACCACCAGGCAGCTGGTGCACGCCGCGCTGTGGCTGGTCGCCGCGCTCGGCGGGCTGGCGGTGGAGTTCCTGCTGCTCACCGCCGAGTTCATCGCCTGGGTGCAGGTGCTGATCTACCTCGGCTCGGTGGTCGTCCTGGTGCTGTTCGGACTGATGCTCACCAAGGCGCCGATCGGGCGCTCGCCGGACGCGGACTCGAAGAACCGCTGGGTCGCCCTGGTGGTCGCGCTCGCCTCGGCCGGGACCCTGGTGACGCTGGTCGTGGACGCCTTCCGGACGTCCTGGATCGACCTCGGCGCGGGCGGCGGCTCGGCCGCGGTGACCGGGGCCAGCCTGTTCCGCACCTGGGTGCTGCCCTTCGAGGCGCTCTCGGTGCTGCTGCTGGCCGCGCTGGTCGGCGCCATCGTGCTGTCGCGCGGCGCGGGCCGGCGGGTCCCGCCGCCCCGGTCCGGGCGGATCCGGGCCGGACGTCCGGTGGGCTCCAACGGGACGGTCGCCCGGCGGGCAACCGCCGCGCCCCCGGCCGAGGCCCCCGAGACCGCTCCGGCGGAGGAGAGCTGATGCACCTCGCCTACCCCGTCGTCCTCGCCGCGCTGCTGTTCAGCGTCGGCGTCTACGGCGTCCTCGCCCGGCGCAACGTGATCCTGGTGCTGATGTCCGTCGAGCTGATGCTCAACGCCGTCAACCTCAACCTGGTCGCCTTCGACGTCTGGCTGCGCGACTCGCTGCACGCCGGCCAGGCGCTGACCCTGTTCACCATCACGATCGCCGCCGCCGAGATCGGGCTCGGGCTCGCCGTCGTCCTGCTGCTCTTCCGGGCCCGGGGCACGGCGGACATCGACCGGGTCACCGCGCTCGGCGACCCGGCCGAATCCACCGCCGACGCCGACGGGGCGCCGGTCGGGACCGAGGCGCTGAAGGGCCGGGCCGCCGCATGAACCTCGCCCTGCCCGCCCTCGTCCCCGCCCTGCCCGCGCTCGGAGCGGCCGCCACCCTGGCCGTCGGCCGTCGCTCCCCGGGCCTGGCCCGGCCGCTGGCGATCGTGCCGGTCGCGGTCTCGGCCGTGCTCGCCCTGGTGGTCGCGATCCAGCTCGGCACCGGCCAGGTGCTGGACGCCGCCACCCGGCTCACGCCGACCGGCGGACCGGAGATCTCGCTCGCGATCCACCTGGACGGCTACAGCTCGCTGATCTCGGTGCTGGTCGGCGTGGTCGCCACCTGCGTCCAGGTCTACTCGACCGCCTACCTCAAGGACGATCCGCGCTACCCGTCGTACGCGGCGCTGGTCTCGCTGTTCACGGCGGCGATGTTCCTGGTCGTGTACTCCGGCGACCTGATCGTGCTGCTGGTCGGCTGGGAGGTCATGGGCATCTGCTCGTACTTCCTGATCGGCCACCACTGGGAGACCGAGGACGCGCGTTCCGCCTCGCTGAAGGCCTTCCTGGTCACCAAGCTGGGCGACGTGCCGTTCCTGTTCGGCATCTTCCTGCTCGGCGCCGACGCCGGCAGCTTCCGGATCGAGGACGTGCTGCGGGCCGCCGGCGACGGGCGGCTCGGCCACCCCACGCTGATCGCGCTGCTCCTGCTGGCCGGGGTGGCGGGCAAGAGCGCGCAGTTCCCGCTGCACACCTGGCTCCCGGACGCGATGGCCGGTCCGACGCCGGTCTCCGCGCTGATCCACGCCGCCACCATGGTCGCGGCCGGCATCTACCTGGTGGCCCGGCTGCTCCCGGTGTTCCTGCTGTCCGGGGCGGCGCTGGTGGTCCTGGCGGTGATGGCCGCCGTGACGATGATCGGCTCGGCGCTCTGCGCGCTGGCCCAGGACGACCTCAAGCGGGTGCTCGCCTACTCGACCGTCGGCCAGCTCGGCTACATGGCCGGCGCGCTCGCCAGCGGCGACCGCGAGGCCTCGGTCTTCCACCTGGTCAGCCACGGCGCGTTCAAGGCGCTGCTGTTCCTCGCCGCCGGTGTGGTGATCCACGCCGCGCACACCAACTCGATCTCCGCGATGTCCAGGATCCCCGGGCTGCGCAAGCGCGTCCCGGACGCCTACTGGACCACGGCCATCGCGCTGATCGCCCTGATCGGCCTGCCGCCGTTCTCCGGCTTCTTCAGCAAGGAGGCGGTGCTGACCGCCGCCGAGCACGCCGCCAACGGCGAGGCGCTGACCAACGGCCTCGGCCCGGCCTCGGCGGTGCCGCAGGCGGCCGGCTGGATCGTGCTGATCTCGGCCGGGCTCACCGCGCTGCTCACGGCGGCGTACGCGGCCAGGCTCTTCCTGGTGACCTTCCACAGCCCGGCGGGCGCGGCGGTGCCCGCCCCGGCCGGGGTCCCGGCCGTCGCCGACCACGAGCCCGACGCGCCGTACTCGCCCGAGCCGGACGAGGCCGACCCGGCCGTCGCCGAACCGCCCGCGATGCGGTGGCCGCTCTGGGTGCTGGCCGTGCCGACCATGGGCTTCGGCATCGCCGGCCTGCGCTCGGACTGGCTGCCCGCGCTGCTGGACGGCGGCTCGCTGAAGCCCTCCGCGGTCACCGCCGTCACCGGCACCGGCCTGGCCGTGGTCGGCGTGCTGCTGGCCTACGGCGCCTGGCGCTCGGCCACCGCCCGGACCACCGAGGGCCTGCCCGCCCCGGCGGAGCCCGGCCGGGTGCCCGAGCAGGCCGGAGCCCCGGCCGCCGAGGTGATCGTCGCCGATCCCGGGCGCGCCCTGCTCGGCCCGCTGTTCGGCCCGGCCCGGCACGGCTTCGGCGTCGACCGGCTCTACAGCGCGCTGTTCGTCCGCCCGGTCGAGGCCGCCGCCCGGCTCGTCCGCTTCCTCGACCGCGAGGTCGTGGAGACGTACGTGCGCGGTGCCGGCACCGGCGCCGACCTGCTCGGCCGGGTCGTCCGGCTGGCGCAGACCGGCAACGCGCAGACCTACCTCAGCGCGTTGCTCGCCGGTGTCGTCCTGCTGGCCGTCCTGGTGGCGGTGTAGCCGATGCCGTCCCTCCCGTCCTCGCCCGTTGTCGTGGTTGTCGCTGCCGCTAGGAGTCCCCGATGAACGCGGTCCTCATCGCCCTCCTGGTGCTGCCGCTGCTCGGCGCCGCGCTCACCCTGGCCCCGGTGTTCGGCCCGGACCCGGCCGCCGCCGACCGACGCGCGCTGCGCTTCGGCACGGTGCTGACCGGCGCCGTCCTGGTGCTCACCGTCGCCCTGGCGGCCGGCTTCGACCACGACGAGCCCGCCCGGATGCAGGCCACCACCGACGTGGCCTGGATCCCGGCCATCGGGGTGCGCCTCCACCTCGGTGTGGACGGCGTCTCGCTGCCGCTGCTGGTACTGACCTCGCTGCTCACCTTCCTCTGCGCGCTGTACTCGGAGCGGCGGCTGCCGTCCGGGCCCGGGGTGCCCTCGGCCCGGGCCTTCGTCGGGCTGTTCCTCCTCCTCGAAGTCGGCATGCTGGCCACCTTCGCGGTGCTGGACCTGGTGCTCTTCTTCCTGGCCTTCGAGATCGTGCTGATCCCGATGTACTTCCTGATCGCCCGCTGGGGGAGCGGCGCGAAGGTGCCGGCGGCGAACCGGTTCATCCTGTACACGCTGCTCGGCTCGGCCGTGATGCTGCTCGGCTTCCTGCTGGTCGGCCTCGAGGCGGGCACCTTCGACATGCAGGCCCTCGCCGCCGCCCACGGCTCCGGCCTCGGCCACTCCACCCAGGTGATCGCCGCTCTGGCGATCATGATCGGGCTCGCGGTCAAGGCCCCCGCCTGGCCGCTGCACAGCTGGCTCCCGGACGCGCACACGTCCGCCCCGACGGTGGGCTCCGTCCTGCTGGCCGGCGTGCTGCTGAAGATGGGCACCTACGGTCTGGTCCGCGTCCTCCTCCCGGTCGTCCCCGACGGCACCACGACGCTCGCCCCCTACCTGGGCGCGTTCGCCGCCGTCGGCATCGTCTACGGCTCGCTTGCCTGCCTCGCGCTCGCCCGGACCGGCGCCAAGGGCGACCTCAAGCGCCTGATCGCCTACTCCTCCGTCGGCCACATGGGCTTCGTCCTGCTGGGCATCGCCTCCCTCACCCCGGTGGGGGTCAACGGCGCGCTGTTCGCCAACATCGCGCACGGTCTGATCACCGGCCTGCTGTTCTTCGTGGTCGGGGCGCTCAAGGACCGCTACGGCACGGCGGACCTCGACACCCTGGCCGGTGCCACCGGTGCCGCCCTCTACGGGCGGGCGCCCCGGCTCGGCGCGCTGCTCGCCTTCGCCGCCGTCGCCAGCCTCGGCCTGCCGGGCCTGGCCGGCTTCTGGGGCGAGCTGCTCGCGATGTTCGGCGCGTTCGACCCGGCCGAGGGCCTCTCGCGCCCCGCGTTCGTCACCTACATGGTCCTGGCCGGTCTCGGCACCCTCCTCACCGCCGCCTATCTGCTGATCGTGGTCAGGCGCGTCTGCATGGGCGACCCGAAGCAGCCCGCGCCGGTGGCCGAGCTCGCCGACCTCCGCCCGTACGAGGCCGTCAGCTGGACGCCGCTGGCCGCCCTCACCCTGCTCGCCGGCCTCTGGCCCGCGCTGCTGCTCGGACTCTCCGACCCCGCCGTCAAGCACCTGCTCGGCGGTGGCTGACCATGCTCGGCACCGCACTCGGATCTCACTCCACGGGGCAGACCACTGTGACCTCCCTCGCCGTCGCCAACCCGGGCAGCCTGATCCAGTCCGTGGACTGGGTGGCGATCGCGCCCCCGCTGATCGCCGCGCTGGCCGCCCTCGCCGTGCTGGTCACCGACCTCTTCCTGCCCGCGCGGCACAAGCGCTGGCTGGGCCGGCTCACCGCCGCCGCACTCGCCCTGGCCATCGTCTCGCTCCTCCCGCTCACCGGTGGATCACCCCGAGCCACCTTCTGTGCGCAGAACGTAACAGGAGCCACTGACAACGCAGGCTGCTCCTACGTCGCCGACCACTTCGCGCTGGTCTTCCAGCTGCTCGCGCTCGGCGGCGCGCTGATCGCGGCCCTGCTGTCCGCCCACACCGTGGAGCGCGAGGAGCTCCCCGGCGGCGAGTACTGGTTCCTGCTGCTCTCCAGCGCCACCGGTGCCGCGCTGCTGCCCGCCTCCCGCGACCTCGCCACCCTGGTGATCGCCCTGGAGGTGGCCTCGCTGCCCGCCTTCGCCCTGGTCGCGCTGCGCCGGGACGGCCGGGGCGCCGAGGCCGCGCTCAAGTTCTTCCTGTCCTCCGTCACCGCGACCGCCGTGATGCTGCTCGGCATCGGCTTCGTCTACGCGGCGAGCGGCAGCCTGCACCTGGGCGCCGTCGCCACCGGACTGGAGCACGCCCCCGCGCAGCTGAAGCCGCTGGCCGAGGCGGGGGCCGTGCTCACGCTGGCCGGCTTCGCCTTCAAGGTCGCCGCCGTGCCGTTCCACTTCTGGGTGCCGGACACCTACACCGGTGCCCCGCTGCCGGTGGCCGGCTACCTCTCGGTGGTCGGCAAGGCGGCCGGCCTGGCCGGACTGGCGCTGGTCACCACCATCGCCTTCCGCCCGTACGCGCACACCTGGGGCCTGGTGCTCGCGGTGCTGGCCGCCGTCACCATGACGGTCGGCAACGCGGGCGCGCTGCGCCAGCGCTTCGACACCCGGTACAGCGCGGTCCGGCTGCTCGCCTGGTCCTCGGTGGGCCAGGCCGGCTATCTGCTGGTGCCGCTGGCCGCGGCCGGCTACGCGCCCACCACGACCGACCCGCTGGGCGCCACCGCCGCGTACGCGCTGATCTACGGCGTGGTCAACCTGGGCGCCTTCGGCGTGGTGGCGGCGGTCGGCCGCCGTTCCGAGGCCGGGGTGGACGACTTCCGCGGGCTGTTCGCCCGGCGCCGCTGGACGGCGCTGGCGCTGGCGTTCTTCCTGCTCTGCCTGGCCGGGCTGCCGCCGGGCGTGATCGGTCTGTTCGGCAAGGTGGTGGTGTTCCGCGCCGCGGTCGACGCCGGGCTGGGCTGGCTGGCGGTGGTGATGGCCGTCAACGTGGTCGTCGCGCTGTACTACTACCTGCGCTGGACCGCCGTGCTGTTCGCCCCGGCCCCGGAGGCGGCCTCGGAGGCGGCCTCGGCGGCCTCGGTGGCCGAGGGGGCGGCGGGCGCGGCGGGTGACCGCGCGGCCGCGGCCGCCGACACGGCTCCCGAGCGGCGCCTGCCGGTGTCGCTGACCGCCACCCTGGGCCTCACCGCCTCCGTCGCGGTGGTGCTCTCGGTGGCCCCGCAGCTGGTGCTCCAGGTGGTCGGCGGTTCGCTGTTCTGAACCCCGCCCGGCGGGCGGGCGGTTTCCGGGGCCGCGTCCCCCGGTCGGGTGTCATGCCGGTCACAAGGGAACAAGGCCCCGGCCCCCACCCGTTGACCGGGCAGGAGGGACGAGGCAGAAAGGGCTTCCCCACGCACCATTGGAGGGCCACCCGTGCATCGCCGGCACAACGGACTGAGGACCGCCGCTCTGCTCGGGGGCCTCTCGGCGCTGATCCTGGTGATCGGCTCCTTCTTCGGCCGTACGGGCTTCGTGATCGCCCTGCTGGTCGCCCTCGGCACCAACGCCTACGCCTACTGGAACAGCGACAAGCTCGCCCTGCGGGCCATGCGGGCCCGCCCGGTGAGCGAGATCGAGGCGCCGCGGCTGTACCGGATCGTCCGGGAGCTCTCCACCTCGGCGCGCCAGCCGATGCCCCGGCTCTACATCTCGCCGACCCCGGCCCCGAACGCCTTCGCCACCGGGCGCAACCCGCGCAACGCGGCGGTCTGCTGCACCGACGGCATCCTGCAGCTGCTGGACGAGCGCGAGCTGCGCGGCGTCATCGGACACGAGCTGAGCCACGTCTACAACCGGGACATCCTGATCTCCTCGGTGGCCGGCGCGCTCGCCTCGGTGGTGATGTTCCTGGTGAACTTCGCCTGGCTGATCCCGTTCGGCCGGGGGGACGACGACGACGGTCCGGGCCTGTTCGGACTGCTCGCGATCATGATCCTCGGCCCGGTCGCCGCCTCGCTGATCCAGCTGGCCGTCAGCCGGTCCCGGGAGTACCAGGCCGACGCCGACGGGGCCCGGATCACCGGCGACCCGCTGGCCCTGGCGAGCGCGCTGCGCAAGCTGGACGCGGGCACCCGGCAGCTGCCGCTGCCGCCGGAGCCGCAGATCCAGACCGCCAGCCACATGATGATCGCCAGCCCGTTCCGGCCCGGCGAGGCCGGTACGAAGCTGTTCTCGACCCATCCGCCGATGGCCGAGCGGATCGCCCGGCTGGAGCGGATGGCCGGCCACCGGTAGCGGCTCCGGGAGGGGGCGGTCACCGGTGGCGGCGCCGGGAGCGGCCGCGGCGGCCAGGAGCGGCTTCGGGAGGGGCCGCGGCGGCGGTCAGCCCGTCGTGGCCTCGTCCAGTACCGCCCGGAGCCGGTGGACGCCCTCCACCACCTGGGCCGAGTTCTCGGCGGCGGCGTAACTGAGCCGCAGATGGGCGGCCGGCGGTTCGGCGGCGTGGTACGGCCGGCCGGGAGTCACCTGGACGCCGGCCCGCATGGCGGCGGCGGTGAGCAGACCGTCGTCGACGCCCTCGGGGAGCCGCAGCCACAGGTGGTAGCCGCCGGGGCGGTAGCTGCCGAGCACGCCCGGCAGCTCGCGGTGCAGGGCGGCGACGGCCGCGGTGCGGCGGTTGCGCAGTTCGGTGCCGAGCGCGCGCAGGTGACGGGCCCAGCCCGGGTCGGCGACGAGTTCCAGCGTCGCCTCCTGGAGCGGCCGGGGCACGAAGAAGCTGTCCACCACCTGGGTGGCCCGCAGCCGGGCCAGGGCCGGGCCGCGCGCGGTGAGGGCGCCGACCCGCAGATTGGGGGAGGCGGCCTTGGTGAGCGACCGCAGGTGCACCACCACCCCGTCCCGGTCGTCGGCGGCGAGCGGCCGGGGCAGGGCGGGCGCGTCCGCGTGCACCAGCAGCCGGGAGAAGTCGTCCTCGACGACGAAGGCCCCGGCCGCCCGGGCGATCCGGAGCACCTCGGCCCGGCGTTCGGGGGAGAGCACCGCGCCGGTCGGGTTCTGGAACAGCGGCTGGCAGACGAAGACCCGAGCCCTGGTGGCCTCGAAGGCGTCCGCCAGCAGGTCGGTACGGACGCCGTCGGCGTCGACCGGCACCGGGACGGGCCGCAGCCCGGCCGCCCGGACGACCGCCAGGATGCCCGGATAGGTCGGCGACTCCACCAGGACCGGTGCGCCGGGCGCGGCGAGGGAGCGCATCGCCACGGTGAGGCCGCTCTGCCCGCCCGAGGTGAGCAGCACGTCCCCGGTGGCGATCGGCCCGTCGTGGCCGCCGATGTCGCGGGCGAACCAGCCGCGCAGCTCGGTGAGGCCGTCGGTGGGCGGGCGTTCCCAGGCGCCGGGGCGGCGTCCGGCCCGGGCCAGGGCGGCGGCGAGCAGCCGTTCGGGCAGCAGGGAGGCGTGCGGGTAGCCGCTGTTGAGGTCGATGACATCGGGCGGCGGCACGCGCAGGGTGGCGAACACCGGGGCGGCCAGCAGGTCGCGCGGTCCGGTCCCGCTGCTGAGGGCGATCTCCTGCCAGGACAGGTCACCGGGGCGGGCGGTGGCGGGCGAGGACCTGCGGGTGCCGGTCGCGGGGCCGGTGGTGAAGGCCGCCGCGCGGAACACCCCGGCGCCCGGGCGGGAGATCACGAGCCCCTCGGCGGCGAGGACGGCGATGGCGCGGGAGACCGTGCCCGGGCTGACCTGGTGGCGTTCCATCAGGGCCCGGCTCGACGGCAGCTTCCGTCCTTCCGGGTAGCGCTCGACTTCTCGCCGCAGGCTGTCGGCGAGTTCCGTCACACTGCTACGCTCGTTCATGAGAGCACAAGATAGCGCTACCCTTCGTTCGGCGATAGCGGACCGGCCCGCTACGGCCCCGACGGCGGCGACGGTCCCGCCGGCCGCAGTGTCCACGACGGCCCCGACGGCCCCGACGGCCACGGGGACTCCCGCCGCCCCAGCGCCGAAGGCCGCACCCCGGGCCGGGGCCTCCGCCGGTACCGCGCAGGCCGCCCTGGGTGTCCTCTGCTTCTCCTTCAGCTTCCCCGCCACCGCCTGGGCCCTGACCGGTTTCGGCCCCTGGACCGCGACCGGCCTGCGCGGCCTGCTCGCCGGAGTGCTCGCCGCGCTCTGCCTGGCGGCGGCCCGAGTCCCGCTGCCCGAGCGCCGCCACTGGCCCGGCCTGCTGGTGGTCTCGGCGGGCTGCGTCCTCGGCTTCCCGCTGCTCACCACACTGGCCCTGCGCACCTCCTCGACCGCGCACTCGGCGGTCGTGATCGGGGTGCTGCCGCTGGCCACGGCGGCCGTCGCCGTGCTGCGGGCCGGCCGCTCCGGTGCCCGGCCGTCCCGGCTGTTCTGGGGCGCGGCACTGGCCGGTGCGGTGGCCGTGCTCGGCTTCACCCTGCTGCAGAGCCACGGGCGGCCGGGCCTCGCCGACCTGTACCTGTTCGCGGCGCTGCTGGTCTGTGGCGCCGGGTACGCGGAGGGCGGGCGGATCTCCCGGGAGCTGCCCGGCTGGCAGGTGATCGGCTGGGCGGTGGTCGCGGCGCTGCCGGTCACCGCGCTGACCACGGCGCTGGCGCTGCCCGCGGAGCCGGTGGAGTTCGGCGGGAAGGCGCTGGCCGGTCTGGCGTACACGGCGGTGGTGTCGCAGTTCGGCGGGTTCGTGGTCTGGTACCGGGGGATGGCGGCGATCGGCGTGCCGCGGGCGAGTCAGCTCCAGCTGGCGCAGCCGCTGCTGACGCTGGTCTGGTCGGTGCTGCTGCTCGGCGAGGCGCTGCCGGCGGCGGCGCCGGTGACGGCGGTGGTGGTGCTGCTCTGCATCGCGCTCACCCAGCGGGCACGGGTCTGACGCGCGGTGGTGTCCGGACCCGGTCCGGGTCCGGACACCACCGCGGGCCCGCCGGCGGGCTCAGTACCCGGCGGCGTCGGGCTTGTGGACGCACAACGCCCAGATGATGAAGACGTCCAGCGCGATCACCACGATCGACCAGCCCGGGTAGTACGGCATCGCCAGGAAGCTGTCGACGGCGCTCACCGCGGTGAGGGCGATACCGGCGTAGCGGGCCCAGGAGGCGCCCTTGAGGAGGAACGCGCCGACCAGCGCCACCAGCGCGCCGACCACGATGTGGATCCAGCCCCAGCCGGTGAGGTCGAACCGGAAGACGTAGCGGTCGGTGGTCAGGAAGACCTCGTCGTCGTGGACCGCCATGATGCCCCGGAGGACCTCCATGATGCCGTTGATCAGCATCAGGACACCCGCGAACACCACGAAGCCGGGCGCCCACTCGCGGAACCCGCCGTGCGAGGCCGGCGGCGGTCGGTCCGAGCCGGAGCGCCAGGGCGGCGGCTGGTCGGGAGGCGGGGGAGACGTGCTGCTGCTCATGGATTCCTCCAGAACCGGACGCCGGGGTCCGACAGGCACCCCGGACAGGTGTGCGGAGAGAGGTACGGACTTCGACCGTCCGACCCCGCCCGCGGCGTGGCAACCGGACCGCACCTGTTCGGGTGACCCGCCCCGCGCGCCCCCGGCCGCCCCGGCCGGCCGACCGGTACTGCTGGTCCGACCCCTGCCCCGGACCCGGAAGGCGCGGCACGTGACTCTTCTGCCGAAGGACCCCGTGGAGCAGCCCCCACGCCGTTCGCGCTCCCCGCGGACGGAACGGCGCCGCGCCGCCGCCCGCCGCCGGCGCGGCCGGGCCCTGGTCGGCTGGCTGACCACCACCGACCACAAACGGATCGGCACCCTCTACCTCACCACCGCCTTCGTGTTCTTCCTGCTCGGCGGGCTGATGGCGATGCTGATGCGGATCGAGCTGGCCCGCCCCGGGCTGCAACTGCTCTCCAACGAGCAGTTCAACCAGCTCTTCACCATGCACGGCACGATCATGCTGCTGATGTTCGCGACCCCGTTGTTCGCCGGGTTCGCCAACTGGATCATGCCGCTGCAGCTCGGCGCCCCCGACGTCGCCTTCCCCCGGCTGAACGCGCTCGCCTACTGGCTCTACCTGTTCGGCTCGCTGATCGCCGTCCTCGGTTTCCTCACCCCGGACGGCGCGGCCGACTTCGGCTGGTTCGCCTACGCGCCGCTCAACAGCGCCGAGCACAGCCCCGGCGTCGGCGCGGACCTGTGGATCATGGGCCTGGCCTTCTCCGGCTTCGGCACCATCCTCGGCTCGGTCAACTTCGTCACCACGATCGTCTGCTTCCGCGCGCCCGGGATGACGATGTTCCGGATGCCGATCTTCGTCTGGAACACCCTGCTCACCGCCGTCCTGGTGCTCTTCGCCTTCCCGGTCCTGGCGGCCGCGCTGCTCTGCCTGGAGTCCGACCGGCGGTTCGGCTCCCACGCCTTCGACGCGGCCAACGGCGGGGCACTGCTCTGGCAGCACCTGTTCTGGTTCTTCGGGCACCCCGAGGTCTACGTCATCGCGCTGCCGTTCTTCGGCATCGTCACCGAGATCGTCCCGGTGTTCAGTCGCAAACCCGTCTTCGGGTACAGCGGCCTGATCGCCGCGACCATCGCCATCACCGGCCTGTCGATCACCGTCTGGGCGCACCACATGTTCGTCACCGGACAGGTGCTGCTGCCGTTCTTCGCGGTCATGACGATGCTGATCGCGGTCCCCACCGGGGTGAAGTTCTTCAACTGGATCGGGACCATGTGGCGGGGCTCGCTCAGCTTCGAGGCCCCGATGCTGTGGACGGTCGGCTTCCTGGTCACCTTCCTGTTCGGCGGCCTCACCGGGGTGCTGCTGGCCGCACCGCCGATCGACTTCCACGTCTCCGACTCGTACTTCGTCGTCGCGCACTTCCACTACGTGGTGTTCGGGACGGTGGTCTTCGCGATGTTCGGCGGCTTCCACTTCTGGTGGCCCAAGTTCACCGGCCGGATGCTCGACGAGCGGCTCGGACGGATCCACTTCTGGACCCTCTTCACCGGCTTCCACAGCACCTTCCTGGTCCAGCACTGGCTCGGCGCCGAAGGCATGCCCCGCCGCTACGCCGACTACCTCGCCACCGACGGCTTCACCACCCTCAACACCGTCTCCAGCATCGGCTCCTTCCTGCTCGGCATCTCCACCCTGCCGTTCCTGTACAACGTCTGGCACACCGCCCGGAACGGGCGGCGGGTCACCGTCGACGACCCGTGGGGCTACGGCCGCTCGCTGGAATGGGCCACCTCCTGCCCGCCGCCCCGGCACAACTTCACCACCCTGCCCCGGATCCGCTCCGAATCGCCCGCCTTCGACCTCCACCACCCCGGGATCGCCGCACTCGACCGACAGCGGAACGTCCGCGAACCACAGCGCTGATTCCCGGCCCCACGCCCGCTCGTTAGGATGACCGCATGGCAGAGGACACCGCGGACACCGCAGAGGACACCAACGCCCCGGTGGCCGGCGACCCGGTGACCGGCGACCCGCGGGCCCGGCGGCGCGGCCAGGGCGAACTGGAGGCCCAGGTACTGGCGGTGCTCCAGCACGCACCCGGCCCCGCCACCGCCGGCTGGGTCCAGGAACGCCTCGACGGCGACCTCGCCTACACCACCGTGATGACGATCCTCTCCCGGCTGCACGCCAAGGGCGCCGTCAGCCGGACCCGCGCCGGCCGCTCCTACCTCTGGCAGGCATCCTCGGACGCCGCCGGCCTCGCCGCCCTGCGGATGCGCCGCGTCCTGGACGGCGAACCCGACCGGGACGCCGTGCTCGCCAGCTTCGTCACCGCCCTGCTCCCGCACGACGAGGAACTGCTGCGCACCCTGCTCGACAGCGCCATCGCCCCGGCCCCCGACCGCGAAGGCTGACCTCCTCACCGTGGGTTTCTTCGTCTTCCTCCCGCTCGTCCTGCCGCTGACGGCGCTGCCCATCGCCCGTCTCACCGAGCAGCACCTCCACCCGCGCGGCGCCGCCCGGCTGCTCACCGGGTTCAGCATCGTGATGGCGCTGTGCAGCGCGGTCAGCCTCGGCCTGATCGGCGTCGTCGGCACCGCGCAGCTCCCCGGCAACCCGCTGCCCGACAGCTGGTCCGACCCCGAGGTCAGGGACGCCCTGCCCTGCCACGAGACGGTCGGCACGGCGGCGCTGCTCGCCCTCGCCGTCGTCCTGCTCGCGGTCGGCCGCACCCTGGTCCGGCACCTGCGGATCCGCGCCCGCGCCCGGCGCGCCCTCGGCCGGGCCCTGCCCGCCGCCTCCGACGTCGCGCTGCTCCCCGACCCGGCGCCGTACGCCTACGCGCTGCCCGGCTCGCCCCGCTCGCCCGGGCGGGTGGTCGTCTCCACCGGCATGCTCGACGGCCTGGCCGAGGACGAGCGGGCCGCGCTGCTCGCCCACGAACGCGCCCACCTCACCCACCGGCACCACCGCCACCTGCTGGCCACCCAGCTGGCCGGCTGCGTCAACCCGTTCCTGCGGCCGCTCCACCGGGCCGTCGCCTACAGCGCGGAGCGCTGGGCCGACGAGGAGTCCGCGCAGGCCGTCGGCGACCGCCGGGTCACCGCGCGGGCCGTCGCCCGGGCCGCCCTCGCCGCGCGCACGGCCCCCGCCGCCTACACGGTGTTCCCCGCCTTCGCCGCCCCCGGCCCCGCCCCCGGCCCGGTCCCCCGCCGGGTCGCGGCCCTCCTCGGCCCCGTGCCGACCGCCCGCAACTGGCCCCCCGCCCGCACCCCCGCCGGCCTCGCCGCCCTGGTCGCCGCCCTCGGCACCGCGGCCTCGGCCCTCTCCGCCCTCAACGCCGCCGTCGCCCTGCTGCTCATCCTCAAGGCCGTCACCCCGCTCTGAATCCGGTGGCGCCCGGCCCGGCCCCCGGTCTACCGTCCGGTCCATGGCTGGACGTCGCTACGTGGCCCGGGGCGTCCCCGGCGGCTACCGGATCCGGGACAACAAGGCGGGCCGCTGGTGGGGCGACCACTACGAGCTCTGCCCCGACGCGCTGCTCGCCGAGCTCAACGGCGCCGCCGACCCGGCCCGCCTCACCGCCCTCCTGAGGGAGCACCGCGCCCGGAAGCGCTGACCGCCCCGCGTCCGCACCCCGAGGCGCGGCCCCCGAGTTGTCCCTGAGATGCGGTTCCCGGGCGCGTAGACACGCAGCTCGGCGGGCATCTGGGTCGTAGGGGCCGGTCGTCGCGCGTGAGAGGGTGCCGGACATGAAGGTGATCGACTTCGTTCTCAACGTGATCTGGCTGATCTTCTGCGGCATCTGGATGGCGATCGGTTATGTGATCGCCGGTGTCATCTGCTGCATCCTGATCATCACCATCCCTTTCGGCATCGCGTCGTTCCGGCTGGCCGGGTTCGTGATCTGGCCGTTCGGGCGGAAGGCCGTGGAGCGGCCGGACGCCGGGGCGCCCTCGTGCGTCGGCAATGTGATCTGGCTGGTGTTCGCGGGGTGGTGGCTGGCGCTGATGCACCTGGTCACCAGCATTCCGCTGTTCCTGTCGATCATCGGGATCCCGTTCGGCTGGGCGAACCTCAAGCTCATCCCGGTGTCGCTGATGCCGCTGGGGCGGGAGATCGTCTCGACGGACGAGCCCTGGGGCGGGCGGTAGCGAGCGTGGAGAAGGGCCGGCGGGTGCTCCCGCCGGCCCTTCGGTGTGTTCAGGCGCGCGCGAGGGCGGTCAGGGTGGTGCGGGCGGTGCCGAGGGAGGTGGTGGCGAGGTCGCGGTAGGGGGTGAGGGCGGGGATGTCGGTGGCGCGGGTGAGTTCGGCGTGCACGAAGCGGAGGCCGGCGTCCGGGACGCCGAGGTGCTCGGTGAACCAGGCGCGCAGGTACGGGGTCTGGAAGTCGAAGGGCTCGCGCGGGGTGCCGGGGCCGTAACCGCCGCCGCGGGCGGCGACCACGACGACGCGGGTGGCGGTGAGGCGGCCGGTGTGGGCGCCGGGGAAGGTGATCCGGTCGATCCACGCCTTGAGGGCGGCGGGGACGGTGAAGTTGTACATCGGGACGCCCAGCAGCAGGGTGTCGGCGGCGTGCAGTTCGGTGATCAGGGGGTGGGTCAGGGACCACTCGTGGTGCTCGGACGGGGTCGTGGCGAAGGACGGGACGTCGGCGAGCGGGACGGGGGCGCCGTGTCGTTCGACGCGGATGCCGAGGGAGGCGTAGCCGGGGCCGATCAGTGGGACGGGGTCGGCGGCGAGGTCGCGGTGGCGGTAGTCGGCGTCCGGGTGGCGGGCCTGCCAGGCGCGGGCGAAGCGGGCGGTGAGACGGCGGCTGACGGAGTGCTCGAGCGGGCCGGCGCTGGAGTCGAGGTGGAGCAAGGCGGGCATGGGAGGGCTCCTGGTCACCTTCGGGGGGTGGGCATCGTCAGTCCCGTGACGAGGGCGCGGACGGAAAGGTGACCGATGGACGGGCGCGAGGAACTGGCGGTGCGGTTCGAGGCCGAGCGGGCGCGGCTGGGGGCGGTGGCGCGGCGGATGCTCGGGTCGACGGCGGAGGCCGAGGACGCGGTGCAGGAGGCCTGGCTGCGGCTGGAGCGGGTGGACCCGGCGGAGCTGGAGAACCTGCCGGGGTGGCTGACCACGGTGGTGTCGCGGATCTGCCTGGACGTGCTGCGGGGGCGGCGGTCCGAGCCGGTGGTGGTCGAGGCGGCGGTGGACGGGCCGGAGGAGGAGGCGGAGCTGGTCGACGAGGTGGGGCGGGCGATGCTGGTGGTGCTGGACCGGCTGGGCCCGGCCGAGCGGGTCGCCTTCGTGCTGCACGACGGGTTCGCGGTGCCGTTCGACGAGATCGGGCCGATCGTCGGGCGGAACACGGCGGCCGCGAAGAAGCTGGCGAGCCGGGCCCGGCAGCGGGTCAGGGGGGCGGACGCGGAGCACGGGACGGCGGAGCGCGAGGTGGTGGACGCGTTCCTGGCCGCCGCCCGCGGGGGTGATCTGGACGCGCTGCTCGCCGTGCTCGCGCCGGACGTGGTGCGCCGGGCCGACCCGGCCGCGCTGCCCGCCGGGCGGCCGGTGCTGCTGCGCGGCGCCGGGGCGGTGGCCCGGGAGACCCGGGTGATCGGGCGGCGGGCACGGTTCGCGGTGCCGGTGCTGGTGGACGGCGAGGTCTGTGCGGCGATCGCGCCGGACGGGCGGCTGCGGCTGCTGCTGCGGTTCGAGGTCGCGGACGGCCGGGTGGCCGGGTTCGAGGTGGTCGCGGACCCGGCGCGGCTGGCGGCGCTGGAGCTCTCGTTGCCCGGCGGGGACGCGCGCTAGCGCGGCTCGTCGGCGAGCTGGACGATCATCTTGCCGGTGTTGGCGCCCTTGAGCATGCCGAGGAAGGCGTCGACGACGTGCTCGAAGCCCCGGACGACCGTCTCGTCCGGGCGGACGGCGCCGGAGCGCAGGTGCGGGACGAGGAAGTCGTACAGCTCGGGCCGGGCGTCGAGGTGGTTGCGGACCAGGAAGCCCTCCAACCGCAGGCTCTTGCCGACCACGTCGAAGAGGTTGCGCGGCGCGGGCGGCGGCGCCTGGAGGCTGTTGTACTGGGCGACCGCCCCGCACCAGGCGATCCGGCCGCCCTCGCGCAGGGCGTCGACGGCGGCCTCCAGGTGGTCGCCGCCGACGTTGTCGAAGTAGACGTGCAGGCCGTCCGGGGCGGCTTCGCGCAGCCGGTCGGTGATCGGCGCCTCGTGGTAGTCGAAGGCGGCGTCGAAGCCGAGGTGCTCGGTGAGGTGACGGACCTTGGCGGCGGAGCCGGCGCTGCCGACGATCCGGCCGGCGCCGAGCAGCCGGGCGATCCGGCCGACGGCGGTGCCGACGCCGCCCGCGGCCGCCGAGACGAAGAGCGTCTCCTCGGGCCGCAGCCGGGCGATCCGGGTCAGGCCGACCCAGGCGGACAGCCCGGTGCCGCCGAGGATGCCGAGGTGGGCGCTGAGCGGCACGCCCGCGAAGTCCGGCAGGACGGTGGTCCCGTCCGGGGTGACCACGGAGAGGGTGCGCCAGGCCCGGCGGTGGTGGACGAGGGTGCCGACCGGGAGCGCGGGCGTCCGGGACTCGACGACCCGGCCCAGGGTGCGGCCCTCCAGCGGGGCGTGCAGCCGCCAGCCGCCGGTCGCGTCCATCTCCTCGCGCATGTACGGGTCGACGGACTGGTGGATGTTCTCGACCAGGGCCTCGCCGGTGGCGAGCGGCGGGACGGTCTCGTCGAGGAAGGCGAAGTTGTCGGCGGTGGGCTCGCCGGTCGGGCGGGAGACGAGGTGGACGACGCGGGCGGTGGGGCGGGACACGGGGGCTCCAGGGGTGCGAACGGGGCGGTGAAGATCACCGTAGGGAGCCGGTGGGCGGCCGGGCAGGGGCCGCCGTCGATGGATGGAGCGGTTCCATGAACGGAATCGATGGATCCGGTAGCGTCGCCCGCATGACCGATCTCGCCCCGCACGAACTGCGCGTCCTGGTCGCCGTGGCCGAGGAGCAGGGCTTCACGGCCGCCGCCGCGCGCCTGGACAGCAGCCAGTCCGCCGTCTCGCACGCCGTGCGCGCCTGCGAACGGAAGCTCGGCGCGGTGCTGTTCGAGCGCGGGCGCCACGGCGCGCGCCCCACCGAGGCCGGGGAGCGGGCGGTCGCGTACGCCCGGCGGATCCTGCGGCTGTTGGCGGTGATGGGCCCGGAGGTGCGGGCGACCGGTGCGGGCGACCGGGCCGGGGAGGTCACCGGGACGCTGCGGATCGCCGCGTTCCGCAGCGTCGCCGCCCATCTGCTGCCACCGGTCCTGGCCCGGCTGACCGCACGGCACCCGGGGCTGACGCCGCGGGTGCGGATCGTCCGCGAGATCGGCCGGGGCACCGCGGGGGAGGTCGCCGACGGCCGGGCCGACCTCGGCCTCGCGACCCTCGACCCCGCCGCGCCGCCGCCCGTGCCCGGCCTGGTCGCGGCCCGGCTGTTCGAGGAGACCTACGCGCTCGCGCACCCAGCGGGGCACCCGGCGCCGCGCGGGCTGCCGCTGGTCGACTGGGACGAGAACTGCGGTTCCTACACCCGGGACTGGTGGGGCCGGCAGGACTGGATCCCGCCCTCGACCATCGACGTCGAGGACGACACGGTGGCCGTCTCGCTGGTCTCCCAGGGCCTGGGGATGGCGATCATGCCCCGGACCGCCCTGCTCGGCGCCCCGCCCGGGCTGGCCGTCACCGACCTCGGCCCGAACCCGCCGAGCCGGTACGTCGGGTATGTGACGACGCCGGAGCTCGCGGGCACGGCGGCGGTGCGGGCGCTGGTCCGGGAGCTGCGGGAGCTGCGCGGCGGGGCCCTGCCCGAGGGGCTGACGGCGGCCTGAGGCTCAGGCTCGGCGGTCCGCCGGCCCGGCGGACCGGTCCTCCGCCGGGCCGTCGGCCAACTCCTCCGCCGGCTCCTCCAGCGGCTCTTCCGCCGGGCCGTCCGCGCGGTCCAGCGCCGCGCGGAGCCCGGCGAACTCCGCCGCCAGCGCGTCCAGGGTGTAGTGGGCGTTGAGACCGCTGGGGTTGGGGAGCACCCAGACGGCGGTGTCGCCGATGCCCTGCTCCTGCCGTCCGATCGACGCCGTCCGCCGCCCGAAGGCGGTGCGGTAGGCGCCGATGCCGAGCACCGCCAGGGCGCGCGGCCGCAGTCGCAGCACCCGTTCGGCGAGCGCCGCGCCGCCCGCGCGCAGCTCCTCGGCGGTCAGCTCGTCGGCCTTGGCGGTGGCGCGCGGGGCGACGTTGGTGATGCCGAGGCCGAGGCCGGGCAACTGCCGCTGCTCGTCCGGGCGGAACTGCCGCGGGGTGAAGCCGGAGCGGTGCAGCGCGGGCCAGAAGCGGTTGCCGGGCCGGGCGAAGTGGTGGCCGGTGGCGCCGGACCACAGCCCGGGGTTGATGCCGCAGAACAGCACGCGCAGACCGGGGGCGGTGATGTCCTCGATCGTGCTGTCACGGGCGGCGAGCAGCTGCTCGGCGGTCGGCTTGGCCACCGCGCCCGGCGCGGGGTTCCTGGTGGGCTTGTGGGTCACGGGTCCAGTCTGCCGGTGCCGGCCGTGGCCCGGACGCCCGCCTCCGCCGCCGCGGGGACCGGAGCCGGCCCGCTCGCCGCCAGCGACCTGGTCCGCCGCCGCTCCCGCAGCCACCGCACGCCGTACACCGCCGCCGCCGCGTACGCCCAGCCGACGAAGACGTCCACCAGGAAGTGCTCCGCCCCGTACACCAGGGTGAAGGTCATCGCGAGCGGGTAGGCGACCAGCAGCGCCCGCACCCACCGGGTGGCGGTCGGCCAGAAGAAGAACAGCAGCATCGCCGGGTACGCCGAGTGCAGCGAGGGCATCGCCGCGACGTCGTTGGCGAACTGGCTGCCGTTCTCGAACACCGAGGCGGCCCGGGGCAGTCCGCTCTGGCCGAGCACGTCCGAGACCACCCGGGTCAGGGCCGGCAGGTGGCCCTCCTGGGAGGCCAGCCACGGCGGCACCGCCGGGTAGAGGATGTAGGTCGCGAAGCCGGCGAAGGTCAGCACCAGGTAGCAGGTGAGCAGGTGCCGGAACCGGTCGTGGCGGCGGCGCCAGAGCACCGCGAGCACCACGAAGACCGTGAAGAAGTGCGACATGTAGACGGTGACCGCGGCGTAGTCGTACCAGTGCGGCGCGCCGGGCGTGTACAGCCCGTGCTGGAGCCGGACCGTCAGGGTCTCGCCGAAGCCGAGGAGTTCGTCGGCGCGCTGCTGCGGCCACAGGTACGGGCCCCAGGGGGTGTGCGCGCCGTAGCCCCGCAGCAGCGAGTACGTCCAGACGACGGCCATCACCGGGACCCAGTCGCGCAGCACCAGCAGGAAGCCGCGGGGACCGTGGCCGCTGTGCACACCGGCGGCCACCAGCGCGCCGATCAGCCACAGGAAGACCAGGTCATTGGTGTACGGCAGGCCGTAGGCCCGCAGGTACCACAGCAGGGCGGCGAGGTAGAGCGGCCACGCCAGCAGCCGGAGGCGGGCGGCGGCGCCGGTGCGCCGGCCGCTCCGGGGACCGGTGGCCGGACGCAGCCGCCCGGCGCTCGCGGACGGGGTGGGCGGCGCCGGGCGGAGCATTCTGGTCATGCCGGTCGAAGCTAGCAAGGCATTCTTGGAGAACTCTCGGTGCGAACGTCCGGTCCGTTCAGGAAGGGTTCAGAATTGCCCCGGTTGGTGCAGTGCGGCGACGGCCGACCGGGTGGTCCCGGGGCTCCCGGGGTTCCGGTCTCCCGCGCCGGCGTCAGGACACGATGCCGAGCTCGTGCGGGGTGTTGTTGAACCGTCGGCCGCCCTGCTCGGTGACCGTGACGATGTCCTCGATCCGCACCCCGAACCGGCCCGGCAGGTACACGCCGGGTTCGATCGAGAAGCACATGCCGGGGACGAGCGGCTGCTGCTCGCCCTCGACCAGGTACGGCGGCTCGTGCGTGGTGATGCCGATGCCGTGCCCGGTGCGGTGGATGAAGTAGTCGCCGTACCCGGCCTCGGTGATGACCCGGCGGGCGATCCGGTCGATCTCCTGGCAGGCGACGCCGGGCCGGACGGCCTCGAACGCGGTCTGCTGGGCCTGCCGGACGACGTCGTGGACCTTCCGCACCTCGTCCGGCACATCGGTGCCGACGTGCACGGTGCGGGTGGTGTCGGAGCCGTAGCCGTCCTTGAGGCCGCCGAAGTCCAGCACGACGGTGTCGCCGGCCTCGATGATCCGCTCGCCGGCCTCGTGGTGCGGGTTGGCGCCGTTGGGGCCGGAGCCGACCACGGTGAAGTCGACCTGGCTGTGCCCGTACTGGATCAGCAGCGCGCTGAGGTCGGCGGCCACGTCGGTCTCCCGGCGGCCGGCGAACTCCACCTCCAGGATGCCCCGGTAGGCGGCGTCGGCGGCGCCGCCGGCCGCGGCGAGGCGCTCCAGCTCGTCCGGTCCCTTGACCGCGCGCAGCATCGGCAGGGTCTCGGTGAGCGAGGTCCAGCCGGCGCCCGGCAGGGCGGACTGGAGGCCGAGCAGGTGCATCGCCCAGGTGTTGTCGGAGACGCCGTACCGCCCGGCCGGGTCCAGCAGCGGGACGGCGGTGGCGTACGGGTCCTGGCCGTCGGTCCAGTCGAGCAGCCGGACGGCGGGGGCGCCCTCGGCCCGCTCGGCGTCGGGGCGCTCCAGGGCGGGGACGATCAGCACGGGCTCGCGTCCGGCGGTGAGGACGAGGGCGGTGAGCCGTTCGGTGACCGCGGTCGGCCGGTAGCCGGTCAGGTGGACGAGGTCCGGGCCGGGGGCGACGACCAGTCCGGCGAGTCCGGCGGCGGTGGCGGCGGCGGTGGCCCGGTCGAGGCGGGTGCGGTAGTCCTCGGCGGTGAAGGGGCGGGGCATGCGGGACTCTCCAGGCGGGGGCATGCGGGTCTCCTGACGGTGCGGTGCGGTGCGGTCGACGGGCGGGCCGGTTGCGCGTCAACTCCAGCACGGGTGGTGCGTGTTCGTCACGGGTGCGGGTACGGGCGCGGGCACGGATGCGGGCGGCGGTCGGTGCGGGGTGGTCACGGGCGGCGCCGTCGCGTCACGGCCGGTGCGAGTCGGCGTAGTGCCGGAGGAAGAGCGCCTCGACGTTGGCCATGTGCTCGATCTCGGTGGGGTCGACGCTCTCGTTGGGCGCGTGGATGAGGCAGCGCGGCTCCTCGACGCCCATCAGGATGATCTCCGCCTCCGGGAAGGCCTGGGCGAACACGTTGCAGAGCGGGATCGAGCCGCCCTGGCCGAGGAAGGACATCGGCCGTCCGTAGACCTCCTGCATCGCCTTGTCGAGCGCGGAGTACGCCGGCCCGCCGGTGGCGGCGCGGAACGGCGAACCGGTGCTCTCCGGGGCCACCTCGATCCGCACGCCCCACGGCGCGGCGGCCTCCAGGTGGGCGGTGAGCGCGTCCCTGGCCGTGCCCGGGTCGGTCCCGGGCGGCACGCGCAGGCTGACCCGGGCCCGGGCGGTGGCCGGGATCGCGGCGGCGGACCCCACCACGGGCGGGCAGTCGATGCCGAGCACGGTGACGGCGGGCCGGGCCCACAGCCGGTCGGCGACGGTGCCGGAGCCGGTCAGCCGGACCCCGTCCAGGACGCCGGCGTCGGTGCGGAACTGCTGCTCGTCGTAGCCGACCCCGGCCCAGGTTCCGGTGCAGTCCAGCCCGTCGATCCGGGTACCGCCGTCGGTGTCGCGCAGCGAGTCGAGCACCCGGATCAGCGCGGCCAGCGCGTCCGGGGCCGGGCCGCCGAACATCCCGGAGTGCATGTCGCCGCCGAGCGCGGAGACGGTGACGACCACGTTCGCCAGACCGCGCAGCGAGGTGGTGGCGGTGGGGACGCCGACGGCGGCGTTCCCGGTGTCGCAGACCAGCAGCGCATCCGCGTGCAACTCGCCCGCGTGCGGCGGCACATAGGCCTCCAGGCCGCCGGTGCCCTGCTCCTCCGAGCCCTCGACGACCAGCTTGAGGCCGACCGGGAGGTCGTCGCCGAGGGCCCGCAGCGCGGTGAGGTGCATGACGATGTTGCCCTTGCAGTCGGCGGTGCCGCGCCCGTACCAGCGGCCGTCGCGCTCGGTCAGCTCGAACGGCGGGGAGGTCCAGGCGGCGTCGTCGAGCGGGGGCTGGACGTCGTAGTGGGCGTAGAGCAGGACGGTCGGCGCGCCGGGCGGCGGCGGGCGGTGGCCCACCACGGCGTGGCTGCCGTCCGGGGTCTCCTCCAGGTGGACGTCGCGCAGTCCGGCCTCGGTGAAGGCCGCGGCGACCCACTCCGCGGCCCGGCGGCAGTTCTCGGGCGGGTACTGGCGCGGGTCGGCGACGGAGGGGAGGGCGACCAGTTCGGCGAGGTCGGCCTTGGCGCGCGGCATCAGGTCGGCGATCCGGCGGGCGAGTTCGTCGGTCATGGGGGTCTCCTGCGGGAGCTGGGGCCGGGCGTCAGTTGCGGACGGTGTCGTCGAGCTTGAGGTCGGCGATCTTGTCCTTGATGGCGGCGAGCTTGTCCGGGCAGTACACCGAGAGCACGATCGACTCGGCGAAGACCACCTCGCGGTCGGAGAGCACCGGGCGCTGACCCGGGCCGGCCGCGCCGTTGGACATGCCGTACTTCCACTGGGCCTGCTTCAGCGCGTCGGCAGGGTCCTCGCAGACGGCTCCGCCGTCCTCGCCCAGGGTGTGCACGATCTGGTTCTGCGTGGGCACCGGGTAGCCGGCCGCGCTCAGCGCCGAACTCAGCTGCTCCGCCTTGCGGTTGGCCTCGTTGGTCTGGTGCAGCTGGGTGTAGGTGAGCAGGCCGGTGATCAGCATGCCGACCAGCAGCACGATCGCTCCGAGGTAGATCCAGCGGTGCCGGGAGGCCATCATGCCGGTCATGCCGCACCTCCGTCGTTCCGGGGGCCGTCCGCCCCCGCCCCGCCGAGTTCGGCGGCCTCCTGGGCGGCGAGCTCGGCCTGTGCCTCGGGCGAGCGCCACTCCGGCTTGCGCAGCCGCAGGAACAGGTACGGGATCAACAGGCCCAGCACCAGCAGTCCGCCGCCGACGATCAGCACGTACGACCAGACCGAGCCGCTGCCGAACTGCGAGGACGGTACGAAGCCGATCGCCATCGCCGCCGCCGAGGCCACCAGGCCGGTGACCGCGATCGGGACCAGCGCCGGGGCGTGGTAGCCGCGCGGGTGGTCGGGCTGGGTGCGGCGCAGCCGGATCGCCGCGGCGAACATCAGCAGGTAGACGATCAGGTACACCTGGGTGGTGATCACCGAGAAGACCCAGTAGGCACTGGAGACGTTCGGGATCAGCGCGTAGGCGAGGGCGATCACGGTGGTGACCACACCCTGGGTGACCAGCAGGTTCTGCTGGATGCCCTCCTTGTTGAGCCGCTGCAGGAACGGCGGGAGGTAGCCCTCCTGGCGGGAGATCAGCAGCAGGCCCTTGGACGGCCCGGCGAGCCAGGTGAGCATGCCGCCGAGCGAGGCGGCGACCAGCGCCACCGCGATCACCGGGGTCAGCCAGCCGATGTGGAAGTACTGGAAGAAGGCGTCGAAGGCCTGCATCACGCCGGCCGTCAGGCTGAGCTCGGCGGACGGCACCACCCAGCTGATCGCCAGCGCCGGGAGGATGAAGATCGCCAGCACCATCCCCGAGGCGGTGAACATCGAGCGCGGGAACTCCTTGGCGGGGTCGCGCAGCGAGGAGACGTGCACCGCGTTCATCTCCATGCCGGAGTAGCTGAGGAAGTTGTTGACGATCAGCACCAGGCTGGCCAGGCCGGTCCACTGCGGGAAGATGTGCGAGGCGTTCATCGGCGCGGCGGACTGGTTGCCCTGGCCGAGGAAGACCATGCCGAGCACGACGAGCAGCGTGCCGGGGATCAGCGTCCCGATGACCAGGCCCATGGAGGAGAGCCCGGCCACCGCCTTGGTGCCCCGGGAGGACACCCAGACGCCGGCCCAGTAGAGCACCATGATCACGATCGCGGTGTACAGGCCGTTGCTCGCCAGCGCGGGGTTGACCACATAGGCGATGGTCGAGGCCACGTACGCGAGCAGGGACGGGTAGTAGAAGATCGTCATCGCGAACTGGCACCAGACGGCGAGGAAGCCGAGGGGCTTCGACAGGCCCTCCGACACCCAGCGGTAGACGCCGCCCTCCCAGCCGGACGCCAGCTCGGCCGAGACCAGCGCGGTCGGCAGCAGGAAGACGATCGCCGGGAGCAGGTAGAGGAAGACGCAGGCGAGGCCGTAGACCGCCATGGTGGGCGCGGCGCGCAGGCTGGCCACCGAACTGGTGGTCATCAGGGCGAGCGTCAGCCAGGACATCCGGGGCGCATTGGCGATCCTGGTGGCCACCGAGCCGCTGCGCTCGCGGGCCGACCGCTGCGACGGGCCGTCCGGTGCGCCGCCGGGGGTGCCTCCGCCGGAGGTGCCGCCGAGGGGTGCGCCTGTGCCGGGACTGCCCCGGCCGGACGACGGTATGTCCATGGAACTCATGGGTCCTCCTGGGGTGGCCCGACAGCACTGGTCCGGGGTGTGGCCCCGGGGCGGGCCGTACCCGGCCAGTTCACCCGGTTGGCGATGCGGCCGCATGCGGCGTGCGTCCGGCCGGGTGAGCGGTGGTCAGGAGGGTGGTGGTCCGGTCCGGTTCGGGACCCGCCTCCGGTCCCGTCCGGGGCCTGCCTCCGGTCCGGTTCGGGGTCCGCCTCCGGTCCGGTTCGGGACCCGGCTCAGGTCCCGTTCGTGGCCCCGTTTCCCGCGCGGCCTCCGGCCGTCTCCCCGGCCGTCGGCTCCCGGAACGACGGCGGGCCGGGCACGGAATCGTAAACGCCGGGCGGACTGTCGGTGCCATGGTTCAGGATGACTGAATGTCATACGAACTTCAGGCGCTGATCGGCCCGGCGGAGCTGGTCGCGGTGGCGGCCGCCGAGGTTCCGGCCGCCCGCCCGCGGCCGCTCGCCCAGGGGCTGGCACTGATACCGGCGACCCCCGAGTTCCTGGCCGCCTTCCGCGGCGGCGAGGGGACTCCGCCGGCCCCGGGAGCCCCGTCCGCCCAGGGAGCACCGTCCGCCCCGGCGGCTCCGCGCGCCTCCGGCCCGGTGCCGTTCGACTGGTTCCCGGACGGCCTCGAACGCCGGCTCGCCGCCTGGTCCAAGGCCGCGCCGATCGCCTGCGTCGAGGCCGACTACTTCGGCGGCACCGGCACCCAGCGCGCCGCCGTCTGGGCCGACGGCCGGCTCGACGTCGGCCCCGTCACCAGCGGCGAGTTCGAACCCTTCCCGCCCGAGGGCAGTCCGATCTCCCAGGCCCTGCGGCGGCTCGGCGCCCGGGTGGGGGAGGGCGACGACGCCCGCGACGAGTTCGACGCGGTCGGGCTCGGGGCCCACCGGGCCACGGCCTCCTGGGTGTCCGGCGGCTGACGCCCGGCCGGCCGGACGACCTCTCACCCACGCACCCACTCACCCGCCGCGTGTCGTCGCGTGTCACCGCGTGTCGTGCACCGTTCGGCGTACACGCGGTGGCTGGGCCAAGGGGGCTGCCCCACGGTGTGAATCAGGTCAGGCATGACGCCCGATCTCCGAATCAGGCCTGACGCCCGATCTGTACCGAGAGGAAAGCATCCCCCATGCGCACCACCTGGACGGCCGCCGCGCTGACCGCAGCCCTCGCGCTGACCCCGGTCGCGACAGCCTCCGCCGCCGTCGGCAACGGAGCCGACGCCCCCCACCGCACGACCTTCTCCATCACCCCCGTGACCGTCCCCGGCCTCCCCGCAGTCCCGGCGCCCCCCAACGCCCCGATGCTGCCGGCGGGCTTCCCCGCCCTGCCCGCCCTGCCGGATCTCCCCGCGGCACCGGGGATCCCGGCGGCTCCCGCCGCCCCGGGCCTGCCGGCCGCCCCGGCGCTCCCCGCCGACGCCCCCGACCCGACCTCCGCCCTCGGCGGCGTGCTCGATCTCGTCGGCGGCCTGCTCTCGGCGGTCCCCGCCCTGCTCGGAGGGGTCGACCTCGGCGTCGTCCAGCAACTCCTGGCCTCCCTGGAGAGCACCCTCCAGGGGCTGCTCGGCCAGCTCCCGACGCCGCCCACCCTCCCGACCCTCCCCACCCCGCCGCCGACCGTGACACCCCCGACCGCGGTCACCCCGGCCGTCCCGGCCCCGCCGGCCTCCCTGGCGGACCAGCTGGCGACCCTCGAGTCCCGGACCAAGGCCCTCGGCGACGCGGTGGCGGCAGCCGCCGCCACCCGCTGACGCCGACCACCGACCGGCTGACGGCGACCGGCTGACGACAGCCCCGGCCGGAAGCCCACCCAGGGCTTCCGGCCGGGGCCGCCCGCTGCCCGGACCTCCACCGCCGACGGGCGGAGCGCGACCGGGGAGCACGACGAGGGCGCGGTGACGGGGCTGTCCCCGTCACCGCGCCCTCGCCCGGTCGCCGCCCCGGCAGCGGCCCGTGCCTAGCGGTAGTTGACGTACTGCAGCGCGAAGTCCAGGTCCTTGCCCTTGAGCAGGGCCTGCACGGTCTGGAGGTCGTCACGGCTCTTCGAGGTCACCCGGAGCTCGTCGCCCTGGACCTGGGCCTTGACGCCCTTCGGACCCTCGTCCCGGATGATCTTCGCGACCTTCTTGGCATCGTCCTGGGAGATGCCCTCCTTGATGTCCGCGAAGATCTTGTACTCCTTGCCGGACAGCTGCGGCTCCTTGGCGTCCAGCGCCTTGAGCGACAGGCCGCGCTTGATGAACTTGCTCTGGAGCACGTCCAGGATCGCCTTGACGCGCTCCTCGCCGTTGGCCTTCATCTCGATCGTCTCGCCGGAGCGCTTGATCTCGGCACCGACGTTCTTGAAGTCGAAGCGCGTGGAGATCTCGCGGGAGGTCTGGTTGATCGCGTTGTCGACCTCCTGCCACTCGACCTTCGAGACGATGTCGAAACTGGAGTCGGCCATGGGTGTTGGTCTCCTTGATGTTCTGGCTGCACTGACACGGCCCGCCCCACCGGGCGTCCGCCGTCCCAGCCTATCCAGCCGACCCCCGACCCCGCCCGGGACGCCCGCACCGCACCCGCCCGTCCGGCCCCGCGGAACCGGGTGGCGAACCACCCCCCGGCATCGGGTAAGGTTTACCCAGTCGAACGGGGCAAGCCCCGGAAGACAAACATCCTGGCTGGTTGCCCGAGCGGCCAAAGGGAGCAGACTGTAAATCTGTCGCGCAAGCTACGCAGGTTCGAACCCTGCACCAGCCACAGGATAGAGAAGCAGCCCCTGTCATGCGGAAACGCGTGGCAGGGGCTCTTTTCGTTGTCCGGGTGCTGATGGCGTGGGGTGTCGCGGGAAGCGGTCGGGTGGGGTGTCGGTGGTGGGGGTGCTCCGGGTTCGGGTTCGGGGCGGTCGGGGTTCTTCGGTCGGCGGCCGGCCTCCGGGTCAGGGGGGTGCGAGGAGGAGGGTGGCGGCGGCGGGGGTGTCGGGGGCGGTGTGGGTGGGGGTGGGGTGGGCCGGTGGGAGGGGTGGGGGAGGGGTCGGGGTGATCCAGATGGAGCGGAGGCCGGCGGCGTGGGCGCCGCGGAGGTCGGTGGCGGGGTTGTTGCCGACCATCCAGTCGGCGGGGCCGAGGGTGCGGCCGAGGCGGGCGGCGGCGAGGTGGAAGATCGCGGGCTCGGGTTTGCGGGCGCCGGCCTCCTCGGAGACGACCACGGCGTCGACGGCGGGGAGCAGGCCGGTGCGGGCGAGTTTGGCGCGCTGGATGTCGGTGCAGCCGTTGGTGACGACGGCGATGGGCCAGCCGGCCGCGCGCAGGGCGGCGAGGGCCTCGGGGGCGCCGGGGAGCGGGTGGGTGCGGGCGGCCTCGTGGGCGACGTGCTCCTCCCAGAGGTCGGCGCCGGTGCGCGGGAGGCCGTAGTGGGCGGCGATCCGGGCGAAGCCGGTGGGGGAGCGGTCGGCGCGGAGGAGCGCGAAGACGGTGGGGGCGGCCTCGGGCGGCAGGCCGTGGGCGGCGCAGAAGGCCGGCGTCCAGGCGTCGGGGCCGCCCTCGCGTTCGACCAGCGTGTGGTCCAGGTCGACCAGGAGCAGAGGCGGTGGCGGGGAGTGGGTGTACATGTGCGGAGAGTAGCGGATCGCCGGAGTCCGACTTATTGCGAATGACTTGCAATTACCTGTGGCAGGCAGCACAGTGGTGGAGCAGGGTGGGGCCGGACCGTTTCGGCTACTCCGCAGAGCAGTCCCGGTCGTGCGGAAGCGCGCCGGGAGTCCTCCTTCGCAGCTGATCGTCTTCCCAACCGGCGCCCGCCGGGACAGCGGTCCGCCCACCCCGCCCAAGCCGGTCGCCCCGGACCGTCAAAGAACCGTCAGGAGCCGGCCGGAGGGCGTCAAGGAGCCGTTCGGACCAGTGCCCGCGCCGCCGCGCGGCCCGCAGGATCGGATCACCGATCGACTGCGGAGGTCCCGTCCGATGCCCAGCCCCCTCGCCCTCCCCCCGGCCCTCGCCGCCGAGCCCGAGCCGCCCGGCACCGGCGCCGCGCCGCCCGACGCGGGCGGTGAGGACCGGCACCGGCTGACGGTGCCCGGCGGACTGGCGGCGCTCTCCCTGGACGCGATGGCCTCGGTGGCGTACGGGCCGGAGTCGATCGTGCTGGTGCTCGCGGCGGCGGGGGCGTACGGGCTCGGGTTCACCCTGCCGGTCACAGTGGCCATCGCGGTGCTGCTGGCGGTGCTGGTGGCCTCCTACCGGCAGGTGATCGCGGCGTTCCCGGACGGCGGCGGCTCCTACGCGGTGGCGAAGGCGCACCTGGGCCGGCGGACGGCGCTGACGGCCGCAGCCTCCCTGGTGATCGACTACGTGCTGAACGTCGCGGTCTCGGTGACGGCCGGTGTGGCGGCGCTGACCTCCGCCGTCCCGGGCCTGTACGAGGACCGGGTCTGGCTCTGCCTGGGCGTGCTGGCGCTGGTGACGGCGGTGAACCTGCGCGGGATCGCCGAGTCCGCCCGCTGGTTCATGGCGCCCACGGCGGTCTTCGTGCTGTCGATCCTGGCGATCGTCGTGGTCGGCCTGTTCCGGGACGCGCCGGCGAGTACCGAGGCGGCCGCCGGGCACGCCTCGGTGCTGACGGAGAACGCCACGGCGGTCGGCGCACTGCTGCTGCTCAAGGCCTTCGCGGCCGGCTGCTCGGCGCTGACCGGCGTGGAGGCGGTGGCGAACGCCGTCCCGTCCTTCCGCGCGCCGGGCGTGAAGCGCGCCCAGCGCACCGAGGTCGTGCTCGGCGCGCTGCTCGGCGTGATGCTGATCGGACTGGCCGTGCTGATCGGCCGCTTCCACCTGCAGCCGGTCGAGGGCGTGACCGTGCTCGCCCAGCTGGCCGACGCCTCGCTCGGCCACGGCGCCGGCTTCTACGTCGTCCAGTGCGCCACCGTCGTCCTGCTCGGCCTGGCCGCCAACACCTCCTTCGGCGGCCTGCCCGTCCTGCTGCACCTGCTGGCCCGCGACAACCACCTGCCGCACGTCTTCGCCCTGCGCGCCGACCGCCAGGTGCACCGCCACGGCGTGCTGTTCCTGGCCGCCGTCTCGGCCGTGCTGCTGGTCGCCTCCGGCGGCGACGTCAACAGCCTGGTCCCGCTCTTCGCGATCGGCGTCTTCGTCGGCTTCACGATCTGCCAGGTCGGCATGGTCCGGCACTGGGCGCTGGAGAAGCCGGCCCACTGGCGGGCCAGGGCCGCGCTGAACGGTTTCGGCGCGCTGCTCACCGGCACCGCGGCCCTGGTCGTCACCGGCACCAAGTTCGCCGAGGGCGCCTGGGGCATCTGCCTGGCCCTGCCCCTG
This sequence comes from Streptomyces sp. TLI_053, assembly GCF_900105395.1. Lineage (NCBI taxonomy): Bacteria > Bacillati > Actinomycetota > Actinomycetes > Kitasatosporales > Streptomycetaceae > Streptomyces > Streptomyces sp. TLI_053. The sequence goes on from NZ_LT629775.1 coordinate 5,584,251, forward strand.
CTGGTGCTGCTCTTCGAGGCGGTCCACCGCGGCTACGCCCGGATCGGCGAGCGGCTGGAACTCGGCCGCGTCCCCGGCCCGCTCACCCCGCAGCGCAGCCTGGTCGTCGTCCCGGTCACCGCGATCACCCGACTCACCCGCGACGGCCTCTCCGCCGCCCTCTCCCTCGGCGACGAGGTGATGGCCGTCACCGTCGTCCACGACCGCGCCGAGACCGAGACGCTGCGCCGGGACTGGGAGCTGTGGGCCCCGGGCGTCCCGCTGGTGGAGATCCCGGACGGCCACCGCCGGCTGGGGCAGCCGATCGCGGACTTCGTGAACGGGCTCGCCGCCGAGCACGCCTACGACCGCCTCACCGTCCTCATCCCCGAGGTCGAGCCGGCCCGGCCCTGGCAGCGCGCGCTGCAGAACCGCCGGGGCGCCGTCATCGACCGGGCCCTGCGCCGGCACACCGACGCGGTGGTCTGCCGGCTCCGGATGCGGATGTGACGAGGGCCGGAGCCCGTGCGGGGGGGGGATTGGTGCCGGGTGAATTGGCATCTTATGTCCGGATGTAAGCGAGCCGATCGTCATATCTTGACGATGTCTTAACGGCCCTCCGGCAGCCCGCCGAAATGCCTCCGTCCCGCCCGGAACGCCCCACCCATAGCGGCTCCTACCTGCGGAAACATCCCGCCGCTCGGGCGTGCGGGGCGTCCCGCGCACGCCATGACGGCCCATTGCGCGCCCGGTGTGCGCCCTTACGCTCGCCCATGTGTTCAACCTGCCCCAGGCGCTCAAGCGCCTAGTGATCGGCCGGGCCATGCGCAGCGAGGAGCTCGGCGAGACGCTGCTCCCCAAGCGCCTGGCCCTGCCGATCTTCGCCTCCGACCCGCTCTCCTCGGTCGCCTACGCGACCCAGGAGATCCTGCTGGTGCTCACCGTCGGTGGCGCCGCCTTCCTCAACCTGACCCCGTGGGTCGCGGCCGGCGTGGTCGCGCTGATGGCGGTCGTGGTGATGTCCTACCGCCAGGTCGTGCACGCCTACCCCAGCGGAGGCGGCTCCTACGAGGTGGTGTCGCGCAACCTGGGCGCCAACTCGGGCCTGGTGGTGGCCGCCTCGCTGCTGGTCGACTACGTGATGACGGTCGCCGTCTCGGTGGCCTCCGGCGTCGACAACATCATCTCGGCGCTGCCCTCGCTGGCGGACCACCGGGTGGAGCTGGCGGTCGGCTTCGTCGTCCTGCTGATGGCGGTGAACCTGCGCGGTGTCCGGGAGTCCGGCAAGGCCTTCGCCGCGCCGACCTACCTGTTCATCGGCGGCATCCTGCTGATGGTGGTCACCGGGCTGGTCCGGGTGGCGCTCGGCGACGCCCCGGTGGCGGCCAGTGCCGCGTACGGGATCGTGCCGGAGGACGGCAAGGACACCCTGGCCGGGCTGGGGCTGCTGATGCTGGGCCTGCGCGCCTTCGCCTCCGGCTGCACGGCGCTGACCGGGGTGGAGGCGATCTCCAACGGCGTGCCGGCGTTCCGGGCGCCGAAGTCGAGGAACGCCGCCGCGACGATGGCCGTGATGGGCACCACGGCGGTGGTGATGTTCATCGGCATCACCGCGCTGGCGCTGATCTCCGAGGTCCACATCGCCGACAACGCCTGCCACCTCACCGGCTTCCCGGGGGACTGCGCGACCGCGCCGCAGCAGACCGTGATCGCCCAGCTGGCCGCGGCGATCCTCGGCGGGGACGGCAGTGTCCTCTTCTACTTCATCCAGGCGGTCACCGCGCTGGTGCTGATCCTGGCCGCCAACACGGCGTTCAACGGCTTCCCGCTGCTGGCCTCGATCCTGGCCGAGCACCGCTACCTGCCCCGGCAGATGCACACCCGCGGCGACCGGCTCGCCTTCTCCAACGGCATCATCGCGCTCGCGGTGGTGGCCGGCGGCCTCCTCTGGCTGTACGACGCCGACGTCACCAGCCTGATCCACCTCTACATCCTGGGCGTCTTCACCTCCTTCACGCTGTCGCAGATCGGCATGGTGAAGCACTGGAACCGGGCCCTGGCCACCGAGACCGACCCGGCGGTGCGGGGCGCCGCCCAGCGCTCCCGGGTGATCAACTTCTTCGGCGCGGTCACCACCGCGCTGGTGCTGGTCGTCGTGCTGCTGACCAAGTTCACCCAGGGCGCCTGGCTGGCCGTGGTCGCGGCGGCGGTGCTGTGGGTGATGATGCGCGGCATCCGCCGGCACTACGACGGCGTCGCCGAGGAACTGGCGGTGGACGACCCGGAGGCCGAGTCGGTGCGGCCGTCCCGGGTGCACGGCATCGTGCTGGTCTCCAAGGTGCACAAGCCCACCCTGCGGGCGGTCGGCTACGCGCAGGCGTTCGCGCCGGACTCGCTGGAGGCGCTCACGGTCGCGGTCGAGCCGGAGGCCACCGGGGAACTGGAACGCCGCTGGGAGGAACTGGCCCTGCCGGTGCCGCTGAAGGTGCTGGACTCGCCGTACCGGGAGATCACCAGGCCGGTGGTCCAGTACGTGCGGGACTACCGGCGGACCAGCCCGCAGGACGCGGTGGCGGTGTTCATCCCGGAGTACGTGGTCGGTCACTGGTGGGAGCACCTGCTGCACAACCAGTCGGCGCTCTGGCTGAAGAGCCGGCTGCTGTTCACCCCGGGGGTGATGGTGATCAGCGTGCCGTGGCAGCTGACCTCCTCCAACCGGGCGGACCGGCCCTCGGGACGGGCCCCGGGCGCGGTCCGGCGCGGTGAGCCCGTGGTGCGGCGGGAGCGGGAGAAGCTGCAGGCCCCCGAACACGCGTAGGCGCCGGTCGAGGACGCACGCGGCCCCGGACAGCACCCTGCTGACCGGGGCCCCGCCATGTCCGGAACGGGCCCGGTCACAGCCCGGACAAGGCCCCGTATGGAGCCCGTCAACAATCGAACGGGCGCCGTATGGAGGGCGTCAAGAACGCCGTTGACGCTCCGTGAGCGCGGTTGGCTGGGCCTTGCCGGCCTCTCCGCCGGCGCGCCGTGCCGGCACCTGAACGCGGGCCGCGGCCACCTCCGAACCACCGTGGTGGAGTCCATGTCCGATCTCATCTACGTCGTCGTCACGGTCGCCGTGTTCGGCGTGATCGCCCTGATCGCGCGGGGGGTGGAGAAGCTGTGAGCGCAGAGAACGTCGCAGGTCTCATCGTGGCGGTGGCCCTCGTCGGCTACCTCGTCCTCGCGCTGATCTACCCGGAGAAGTTCTGACATGAGTTCGACTCTCGCGGGCTGGCTGCAGGTCCTCGCCCTGGTGGGCGCGCTGGCCCTGTGCTACCGCCCCCTGGGTGACTACATCGCCCACACCCTCACCTCGAAGAAGCACCTGAGAGCCGAGAAGGCCCTCTACAAGGTGATCGGCGTGGACGCCGACGCCGACCAGCGCTGGCCGGTCTACCTGCGTTCGGTGCTGGCGTTCTCGGCGGTGTCCGTCCTCTTCCTCTACACGCTGATCCGGGTGCAGCAGTGGCTGCCGCTGGGTCTGGGCGTGGACCAGATGTCCGGCCACCAGGCGTGGAACACCGCGATCTCCTTCGTGGCCAACACCAACTGGCAGTCCTACAGCGGCGAGGCCGCGATGGGGCACCTGGCCCAGATGGCCGGTCTGGCGGTGCAGAACTTCGTCTCCGCCGCCGTCGGCATCGCGGTGGTCGCCGCCCTGATCCGGGGCTTCACCCGCAACCGCACCGACCGGCTGGGCAACTTCTGGGTGGACCTCACCCGGATCGCGGTCCGGCTGCTGCTGCCGGTCTCGATCGTGTTCGCGCTGGCCCTGGTGGCCACCGGCGTGGTGCAGAACTTCCACGGCTTCCACGAGGTGGCCACGCTGGCGGGCGACCCGCAGTCGGTCCCGGGCGGGGCGGTGGCCTCGCAGGAGGTCATCAAGCTGCTGGGCACCAACGGCGGCGGCTTCTACAACGCCAACTCGGCGCACCCGTTCGAGAACCCGACCGGGCTGAGCAACTTCCTGGAGATCTTCCTCATCCTGGTGATCCCGTTCGCGCTGCCGCGGGCCTTCGGCCGGATGGTCGGGGACAACCGCCAGGGCTACGCGATCGTCTCGGTGATGGGCCTGTTCTGGGTCGCCTCGGTGGCCCTGCTGACCCTGGCCGAGTCGCACCACGCGGGAACCGCCCTGCAGTCGGCGGGCGGGGCGATGGAGGGCAAGGAGCAGCGGTTCGGCATCGCGGCGTCCAGCCTGTTCGCGGCCTCGACGACGCTGACCTCGACCGGTGCGGTGAACTCCTTCCACGACTCGTACACCGCGTTCGGCGGCGGGCTGACGATGTTCAACATGATGCTGGGCGAGATCGCGCCCGGCGGTGTGGGCTCGGGCCTGTACGGGATGCTGGTGCTGGCGATCGTCGCGGTGTTCGTGGCCGGTCTGATGGTCGGCCGCACCCCGGAGTACCTGGGCAAGAAGCTCGGCGGCCGGGAGATGAAGTTCGCCTCCCTCTACATCCTGACCACGCCGACCCTGGTGCTGGTCGGCACCGGTGTCGCCATGGCGCTGCCGGGAGAGCGGGCCGGGATGCTGAACTCCGGCGCCCACGGCTTCTCCGAGGTGCTGTACGCGTTCACCTCGGGTGCCAACAACAACGGTTCGGCGTTCGCCGGCATCACGGTGAACACGGACTGGTACGACACCGCGATCGGTCTGGCGATGGTGTTCGGCCGGTTCCTGCCGATGGTCTTCGTCCTGGCTCTGGCCGGCGCGCTCGCCCAGCAGCAGCCGGTCCCCGCCACCCCGGGCACCCTGCCCACCCACAAGCCGCTGTTCGTGGGCCTGCTGTCGGGCGTCGTCCTGATCGTCGTCGGCCTCACCTACTTCCCGGCCCTGGCTCTCGGGCCGATCGCGGAAGGTCTCTCCTGATGTCGTCCACCATGACCGAAGAATCCGAGCGGGCCGAGAAGCCGGTCCCGCAGCCGGAGACGTCGTCCGCCGGGTCGCCGCACAGAGTGTCCGGCGGCCTGCTCGACCCGAAGCTGGTCCTGGCGTCGCTGCCGGACGCGGTGAAGAAGCTCGACCCCCGGGTGATGGTCAAGAACCCGGTGATGTTCGTGGTCGAGGTCGGCTCGGTCGTCACCACGGTCGCCGCGATGGCCGACCCCAGTGTGTTCGCCTGGGCGATCACGGTGTGGCTCTGGCTGACCACGGTCTTCGCCAACCTGGCCGAGGCCGTCGCCGAGGGCCGCGGCAAGGCGCAGGCGGACACCCTGCGCCGGACCAAGACCGACGCCGTGGCCCGCCGCCTCACCGACTGGCCGCGCTCGCGGGCCGAGGAGGAGGTCGCCGGTACCGCGCTGCGGCTCGGTGACCACGTGGTGGTCGAGGCCGGCCAGGTCATTCCCGGGGACGGCGACGTCGTCGAGGGCGTCGCCTCCGTCGACGAGTCGGCGATCACCGGTGAGTCCGCGCCGGTGATCCGCGAGTCGGGCGGCGACCGCTCGGCCGTGACCGGCGGCACCAAGGTGCTGTCGGACCGGATCGTGGTGAAGATCGCCTCCGAGCCCGGCAAGTCCTTCATCGACCGGATGATCGCCCTGGTCGAGGGCGCCGCCCGGCAGAGGACGCCGAACGAGATCGCGCTCAACATCCTGCTGGCCTCGCTGACCATCGTCTTCCTGGTGGCGGTCGTCACCCTGCAGCCGATGGCCACCTACGCCGGCGCCCCGCAGTCGATGATCGTGCTGGTCGCGCTGATCGTGGCGCTGATCCCGACCACCATCGGCGCACTGCTCTCGGCGATCGGCATCGCCGGCATGGACCGCCTCGTCCAGCGCAACGTGCTGGCGATGTCGGGCCGGGCCGTCGAGGCGGCGGGCGACGTCAACACCCTGCTGCTCGACAAGACCGGCACCATCACCCTCGGCAACCGCCAGGCCGCCGAGTTCCAGCCCGCCGAGGGCGTCGCGGTCGGGGATCTCGCGGACGCCGCACAGCTCTCCTCGCTCGCCGACGAGACCCCCGAGGGCCGCTCGATCGTCGTCCTGGCGAAGACCGAGTACGGTCTGCGGGCCCGCGCCCAGGGCGAGTTGACGCACGCCACCTGGGTGCCGTTCACCGCGCAGACCCGGATGTCGGGCGTGGACCTCGACGAGGCCGACGGCGTGCACCAGGTCCGCAAGGGCGCGGCGGGTTCGGTCACCAACTGGGTCACCGAGAACGGCGGCACGGTCGGCAAGGACGTCGCCGACCTGGTCGACGGGATCTCCGCGGCCGGTGGCACCCCGCTGGTCGTGGCCACCAGGACCGGCGACACGCCGGCCCGGGTGCTCGGTGTGATCCACCTCAAGGACGTGGTCAAGGAGGGCATGCGGGAGCGGTTCGACGAACTGCGCCGGATGGGCATCAGGACCGTCATGATCACCGGCGACAACCCGCTGACCGCCCGGGCGATCGCGGAGGAGGCGGGCGTGGACGACTTCCTCGCCGAGGCCACCCCCGAGGACAAGATGGCCCTGATCAAGAAGGAGCAGGCCGGCGGCAAGCTGGTCGCGATGACGGGCGACGGCACCAACGACGCCCCCGCCCTCGCCCAGGCCGACGTCGGTGTCGCGATGAACACCGGGACCATGGCGGCCAAGGAGGCCGGCAACATGGTCGACCTGGACTCCGACCCGACCAAGCTGATCGAGATCGTCGAGATCGGCAAGCAGCTCCTGATCACCCGCGGCGCGCTGACCACCTTCTCCATCGCCAACGACGTCGCCAAGTACTTCGCGATCATCCCGGCGATGTTCGCGGCGGTCTACCCGGGCCTGGACAAGCTCAACATCATGCAGCTGCACAGCCCCCAGTCCGCGATCACCTCGGCCATCGTCTTCAACGCCCTGGTCATCGTCGGTCTGATCCCGCTGGCCCTGCGCGGGGTGAAGTACCGCCCCTCCGACGCCAGTTCCCTGCTGCGTCGCAACATCGGCCTCTACGGCCTCGGCGGCCTGGTCGTCCCGTTCGTCGGCATCAAGCTGATCGACCTGGTCGTCCAGTTCGTCCCCGGCCTCAACTAGTACGAGAGGAGAGACGCATCATGTCCAAGCCCCTGCCCACCGCCGTGCGCACCCACCTCACCGCGCTGCGCGCCCTGCTGGTCCTGACGGTGCTCCTCGGCATCGCCTACCCGCTGCTGGTCACCGGCATCTCCCAACTGGCCTTCGCGGACAAGGCGAACGGCTCGATCGTGAAGGTCGACGGCAAGGAGGCCGGCTCCGGCCTGCTGGGCCAGAACTTCAACCTCCCCAAGCAGAACCCGGACGACCCGGACGAGGCCCCCCGCCCCGACCCGCAGTGGTTCCAGCCCCGTCCGGGCGCCTACGACCCCAAGGCCTCCGGCGCCTCCAACCTGGGCCCCAACAGCGAGGACCTCGCCAAGAACATCGAGGACCGCCGCCAGGCCGTCGCCGCGTTCGACGGCGTCGACCCGGCGAGCGTCCCGGTGGACGCCCTCACCGCCTCCGGCTCGGGCCTCGACCCGCACATCTCCACCGCCTACGCCGAGCAGCAGGTCGACCGGGTCGCCAAGGCCCGCAACCTGCCGGTGGATACCGTCCGCAAGCTGGTCGAGAAGAACACCGACGGCCGCTCCCTCGGCTTCCTCGGACAGCCGGGCGTCAATGTCGTCCTGCTCAACAAGGCGCTGGTGGAACAGAAGTGACGACGGATCGGCCGATCGGCTGAGGCGGGCCGGTCCGGGCCGGGGCGAGTGCCCCGGCCCGGACCGGCCCGCCGTCCGTCCCCGTGCGACCCGTCCCCTGCACGACCCGTCCCCCGTACGACGCAGAAGACGAAAGAGCAGCGCCCATGGCCCGCGACCTCACCCCCGGAACCGGCCACCGACGCGGCCGGCTGAGGGTGTACCTCGGTTCCGCTCCCGGTGTCGGCAAGACCTACCGGATGCTGGACGAGGCCCGGCGCAGACAGGACCGGGGCGCGGACGTCGTCGTCGGCTGGATCGAGTGCCACGGCCGCCGCCACACCGAGGCGATGCTCGACGGCCTGGAGGTCGTGCCGGGCGTCCACCGCGCCTACCGGGAAACCGACTTCGAGGAGATGGACCTCGACGGGGTACTCCGGCGGAAGCCCACGGTCGTGCTCGTGGACGAACTGGCGCACACCAACATCCCCGGCGGGCGGCACGGCAAGCGCTGGCAGGACGTCGACGAGCTGCTGGACGCCGGGATCGACGTCATCACCACGGTCAACATCCAGCACCTGGAGTCGTTGAACGACGTCGTCCAGAAGATCACCGGCATCCCGCAGCGCGAGACCGTCCCGGACGAGGTGGTGCGCCGGGCCGACCAGATCGAACTCGTCGACATGGCCCCCCAGGCGCTGCGCCGCCGGATGGCCCACGGCAACGTCTACAAGGCGGAGAAGGTGGACGCCGCGCTCTCGAACTACTTCCGGGTCGGCAACCTCACCGCCCTGCGCGAGCTCGCCCTGCTCTGGGTGGCCGGGCGGGTCGACGAGGGCCTGCGCGACTACCGGGCCAGCCACAACATCGACCGGGTCTGGGAGACCCGCGAACGCGTCGTGGTCGCCCTCACCGGCGGCCCCGAGGGCGAGACCCTGATCAGACGCGCCGCCCGGATCGCGGACCGCACCGCCGGCGGCGACCTGCTCGCCGTCCACGTCACCCGCAGCGACGGCCTGGCCGGCGCCTCCTCCGGCGCCCTCGCCCAGCAGCGGCAGCTCGTCGAGAGCCTCGGCGGCAGCTACCACGTGGTCGTCGGCGACGACATCCCCACCTCGCTGCTGGCCTTCGCCCGCGCCCACGACGCCACCCAGCTCGTCCTCGGCACCAGCCGCCGCGGCCGGACCGCCCGCTTCCTCACCGGACCGGGCATCGGCGAGACCACGGTGGACGCCTCCGAGGACATCGACGTCCACATGGTCACCCACGAGTTCACCGGCCGGGGCCGGCTGCCCGCCCTCGGCCGGCGCCACTCCCGGCGCCGCACCGTGGCCGGGTTCGTCGCCGGTCTCGTGGTGCCCTCGCTGCTGACCGTGGTCCTCTCGCAGTTCCACCAGCAGGTGAACCTCACCACCGACGCCCTGATCTTCCAGCTCGGCGTCGTCGTGGTCGCCCTGCTCGGCGGCGCCACCTCGGCGCTGCTGGCCTCGCTGGTCGCCTCGGCGCTGCTCAACTACTTCTTCATCCCGCCCGTCCACGCCTTCACCATCGGCGAGACCAACAACATCATCGCCCTGACCGTCTTCGCGGCCGTCGCGCTGACCGTCTCCACCGTGGTCGACCACGCGACCCGCCTCACCGCCCGGGCCGCCCGCGCCACCGCCGAGGCCGAGACCCTCTCCACCCTGGCCGGCAGCGTCCTGCGCGGCGCCGACGCCCTGCCCGCCCTGCTGGAGAAGTCCCGCACCGCCTTCGGCATGGACTCCGTGGCCCTGCTCGGCCGCACCGGCGGCGAGGTGCTCGCCTCCTGCGACACCGCCGCCGAGCCGGGGGACGCCGCCGACGGTGACCGGGCCGACACCGGCGCCGCCGCCCCGGACCGCACCCTCGTCACCACCGAGGTCCCCGTCGGCGCCGACGCCGTCCTCGTCCTCACCGGCCGCCGGCTGCCCGCCGCCGACCAGCGCGTCCTCACCGCCTTCGCCGCCCACGTCGCCGCCGCCCTGGAACGCGACCGCCTCGCCGTCGTCGCGGCCGAGGTCGAACCCATCAAGGCCGCCGACCGGATGCGCACCGCCCTGCTCGCCGCCGTCAGCCACGACCTGCGCACCCCGCTCGCCGCGGCCCTCGCCTCGGTCGGCTCGCTGCGCAGCCCCGACGTCGAGTTCTCCCCCGAGGACCGGGCCGAACTGCTCGCCACCGCCGACGAGTCCCTCGTCAGACTCACCCGGCTGGTGGACAACCTGCTCGACATGAGCCGCCTCCAGGCCGGCGCGCTCACCCTCCACCTCGCCGAGACCCACCTCGACGAGATCCTGCCCCGCGCCCTGGACTCGCTCGCCGATCCGTACGCGCCCGTCCAGCCGCTGGACCTGGAGACCGTGCCGCCGGTGCTCGCCGACCCGCCGCTGCTGGAACGCGTCCTCGCCAACGTCATCACCAACGCCCTGCGGTACAACGCCCCCGGCGCGCCGGTCCTGGTCGCCGCCAGCCAGCACGCCGGACGGGTCGAACTGCGGGTGATCGACCGCGGTCCCGGCATCGCCCCCGAGGACCGGGACCGGGTCTTCCTGCCGTTCCAGCGCCTCGGCGACACCGACAACACCACCGGCGTCGGCCTCGGCCTCGCCCTCTCCCGCGGCCTCGCCGAAGCCATGGGCGGCAGCCTGGAGGTCGAGGACACCCCCGGCGGCGGCACCACCATGCTGCTCACCCTGCCCGCCGCCCCGGCCCGGCCCCTGCCCGCCGATCCGGCACCCGCCCGTCCCGTGCCGGTCCAGCACCCCGGGGAGGCCCCCGTATGAGCGAGATCCTGGTCGTCGACGACGAGCCGGCGCTGCTGCGCACCCTGCGGATCAACCTCGGCGCCCGGCAGTACGCCGTCCGGACCGCCGCGACCGGCGGCGAGGCCCTGGCCCGCGCCGCCGGCACCTCCCCCGACGCCGTCCTGCTCGACCTCGGCCTGCCCGACCTCGACGGCATGGACGTCATCCGCGTTCTGCGCAGCCGTAGCGCGGTGCCGATCATCGTGCTCTCCGGCCGGGCCGACGCCGCCGACCGGATCGGCGCGCTGGACGCCGGCGCCGACGACTACCTCACCAAGCCGTTCCTGATGGACGAGCTGCTGGCCCGGCTGCGCGCCGTGCTGCGCCGCCCGCCGGTCGCCCTCGGCCCCGCGGTGCCCGCGCCGGTGATCGGCGACCACACCGTGGACCTCGCCGCCACCACCGTCAGCGGGCCGGACGGCCCGGTGCGGCTCACCCCGACCGAGTGGCGGATCCTGTCCCTGCTGCTGGCCCACCCCGGCCGGCTGGTGCCCGGCCGGCGGATCCTGCGCGAGGTCTGGGGCCCGGCCCACGAGGAGCGGGGCAACTACCTGCGGGTCTACCTGGCCGGCCTGCGGCGGAAGCTGGAGCGCGACCCGGCCCGGCCTCGCCATCTGATCACCGAGCCGGGGATCGGCTACCGCTACGAGCCCTGACCGCGCCCCGCGTCACCGGGAGCGTCACCGGGCGCGTCAACGGTCCGTCAGGACCGGCCGCCCCGGCGTCAACGGCCCGTCAGGAGCGGCCGGGCCGGCCGCCCGGGGGCATAGCGTCGGTGACGAGGAAGCGGTCCCGCTCCGTGGGGGATGCCTGGGACCGCTTCGCCGCTCCGGCGGCCACCCGGGTGGGGGAGGGGCGCGCGATGCCGGCATCGCGCGCCCCGATCACCCGTCCGTGCCGTCCGACTGCCGGGGCAGCGCCAGGGCCACCGTGTCGGCGAACTCCCGCACCGCGCTGGTCCGGCTGACGACCCGGCCGCTGTGCACCACCAGCCGGCTGTGCCCGCCCGCCAGCGCCCCGGACAGGCTGTCCCCGCGCACCGCCAGCAGCTCCGCCGGGAACCCGGCGTCCACCCGCACCGGCGGCAGTCCCAGCGCCAGCCGTGCCTGGTTGGAGACCGCGTCGTACGCCGCGTCGGGATCCAGCACCCCGGCCGCCGCCAGCAGGTACGCGGCTTCCAGCGGGTCCGCCCGCCCGACCGGGTTGGCGCCGTCGCGCAGCGAGCCGCTGCCGGCCGCCAGCGGCACCCGGGCCTTCAGCAGGTCCCGCAGCGGCGCGGGCCGCGGCCCGCCCGCCAGGCCCTCCAGCCCCGAACAGGCGCCGTTCTGCGGCAGGCAGACCACCCTGACCCCGCTGTTGGCCAGCACCGTCGCGGCGCCCGGCGCGAGCGACCCGCAGGGACCGACCAGCACCCGGGGCCGCAACGGGGCGAGCGCTCCGGCCAGCCGGGCCAGCTGCGCCGGATCGGCGGCCGTGGTGTGCAGGTCCACCGGGCAGTCCGCCTCCCGGGCGGCCTCCAGCAGCAGTTGGACGTAGCCGGCCGGGTCCGGGTCCAGCTCGGGGCAGCCGCCGGCGGCGGTGGCGCCCAGCTTGAGCGCCTCCCGCAGCTGGGCCCGGCCGTCCGCCCCGGCCCTTCCGGTGAGCAGCCGGGGCATCGCCACGGCCTGGAGGTCGGCGAGGCCGCGCAGCGCCTGCTGGGAGGTGAGCACCGCCTCCAGCCGGCGCAGTCCGTGCACGTCGCCGATCCGGACGTGGGTGCGCTGGGCGGTCGCGCCGTAGCCGAGCGAGGTCAGGGCGGCCTCGGTGACCCGCCGGGTGAGCTCGGCGGGGGTCTCCGGCGGCGGAGTGGGCAGGGCGGCGGAGAAGGCGACGTCGTAGTGCGCGTGCGGCTCGGCCGGGGCCGGCAGCAGCAGGTAGCCGCGCAGGTCGATCCTGGCCCCGGTGGTGACGGTGGGCCCGCCGGGCACGGCGGGCAGGGGGCCGAGGCCGCCGGCGGTGCCGACGGCCTGGATCCGGTCGCCGCTGATCCGTACGTCCACCACCCGGCCGTCCGCCAGCCTGGCTCCGGTGAGCAGCAGGACGGGCCCGTGCCCGAGCGGGTTGGCGGCAGGGCCGGGTCCGGGGTGCGGTCCGTCGGCGGCTGCGCTGTCCATCGCCCGGCTCCTTCTGGCGTCCGGTTCCTGCTCGGGTCAATGAGCGACGAGCCTACGGCGGGCGGGCCCGGGGCGCCGGGAGGCGGGCAATAGTCGTATCGGGTCGGGGCGTGGCTCCGGGGGGCCGGTCGAACGCCGGGCCTTCGATCGCTCGCCCGTGCGCCTCGCCGACCTGCGGACTTCGCCGCGCGATACGGATTTCACCTCTGGGCGCGAAACGTGTAATCTCTTCCTCGTTCGCCCCTATAGCTCAGTCGGTAGAGCGTCTCCATGGTAAGGAGAAGGTCTGCGGTTCGATTCCGCATGGGGGCTCTGGTGAGAAGGAGTCGGCTTCGGCTGTGCTCCGGATCACTGTGGCGGTGTAGCTCAGTTGGTAGAGCAAGCGGCTCATAATCGCTGTGTCACCGGTTCAAGTCCGGTCACCGCTACCCCGCGTAGTCGGTCGGGGGATCACACTCCCGGTCGGCTACTCTTGTCTGTGTTCTTATTCATTGTCCAAGGAAGGCACTCCCGTGGCTGCCACCGATGTCCGCCCGAAGATCACGCTGGCCTGCGTGGAGTGCAAGGAGCGGAACTACATCACCAAGAAGAACCGGCGTAACGACCCGGACCGTCTTGAGATGAAGAAGCACTGCCCCCGCTGCAACTCGCACACCGCGCACCGCGAGACCCGCTGACCCTCTTGCAGGGCAACGGGCCTGTGTGACCAGGTCTACGGCTCCGGGCCGCATCCCTCACGGGGGTGCGGCCCGGAGTCTTTTGCGTTCCAACGTGTTCCAACGTGTTCCGACCGTCTGTCCGCCGCGTTTCCTAGGAGCTGCCGATGGCACTCGACCCTTCCTTCATCGGGCGGACCTATCCGCCCACCGAGCCCTACGAGGTCGGCCGGGAGAAGATCCGCGAGTTCGCCGTCGCCGTGGGTGACGCCAATCCGGTGTACCGCGACCCGGAGGCCGCCAAGGCACTCGGCCACCCGGACGTGATCGCGCCGCCGACCTTCCCGATCGTGCTCACCATGCGGGCCTCCGGCCAGGTGGTCCAGGACCCGGAGCTGGGTCTCGACTACAGCCGGGTCGTGCACGGCGACCAGAAGTTCAGCTACACCCGCCCGGTGCGGGCCGGTGACCGGCTGACCGTCTCGGTCACCGTCGACAACATCAAGTCGCTGGCCGGCAACGACGTGCTCACCGTGCGCGGCGAGGTCGCGGACGAGTCCGGCGAGCACGTGGTGACGTCGGTCATGACCCTGGTGGCCCGGGCCGCCGACGAGAAGGCGGGGGAGTGAGCCCGATGGCGATCGGATACGACGAGGTCGAGGTCGGCACCGAGCTGCCGGCGCAGTCCTTCCCGGTGACCCGGGCCGCGCTGGTGCAGTACGCGGGCGCCTCCGGCGACTTCAACCCGATCCACTGGAACGAGAGGGTCGCGCTGGAGGTCGGCCTGCCGGACGTCATCGCGCACGGCATGTTCACCATGGCCGAGGCGGTCCGGGTGGTGACCGACTGGGTCGGCGACCCGGCCGCGGTGGTCGAGTACGGCGTCCGCTTCGTCCGCCCGGTGCCGGTGCCCGACGACGGCACCGGCTCGGTGGTCGAGGTCAGCGGCAAGGTGGCCAAGCTGCTCGACGACGGCAAGGTCCAGGTCGACCTGCTGGCGACCTACCAGGGCCAGAAGGTGCTCGGCATGGCCAAGGCGGTCGTCCGGCTCGGCTGAGCCCGGCCGGGCGTGCACCCCGGGCGTGCCCGCCCCCGCCCCGCCCCCGCCCCGTGCGGGGCCGGGCGGGCGCGGGCTCCCCGTACCCTGGGGGCGTGCTGGAAGAACTCGACGCCCCCCTCGCCCCGCTGACCACCCTGCGGCTCGGTGGCCCGGCCCGCCGCTTGGTGACCGCGCACACCGACGACGAGGTGATCGCCGCCGTGCGCGCCGCGGACGCGGCGGGGCAGCCGCTGCTGGTGCTCGGCGGCGGCTCCAACCTGGTGATCGGCGACGCCGGTTTCCCCGGCACGGTGCTGCGGATCGCCACCACCGGCTTCGCGCTGGACGGCACCGTCCTGGAGCTGGCGGCCGGCGAGGTCTGGGCCGACGCGGTGGCCCGCGCGGTCGGGGCAGGACTGGCCGGGATCGAGTTCCTCGCCGGCATCCCCGGCTCGGCCGGCGCCACCCCGGTGCAGAACGTCGGCGCCTACGGCCAGGAGGTCGCGCAGACGATCACCGAGGTGGTCGCCTACGACCGCCGGGCCGACGAGGTGGTCACCCTCCCCAACGCCGAGTGCGCCTTCTCCTACCGGCACAGCCGCTTCAAGGCGGACCCCGAGCGCTACGTGGTGCTGCGGGTCCGCTTCGGGCTGGAGAACGCCGCCGGGCTCTCCACCCCGGTGCGCTACGCCGAGGTCGCCAAGCACTTCGGGGTCGCCCAGGACGAGCGGGTCGGCCTGCGGGCGGCGCACGAGGCCGTGCTCGGGCTGCGGGCGGGCAAGGGCATGGTGCTGGACCCGGCGGACCACGACACCTGGTCGGCGGGCTCCTTCTTCACCAACCCGGTGCTGGGCCCCGAGCAGTACGCGGCCTTCCTGGCGCTGGCCGCCGAGCGGGAGCTGACCGCACCCGCCTACCCGGCGCCGGACGGCCGCACCAAGACCTCGGCCGCCTGGCTGATCGACCGGTCCGGCTTCGGCAAGGGCTACGGGAGCGGCCCGGCGACCCTCTCCACCAAGCACACCCTGGCGCTCACCAACCGCGGCGCGGCCACCACCGAGGACCTCCTCGCACTCGCCCGGGAGATCCGGGACGGGGTGCGGGCGGCCTTCGGGGTGGAGCTGGTGAACGAGCCGGTGATGGTCGGCGTCAGCCTCTGAGCCGCCGGCGCCACCGCAGCAGCCGCCGCCACCGCCACCACCGGCCTCAGGCCGTCAGCCAGGCGTCGATGTCCGCCAGCAGTTCCTTCCGCACGCTGTCCGGCGCGACCGAGCCGCGCACCGACTGCCGGGCCAGCTCGGCCAGCTCGGGGTCGGAGAAGCCCAGCACGTCCCGGGCCAGGTCGTACTGGTCGGCGAGCCGGGAGCCGAACAGCAGCGGGTCGTCCGCGCCGAGCGCCAGCGGCACCCCGGCGTCGAACAGCCGTCGCAGCGGGACGTCCTCCGGGCGCTCGTAGACGCCCAGCGAGACGTTCGAGGACGGGCAGACCTCGCAGGTCACCTGGCGGTCGGCCAGCCGCTGCATCAGCCGCTCGTCCTCGGCGGCCCGCACCCCGTGGCCGATCCGGCCGGCGCCGAGGTCGTCCAGGCAGTCCCGGACGGACTCCGGGCCGGCCAGTTCGCCGCCGTGCGGGGCGGCCAGCAGCCCGCCCCGGCGGGCGATGTCGAAGGCCCGGTCGAAGTCGCGGGCCAGCCCGCGGCGCTCGTCGTTGGACAGGCCGAAGCCGACCACGCCCCGGTCGGTGTAGCGGACGGCGAGCCGGGCCAGGGTCCTGGCGTCCATCGGGGACTTCATCCGGTTGGCCGCGACCAGGACCCTGATGCCGACCCCGGTGGCGGCGGCGGCCTGCTCCACCGCGTCCAGGATCAGTTCCAGGGCCGGGATCAGCCCGCCCAGCCGGGGCGCGTAGGAGGTCGGGTCGACCTGGATCTCCAGCCAGCGGGAGCCGTCCCGCCGCTCGTCCTCGGCGGTCTCCAGGACCAGTCGGCGGATGTCCTCCTCGTCGCGGAGGACCGAGCGGGCGGTGTCGTAGAGGCGCTGGAACCGGAACCAGCCGCGTTCGTCGGTGGCCCGCAGCCGGGGCGTCCCGCCGGAGCTGAGCGCCTCCGGCAGCCGGACCCCGTGCTTGTCGGCCAGTTCCAGCAGGGTGGCCGGGCGCATCGAGCCGGTGAAGTGCAGGTGCAGGTGGGCCTTCGGAAGGTCCCTGACGTCTCGCGGGTTCAGCAGGCGTTCCATTCACGAATCCTGCCGTATCGGGGCCCCCTACGGGAACCGCCCTCTTCCCGGCCCCCGAAGGGGTGAAAAGAGGGCGGTCCGGTCAATCGGCGTTGACGTCCGCGTCCGGGGCACCACGAGCGGGCCCGGGGCGGGGAGGGTTCAGCGGGCCTCGGCCAGCAGCTTCTGGATCCGGCCGACACCCTCGGCGAGGTCGGCGTCGCCCAGCGCGTAGGAGAGCCGCAGGTAGCCGGGGGTGCCGAAGGCCTCGCCGGGAACGACCGCGACCTCGACCTCGTCCAGGATCAGCGAGGCCAGCTCGGCGGAGGTCTGCGGACGCTGCCCGCGGATCTCCTTGCCCAGCAGGGCCTTGACGGACGGGTACACGTAGAAGGCGCCCTCGGGCTCGGGGCAGACCACGCCGTCGATCTCGTTGAGCATCCGGACGATGGTGCGGCGGCGCCGGTCGAAGGCGGTGCGCATCTCGTGGACGGCGGAGAGGTCGCCGGCGACGGCGGCCAGGGCGGCGCGCTGGGCCACGTTGGAGACGTTCGAGGTGGCGTGCGACTGCAGGTTGGTCGCGGCCTTGACGACGTCCTTGGGGCCGATCACCCAGCCCACCCGCCAGCCGGTCATCGCGTAGGTCTTGGCGACACCGTTGACCACGACGGTCTTGTCCGCGAGCTCCGGCAGCAGGGCCGGCAGCGAGACGAACTCCGCGTCGCCGTAGACCAGGTGCTCGTAGATCTCGTCGGTGAGGACCCACAGCCCGTGCTCCACGGCCCAGCGGCCGATCGCCTCGGCCTCGGCCCGGGTGTACACCGCGCCGGTCGGGTTGGACGGCGAGACGAAGAGCACCACCTTGGTGTTCTCGGTGCGGGCGGCCTCCAGCTGCTCGACCGAGACCTTGTAGCCGGTGGTCTCGTCGGTCACGACCTCCACCGGCACGCCGCCGGCCAGCTGGATCGACTCCGGGTAGGTGGTCCAGTACGGCGCCGGGACGATGACCTCGTCGCCCGGGTCGAGGATCGCCGCGAACGCCTCGTAGATCGCCTGCTTGCCGCCGTTGGTCACCAGCACCTGGGAGGCGTCCACCGCGTAGCCGGAGTCGCGCAGCGTCTTGGCCGCGATCGCCTCCTTGAGCTCCGGCAGGCCGCCGGCCGGGGTGTAGCGGTGGTTCCTCGGGTCGCGGCAGGCCTCGACGGCCGCCTCGACGATGTAGTCCGGGGTGGGGAAGTCCGGCTCGCCGGCGCCGAAGCCGATGACGGGCCGGCCGGCCGCCTTGAGGGCCTTGGCCTTGGCGTCCACGGCGAGGGTGGCGGACTCGGCGATCGCGCCGATCCGGGCGGAGACGCGGCGGTCGGCGGGGCGGACGGAACGGTCGGGCTGCGGGGTGGAAGCGCTCATGCCTGCATGGTCGCAGACCGCACACCGCCCGGGCATGGCGGTTTCACGATATGTACGGGACCGTCCGGATGGCGGCCGGGTGGGGGCCCGGTGACGGCCCGAAAAAGAAGAGGTTCGACCAAACGCCCTTCGACCCCGTACACTCACTGATCGACGGCCACCGAACGAACCGGAGCCTCCACCACCGCACCGAAACAGTGCGGAGTCCGGTGGAAGATACGGTAGGTTGGTCGTCACTACTGGGGCCGCGAGGTTCCGTAGGGCAATAGCTCAATTGGTAGAGCACCGGTCTCCAAAACCGGCGGTTGGGGGTTCAAGTCCCTCTTGCCCTGCTGCTTGATCCGTACTCAGCCCGTTCGCTCCACAGAGCGAGCGGGCTTGATGCGGAGAGGGCGCCGATCAGCACCGCTAGCCGGCCGCTCGTGCCTCTTCGGGTACGCAGTCGACGCTCGGCAGGACCCGGATTCAGGTGAGGACGAGTGACGGAGACCACGGGCTCCACCGCAACGCCTGAGAGCGGCAACCCCGAGGGGGCCGACGGCGCTGCCGAGACCACCCCTGCGGAGGGTGATTCGCGCCGCAAGCGCTCTGGCGACAAGAAGTCCGGCAAGCGGGGCAAGAAGGGCGTCTTCGCGCGCCTCGCCCTCTTCTACCGGCAGATCATCGCCGAACTGCGCAAGGTCGTCTGGCCGACCCGCAACCAGCTGGTGAGCTACACCACGGTCGTGGTCGTGTTCGTCGTGGTCGTGATGGCCTTCGTGTCCGGCCTCGACTACGGCTTCTCCAAGGCCGCCCTCTGGATCTTCGGCTGACCAAGCCGTTCCACCTGTGCGTACAACCTCCCGACCCGGGCCGGTCCTCGGCCCGGGTCGAGCTGTCTGCGTCGGAGGTACGGGGCCGCTACCGTTGACTCGGTACTGTTGAAGTCTTCGAGGCGAACTTCCGGCGACCGCGTGAGCGGAGCGGAGCCGGACCGTCGCGGAGCGTGCCACCTTCACCATCTCCAGGAAAGAAGCAGCCACCGTGTCTGAGTCCCCCCTGTACGACGCCGACGAGACCGTCCTCGAGGCGGATGTCGCCGCCGAGGACGCGGCCGAGCTGGCTGACGCCGTCGAGTCCGACGAGCAGCAGATCGTGGACGCGGTCGACACCGACGAGGACGAGGTCGAGGCGTTCGACGAGGCCGAGGCCGGCGAGCCGGCCGAGGACGTCGCGCTGCACGTGGAGACCGAGGAGGAGCTCGTCGAGGACGCCGACGAGGACACCGAGGGCGACGAGGACGAGGCCGCCGCCGAGGAGACCGAGGAGGAGGCCGTCGAGGTCGACCCGGTCGCCAAGTTCCGCGAGGACCTCCGGTTCATGCCCGGCGAGTGGTACGTGATCCACACCTACGCCGGCTACGAGAACCGGGTGAAGCAGAACCTGGAGCAGCGCGCGGTCTCCCTCAACGTCGAGGAGTACATCTTCCAGGCCGAGGTGCCGCAGGAGGAGGTCGTCCAGATCAAGAACGGCGACCGCAAGACCATCCGCCAGAACAAGCTCCCCGGCTACGTCCTGGTGCGCATGGACCTCACCCCGGAGTCCTGGGGCGTCGTGCGCAACACCCCCGGTGTCACCGGCTTCGTCGGCAACGCCTACGACCCGTACCCGCTGACCCTGGACGAGGTCGTCAAGATGCTCGCCCCCGACGTCGAGCGCCAGGCGGCCAAGGAGGCCGGCAAGCCCTCGCCGGTCAAGCCCAGCGAGATCCAGGTCCTCGACTTCGAGGTCGGCGACTCGGTCACCGTCACCGACGGTCCGTTCGCCACCCTGCAGGCGACCATCAACGAGATCAACCCCGACTCGAAGAAGGTCAAGGGCCTGGTCGAGATCTTCGGCCGGGAGACCCCGGTCGAGCTCTCCTTCGACCAGATCCAGAAGAACTAGTCCCATCGTCTTCGGATTCGGGGCGGGCCCGCGGGCCCGCCCCGAATCCGTTTTGGTCCAGCGACGCCGAGGCGTTAGCCTGGTCCGATGTGTGTGCTGGCGACCGGGTGTCGCCCCGTGTCCGCACGCACCAGCAATCACCTCTCGGAAGGACCCGGAGAGACATGCCTCCCAAGAAGAAGAAGGTCACGGGGCTTATCAAGCTCCAGATCAACGCCGGCGCGGCGAACCCGGCCCCGCCGGTCGGCCCCGCGCTGGGTCAGCACGGCGTCAACATCATGGAGTTCTGCAAGGCCTACAACGCCGCGACCGAGTCGCAGCGCGGCATGATCGTGCCGGTGGAGATCACGGTCTACGAGGACCGTTCCTTCACCTTCATCACGAAGACGCCGCCGGCCGCGCGCCTCATCCTGAAGGCCGCCGGCATCGAGAAGGGCTCGAGCGAGCCGCACAAGACCAAGGTCGCGAAGCTCACCGCCGCCCAGGTCCGCGAGATCGCCACGACCAAGATGCCCGACCTGAACGCCAACGACCTGGACGCCGCGTCCAAGATCATCGCCGGCACCGCCCGGTCGATGGGCATCACGGTCGAGGGCTGAGAACCTCCCTTCCCGTCAGGGAAAAGTTGATTCAGCCGTCCCTGTGGTAGGGCCCGCGCAGGCCCGTGACACCACAACTCCATTCACCATTCAGGAGCAGCTATGAAGCGCAGCAAGGCCCTGAAGGCCGCGGACGCCCAGGTCGACCGCGAGCGCCTTTACGCCCCCCTCGAGGCCGTCCGCCTCGCCAAGGCGACCAGCACCAGCAAGTTCGACGGCACCGTCGAGGTCGCCATGCGTCTGGGTGTCGACCCGCGCAAGGCCGACCAGATGGTCCGCAGCACCGTGATCCTCCCGCACGGCACCGGTAAGACCGCTCGGGTCCTGGTCTTCGCGACCGGCGAGCGTGCCGAGGCCGCGCGTGCTGCGGGCGCCGACATCGTCGGTGCCGACGAGCTCATCGACGAGGTCGCGAAGGGCAAGCTGGACTTCGACGCCGTCGTCGCCACCCCGGACCTCATGGGCAAGGTCGGCCGCCTCGGCCGCGTGCTCGGTCCCCGTGGTCTGATGCCGAACCCGAAGACCGGCACCGTCACCCCGGATGTCGCCAAGGCTGTCAACGACATCAAGGGCGGCAAGATCGAGTTCCGCGTCGACAAGCACTCGAACCTGCACTTCATCATCGGGAAGACCTCCTTCACCGACGAGCAGCTGGTCGAGAACTACGCCGCCGCGCTGGACGAGGTGCTCCGCGCCAAGCCGTCCGCCGCCAAGGGCCGCTACATCAAGAAGACCGCGTTCTCGACCACCATCGGCCCCGGCATCCTGGTGGACCCGAACCGCACCCGCAACCTCCTCGTCGAGGAGGACCCGGCCGCGGTCTGATCGCAGCCGACCTTCGTACGGCGGGCCCGTACCCCCTTCGCCGGGGGTGCGGGCCCGCCGTCGTTTCCCGATCGATACCCCCTGCCGGGGGAACGGGCACACGGTCCGTCGTACGCTCGGCCGGTCCGCCCGCGCGTTCCCGGCCGAGGGAGCCCGCCGCCGTCCGACCGCCGGAGTGTGCCGTGCCCGCCGTTCGCCCCGCCGCCAAGGGGGCGGCCCTGCTGCTGCTCGCCGCCGGCCTCACCGCGTGCAGTGTGCTGGCCGTCTCCGGCGACCGCACCCCGATCAGCGACCGGCCCACCGTCCGGCCGCCCCGGCAGGTGCTGCTGTCCGCCTCGCAGCGGCTGGACGACGCGGGCGGGGCACGGATCCAGGCGGTCGAGGAGGGACCGGCGGGGCGGCGGAGCGCGAGCGGCACGGTGTCCTGGGGCGCCCACGACTCGGCCGAGCTGACCGTCACCGACGAGCTGGGCACCGGGCTGCTGCGGGGCCGGGACGGTGCCCTGGACCTCGGCTACGCCGGTGCGGCGCCGCGCTCCGCGGACCGGGACCGGGCGGAGTCGCTGGACCCGCGTGCCGTCCCCGGCGGACCGACCGGCTGGTCCGGCGGCTGGATCACGGGTCTGCTGGCCAACCCGGGCGGGTCGGCCCGCCTGATGGCGCTGGCCGGCAAGCTCACCCCGCTGGGCGGCGAGGAGCTGAACGGCGGGACGGTCGCGCACTACCGGGGCGCCGCACCGGTGGCGGACTACTTCGGCGCCGAGGAGGGGCTGAGCCCGGCCAGGCTGAACGACCGGCTGGACTACTACGAGCGGCGCGGGGTCGCCGCCGTCGAGTACGACTTCTGGGTGGCGCCGGGGGACCGGCTGCTGCGGGTGCGGTCCACGGTCAGGGGCGCCTCCGGCGCGGTGGTGACCACCACCGACATCGCCGAGGGCGCCGAGCCGGCCGAGGGCGCCGCCACCGACGCGCCCGCCGTGCCGCCGGTCTCCGGAGGCTGAACCGGCCGGTCCGGGAGGGCGGGTGCGGCCGAGTGGCGGGGGGTGCCACGGAGCCGCGCGGGACCGGGTGGCAAGGTGGGCGGGAGCGGACGGGCCGGCCTGGGTGGCCGTCCGCCGAGGACGGATCCGACGGGGAGGCCTGGATGGCGGTGCGGCAGCGGCTGGCGGCGGTGGTCGCCGTCGCGGTGCTGGCGGGCGGCCTGAGCGGGTGCGGCGGGGCGGACGGCCCGGCCCCGGGCGGCTCGTCGAGCGCGTCCGGCGCCCCGACGCCGACACCCAGCAGCGCCTCACCGACCTGGCCGGCCAAGCCGACCGACCGCTCCCCGCACGGCGTGCTGCTCTCGGCCCAGCTGGCCATGCAGACCGCGCGCCGGGCCAAGGTGAGCTACCGGCTGGGCTCGGACGCCGGCTCCGGCCCGCTGTTCTGGCAGCCGAAGACCGCGCTCCAGGTCAAACGTTCCACCCCGGCGGCGGCCGAGCAGCTGATCGTCGTGGACACCGTCGCCTACGAGGGCGGTGACGCGGCCACCGCGGCCCGGCTGGGCGGGCGGCACTGGGAGCGGTTCGCCGGGGCGCCGGGCCCGGACGGGCACCGGGAGATCCCGTACGCCGGGCTGATCGACCTGCTCAACCCGGTGGTGGCGCTGGCCGCCGCGACCGCCGAGGGGACCACCGCCCAGTACGTCGGCGAGGAGAAGTTCGAGGACTCCGCGGTGGAGCACTACCGGGTGAGTACCGACGCGGCCCGTTACGCGGCGGCGCAGACCCAGCTGAGCCAGGTCCGCCGGGAGGGCCTGCGGACCGCGCTGGCGCCCGGCGGCTCGGCCTCGCTCGTCCTGGACCTCTGGCTGAACGACAAGGACCAGCTGGTCCGGCTGCAGCGGACCGGGGCGGGCGACAGCGGCCGGCTCGACGACTCGGTGCTCTACACCGAGCCCGGCGGCCCGCTCTCGGCGCAGGCCCCGGCCGAGTCGGACACCGTGGACACCGGCACCCGCAGCACCCCGCCGACGGCCCGCTGAGCCGGCCGGGCGGTCGCGACCAGGGGCGATTTGCCCCGGACGGCGGCATCCGGCTACTGTGTCGGAAGCCAAAGACCGCTGGTTGTCGCGCCGCCCCCGTCAGGGAGTGCGTGACCGAAGGATCCGCGCCTCGTGCGCGGGCAGCCCGCGCAGGATTGTTTGGAGCTTCGACCTCCGGGTCGCGTGCCTCGCATGCGGACCCGTCGAGTTCGCCACGAGCCCCGTGCGCCTGCGCACCGGGGCTCATCTGCTTTTCCGCAGAGGTTCTCCTCCGTCCGGCGGTCCGAGGCGCGAATGGTCGACTCTCGCGGTCGGCCTGATTTCGACATCACGGAAGGAGGCGTAAGCCTATGGCTAGGCCCGACAAGGCTGCTGCCGTCGCCGAGATCACGGAGCTTTTCCGTGGCTCGAACGCTGCGGTGCTGACCGAGTACCGCGGTCTGACGGTGAAGCAGGTCAAGACCCTGCGTCGCTCGCTGGGCGAGAACGCCCAGTACGCCGTGGTGAAGAACACGCTGACCAAGATCGCGGCCAATGAGGTCGGGATCACGGAGCTCGACGACCTGTTCGCCGGTCCGACGGCTGTCGCCTTCGTCACCGGTGACCCGGTGGAGTCGGCGAAGGCTCTGCGTGACTTCGCCAAGGAGAACCCTGCTCTCGTCATCAAGGGCGGTGTCCTTGACGGTAAGGCGCTGTCCGCCGACGAGATCAAGAAGCTCGCGGACCTCGAGTCCCGCGAGGTGCTGCTCGCCAAGCTGGCGGGTGCCATGAAGGGCAAGCAGTCGCAGGCTGCCGCGCTCTTCCAGGCCCTGCCCTCGAAGCTCGTCCGCACGGTCGAGGCGCTTCGGGAAAAGGTCGAGCAGGGCGGTGCCGGTACGCCGGCTCCCGCCGCCGAGGAGACCGCGGCCGAGTGATCGGCCGAGGCCCTGCCTCGCTGCGGGCCCGTACGCCCGCCAACCCGTACATCCGGCACCACCTGCCGATTTAGTGGAAGGACGCCAATCATGGCGAAGCTGTCCCAGGACGAGCTGCTCGCGCAGTTCGAGGAGCTCACCCTCATCGAGCTGGCCGCGTTCGTGAAGGCCTTCGAGGAGAAGTTCGACGTCACCGCTGCCGCTCCGGTCGCCGTTGCCGGCATCGCCGGCCCGGGCGCCGTGGCCGAGGCCGTCGAGGAGCAGGACGAGTTCGACGTCATCCTCGATGGCCCGGGCGACAAGAAGATCCAGGTCATCAAGGAGGTGCGCACCCTGACCTCCCTCGGCCTGAAGGAGGCCAAGGACCTCGTTGACACCGCTGGTGCCAAGGTTCTGGAGAAGGTTGCCAAGGACGTTGCCGAGAAGGCCAAGGCCGCTCTCGAGGGCGCCGGCGCCAAGGTCACCGTCAAGTGACTCGCCGCCCCCTCTGAGGGGGCAGTGGGCCGGGCCGATCACCCTTGCGGGTGGTCGGCCCGGCTTTTTGCGTTTCCGGCCCCGCCCGGCCGGTGGCCGCTTCGCGGCCGCCCCGGGCCTGCCCCCGGCCGTTCCCCGGTCCGCCCCCGGCCTGCGCCCGCCCCGCATCCGCCCCGTCCCCGGTGGGTCCGCGGCCGGACACACCGGCGTGGCCGATCGAGCACTCGGCACTGTCGGTGCGGACGGGTATGGTGATCGCTGTCATCGGCTACGGCCCCGACCACGGCTTCTGTAACGCCGGGGTGGCCCGGAGCGATGAACGGGACGAGGCCCGCACCGGAGGCGGGCCCTTGACGAACCCGGCGGGCGCGCGCGATTCTCGAGGCGCGAGTCCGCCCCGGTTGGTCGACCGCCGGATGCATAACCGGCGGCTCCGGAGGGAAGTGACTCCACGTGAGTCGTGGGCCCGGACGAGTCCGGGCCGCTGCAGTACCCGGAGGGCGTTCGCGCCCGACGGCTACCGGGAGGAGTCTCCGATTCGGTCTCCGAATCAGAGCTGGACAGCAGTGTCGCCTTTGGCTACACTGTCCCTTTGCGCTGCCTGTTAGCTGCTCCGTGACTCGTCGCCCGGAGTTTGCGTTGCCCTGAAGGGGTCTGGCACCGCCTCCGCAAAGCGGCTCTGACCTGAGGTTTCGACCTCGGCGGAGGCCGGTGGCGCGGAGGTGGGACCGAGCCCGTGAAGGCCCGGCCGGTACGCGCGTAGTGAGCTCCGAGCCCTCGGAAGGACCCCCCTCTTGGCCGCGCCGCGCAACGCCTCGAACAATTCCGCCGCATCCACCGCCCCGCTCCGCGTCTCGTTCGCGAAGATCAAGGAGCCCCTCGAGGTCCCTAACCTCCTGGCCCTGCAGACCGAGAGCTTTGACTGGCTGCTCGGCAACGCGGCCTGGAAGACCCGGGTCGAGCGGGCGCTGGACAACGGTCAGGACGTCCCCACGAAGTCCGGTCTGGAGGAGATCTTCGAGGAGATCTCCCCGATCGAGGACTTCAGCGGGTCGATGTCGCTGACCTTCCGCGACCACCGTTTCGAGCCGCCGAAGAACTCCATTGACGAGTGCAAGGACCGCGACTTCACGTACGCGGCCCCGCTCTTCGTCACGGCCGAGTTCACCAACAACGAGACCGGTGAGATCAAGTCTCAGACGGTCTTCATGGGCGATTTCCCGCTCATGACCCACAAGGGCACGTTCGTGATCAACGGCACCGAGCGTGTCGTCGTGTCGCAGCTCGTCCGCTCGCCGGGCGTGTACTTCGACTCCACCCTGGACAAGGTGTCCGACAAGGACATCTACTCCTGCAAGGTCATCCCCTCGCGCGGTGCCTGGCTCGAGATGGAGATCGACAAGCGCGACATGGTCGGCGTCCGCATCGACCGCAAGCGCAAGCAGTCGGTCACCGTGCTGCTCAAGGCCCTCGGCTGGACCAACGAGATGATTCTCGAGGAGTTCGGCGAGTACGAGTCGATGCGCGCCACCCTGGAGAAGGACCACACCCAGGGCCAGGACGACGCGCTGCTCGACATCTACCGCAAGCTGCGTCCCGGGGAGCCGCCGACGCGCGAGGCCGCGCAGACGCTGCTGGAGAACCTGTACTTCAACCCGAAGCGCTACGACCTCGCCAAGGTCGGCCGCTACAAGGTGAACCGCAAGCTCGGCAACGCCGAGTCGCTGGACTCCGGTGTGCTCACCGAGCCCGACATCATCAACGCGATCAAGTACCTGGTCAAGCTGCACGCCGGCGAGGTCGACTGGCGTGACGAGACCGGCCGCGACATCGTGGTCGAGGTCGACGACATCGACCACTTCGGCAACCGCCGCCTGCGCAACGTGGGCGAGCTCATCCAGAACCAGGTCCGTACGGGTCTCGCCCGCATGGAGCGCGTCGTGCGCGAGCGCATGACCACCCAGGACGTCGAGGCGATCACGCCGCAGACCCTGATCAACATCCGGCCGGTCGTCGCCTCCATCAAGGAGTTCTTCGGCACCAGCCAGCTGTCGCAGTTCATGGACCAGACGAACCCGCTGTCGGGCCTGACCCACAAGCGCCGTCTGTCCGCCCTCGGCCCCGGTGGTCTGTCCCGTGAGCGGGCCGGCTTCGAGGTCCGTGACGTGCACCCCTCGCACTACGGCCGCATGTGTCCGATCGAGACCCCCGAAGGCCCGAACATCGGTCTGATCGGCTCGCTCGCCTCCTACGGTCGGGTCAACGCGTTCGGCTTCATCGAGACCCCGTACCGCAAGGTCATCGAGGGTGTCGTCACCGAGCAGGTCGACTACCTGACCGCCGACGAGGAGGACCGCTTCGTCATCGCGCAGGCCAACGCCCCGCTGACGGCGGAGCTGACCTTCGCGGAGCCGCGTGTCCTGGTCCGCCGCCGCGGCGGCGAGATCGACTACATCCCCGGCACCGAGATCGACTACATGGACGTCTCGCCGCGCCAGATGGTGTCGGTCGCGACCGCCATGATCCCGTTCCTCGAGCACGACGACGCCAACCGCGCGCTCATGGGCTCGAACATGATGCGCCAGGCGGTGCCGCTGCTGAAGAGCGAGGCTCCGCTGGTCGGTACCGGCATGGAGTACCGCTGCGCCGTCGACGCCGCGGACGTCATCACCGCCGAGAAGGCCGGTGTCGTCCAGGAGGTCTCGGCCGACTACGTCACCGTGGCCAACGACGACGGCACGTACACCACGTACCGCGCCGCCAAGTTCACCCGCTCCAACCAGGGCACCGCCTTCAACCAGAAGGTGCTCGTGGACGAGGGCGCCCGGGTCGAGTCCGGCCAGGTGCTCGCCGACGGTCCTTGCACCGACGAGGGCGAGATGGCCCTCGGCAAGAACCTGCTGGTGGCGTTCATGTCCTGGGAGGGTCACAACTACGAGGACGCGATCATCCTGTCGCAGCGCCTCGTGCAGGACGACGTCCTCTCCTCGATCCACATCGAGGAGCACGAGGTCGACGCCCGTGACACCAAGCTGGGCCCCGAGGAGATCACCCGGGACATCCCGAACGTCTCCGAGGAGGTCCTCGCCGACCTCGACGAGCGCGGCATCATCCGCATCGGCGCCGACGTCGTCACCGGCGACATCCTGGTCGGCAAGGTCACGCCCAAGGGCGAGACCGAGCTGACCCCGGAGGAGCGCCTGCTCCGCGCGATCTTCGGCGAGAAGGCCCGTGAGGTCCGCGACACCTCGCTGAAGGTGCCGCACGGTGAGTCCGGCAAGGTCATCGGCGTCCGCGTCTTCGACCGCGAAGAGGGCGACGAGCTGCCCCCGGGCGTCAACCAGCTGGTCCGCGTCTACGTGGCCCAGAAGCGCAAGATCACCAACGGTGACAAGCTCGCCGGCCGTCACGGCAACAAGGGCGTCATCTCGAAGATCCTGCCGGTCGAGGACATGCCGTTCCTGGAGGACGGCACCCCGGTCGACATCATCCTCAACCCGCTGGGTGTCCCGTCCCGAATGAACCCGGGACAGGTCCTGGAGATCCACCTCGGGTGGCTCGCCAAGCAGGGCTGGGACGTCTCCGGCCTCGCCGACGAGTGGGCCCAGCGCCTCCAGGCGATCGGCGCCGACCAGGTCGACGGTGGCACCAACCTCGCCACCCCGGTCTTCGACGGCGCCCGCGAGGACGAGATCACCGGCCTGCTGGACCACACCACCCTCACCCGTGACGGTGAGCGCCTGGTGAACTCCACCGGCAAGGCCCGGCTGTTCGACGGCCGCTCCGGCGAGCCGTTCCCGATGCCGGTCTCGGTCGGCTACATGTACATCCTCAAGCTGCACCACCTGGTCGACGACAAGCTGCACGCCCGTTCGACCGGCCCGTACTCCATGATCACCCAGCAGCCGCTCGGTGGTAAGGCGCAGTTCGGTGGTCAGCGCTTCGGTGAGATGGAGGTGTGGGCCCTCGAGGCGTACGGCGCGGCCTACGCGCTGCAGGAGCTCCTCACCATCAAGTCCGACGACGTTCTCGGCCGTGTGAAGGTCTACGAGGCCATCGTCAAGGGCGAGAACATCCCCGAGCCCGGCATTCCCGAGTCCTTCAAGGTGCTCATCAAGGAAATGCAGTCGCTCTGCCTCAACGTGGAGGTGCTGTCCTCGGACGGCCAGTCCATCGAGATGCGGGACTCCGACGAGGACGTGTTCCGCGCCGCCGAGGAGCTCGGCATCGACCTGTCCCGGCGCGAGCCGAGCAGCGTCGAAGAGGTCTGACGGAGGCCGGGCCGGCCGCTCACCGAGCGGCCGGCCCGCCCCCAGGCCCCCCTCAGACCACATGAACGACTCTCGACTTACGAAAGAGGGCTTGACGACCAGTGCTTGACGTCAACTTCTTCGACGAGCTCCGCATCGGCCTGGCCACCGCCGACGACATCCGCCAGTGGTCGCACGGCGAGGTCAAGAAGCCGGAGACCATCAACTACCGCACCCTGAAGCCCGAAAAGGACGGACTCTTCTGCGAGAAGATCTTCGGTCCGACCCGGGACTGGGAGTGCTACTGCGGCAAGTACAAGCGCGTCCGCTTCAAGGGCATCATCTGTGAGCGCTGCGGCGTCGAGGTGACCCGCGCCAAGGTGCGCCGTGAGCGGATGGGCCACATCGAGCTGGCCGCCCCGGTCACCCACATCTGGTACTTCAAGGGTGTGCCGTCCCGCCTCGGCTACCTGCTGGACCTGGCGCCGAAGGACCTCGAGAAGGTCATCTACTTCGCCGCCTACATGATCACCTGGGTGGACGACGAGCGCCGTCAGCGCGACCTGCCGTCCCTGGAGGCGCACGTCTCGGTCGAGCGTCAGCAGATCGAGAACCGTCGCGACTCCGACCTCGAGACGCGCGCCAAGAAGGCCGAGACCGACCTCGCCGAGCTGGAGGCCGAGGGCGCCAAGGCCGATGTCCGCCGCAAGGTGCGCGAGGGCGCCGAGCGCGAGATGAAGCAGCTGCGCGACCGCGCGCAGCGCGAGCTCGACCGCCTCGACGAGGTGTGGGCCCGCTTCAAGAACCTCAAGGTCCAGGACCTCGAGGGCGACGAGCTGCTCTACCGCGAGCTGCGCGACCGCTTCGGCACCTACTTCTCCGGCTCGATGGGCGCGGCGGCCCTCAAGGACCGCCTCGAGACCTTCGACCTGGCGGAGGAGTCCGAGCGCCTGCGCGAGATCATCCGCACCGGCAAGGGCCAGAAGAAGACCCGTGCGCTCAAGCGCCTCAAGGTCGTCTCCGCGTTCCTGCAGACCACCAACAAGCCCAACGGCATGGTGCTGGACTGCGTCCCGGTCATCCCGCCGGACCTGCGTCCGATGGTGCAGCTGGACGGTGGCCGCTTCGCGACCTCCGACCTGAACGACCTGTACCGCCGTGTCATCAACCGCAACAACCGCCTGAAGCGGCTTCTCGACCTCGGCGCGCCCGAGATCATCGTGAACAACGAGAAGCGCATGCTCCAGGAGGCCGTCGACGCGCTGTTCGACAACGGCCGCCGCGGCCGTCCGGTCACCGGTCCGGGCAACCGCCCGCTGAAGTCCCTCAGCGACATGCTGAAGGGCAAGCAGGGTCGTTTCCGCCAGAACCTGCTCGGCAAGCGAGTCGACTACTCGGCCCGTTCGGTCATCGTCGTCGGCCCGCAGCTCAAGCTGCACCAGTGCGGTCTGCCCAAGGCCATGGCGCTGGAGCTCTTCAAGCCGTTCGTGATGAAGCGCCTGGTCGACCTGAACCACGCGCAGAACATCAAGTCGGCCAAGCGCATGGTCGAGCGCGCCCGCCCGGTCGTGTGGGACGTCCTCGAAGAGGTCATCGCCGAGCACCCGGTCCTGCTGAACCGTGCGCCCACCCTGCACCGCCTCGGCATCCAGGCCTTCGAGCCGCAGCTGGTCGAGGGCAAGGCCATCCAGATCCACCCGCTCGTCTGCACCGCGTTCAACGCGGACTTCGACGGTGACCAGATGGCCGTCCACCTGCCGCTCTCCGCGGAGGCGCAGGCCGAGGCCCGCATCCTGATGCTGTCCTCGAACAACATCCTGAAGCCGGCCGACGGTCGCCCCGTCACCATGCCGACCCAGGACATGGTGCTCGGTCTGTTCTTCCTGACCTCGGACCGCGAGAACGTGAAGGGCGCCGGCCGCACCTTCTCGTCGACCGCCGAGGCGATCATGGCCTTCGACGCCCGCGAGCTGGGTGTCCAGGCCCCGATCGAGCTGCGCCTGCCGATCGGCACCGTGCCGCCGCGCGGCTGGACCCCGCCGCTGGACGAGGACGGTCAGTCGTCCTGGTTCGAGGGCGAGTCCTTCCGCCTGAAGACCACCCTGGGCCGCGCGCTCTTCAACGAGCTGCTGCCCGAGGACTACCCGTTCGTCGACTACGAGGTGGGCAAGAAGCAGCTCTCCGCGATCGTCAACGACCTGGCCGAGCGCTACCCCAAGGTCACCGTCGCGGCGACCCTGGACAACCTGAAGGCGGCCGGCTTCCACTGGTCGACCCGTTCGGGTGTCACCGTCTCGATCTCCGACGTCGTGGTCCCGCCGAACAAGGGCCAGATCCTCGAGGGCTACGAGGCCCAGGCGGAGAAGATCCAGAAGCAGTACGAGCGCGGTCTGATCACCAACGACGAGCGCAAGCAGGAGCTCATCGGCATCTGGACCCGGGCGACCAACGAGGTCGCCGAGGCCATGAACGAGAACTTCCCGAAGACGAACCCCATCTTCATGATGGTCGACTCGGGTGCTCGTGGAAACATGATGCAGATGCGTCAGATCGCCGGTATGCGTGGTCTGGTGTCCAACGCGAAGAACGAGACCATCGCGCGACCCATCAAGGCGTCGTTCCGTGAGGGCCTCTCCGTGCTGGAGTACTTCATCTCCACCCACGGTGCCCGTAAGGGTCTCGCGGACACCGCCCTCCGTACCGCCGACTCCGGCTACCTCACCCGTCGTCTGGTCGACGTCTCCCAGGACGTCATCATCCGCGAGGAGGACTGCGGCACCGAGCGCGGCCTCAAGCTGGCGATCGGCACGGTCGAGAACGGCGTCCTGCGCAAGACGGACGACGTCGAGACCAGCGTCTACGCCCGCATGCTCGCCGAGGACATCACGGTGGACGGCAAGCTGCTGGCCACCGCGAACACCGACCTCGGTGACGTGCTGATCGACGAGCTGATCCGCCACGGCATCAGCGAGGTCAAGACCCGCTCGATCCTGACCTGTGAGTCGGCCGTCGGCACCTGTGCCTTCTGCTACGGCCGCTCGCTGGCCACCGGCAAGCTGGTCGACATCGGTGAGGCGGTCGGCATCATCGCCGCCCAGTCCATCGGTGAGCCCGGTACCCAGCTGACCATGCGTACCTTCCACACCGGTGGTGTGGCCGGTGACGACATCACGCAGGGTCTGCCCCGTGTCGTCGAGCTCTTCGAGGCCCGTACCCCCAAGGGTGTGGCCCCGATCTCGGAGGCCCAGGGCCGGGTCCGCATCGAGGACACCGAGAAGACCCGCAAGCTGGTCGTCACGCCGGACGACGGCACCGACGAGATCGCCTACCCGGTCTCGAAGCGCGTGAAGCTGCTCGTCAGCGAGGGCGAGGCGGTCGAGGTCGGCCAGAAGCTGACCATGGGTGCCACCAACCCGCACGACGTGCTGCGGATCATGGGCCAGCGTGCCGTCCAGATCCACCTGGTCGCCGAGGTCCAGAAGGTCTACAACTCGCAGGGTGTGTCGATCCACGACAAGCACATCGAGATCATCATCCGGCAGATGCTCCGCCGCGTGACGATCATCGAGTCGGGCGACGCCGAGCTGCTCCCGGGCGAGCTCGTCGAGCGCGGCCGCTTCGAGACCGAGAACCGTCGTGTGGTCTCCGAGGGCGGTCACCCCGCCTCCGGCCGTCCGCAGCTGATGGGTATCACCAAGGCCTCGCTGGCCACCGAGTCCTGGCTGTCGGCCGCCTCCTTCCAGGAGACGACCCGGGTCCTCACCGACGCGGCGATCCACGCCAAGTCGGACCCGCTGCTGGGCCTCAAGGAGAACGTCATCCTCGGTAAGCTCATCCCGGCCGGTACGGGTCTGCCCCGCTACCGCAACATCCGGGTCGAGCCGACCGAGGAGGCCAAGGCCGCGATGTACTCGGCCGTCGGCTACGACGACTACGACCTGTCGCCCTTCGGCGCCGGCTCCGGCCAGGCGGTCCCGCTGGACGACTACGACTACGGCCCGTACACCGGCTGAGTCGAAGGTTCCTGATCGCAGGGCGGTCACCCCGGACGGGGTGGCCGCCCTGCGGCGTTCCCGGACTCCGTCGTGCGGGGGAGGGCGGGAGACCGGTCCGGCGGGGGAGGCGTCCGGCGGACCGGGGGCGTCAGGCTCTGGACCGTCGGAACGAGGACGGGCGGAGGACACGGGCATGGACGTGCGACGGGTGCTGGGGGCGGCGGCGATCACCGGGGCGGTGGCGCTGGGTTCGGTGGGCTGCTTCCGGGACGGGGACGAGGGCCGCGAGCGGCTGACGGTCTCCTACGGGGTGGCCGGGCCGGTGCACGAGCTGGTGGTGGACGGGCGGGTCGGCGGGATCGAGGTCCGGGCCGGGGACACCCTGCGGGTGGTCGAGAAGCAGGACTTCCGCGGCGACCCGCCGCGGACCGGGCACTCGTTGGTGGACGGCACGCTCCGGCTGTCCTACGACTGCTCGGACTGCGGGGTCGGCTACGAGGTGACCGTCCCGGCCGGCACGGCGGTGCGGCTGAACAGCGCGACCGGCGGGATCCGGCTGCGCGGTCTGGCCGGGGAGGTGCAGGCCACGGCCGGCGTCGGCGGGGTGGAGGCGACCGGTCTGACCTCGGCGAAGGTGCGGGTGGTCGCGGAGACCGGCGGGGTCGAGCTGGCCTTCGCCGTGAGCCCGACCTCGGTGGAGGCCCGGGCGGAGATCGGCGGGGTCCGGGTCTCGGTGCCCGGCGGCGAGCCGTACGCGGTCGACGCCGGGACCGACGTCGGCGGGGTCGAGGTGACGGTGCCGCGGCAGGACGGGGCGCCCCGCAGCATCACGGCGCGGGCCGGGACCGGGGGCGTGGCGGTCACCGGTGGCTGAGCCGGGGGGCGGTTCCCTCGCGCGAGCGGCCGGGGCCGGTACCGGTGCTGGTGCTGGTGCTGGTACCGGGGCCGGGGCCGGTCCCGG
This sequence comes from Streptomyces sp. TLI_053, assembly GCF_900105395.1. NCBI lineage: Bacteria > Bacillati > Actinomycetota > Actinomycetes > Kitasatosporales > Streptomycetaceae > Streptomyces > Streptomyces sp. TLI_053. The sequence continues at coordinate 5,618,167 of NZ_LT629775.1, forward strand.
CGGGGGAGTGCCCACCGCGCTGCCGGTCGGGCATGATCTTCTCCGCGGGGGCGGGTACCCCGGACACGGGGGAGGGGCCATGACCGGACGGGCGGCACAGTGGCGGGCGCGGGCGACCGGGCTCGACCCGCGCGTGGTGGACGGGCTGCTGGCGGCGGTGTCGGCGGCGGTCTCGCTGTGGTCGGTGTCCCAGGACGAGACCGCCCGGCCGTGGTGGGTCTACCTGCTGGCGCTGGGGACGTCCCTGCCGCTGCCCTGGCGGCGGCGGGCGCCGGTCACCGTCCTGGTGCTCAGCGGCGGGCTGTCGGCGGTGCTCTCGGTGCTCGCCCACTCGGCCATGCCGCAGCTGCCGCTGTACGCGGTGATCGCGCTGTACACGGTGGCCGACCGGGCGGGGGAGCGGCAGCGCTGGACGGTGCTGGCGGTGACCGTGGTCGCCAACGTCGTGGGTACGCACTCGCCGAACGGCGCGCTGTTCTCGCTGCTCACCTCGGTCGGGGCGTTCGTGTTCGGCTGCCTGGTGCGGGAGCTGCGCCGGCTGGCGGCGGTGGAGGCGGAGCGGGCCCGGGAGGCCGGGAGGCGGGCGGCCAGTGACGCGGCCCGCGCGGTGGTCGAGGAACGCGCCCGGATCGCCCGGGAGATGCACGACATCCTGGCGCACGCCGTCTCGCTGATGGTGATCCAGGCCGAGGCGGGACCGTTGGTGGTGCGCAGCGATCCGGACCGGGCGGTGAAGACCTTCGACACCATCGCCGATGCCGGGCGGGACGCCATGGGTCAGCTGCGGCGGGTCCTCGGGGTGCTGAAGGAGGACGGCGCGGTGCCGGAGCTGGCGCCGCAGCCGCGGCTGGCCGAACTGCCCGTGCTGGCCGAGCGGGTGCGCCGGGCCGGGGTGGTCGTCGAGCTGGAACTCGACGAGCGGGTCGGGCCGCTGCCGGCCGGGGTGGAGGCGGCCGGCTACCGGATCGTGCAGGAGGCGCTGACCAACACGGTCAAGCACGCGGAGGCCGGCCGGATCGGGATCCGGGTGGTCCGGGAGGGGGCGGAGCTGGTGGTGCTGGTGTCCGACAACGGGCGCGGGGTGCGGGCGGACCGGGAGCCGGGCGTCTTCTCCGGCGGCCGGGGGCTGGTCGGCATCCGGGAGCGGGCGGCGGCCTGCGGCGGCCGGGCCGAGGCCGGTCCCGGACCGGGGGGCCGGGGGTTCCTGGTGAGTGCCCGGCTGCCGCTGGGCGGCGGGGAGGTGGTGGGGGCGTGAAGCCGATCAGGGTGGTCGTCGCGGACGACCAGGAGCTGGTGCGGGCCGGGTTCGGGATGATCCTGGACGCACAGCCGGACATCGAGGTGGTCGCCGAGGCGGCGGACGGGGCCGAGGCGGTCGAGGCGGTCCGTGCGCACGGACCGGACGTGCTGCTGCTGGACGTCCGGATGCCGGTGATGGACGGGCTGGAGGCGGCCCGGCGGGTGTGTGCCGAGTACCCGGACACCAAGGTGATCATGCTGACCACCTTCGACATCGACGACTACGTCTTCGACGCGCTGTACGCGGGGGCCAGTGGCTTCCTGCTCAAGGACGTCCGCCGGGACGACCTGGCGCACGGCGTCCGGATGGTGGCCTCCGGGGACGCGCTGCTGGCGCCCTCGGTGACCCGCCGGCTGATCGGCGAGTTCGCCGCCCGGCGTCCCGGCTCCGGAGAGCGCCCGGCCCGGCCGCCGTCCCGGCTGCTGGAGCAGCTCACCGCGCGTGAGCGGGAGACGCTGGTGCTGCTCGCCCGGGGGCTGTCCAACGCCGAGATCGCCGCCGAGCTGGTGGTGAGCGAGCACACGGTGAAGACCCATGTCAGCAATGTGCTGGCCAAGCTGGGGCTGCGGGACCGGGTGCACGCGGTGGTGTTCGCCTACGAGGCGGGCGCGGTGGTGGCCGGCGAACGCTGAGCGCGGGGGCGGGGCGTGCGGTGTCCTCCCCCGCGCGGGGGAGCGGCCGGGTTCGCCGGTGCGGGCGATCCGCGACGAGGGCCCCGGCGGACAGGATCCGTGCTGCCGGCAGTCGCCGGAGCCGTCGGCCGGGCCGGCGGTCCCCGTCCCGTCAGGAGTGCACCGTGAACGCCCTGCCGCCCGCCCGCCCCGTCGTCACCGTCGCCGTCGTCGTCGCCCCCGTGCTGACGGCGCTGTACGGCGGCATCCGGCTGCTGGACGGATCGCGCGATCCCGGCCCCGGCTGGCTGGTCGGCCACAGCCTGTTGCTGCTGGCCCTGCTGCTGTTCGCCCCGCTGCTGTCGGCGCTGGGGCGCGCCCCGGGCCCGCGCCGGACGCGCGGGGGCCGGGTGGCCGGTCGGGTGGCGCTGGGCGCGGCGTTCACCGGGCTCGCCGCGTCGCTGGGGCAGATCGGGATCGACCTGTACGTCGGCGCGGTGGCGGTGGACAAGGCGGACCAGAACCGCCTGTTCGAGGCGGTGCAGAGCCGGCCGGGTGTCGAGCCGCTCTTCTACTCGGCGCTCCCGCTGCTGTTCCACCTGGGGCTGCTGGCGCTGCTGGTGGGAGCCTCGGTCGGGGCCGGCCGGGTGCTGCGCCGGTGGAGTCCGGTGCTGGTGGCCGTCGGGATCGTGCTGTCGGCGGCGGACCTGGCCTTCCTGCCGCTCGCCGCGGTCTGCCAGCTGGTGGCGCTGGCCCCGCTGGCCGGGTTCGGCCGGGGTGCCCGCGGTCCGGTGGCGGCCTGAGCGGCCTGAGCGGCCCGGGCGGCCCGGGCGGCCCGAGCCGCGGTGTCCGGGGCACGGTGACCCGGGCCGGAGACCCGAGGAGACCCGACGTCCGGCAGGGCGGTCCGGCATCATGGGCGGGAGATGCACGGGACCGTTCGTGGGACGAGGTAGGCGTGGGCAGGCGTGGACAGGGTGGCGGCGGCGGGGGCGGGGACGCCGGGGTGCTGCTGGACACGGCGGTGCGCGGGGTGGTGACGGCCCCCGAGGAGGGGCTGGACCTCGCGCTGGACACCGGCGCCTCGCTGCTGGCGGCCTCCGCCGGGTCGTGGCCGGCGGTGAGCCGGGCGGCGCTGGGCCACGCCGACACGGCGGTCGGCCGGTGCTGGTCGGCCGGCTGGCGCCCGGCGGACCTGGTGCGGGTGGTGCGGCGGGAACTGAAGCCGGTGCACCTGGCGCTCGCCGTGGACCTCATCGCCGCCGAGGGGCGCCGCCACCCGGCCGCCGCACTCGACCGCCGCTGGCAGGAGCAGCTGCGCGAGCTGGAGGCGGAGGTGTGGTGGCCCTCCGACGAGACGTACCTGTCCGGCTTCGCCCAGCGGCACCGGCTGGACCGGTTCGCGCTGGCCACCGCACTGCTGGAGCTGCTGCGCAGCTGGGGCCGGCTGCCGCCGATCGCCCCGGTCGGCCCCGCCCCCGGGCGGGCGGCCCACTCGGCGCACTCGGCGCACTCGGCGCGCCCGGAGCAGCGGCCGCGCGGCCCGGTGGCGGGCGAGCCCCGGATGCTGTCGCGGATCCGCGCCCTGCTGGCGAAGGCCGAGTCCACCGACTTCCCCGAGGAGGCCGAGGCGCTGACCGCCAAGGCCCAGCAGCTGATGGCCCAGCACAGCATCGACGAGGCACTGCTCGCCGTCGAGGGCGCCGACCCGCACGCCCCCGGCGCGCTGCGGATCGGGGTGGACAACCCGTACGAGGGCCCCAAGACGATGCTGCTGGACGCGGTGGCCGCGGCCAACCGCTGCCGGGTGGTGTGGGCGAAGGAGTTCGGCTTCTGCACCGTGATCGGCTTCGACGCCGACCTCGACGGCGTCGAGCTGCTGTACACCTCGCTGCTGGTGCAGGCCACTCACGCGATGCAGCAGGCCGGGGCCCGGCAGCACCTGGACGGGGCCTCCCGGACCAAGGCGTTCCGGCAGTCCTTCCTGGTCGCGTACGCGGCGCGGATCCGGGAGCGGCTGACCGAGGCGACCGAGCGGACGACCAGCGCCGCGGCGGCCGGCCGGCACCTGCGCGAGGACGGCACGGCGGAGCAGCTGGTGCCGGACGAGCGGCTGCTGCCGGCCCTGAAGGCGCGTACCGAGGCGGTGGACCACGAGGTCGGCCGGATGTTCCCCAAGCTGGTGTCGCAGCGGGTGCGGGTGAGCGACGGCGAGGGCTGGGTGGCGGGCCGGGCGGCGGCGGACCGGGCGTCCCTGCGCGGCGGTTCGGGGGAGATCCGCGGCTGACCCCGGTCCCGGCCGCCCGGCGGGGAGCCTCGGCCGGGACGGCCGGCCCTGCGGCGGCGGCCGGCTCGGCGGGGAGCCTCGGCCGGGACCGGGGCGCCTGGTACAACAGGGCACGGGGACCGACGAGGGGCGGGCAGTGTGAGGACGAGTACGGAGACGGGCTACCAGGACCGGGTGCGCGGCGCCCTGCTCGGCGGGGCGGTCGGGGACGCGCTGGGCTGGCCGGTGGAGTTCCAGCGGCTGGACCAGATCCGGGACCGCTTCGGACCGGACGGGGTGACCGGCCTGCCGGGCGGCGGACTGGTCGCCGAGGTCACCGACGACACCCAGATGACGCTCTTCACCGCCGAGGGCCTGATCCGCGGCTTCGTCCGGGGCTGGTCGGGCGGCGGCGGTTCGGTGCCGGAGGCGGTGCACGGCGCGTACCGCCGGTGGCTGCTCACCCAGCAGCAGGGCGCGCCCGACCGCGAGCCGCTGCCCCACCCGTACGACGGCTGGCTGCTGCGCGAGCCGTTCCTGTACGCGCGGCGGGCGCCCGGCACCGCCTGCCTGACCGGGGTGCAGTACCACCCGGTGTTCGAGGCGCCGGTGGCGCTGGGGCAGCCGGGCCCGATCAACGCGCACTCCAAGGGCTGCGGCACGGTGATGCGCTCGGCGCCGTTCGGCCTCGGCCGGCTGGGGGCGGAGCAGGCGTTCGGACTGGCCGCGCAGTGCGCGCAGCTGACCCACGGGCACCCGACCGGCTACCTGGCGGCCGGCGCCTTCGCGGCGCTGGTGGAGCGGCTGGCGGCCGGGACGGAGCCCTGGGCCGCGGTCGGCGAGACGGTGGAGCAGACCCGGGAGTGGCCGGCCTCGAAGGAGACGGTGCAGGCGCTGGCCCGGGCCGTACGGGTGGCCCAGGAGTCCGGGCCGTCCGCCGAGGCGGTGGAGCGGGTCGGCCTCGGCTGGATCGCCGAGGAGTGCCTGGCGATCGCGGTGTACTGCCTGCTGGCGGGCGCCGAGGGCGCCGAGGGCGCCGACGGCGCCGAGCCGGCCCGGACGGCGCTGCTGCTGTCGGTGAACCACTCCGGCGACAGCGACTCGACGGGCGCGGTCTGCGGCAATCTGGTCGGCGCCGCGTACGGCGCCTCGGGGCTGCCGGCCGACTGGACCGAGGCGGTGGAGGGGCGGGAGACGCTGCTGCGGACGGCGGACGACCTGCTGGTGCTGTTCGGCAGCCGGGAGCCGGGCCATCCGGCACTCGGGGACCGCTACCCGGTCTGAGCGCCGAGCCGCCGCCCGCCACCCGGTCCGCCCGCCACCCGGTCCGACCGCGAGCCGCCGGCTATGCCGCGGGGTCGGTGACCTGGCCGAGGAAGAGCGGCAGCCCGCTCGCGGTGTCCCGGACCAGGAACAGGAACGGCCGGTCGATGTGCAGCCGGGCCGGGGCCCGCGGCGCCGGCGCGGCCGCCACCTCCACCCCGACGCCGCTGCCGGCCGCCGCGACCGTGCCCTGCTCGTCCACCTGGACGGTGGCCTTCTGCACCACCGGGCCGATCCGGAGCCGTTCGGCGGCGCCCGGCCCGGGGATGCCGGAGAGGTCGGCGTCCTCCGCGAACGCGGCGGTGACGCCGAGCGCCTTCAGCACGGGTGTGAGCTCGCCCCCGCTGTCGAAGCGGAACTTCGGCAGGGTGAGGTCGACCGTCCGCTCGGTGAGCCCGCCCAGAACCTGGTCCAGCTGCGCCTGGTCCAGCCCCTGCCGGAACGCGGCGAAGCCGCCCTGCGCGGGCACGATCAGGTCCATCGCCAGGGTGCTTCCCGCGTACGGGAGTTCCACGGCCTGCCAGGGCTCGCCGAGGATGCCGCCGGAGCCCTCGGCGTAGCGCAGCGACTCGGCGCCGGCCATGGTCGGCACCGGCGCCGCGGAGCCGTCGAGGCGGTGGAACGGCAGGGCCGTGGTCCGTCCGGCCTTGAACGGGTGGGCCCAGTCGGCCTTGAGGTACAGCGCGTCGGTGAGCGCCAGCCGGGTGTCCGGATTGAGCTGGCCCTCGGCGAAGAGGTCCTTGATCCGGCCCTCGGTGGCCTTCTCGACGACGCCGTTGACGGCCTTCCTGGCGCCCTCCGGGTCCTTGCGGAAGTCGGTGGTGCGCACCCCGGTGCCGAAGCCGGCGGCCAGCACCCCGAGGTAGTGCGGGTCGAGCGGGAAGTCGCGCTGGGCCCAGACGTCGTCGGAGCGCCGCAGCACGGCCCCGCCCTTGCCGCCCGGCGCGCCGGCGCGGTTCAGGGCGCCGGTGGCGAGCGCGTACTGCTTGGGGGTGAGCCCGGTGTGCAGGGCCTCGGCCAGCTGCTCGGCGGTGGTGCCCCGGGCCCCGGGCAGCACCATGGCGAGCACGGTCGCCAGGCCGGACGGCGACAGCACGAGGTTCCGTTCGGCCGCGCCGGGTTCGACGGTGAGGGCGTGCAGCAGGTCGAGCCCGAACGCGGCGGTCGCCGACGCGGTGGCCGCGACCGCCGCCGGGTCGGCGGGCGGCAGCGACGGGGGATCGGCCCGCACCACCCCGGTCCCGCCGCCGGTCGAGCCGCAGGCGGTGAGCAGGGCCGCGCAGCAGAGCAGGAGCACCGCCGGGCGGCGGGTGCGGACGGTCGTGGCGGACATGGCTGACCTCGCCCCTGGATCCCGGCACGGACCGTTGCCCGCGCCTCGGTCCCGGTTCGACGCACCCCGCCGGGGCCCGGTTCCCTTCGCAGAACGGCCGTGTCACCATGTGCTCGTCGCCGGGCGGACCGTGGGACGACAGGCGCGATTCGGGGGGATCGATGAGCAGCTTCAGGTGCCCGCAGTGCGGCGAGGTCGACCAGGTGCGGAGCGTGCCGGCCGTCCGTGAGGCGCACATCAGCACCTTCGCGGGGACGAGCACGGGCCACACTTACGACCACACGGTGACCACCCACACGGTCGGCACCTCCAGCAGCCTGCTGGCCGACCGACTGGCCCCGCCGGCCGCGCCGCGGATGGCCGATCCGGGTTACGGCTGCGGGATCGTGGCGGCGCTCCTCCTGACCTTCGGCGCCGGACTGTTCGCCGTGATGGTGCTGGTCACCGGCGGCAGCGACGATCAGGACGGGCGCCGCGCCGCGCTGATCGTGTACTCGGGGCTGGCGGCGGTGTTCCTGATCGTGACGGTGGGGCTGGTCAAGGCCCGCCGCCAACGGCTCGGACAGGTCCGCCAGGAGTTCGAGGCGTACGCGGCGGTGTACCCGTCGCTGGTCACCGCCTGGCGGTCCAGCTACCTGTGCGGCCGCTGCCACCTCACCTTCCTCCCCAACGGCGTGATCGACCTGGGCCTCGGTCGCACCGCCATGGCCCCGGTCGAGCGCTTCCCCGACCTGGTCGCCTTCGTGGCCGCCCGCCTGCGCGGCGCATAGCGGTGTCGGCCGCTCAGTCCCAGAGCGCGCCGAACTCCAGCAGTTCGTCCCGGTGCTCGATCCGCTCCACCCAGTCCGCCGGCCAGGCGTCGGCGCCCGCGTGGGCCCCGGCGAAGGCGCCGGCCAGGCAGGCGATCGAGTCGGAGTCCCCGGAGGAGTAGGCGGCCCGGCGGACGGCGGCCACCGGGTCGTCCGGGAGCAGCAGGAAGCAGAGCAGTCCGGTGGCGAGGGCCTCCTCGGCGATCCAGCCCTCGCCGGTGGCCAGGCAGGGATCGGCCTCGGTGTCCGGCGCGTCGAGCGCGGCGTCGAGCCGGTCGAGCACCGCCAGGCACTCGTCCCAGCCGCGGGTGGCGAAGCCCTCGGTGGTGGGGTCCTGGGCGTGCGCCGCGAGGTCGTCGAGCCAGTGCGCGTCGTAGTGGCCGCGCCGGGAGAGCGCGTACGCGCGCAGTACGGCGGGCAGTCCGGCCGGCGGCAGGCCCTCGGCGAGCTCGCGGACGGCGTGGGCGGTGAGCTCGCTCGCGGCGAGCGCGGTGGGGTGGCCGTGGGTGAGGCCGGACTGGAGCTGGGCCGCGCCGGCCAGCTGCGCCGTCGTCGGCCCGCGGACCAGGCCGAGCGGGGCGACCCGCATATTGGCGCCGCAGCCCTTGGAGCCGACGTCGGTGGCGAGCTGCCAGCGCACCCCGGGCGAGGCGAGCCGGTCGCAGGAGCGCAGACAGGTCATGCCGGGGGCACGGTTGTTCTCCGGCGAGCGCGCCCAGGCGAGGAACTCGGCGCGCAGCGGCGGCTCCAGGGTCTGCGGGGTGAGCGGCCCGTCCGCCAGGGCGGTGCGCAGGGCGCGGGCCAGGGCGAGCGTCATCTGGGTGTCGTCGGTGATCAGCCCGTCGTCCGGCAGCGGCAGCCGTCGCCAGTCCGGCCACTGCCGCGCGATCAGCGCGACGTCCGAGAACTCGGTGGCCTTGCCCAGCGCGTCCCCGATCGCCAGCCCCAGCAGTGCTCCCGTCGCCTTGTCGCCCACGGCCCGCTCCCCCTCGTCCGTCACACCTCGACCAGCAGTTCCTCCAGCCCGCGGATCACGTAGCCGGGGCGCCACTCGGGCTCGCGGACCAGCCGCAGGCCCGGGGCGCGGCGGAGCAGGGTGCCGTAGGACTCGGTGAGCTCCAGTCTGGCAAGGGGCGCACCGAGACAGAAGTGGATTCCGGCGCCGAAGGTGATGTGCGGGTTGTCGGTGCGGCCGAGGTCGAGGCGGTCGGGGTCGGCGAAGCGCTCGGGGTCCCGGTTGGCGGAGCCGAAGAGCAGGGCGATCTCGGCGCCGCGCGGGACGGTCACGCCGCCGATCTCGATGTCCTCCAGGACCCAGCGCTCGAACATCTGCAGCGGGGTGTCCCAGCGCATCAGCTCCTCGACGGCGGTAGGCAGCAGCCCGTCCACGTCGGCGCGCAGCCGGGCGAGTTCGGCGGGGTTGCGGAACAGCGCCCACCAGCCGTTGCCGGTGGTGTTGACGGTGGCCTCGTGGCCGGCGTTGAGCAGCAGGACGCAGGTGGAGACCATCTCCTGCTCGCTGAGCGCGTCGGAGCCCTCCTGGGCCTGGATCAGCGCGCTGATCAGGTCGGTGCCGGGGGCGGTGCGGCGGTCGCGGATCAGGGCGCGGAGGTAGTCGGAGAACTCGGTGCTCGCGGTGACGGCCCGGCGGGCGGTCTCCTCGGACGGGTTGAGCTCGAACATCCCGGTGATGTCGGCGGACCAGGGGCGCAGCAGGTGCCGGTCGGACTCCGGGACGCCGAGCATCTCGGCGATCACGGCGACCGGCAGCGGCTCGGCGACGGCGGCGATCAGGTCGCCGCCGCCGGCCGCGAGCAGGTCGTCGACGAGTTCGCCGGCCAGCCGCCGCACGGTCGGGCGCAGGCCCTCGACCATGCGCGGGGTGAAGGCCTTGGAGACCAGGCGGCGGATCCGGGTGTGGTCCGGGGCCTCCAGGTCGAGCAGGCCGTTGTCGTTGAGGGTGTGGAACGGCTCGTGCGCCGGGTCGGGTTCGGGCCGGCCGAACTCCTGGTGGCTGAACCGGTGGGTGTAGGTGCGGCCGAGGCGGCGGTCCCGCAGCAGCGCGCCGACGTCCGCGTAGCGGGGGACCAGCCACTGGTCGGTGGGCCCGAAGTACGTTGCCGGGCCCTGGGCGCGCAGTTCGGCGTACGCGTCGTAGGGGTGGGCCACGAACGCCGCGGACCAGGGGTCGAACTTCGCCGTCGTCGTCATCGGTCGATCACTCCAGGCCGTGAGGGGGAGCCGGAAGGATCATCGTACGCACGCGCTCCGTCCGGCCCCAGGGGCGGAGGACCCGCCGCCGCGGACCCCGCCGCGGACCCCGCTGCCCGGCCGCCGCCCGCCGTCCTGCTTGCCGCCCGTCAGTCGGGTCGGCGCAGCCGGATGCTGCCCCGGGGCGCCCGGCCGTCGAACAGCCGAGGGTCGACCGGCCGGGCCGGACGCGGCACCGGCGTGTCCGCCCGGGCGAGCGGGATGCTGCCCCGGCCGCCCAGCGCCAGCAGCCAGGCGGTCGGGTCCGGGCGGCTCCCGTACGGCCCGCCGGCCTGCTCCCAGACCCGCCGGGCCAGGGTCAGCTGCCGTTCCGTCAGCACCCCGGGCAGCGGTTCGAACGGCGTTCCCGGCACCAGGTACGGGTCCTGTGCCAGGATCCGGCCGATCAGCAGGGCCGCCTTGTAGCGGTCGCTGTCCACCGAGGCCGCGCTGCCGTGCGGGGAGAGCGGGTCGGACCAGTTGGGGGTGTCGGCCTGTTCCAGCACCGGCGCCGCCCCGACCCGGCGGATGCCGTCGCAGTCCAGCAGGTGCACCGCCGGTCCGGGCCCTGCCGACCAGAGCACGTTGGCGTGCGAGAGGTCGCCGATCACCAGCCCCCAGCGGTGCAGCCGGTCGACCAGGCCCACCAGCTCCAGCACCAGGGCCAGCCGCTGCTCCGGGCCGGGGCGGACGACGCCCTGGGTGGCGGGCTTCTCCGGGTAGAGCAGGTACTGCGCCTCGGTGAGCCTGGATCCGCCGGAGGCCGTCCGCCAGGTCATCGACGACGGCGCCTCCCGCATCAGGAACCCGACGCAGCGCGGGCCGTCCACCACCCGGCAGAGCGGCCAGGCGGCCTGCGCGTCCAGCCGGTCCCGGTCGTCCGGGGGCAGGGCGAGCCGCAGGGCGACCAGTTCGGCCAGGGCCGGGCCGTGCACCCGCCCGGGTTCCAGGTAGCGCTTGAACAGCACTCCCGGTACGCCGTCCAGCCGCCGTACCAGGCCCTGACCGCCCCGGCCGGCCTCGGGGCCGGCGGGCAGCAGGGCGAGGCCGAGGTCCGTGCCGCCGGTCAGCGCGTCGGCGATGTCCGGGGCGGTCATACCGGCGCCTCCCAGAGGCAGACGACCGAGCGGTCGTCGTCGTAGCTGCGCACCCGGACCTGGGCCTGCCAGAGGAACTCGGCCAGGCCCGGCACCTCGCGGCCCCAGCGCCCGCCGAGGAACTCCCGCAGCTCGGGCTCCTTGACCAGCGGGAGGGCGAGCCCGTCGGTGCAGAGCACCAGGACGTCACCGGGGCGGGTGTCGGTGATCAGCGCGGTCCGGGCGCGGTCGTACGCCTGCGGGAGGCAGTCCGTCCGGGTGCTGATCAGGGTGCCCGTGCCGTCCGCGCCGTCCCCGTCGGCGTCCAGGTTCTCCCAGCGGTTCGCGCGCAGGCGCAGCAGTCCGCCGTCGCCGACCGCGACGAAGCCCCGGGCCGGGACCGCCGGGTCGGCCGCTGCCAGCAGCGCCCGGAGGGTGGTCGACCAGGTCTTCGGCGGATGCCCGAACCGCTCGGCCTCCCGGGCGAGTTCCGCGGCCGCGGCGGCGACGAGCCGGCTCGTCAGGTCGTCGAACTCCGCCGCCGCGCCGGTCCGCAGCAGGTCCAGCAGGGTGTCCGCCCGCGGCAGGACGTGCTTGGCCAGCAGCCGGACGATGCCGTTGGAGCCGTGGTGGGAGTGGGGCTGGGAGCCCACGCCGTCGGCGACCGCGACCAGCAGCAGCCTGCCGGCCCGGACGACCAGGGCGGCGTCCTGCCGGCACTCGGCCGCGTAGCGGTGGGAGTCGCCGCGGACGGAGGCGGCCCGGACGGTGATCGCGCCGAACCGGCCGCCGTCCACGACGGTGTCGGGCAGCAGGACGCCGTAGAGGTCGCCGCCGCGGACGGTGGGGATGTCGGTCGGTTCGGCGGGATATGCGGGGGCCTTGCGGCCGACGTGGGCGAGCGGTCCCGGGGTTCGGAACGACGCCGGCCGTACGACCGGGGCGGCGCCGGTGCCGGCGGTGGTGCCGGGGGCGCCGGCGGTGGTGGTCCCGGTGGGCGCCTCGGGCGCGGTCGTCCCGGTCGTCCCGGCCGGGGGCGTGGCGGCGGGCGGTCCGACCGGCCCGACCGGCCCGCCGAGCGGCGACACCGGGTCCGGCCAGGGACCCCGGACCGCGGCCGGGCCCTGGCCGATCGGTCGCGGCAGGAAGTCCTCGGGCGTCACCCGCCCCGGGGTGACGACGGGCCCCACGACGGCGTCGGCGGGCGCGGGTGCCGGGGCCGGCGCGGGCTCCGGCGGCTTGAGGTCCCAGTCCTCGTAGACCGGGGTGTTGACCTCGAACGGGTCGTCCTTGCGGGTCGGCGCGTGCTCCGGCCCGGGCTCGGGCACCTGGCCGGCCGACGGCGGACCCTCGTGCGGATTCATCCGGCGGCCCGGCTCAGAGCTTGTCGAGCGAGACGGCGGTGAAGCCGGACACCTGGTCGTCGACCTGGAGGCTCATACCGGTGCCGGCGGCGGTCGCCCCGCTCACCGAGCGCACGATCGACCGGGTCAGGCTGGCCGCGAACTCCCGCAGCGCGGGCGCCACGTCGGCGTCCCCGTCCTCCTGCATGAAGGCCTTGAAGGTCGCGACCCGCGCGATCACCGTCCGGTCGGCCTGACCGATGCCGAAGGCGATGATGTGCGGCCGGAACGCGGCGGCGAGCAGGTCCTGGTAGGGCTGCTCCCAGTCGGTGTCGGTCGGCTCGCCGTCGGAGAGGAAGAAGACCACCGGACGGTAGACGTCGTGGCCCTCCGCCTTCAGCTCCCGCACGTCCCGCTCGATCGCCCGGCCGAGCAGCTCGAAGACTCTGCCGAAGGAGGTCAGGCCGGAGGCCTCCAGGGCCGGCAGTTCCTCGAGGTCGCTCAGGTCGACCAGCGGCTGCAGCTCGTGGGCGTCGGTGGAGAAGCCGATCAGCCCGAACCGGGTCTTGTCGGCGACGGTCGGGTTGGTGCTGATCTCCTGGTGGAGGCTGAACAGCGCCTTGTTGAGGGTGTCGATGTGCGGGGTCATGGACGAGGACTCGTCGCAGACGGCGTAGAACGGGAGGATCTGCACTGCGTTTCTCCTTCGAACGGCAGGGCTTCGGCGGTCGGCCGGTGCGGCGGTCAGCCGGTGTAGAAGTAGATCTCCAGCGAGGCGTGCCGGGGGTTGTCCGCGAGCGAGATGAAGTCCCGCGCGGTGGTGCCCCGGAACATCTCCGGACGGGCCTGCGCGAGCAGGCCGTTGACGGTGTGGGCGTAGGCCTGGCCGGCGCCCGGGTCGCGGTTGCTGCCGAAGGTGAGGACCACGGCGGCCTGTCGTCCGGCGTACGGCTCGGTGGCGGCGCGGATCTGCGCGGCCAGGCCCGCCGCGTCCGAGGAGTCCCCGGTCACGTCGACGGTGACCGGGTCGTGCTCCACCCCGCGCGGCCCGGCCGGGGTGGGGACGGGGAGCGGCGCGGCGCTCGCGGTGGCGCTCGGGACCGGGGTGGCGGTGGGGGTCGTGGCGGCCCGTTCGGCGGCCACCGGGTCGCCCTGGTCGCCCATCGCGACCAGGGCGAGCACCAGCAGCATGTCGGCGAACAGCCAGCCGACCAGGTGGGTGCCGCGCGGGCCGGGCCGCGCGGTCCGGAACCGGTCCCTCATCGGCCCTGCCCGTGCACCGGCACCTCGTCCAGGTCCAGCAGCGTCCGGTCGTCCAGGTCCGCGGCCGTCACGCCGCCCGGGGCGGTGGCGTTGGCCGTGGTGGTGCCCCGGGACCGGGCGGTGCCCTCGTCGGGCCCTGGGCCCGCGGAGGTCTTCACCATGACGACCCCCGGGGAGGCGTCGCCCCGCCGGTCGGCCGCCGCGTCCAGCCGGGCCGCCGCCGCGGTGGCCGCCGAGGCCGCGGCCGCCACCCGGTCCGCCATCGCCACGACCTCGCGCGCCAGGCCGTCGAGCCGTTCCAGCACCTGCCCGCCGACGTCCGCGACGGTCTCCGCGCCGGTGGTGAAGCCGCGCTGGGCGACCGCGAGGTCCCGCACCGCGTCCTCCACCCGCTCCCCGGCGTCCGCGAGTCCGGTGCCGACCCGGTCGGTGGCCTGCCGGACCAGGTCGACCGCGTCGGCGGCCTGCTTCCCGCTCCGGTGGACCAGGCTGTCGGTGGCCGCCGCGCCGTCCCGGACGGTCTCGGCGAGCCGGTCCCCGCTGTCCCTCACCGCCCGGCCGACGCCGTCGACGGCCCTTCCGACGCCGTCGACCGCCTTCTCCACACCGTCGACGGCCAGGCGCAGCGGGTCCACCGCCTCGCCGGCCTCGGTCAGCCGCCGCTCGGCCCCGGCGACCGAACGCTCGACGGCCAGCGCCGCCGCGCTCAGCTCGCGCTGGGTGTCGGCGGCCTGCCGGGCGAGTCGTTCCAGGGTCTGCGCCGCGCCGGTCAGCTCGGCGGCGAAGCGCTGCGGCGTCGAACGGCGGCGCTCGTTCAGTACCAGCTGGGCCCGGGTGAGCAGCGGCGCCAGTTCGGCGAGCAGGTCCTCCGCCTCGGCCTCGGCCGCCGCCTCGCGGCGTTCGGTGCCCGCCCTGCGCAGGCCGTGCGCGACGGACAGCGCCAGCAGCAGCGCGATGAACAGGGTCGCGGACCGGGCGATGTCGCCGAAGCCGGCCCAGCCCGGCAGCCGGCCCTCGAAGCCGGTCTGCCAGAGCTGGAGGAACGGCCGTGCGGCCTGCCGGGGGTCCGTGCCGATCAGGGCCCGGTAGGCGCTGCTGGCCTGCATCAGCCCGCCCCAGGTGACCAGCAGGGGGACGAACACCAGACCGCCGAGCGCCACTTCGGCCCAGGCCCAGAACCGCGGCGCGGGCCGGGGCCGGACGGCGGCCCGTACGCTCTCCGGCCGGACGAAGCTGTGCACCAGGTCGAGTTCGGCCCAGTGGTCCAGGTCGCCGGTCCCGGAGAGCGCCAGGCCCAGTTCGCGGAGCTCCTCCCGCCGGTTCGCCAGTCCGGGCCGGTCGGCCAGTGCCCGCAGTCCGTCCCCGAGCGCGGTGCGGTCCAGCAGCAGGCCTGGGGTCATGAGGGCTCCTTCGTACGCGCCGCCGCGGAGCGGGCACGCCCGTGCCCCGGTGCGGCGCGCGGGCGTGCCCCGCCCGCGCGGCCTCCCCCCGTGGCCGGAAACCGACCACGCCGCTCCGCGCGGCAGCGTAGCGCAGAACAGGCCTTCGGGACTTGGCAGTTCGGAAAGATCGCGAGCCTTTCCGGAGCCGCGCCCGGCGTGCGCGGGCGGTCAGCCGAGGCGGGCGACCAGCCGTTCCACCAGGGCCGGCAGGGCGGTCGAGATCGGCTCCCGGACGACCTCCTCGGCGGCCTCGTCGAGCGGCGTCGGCTCGCCGTTCACCACGATCAGCCGGGCGCCGGCCCGCACCGCGTCGTACGGCAGCGCGGCCACCGGGTAGACCTTCAGGCTGGTGCCGACGGCGATGAACAGCTCGCAGGCCGTGCTGATCGCCTCCGCCTGCCGGAGCACCTCGCTGTCCAGCTGCTCGCCGAACATCACCGTGCACGGCCGCAGGATCCCGCCGCAGGCCCGGCAGGCCGGATCCGGCTCGCCCGCCGCGACCCGTTCCAGCGCCTGCTCCATCGGGCCGGTCGCCCGGCAGTCCACGCAGCGCACCTCCCGCGCGGTGCCGTGGAGTTCGAGCACCTTGCGCGGGGTCTGCCCGGCCCGCTGGTGGAGGCCGTCGACGTTCTGGGTGAGGATCCGCAGCGGCAGCCCGGACCGCTCCAGCGCCACCAGCGCCCGGTGCCCGGCGTTCGGCTCGGCGGCGAGCGCGCCGGTCGCGGCCCGCATCCGCCACGCCTCGCGGCGGACCTCCGGATCGGACAGGTACGGGCCGACGGTGACCAGTCGCTGCGCGCCCGGGTCGCGCTGCCACAGACCGTTCGGGCCGCGGTAGTCGGGGATGCCGGAGTCGGTGGAGATCCCGGCGCCGGTGAGCACGGCGATCAGCGGGCGCTTGGCGTTCATGCCCGGGACGCTACGGTCCGTGCCGAGCGCCCGCCACCGAAAATCCGCCGGTACGGCCGTCGCGGCTTCAGGGGGCGGGGTCGAGCCGCCACCGGCCGCGCACGAGGTCGAGCGTCACCGTGTGCCAGGCCCCGGCCGGGGCCGGGTCGCGCAGCCGCCAGCGCCGGGGGAGCGCCGTCAGCGCGAGCGCCACCTCGGTCGCGGACACCGCCGCCACCGTGCCCGCCCAGTGCGCGCTCGTGGCGATCAGCCGTTCCGCCAGGGCGGGGTCGGGTTCGGGCACCAGCACCGGCGGGGCGTCGTCGGCGTCGGCGTCGGTCAGGGCGGAGCCGGCCAGGAGGGCCAGCAGCCGGCCGAGCAGGGCACCGGGCACCTCCGGGTCCGTCGACTCCACCCGCAGGTAGCAGTCGTCGTGGCCGGAGAACCACAGGGTGGAGCCCTCGAGGAGGGGAAGCAGCGGCTGGTCGAACGCGGTCGTGCCGACGGCCAGGGCGAGCTCGTCGAGCCGCTCGGGGGTCACCTCGCCCGGCAGGTCGACCAAGGCCACCTGGTACGGCGTCCAGGTGCCGTCCAGCAGGCGGGGCAGCTCGCCGCGGTCCAGGAGCAGGAACTCCCCGCCGACCCCGATGGTGTCCGACGCCCAGGCGCCGACCGGGTGCACGGCGCAGTCGACGCCCAGCTCCGCCGCGATCAGCGACGGCGCCAGGGACCGAAAGTCCTCGTCCACGAAGCTGCAGGTGTGCAGATCCACCACGGCGACCGGTCCGGCGGCCCGGCCGGCGAGCAGCCCGGCCAGCTCCCCGGCCTGCGCGGCCGTCGCGTCCACCAGCCAGGACCCGCCCGCCGCGCGGACGCCGAAGGTCAGCGGGAACGGCCGGAGGTCCGGTCCGACGCTGTTGACGTTCGACGCGCTGTCACGCCCCACCTCGATCATCGGGCCATTGTCCGGCGCCGGGGCGCCGGGCTCCAGCGGATTCCGCGGCCCGGCACCCCGCCACCGGCGGGGGTCAGCGTTCGACGGCCTTGGCGAGGATCTCCGGGAGACGCTCCAGCAGCCGCCCGGCGGCGAGGCGCAGTCCGAGGACGGCGACGGCGGCGCCGTAGAGGGGGCCGACGAGCAGCAGCGGCCAGGTGACGGCGTCGGTGGCGAGGGCCCAGACCAGCCAGCCGACGACGGGTGCGGCGACGAGGGCACTGCCGAACATCGAGCCGAAGCTGTTCAGCATCACCAGCCCGCCCTGGCCCGGGGCGGCGTTGCGCATCGGGTTGTTGTCGGCGGGCATGGTGTACGGCGCGAGCACGCTGAGCACGGCGCCGATCGCGAGGCCGCTGCCGAGCAGCGCGAACGCGACGCCGACGGCGGCCGGCAGCCCGGCCCAGTCGCCGGTGGCGGCGGCGAGCACCAGGGCGAGCACCAGGGTGACCGGGACGGAGTAGGAGAGGACGGCGAACGCCCGCCCGCGCAGTTCGTCCCGGGCGTCCGCCGGGGTGAGCAGGGTGGCCGCGACCATCCAGAACGCGGAGCCGTCCATGCCGAACAGGTTGAGCATCTGCAGCCCGAGGAACATCCCGGTCATCGCCACCAGATAGACCGTCGACCAGCCCTGGACGATCGACAGCACACAGATCACCAGCGTCATCCCGATGCTGGTGAAGACGGCGGCCTTGGCCCGCGGCTCGCGCCAGGCGTACCGCAGGTGGCGCTGCATCACCGCGCCGGTCCGGCCCTCCGGCAGGAAGCGCGGGCCGCGCCGCGCCCGCTGGACGCCGCGGACGACCTCCACCGTCGAGGCGTCCGCGGTGACCATCAGCTGCTGCAGGCCGGCGCGCCACCACCGCAGCAGCAGGACGAGCAGCGCGGCGGTCGCGGCGAGCTGGAGCAGGGCCAGCGGCCACCGCCCCTCACCGGCGGTGCGGGCCGCGTCGACGGCGCCGACCGGCGGGATCCAGCGCAGCACGGCGGCGAACGGGGCCAGCGGACCGAGGTCGGCGCCGTTCTCGCCGGCCTTGCCGAAGACGCTCTGCGAGGCGAGGTTGGCGATCTGCGCCAGCAGCGCGAAGAGCAGGCCGCCGAAGACGGCGAAGTCCTTGCCGCGCCGGCTGGAGAGCAGCCGGGCGTTGCCGGCGGCGACCGCCCGGGAGAGTGTCACCACGGTGAGCACCGCGAGCGGCACCCCGACCGCGCCGGCCACCGCCGAGGCGGCGCCGCGGGCGCCGGACAGCGCGGCGCCGGTGAGCAGCACCAGGCTGATCAGGGGGCCGGGGCCGAGCAGGGCGGCCAGCGCCGAGCCGCGCAGCAGCGGTCCCGGCCGCAGCGGCAGCATGGTGAGCCGGGTGGGATCGGCGCTCTCGTCACTGGTGAAGAGGAACAGCGGGATCGCGGCCCAGCCGAGGGTGAGCGCGCCGGCCAGGACGACGCCGGCGTCACCGGCGGCGCCGTGCTCGACGTGGTCGTGGAGGATCGTCAGCAGCAGGGCGACGCCGATCGCGAACAGCAGACCGACGGCGGTGCCGAGCACGTAGAGGGCGGCGCGGCCGCGGCTGCGGCGCAGCCCGTTGCGCAGCAGCCGGAGCTTGAGCGAGACCAGGGTGCGGACGACCGTCCGGTCGTCGGGGACCCCGGCCGTCGGGAGCGGGGCGGGAGCCGGGAGCGGGGCCGGGGCGGGGGAGGAGCTCACCGCTCGCCCCCGCCGAGCCAGTCGAGCGACCGGCCGTCGTCCTCGCGGACGCCGATCAGGTCCAGGAACGCCTCGTGCAGGCTGCGCCCGCCGCGGACGGCGTCGAGCGGGCCCTGGGCGATCACCCGGCCGGCGCTGATGACGGCGACCCAGTCGCAGAGCTGCTCGACCAGCTCCATCACATGGCTGGAGAAGACCACGGTGGAGCCGGCCGCCGCGTACCGCTTGAGCACGCCGCGGATGGTCTGGGCGGAGACCGGGTCGACGCCCTCGAACGGCTCGTCGAGGAAGAGCACGTCCGGGTTGTGCAGCAGGGCGGCGGCGAGGCCGATCTTCTTGCGCATGCCGGTGGAGTAGTCGGCGACCAGCTTGTCGGCGTGGTCGGCGAGGTCGAGGACGGCGAGCAGTTCCTCGGCGCGGCGGTCGACCTCGGCGCCCGGCAGTCCGCGCAGCCGGCCGTTGTACTGGAGCAGCTCGCGGCCGCTGAGCCGCTCGAACATGCGCAGGCCCTCGGGCAGGATGCCGATCCGGGCCTTGGCGGTGACCGGGTCGGCCCAGACGTCGGCGCCGTGGACGAGCACGGTCCCCTGGTCGGGCCGGAGCAGGCCGGTGACCATCGACAGCGTGGTGGTCTTGCCGGCGCCGTTCGGGCCGACCAGTCCGATGAACGCCCCGGTCGGCAGCTCCAGAGCGAGCCCGGCGACGGCGGCCTGGCTCCCGAAGTGCTTCCACAGGCCCTGGATGGACACCGCCGAGGGCACGGGGGCGGTCGGGTCGGGGGACGGCGGCGGCGCCGATGCCTGCATGGTGGCTCTCTCTGCTGATGGTCGGACCGGTCGGGGCGGTGGTCGTTCCAAGATCGAAACGGGCCCCGACAACAGCCTGCCACCGCCCGGCCCGGCCTGTCTCCTGCGGCGCTGCCCCAGGTGTGTCGGGACCGAACGGGTGAAGAGCGGGGCGCAGGAGGAGGGACGGATCCGGAGGTGTACCGGTTCGGAAGAAACGGCAACTACTCGGAGCCCCCGTTCGTCCTGCACTATGAGAGTCCGACGAACGGGGGGACCCCGTGGTCGCACGGGGGTACCGGGAGGTGGCGGATGGCCGTTCAGCCGTGGGGTGAGCAGGAGTTCGGGGCGGCCAGGCCGCCGGTTCCGGGCCCGCCCCCGACGCCGTACCCCCCGATGCAGTACCCCCCGATGCCGTCGGCCGCCGCGCCGCAGGCCGCCGTGCCGCAGGCGGCGATGCCGCAGTCGGCGATGCGGGCGGCGACCGCGGACCGCGAGCGCACGGTGGACGTGCTGAAGGCCGCGTTCGCCGAGGGCCGGCTCAGTGCCGCCGAGTACGGCGAGCGCTTCGAGGCGGCCAGCGGCGCGCAGACCTACGGCCAGCTCGCCCGGCTGGTCGCCGACCTGCCGGCCGGGCCGATGGTCGCCCCGCAGATGACGGCCCCGCAGATGGTGGTGCCGGCGACCTTCCTGCCGCCGCCGGTCATGATGCCGCCGCCGCGGCCGACCAACGCGGCGGCCGTGGCCTCCCTGGTGCTCAGCCTGCTGGGCATGGGCGCCCCGGCGGTGGTGGCCGGCCACATCGCCAAGAACCAGATCGCCCGGCGCAACGAGGACGGCGACGGGATGGCCACCTTCGGCCTGGTCCTCGGGTACGTGGAATGCTTCTTCTGGACCCTGCTGATGTTCGCCGTGGTGGCCGGCGGCGCCTGAGCGGTACGAGGAGGGTGGCGGGACGGCCGCCACCGGGAGCGCCCCGGCCCGGGGCCCGCCCGGGGGTGCCGGCCCGGGCCGCCTGCCGCGACGCGACCGGGCGGTCCCTCCCGCCAGGTGTGACGGGCAGGTGAAGGTCCGGGTGAACCGCCGTGGGGACCAAGCCTTAGGATGCCGGGAAGGCTGCCCCGGACCTCGTGCCCGGGGCGGTTCCATGAGACGCGATCTCATTCCCGCCGGTACCTGCTCGGAGGACCTCGACGGGCGGTGACAGTGCCGCCGGGGAGAAAGTCCGGTGACGGGCTCGATGCTGACACGAAGAGACGGCAGTGACTCCTAATCCCAACCGACCGATGACGAAGACCTTCAAGCGGATAGCCGACCGCCTGGTGAACTCCCCGCGACGGCTGTGGGGGGTCTCCTTCCTCCTGTTCGTCGTTCTCGGCTCGGCGTGGTCGCTGTCCACTCCGATGGGCGGCTCGCCGGACGAGTACGCGCACCTGGTGCGGGCCGCCGCGGTCGCCCGCGGGCAGGTCAACGGCACCGAGGTGATGGTCAAGCACCAGGTCGCCGGCATGGACGGCCAGTTCGCCGAGACCGGCGTCCAGCTGCCGGAGTGGTACCGGGAGCTGTCGAGCCGCCACACCTGCTACGCCTTCCAGCAGTGGCAGTCGGCCGACTGCGCGCCACCGCTGGGCACCTCGGAGAAGACCGTCGAGGTGACCACCGCGGCGGGGCGTTACAACCCGCTCTACTACGCGGTGGTGGGCTGGCCCAGCCTGCTCGTGTCCGGTGAGCCCGGGCTGTACCTGATGCGACTGGTCTCCGCGGTGTTCTGCGCCGCGCTGCTGGCCAGCGCCGTGGTCGCGGCCGCCGAGTGGCGACGCCGCGGGATCATGATCGCCGGTCTGCTCGCCGCCCTGACGCCGACGACCCTGTACATGGGCGGCATGGTGAACCCGAGCGGCCCCGAGATCGCCGCCGGTGTCCTGGTCTGGAGCGCGGCGCTGCCGATGTTCATGGCACCGGACCGTGCCCTGCTGAACCGTCGGCTGCTGCGGCTGGGGATCGGCGGCCTGGTGCTGATCAACATCCGCCCGCTGGGTCTGGTCTGGTTCGCCGGCGCGGTCGTCTGCTCACTGCTGCTGACCCAGCGCTCGGCCGTCCGCATGGTGGTGCGGACGAGGGCGACCTGGCTCTGGGGCCTGCTCCTGCTGGCCGGTACCGGGGTCGCCATGGCCTGGGCGATGGCCCACCCGGACCACTCGGTGATCCAGATCCCCGACTGGTTCACCCCGCTGAACGCCGCACGGCGGACCTTCGACAACTCGCTCGTCTACATCCACCAGATGATCGGCGACTTCGGCTGGCTGGACACCCCGGCCCCGGCCATCACCTGGCTGCTCTGGCCGGCCGCGATCATCCTGCTGATCCTGCTGGCGCTCTGCTTCGGCCGCCCGCGCCAGGCCTTCGTGGTGCTGGCCATCATGGTCGCGCTGGTCCTGGTGCCGGTCGCCGCGCAGGCGAGCCAGGCGACCAAGATCGGCATGGTCTGGCAGGGCCGCTACCTGCTGCCCTTCATGGTCGGCCTGCCGATGGCGGCGGCGGCCGTGGCCGCCCTGCGGGTGCCGTCCGGCGGGCTGCCGTGGCGGCGCCTGATCGGCTGGATGGCCCTGACCCTCACGGTGGCGAACGTCGCCGCCTTCGTCTGGACGCTGCGCCGCAACACCGTCGGCACCGCGGGCGCGTTCTTCATCCACCCCGCGCACTGGTCGCCGCCGGGCAGTTGGCTGCTCTGGCTGCTGGCGTACGGCCTCGGTGCGACCGGCCTGGCCGTGATCGCCCTGGCCGGTGACCGCACGCCGCCGGCCCCGGCCCCGACGCCGCACCCGCCGGTCGACGGCGAGCGGGTCCTGCGCCGGGCCGACGACCGGCGGGCGACGCCGGTCGGCTGAACGTCGGACGAGTTGCGGAGCACGCCCGGAGGGAGTGTGCTATAAGCATCGGCCGTGGCGCCGGGGACCTCGGCGCCACGGCCATGACCTGCGACGTTCCATTTGTTTTGACCGAGCCCGATGCGCTAGGTACGCTCTGACCTTGTGCCTGGGGTGTCCCCGGGTCCTTGTGCGTGCATGCACACCGGTCGCCGCGCCGAGCCGGAGCGCCTTTTCGGGCGCGCCGCGCGTAGAGCGCCGTCGCTGTACATCAGCCCACGGGATTCCGTGCCGGAAAAAACCCAACACACCCGACCGCGTGGGTCGACCACGGGGCCGTGTGCGAGGGAACACCGCAGGTTAGTTCCACCAAGCCTTGGCACACAGAAAACGGAGAAACGGTGCCTACGATCCAGCAGCTGGTCCGAAAGGGCCGGCAGGACAAGGTCGAGAAGAACAAGACTCCCGCGCTGAAGGGCTCCCCGCAGCGCCGTGGGGTCTGCACGCGTGTGTACACGACCACCCCGAAGAAGCCGAACTCGGCCCTTCGTAAGGTCGCCCGTGTGCGCCTCACCAGCGGGATCGAGGTCACCGCTTACATCCCGGGCGAGGGCCACAACCTGCAGGAGCACTCCATCGTGCTGGTTCGCGGTGGTCGTGTGAAGGACCTTCCTGGTGTCCGCTACAAGATCATCCGCGGTTCGCTCGACACCCAGGGTGTCAAGAACCGCAAGCAGGCTCGCAGCCGCTACGGCGCCAAGAAGGAGAAGTAAGAATGCCTCGTAAGGGCCCCGCCCCGAAGCGCCCGGTCATCATCGACCCGGTCTACGGCTCCCCGGTCGTCACCCAGCTGGTCAACAAGATCCTGCTGCACGGCAAGCGCTCCACCGCCGAGCGGATCGTCTACGGCGCCCTCGAGGGCGTCCGCGAGAAGAGCGGCGCCGACCCGGTCGTCACGCTGAAGCGTGCGCTGGAGAACGTCAAGCCCGCCCTCGAGGTCAAGTCCCGCCGTGTCGGTGGCGCGACCTACCAGGTTCCGGTCGAGGTCCGCCCGGGCCGCGCCAGCACCCTGGCGCTGCGCTGGATGGTCGGCTACTCGCGCGCCCGTCGCGAGAAGACCATGACCGAGCGCCTGATGAACGAGATCCTCGACGCCAGCAACGGCCTGGGCGCTTCCGTGAAGCGTCGCGAGGACACCCACAAGATGGCCGAGTCCAACAAGGCGTTCGCGCACTACCGCTGGTAGTCCGTACCCCGTCACTAGACAGAGAGAGAACGAGCCACCATGGCTGCAACCTCCCTTGACCTCGCCAAGGTCCGCAACATCGGGATCATGGCGCACATCGACGCGGGCAAGACCACCACCACCGAGCGGATCCTGTTCTACACCGGTGTGTCGTACAAGATCGGTGAGGTCCACGATGGCGCTGCCACCATGGACTGGATGGAGCAGGAGCAGGAGCGCGGCATCACGATCACGTCGGCCGCGACGACCTGTCACTGGACCGTCGACGATGCCGACCACACCATCAACATCATCGACACCCCGGGCCACGTCGACTTCACCGTCGAGGTGGAGCGTTCGCTGCGCGTCCTCGACGGTGCCGTGACGGTGTTCGACGGTGTCGCCGGTGTGGAGCCCCAGTCCGAGACCGTGTGGCGGCAGGCTGACCGCTACGGCGTCCCGCGCATCTGCTTCATCAACAAGCTGGACCGCACGGGCGCCAACTTCTTCTTCTGCGTCAAGACCATCGTGGACCGCCTCGGCGCGACCCCGCTGGTCATGCAGCTGCCGATCGGTGCCGAGTCGGACTTCCAGGGCGTTGTCGACCTGGTCCGCATGAAGGCGCTGGTCTGGTCCGCCGAGGCGGCCAAGGGCGAGATGTACGACATCGTCGACATCCCGGCCGAGCTGCAGGAGCAGGCGGACGAGTACCGCGAGCAGCTGATCGACACCGTGTCGAACGTCAGCGACGAGATCATGGAGCTCGCCCTCGAGGGCGAGGACATCCCGGTCGAGCTGCTGCAGGACGCGATCCGCAAGGGCACCCTGAACTCGGACTTCACCCCGATCTTCTGTGGTACCGCGTTCAAGAACAAGGGCGTCCAGCCCCTGCTCGACGCCGTCGTCAAGTACCTGCCGTCCCCGCTGGACATCGAGTCCATCGAGGGCACCAAGCCGGGCGACGACACCGTCAAGATCTCCCGCAAGGCCTCGGACGACGAGCCGCTCGCCGCGCTCGCGTTCAAGATCATGTCGGACCCGCACCTCGGCAAGCTCACCTTCGTCCGGGTCTACTCGGGCCGCCTGGAGTCCGGCACCTCGGTGCTGAACGCCGTCAAGGGCAAGAAGGAGCGCATCGGCAAGATCTACCGCATGCACGCGAACAAGCGTGAGGAGATCGACTCGGTGGGCGCCGGCGACATCATCGCCGTCATGGGCCTGAAGCAGACCACCACCGGTGAGACGCTGTCCGACGAGAAGAACCCGGTCATCCTGGAGTCCATGGACTTCCCGGCCCCGGTCATCCGCGTCGCGATCGAGCCCAAGTCCAAGGGTGACCAGGAGAAGCTGGGTGTCGCCATCCAGCGTCTCGCCGAGGAGGACCCGTCCTTCCAGGTCAACACGGACGAGGAGACCGGCCAGACCATCATCGCGGGTATGGGCGAGCTGCACCTCGAGGTGCTCGTCGACCGTATGCGCCGTGAGTTCAAGGTCGAGGCCAACGTCGGCAAGCCGCAGGTCGCGTACCGCGAGACGATCCGTCAGGCCGTCGAGCGCATCGACTACACCCACAAGAAGCAGACCGGTGGTTCCGGTCAGTTCGCCAAGGTGCAGATCGCGATCGAGCCGCTCGAGCAGGCCGAGGGCTACGAGTTCGTCAACCTGGTCACCGGTGGCCGCGTGCCGCGGGAGTACATCCCGTCGGTCGACGCCGGCTGCCAGGAGGCCATGGAGTTCGGTATCCTCGCCGGCTACCCGCTCCAGGGCGTTCGCGTGAAGCTGCTCGACGGTGCGGCGCACGACGTCGACTCGTCCGAGCTCGCGTTCAAGATCGCCGGCTCGATGGCCTTCAAGGAAGGCGCCCGGAAGGCCAAGCCGGTCCTCCTGGAGCCGATGATGGCCGTCGAGGTCACCACGCCCGAGGACTACATGGGCGACGTGATCGGCGACATCAACTCTCGCCGTGGCCAGATCCGGTCCATGGATGAGCGTCACGGTGCCCGCGTCGTCACGGCGCTGGTGCCCCTCTCCGAGATGTTCGGCTACGTCGGTGACCTGCGCAGCAAGACCTCTGGTCGCGCGAGCTACTCGATGCAGTTCGACTCGTACGCCGAGGTTCCGAGGAACGTCGCGGACGACATCATCGCGAAGGCCAAGGGCGAGTAACGTCCCGACTTTCGGGACAACAGCCACCCCTTAGGCTATTGGGAGGCAACCCGGGAGGATCCGGTCGGATCCTCCCGGGGCCTCCGGCCCCCCACCCGGTGGGGCGGCACGGGGTGTCCTCCGGACAGCCCACACAAAACCGATCAAAGACCAACTGACGTCACCACGGCGTACAGAACTGTCCTCAGGAGGACTCAGTGGCGAAGGCGAAGTTCGAGCGGACGAAGCCCCACGTCAACATCGGCACCATCGGTCACATCGACCACGGTAAGACCACGCTGACCGCGGCCATCACCAAGGTGCTGCACGACGCGTACCCGGACATCAACCCCTTCACGCCGTTCGACCAGATCGACAAGGCGCCGGAGGAGCGGCAGCGCGGTATCACCATCTCCATCGCGCACGTCGAGTACCAGACCGAGGCGCGTCACTACGCCCACGTCGACTGCCCGGGTCACGCGGACTACATCAAGAACATGATCACCGGTGCCGCCCAGATGGACGGCGCCATCCTGGTGGTCGCCGCCACCGACGGCCCGATGCCGCAGACCAAGGAGCACGTCCTCCTGGCCCGCCAGGTCGGCGTCCCCTACATCGTCGTCGCGCTGAACAAGTCCGACATGGTGGACGACGAGGAGATCCTGGAGCTCGTCGAGCTCGAGGTCCGTGAGCTGCTCTCCGAGTACGAGTTCCCGGGCGACGACCTGCCGGTCGTCCGCGTCTCCGCGCTGAAGGCCCTCGAGGGCGACGCCGAGTGGGGCCAGAAGCTCCTCGGCCTGATGCACGCCGTCGACGAGAACATCCCCACCCCGGCCCGCGCCGTGGACCAGCCGTTCCTGATGCCGATCGAGGACGTCTTCACGATCACCGGTCGTGGCACCGTCGTCACCGGTCGTATCGAGCGTGGCATCCTCAAGGTCAACGAGACCGTCGACATCATCGGCATCAAGACCGAGAAGACCACCACCACGGTCACCGGCATCGAGATGTTCCGCAAGCTGCTCGACGAGGGCCAGGCCGGTGAGAACGTCGGTCTGCTGCTCCGTGGCATCAAGCGCGAGGACGTCGAGCGCGGCCAGGTCATCATCAAGCCGGGTTCGGTCACGCCGCACACCGACTTCGAGGCCCAGTCCTACATCCTGTCGAAGGACGAGGGTGGCCGTCACACCCCGTTCTTCAACAACTACCGCCCGCAGTTCTACTTCCGTACCACGGACGTGACCGGCGTCGTGACCCTCCCCGAGGGCACCGAGATGGTCATGCCGGGCGACAACACCGGCATGACGGTCGCGCTGATCCAGCCGATCGCCATGGAGGAGGGCCTGAAGTTCGCCATCCGTGAGGGTGGTCGGACCGTCGGCGCCGGCCAGGTCACCAAGATCATCAAGTAATTGATGCTCTGACTTTTCGACCATCGGTCGAGGAGGGCCCGGCGAAGATCTCACGATCTTCGCCGGGCCCTCGGCTTTTGTCCGGAGCGGTTCCGCTCTATAGGATCCGGCACCATGGTGCGAACACTCTCCGTGCTGGAAGAATCACGCTCGGTCAATGTATCGAGCGTCGAACACCCCTCTCCCGGAAGCCCCGAGCGCAGTCTGCCGATGCTGGCAGGCTGCCTTTTCGCATCCTGGGTGCTTCCGGCAGCGCTCGTCGGGACCGGCTTCGGCGTGCTGGTCCTCCCGCTGCTGCTGCTGGCCGTCGGCTCCCTGCTCCGGGTCGGCGGCGTGCTGCTCGACCGGCTGGTCGCCGCCGCGCTGGTCGTCGCCGGCGGTGTGCTGGTCCTGGGACTGCTCTTCTCGTTCTGGCCCTGGGGGCTCGATCCCGTCCCCACCTCGGGCGCGCTCCTCAGCGTGGTGACCCTCACCGGCTGGCTGGGCCGGCGCACTCCCCGGCTGCCCTTGCGGTTCCGGCCGTCCGACCTCCTGGTGCTCGGTACCGCCTACGGGATGTGGCACTACCTGTCCGCGCCGCTGACCGGCAAGGGACCGGGCTGGCGCCTGGAGTTCCTGACCACCTCCGAGGACCGGCTCAACCACTTCTCCTACTTCGTCGGCATCCAGCACGTCGGCGGCTACAACTTCCTGCACCAGGAGGCCGCCAAGGCGTACATGATGTCGCCGTCCGAGGCGGTCTACCCGCAGGGCACCCACTTCCTGCTCGCCTGGGTCGACTCGCTGGTGCGGTCCGCGGCGGATCTCGGCACGCCGCTCGGCACCATGAACCGCTACCTGCTGTACGTCCTGGCCGCGTACGCGCTGCTGGGCGCGGCCCTGGTCTGGGCGGCCCGCTGGATCGGCGGCCCGCGACTGCGCGGCTGGCGGACGGCGGCGGTGTGCGGCACGGTCGCCGCGCTGGTCTTCTCCAGCAACTACACCGATCTGGTCGTCCACGGCTTCGACTCCACCGTGGTCGGTCTGCTGGCGGTGGCCCTGCTCGCGGCCTTCATGGTGCGGCCCGCGGCGGGGACGGTCGAGTTCCTGCTCGTCGCGGCGCTCGGCCTGATCACCGTCACCTACGTCTACAACCTCTTCGGCGCCGTGGCCGGCCTCGCCGTGGTCGGGTCCCTGGTGGTCCACCGCCGCCGGTTCCGGCGCGCGCACCGGCCGCGCTGCGCGCTGGCCGCCGCGCTCGCGCTCGGCGTCGCGGGTCTGCCCAGCCTGGTGTCCGTCCTCTCCGAGCTCGACGTCGCCGGCACCTCCAACCTCGGCGGTCCCAGCGTCGGCGCGGACCGGGCCGTCATGGTCGGCGGTCTGCTGCTGGGCACGCTGGCCGCGCTGTCGCCGGGCCTGCGGCGGACCGCGACCGGGCAGGCCCTGCTCGTCGTGGTGCTCGGCACCGGGGCGGCGGTCGGCGGTTTCGCCTGGTGGCAGATCCGCACCATCGGGCAGGTCTCCTACTACTTCGAGAAGCTGGCCGGCACCGGGGTCGTGATCGCCCTGGTGTCGATCGGCGCGGTGGGCCCGCTGCTGCGCACCGTCCCGTCCGCCGGGGTACCGGTGCTGCGGCGCCGGATCGGCGAGGGACTCCTCTCGGTGCTCGCGGTGGCGACGGCGTTCGCCCTCTTCGCCGGCGTCCAATGGGGCATGCACTCCTTCAAGGGCAGGCCCTCGGCCTGGCACGACAGCAGCCTGGCGGCCTGGAGCCGCGGGGAGGACTGGAGCGACATCGGTCCCCGGCACGGTGCCACCGTGATGGGCGACCTCGACGGCATCCAGGGGCCGATGATGGTGCTCTACTCGAACGACGACTACAAGAACCTCAAGTCCACCTGGCTCGCCGCCCTGCTGCGTTCGCGCGGCGGCGACATGCTGCCGCTCTACGAGACGCACTGGGTGGACATCGGCGCCGCCGAGCGGCCGGAGGCCGAGCACCGGGCGGCGCTGCAGCATCTGAGGAAGGCCGCGTCGGAACTGGGCGAGCCGATGACCGTGGTGGTGGCCGACCCCGCGACCGGCGAGCGGATCCGCCGTGACCTCGCCGGCTTCCGTCCGGCTGTCACGGTGGTGGTGAAGCCCGGCAACAACTGGGTCCACCCGTGGGCCCGGAGCTTCCCCGGGGTCTGACCCGCCCCCGCCCCGACCGGCGGGAACAGCTCTCATGCCCTGCTCATCCGGCCTCATCCCGCCCTCAGTACCGGCTGCTATTGTCGGCCACGATCCACCAGCCCAGGCCGAAAGCGGGACCAACTCATGTCGACAGTGCCTCAGTTGTCGGTCGTCATGCCGATCTACAACGAGCAGGAGGCGCTGCCGAGGACCGTCGAGCGGCTGCGGCCGATCCTCGACGCGCTCGGGGTGGGCTACGAGGTGGTCGGCATCGACGACGGCAGTACCGACGCGACCCCCGTACTGATGCAGAAGATCCGCCAGGACTGGCCGGAGTTCCGGATCATCAGGCTGTCCCGCAACTCCGGCCACCAGGCCGCGCTGAAGGCCGGGCTGGACCGCGCCCTGGGCGACTACGTGGTGAGCCTCGACGCCGACCTGCAGGACCCGCCGGAGAAGATCCCGGAGATGTTCGCGCTGGCCCGCGAACGGGAGCTCGACATCGTCTACGGGGTGCGCGGCGACCGCACCACGGACAGCTCGTTCAAGCGGCGCTCGGCCGGCGCCTACTACTGGCTGATGCGCAAGCTCGTCGGGAAGCGGATGCCCAACCAGGCCGGCGACTACCGGCTGCTCAGCCGGGCCGCCGTGGACGCGCTCAAGGCCCTGCCCGAGCACCAGCCGGTCTACCGGCTGCTGGTGCCGTGGCTGGGCTTCCCCAGCGGGGAGGTGGTCTACGTCCGCGAGGAGCGGGTGGCCGGCACCACGCACTACCCGCTGACGAAGATGGTCCGGCTCGCGCTGGACAGCATCGTCAACTTCTCGGCCGCCCCGCTGCGGCTGGCCACCTGGCTCGGCCTGCTCAGCTTCGCGGTCTGCCTGATCATGAGCGTCTACACCGCCGTGGCGTTCGCCATCGGGGTCACCGTCCCCGGCTGGTCCTCGCTCTTCATGGGGATGCTGTTCCTCGGCGCGGTGCAGCTGATCTGCGTCGGCCTGCTGGGCGAGTACACCGCGCGGATCTACTCGGCGGTGCAGGCCCGACCGGCCTATTTCGTCGGCTACGACTCGGTCGACGACGAACGCCGGGACAATTCTCGATGACATTCACCGGCGATCCGGCGCCGTCGACGCCGCCACCCGCACCGCCCCCGGCACCGCGCGGCGGGGACGCCCGGCGGCAGGTGCCGTCCTTCCTGGTGATCGGCGGGCTGAGCACGCTCTTCTACTTCGCGCTGTACGTGGGGCTGCGCCAGGTGGCCTCCCCGCAGGTGTCCAACCTGGTCGCGCTGGCCGTGAGCGCGGTCGCGAACACGGCGGCCAACCGGCGCTTCACCTTCGGGGTGACCGGCAGCGAGGGTGCGCTGCGCCACCAGGCCCAGGGTGCGGTGGCCTTCCTGATCGGGCTGGGACTGAGCGTCGGCGCGCTGGAACTGGTCGAGCCGGCCGCCTCCCGCCCGGTCGAGGTGGGCGGGCTGGTGCTGGCGAACGTGCTCGCCACGGTGGTCCGCTTCCTGCTGCTGAAGGTCTGGGTGTTCAAGGGCCGCTGAGGCCCGGGCACTCGCTCGGCGGCCCCGGTACGGCGAGGAGGGCCCGGAACGACGAGGAGGGCCCGGCCGCGTTCGACGCGGCCGGGCCCTCCTCGTCGGAGCGTTCCGGATCAGGCCCGGTGGGCCTCGCCCAGCCCGTCGGTGAACGCCTTGACCGCCTTGTAGTCGGGCAGCAGGCCGCTCGCCAGCGCCTCGGCCAGCGAGGGGGCCTCGGTGTCCTTGGCGGACAGCTGCGGCGCGTCGGCCGGCCACTCGATGCCCAGGTCCGGGTCCAGCGGGTGCACGCCGTGCTCGCCGGTCGGGTTGTAGGTCTCCGAGCAGAGGTAGGTCAGCGTCGCGTCGTCGCTCAGCGCGCAGAACCCGTGGCCGAGGCCCTCGGAGATGTACACCGCCTTGCGCTCGGTCTCGTCGAGCCGCACACCCTCCCACTTCCCGAAGGTCGGCGAGCCGACCCGCAGGTCGACGATGACGTCCAGGACGGCACCCCGCACGCAGGTGACGTACTTGGCCTGGCCGGGCGGGACGTCGGCGAAGTGGATGCCGCGGACGACGCCCCGGCTGGACAGCGACAGATTGGCCTGGGCCAGTCGCAGCGGGTGGCCGACGACCTCGGCGAGCCGGTCGAAGCGGTACCACTCGGTGAAGTGGCCACGCGCGTCACCGTGCACCTGGGGGGTGAGCTCCCAGGCGCCCTCGATGGACAGCTCGCGGATCTTCATCGGGTGCCCTCCTCGTCCAGCAGCGCCACCAGGTACTGGCCGTAGCCGCTCTTCAGCAGCGGCTCGGCCAGCTCGCGCAGCCGGGCGTCGTCGATCAGGCCGGCCCGCCAGGCCGCCTCCTCGATGCAGCCGATCTTGAAGCCCTGGCGCTCCTCGATGACCCGGACGAACTCCGAGGCCTGCACCATCGAGACGAACGTGCCGGTGTCCAGCCAGGCGGTGCCCCGGTCGAGGATCGTCACGTGCAGGTCGCCGGCCTGGAGGTAGGCCTCGTTGACCGCGGTGATCTCCAGCTCGCCACGGGCACTCGGCTTCAGGCCGCGGGCGATCTCGACCACGCGGTTGTCGTAGAAGTACAGGCCGGGGACGGCGTACCGGGACTTGGGCTCGGTCGGCTTCTCCTCGATGGAGATGGCCTGGCCGTCCTCGTCGAACTCGACCACGCCGTAGGCGGTCGGGTCGGCCACCGGGTAGGCGAAGACCCGGCCGCCCTTGGCGCCGGTGTGCTCGGAGAGCCGGGTGCCGAGGCCGCTGCCGTGGAAGATGTTGTCGCCGAGGATCAGCGCGACGGACTCGTCGCCGATGAAGTCGGCACCCAGGACGAAGGCCTGGGCGATGCCCTCGGGCTTCTCCTGGACGGCGTACTCCAGGCGGAGGCCGAACTGGGAGCCGTCGCCGAGCAGACGCTCGAACTGGTCGCGGTCGTTCGGGGTCGTGATGATCAGGATCTCGCTGATCCCGGCCATCACGAGGGTCGAGAGGGGGTAGTAGATCATCGGCTTGTCGAAGACCGGGAGGAGCTGCTTCGACACCGCTCGAGTCAGCGGCCACAGCCGGGAGCCGGTGCCGCCGGCCAGAAGGATTCCACGCATGCGTGCACCTTATGCGAGAACGGGCAGGGGGTACGGCCGGGGTCCTGGGCAGCCGCGGGACGGCGATAGACTGCGCGCATTATGCGCATCCTTGTGACCGGCGGCGCCGGGTTCATCGGGTCGGAGTTCGTCCGTCAGCTCCTCGGAGCCGACGCCGAGGCTCGGATCACCGTCTTCGACAAGCTCACCTACTCCGGCGTCGAGGCCAACCTGGCTTCCGTCGCGGGGCACAGCGGCTACACCTTCGTCCGCGGCGACATCTGCGACGCCGCGGCCGTCGACGACGTCATGCCCGGGCATGACGTGGTCGTCCACTTCGCGGCCGAGTCGCACGTGGACCGCTCCATCGCGGGCGCGGGCCCGTTCGTGCTGACCAACGTCGTCGGCACCCAGGTCCTCCTGGACGCCGCCCGCAAGCACGGCGTCGGCCGCTTCGTGCACATCTCCACCGACGAGGTGTACGGCTCGATCAGCGAGGGCTCCTGGACGGAGGAGTGGCCGCTGGTGCCGAACTCCCCGTACTCGGCCTCCAAGGCCTCCTCGGACCTGCTGGCGCTGGCCTACCACCGCACGCACGGCATGGACGTCGTGGTGACCCGCTGCTCCAACAACTACGGGCACTACCAGTTCCCGGAGAAGGTCATCCCGCTGTTCACCACCAACCTGATCGACGGCAAGAAGGTGCCGCTGTACGGCGACGGCGGCAACGTCCGCGACTGGCTGCACGTCTCGGACCACTGCCGCGGCATCGAGCTGGCCATGCGCAAGGGCCGCGCCGGCGAGGTCTACAACATCGGCGGCGGCACCGAGGCCACCAACAAGGAGCTCACCGGGCTGCTGCTCGAGGCCGCCGGGGCGGGCTGGGACATGGTCGAGCACGTCGCCGACCGCAAGGGCCACGACCTGCGCTACTCGATCGACATCAGCAAGATCCGCGAGGAGCTCGGCTACGAGCCGCAGGTCCGCTTCGAGGACGGCCTCGCCGAGACCATCACCTGGTACCGCGAGAACCGCGCCTGGTGGGAGCCGCTGAAGACGAAGGCGGCTCTGGAGAAGTGACCGGGACCTCCTCGGGTCCGGTCCGCTGGCTGGTCACCGGCGCGGCCGGGATGCTCGGCCAGGACCTGCTGACGGTCCTGGCCGGCGACCCGGCGGCCGAGGTGACCGCCCTCGGGCGGGCCGACCTCGACATCACCGACGCGGCGGCCGTGCTGGCCGCCGTCGAGGGCCACCACGTCGTCGTCAACTGCGCGGCCTGGACGAACGTCGACGGCGCCGAGACGGCCGAGGAGGCCGCCACCGCCGTCAACGGCACCGGCGTGCGCCACCTGGCTGCCGCCTGCGCCAAGAGCGGCGCCCGGCTGCTCCAGGTGTCGACCGACTACGTGCTGCCCGGCGACGCCACCGAGCCGTACGCCGAGACCGCGCCGACCGGCCCGGTCAACGCCTACGGCCGCGGCAAGCTGGTCGGGGAGCAGGCCGTGGCCGAGCTCCTGCCCGAGCACGGCTACGTGATCCGCACCGCGTGGCTCTACGGCGAGCACGGCAAGAACTTCGTGGCCACCATGCTCCGGCTCGCCGCCCAGCGCGACAGCCTCGACGTGGTGGACGACCAGCAGGGCCAGCCGACCTGGTCGCTGGCCCTGGCCCGGCAGCTCGTCGCGCTCGGCCGGGCCGCGCTCGCCGGGCAGGCCCCGGCCGGCGTCTACCACGGCACCGGCGGCGGCCGGACCACCTGGTACGGCCTGGCCCGGGAGTCCTACCGGCTGAGCGGGCTGGACCCGGAGCGGATCCGGCCGACCACCTCCGCCGCGTACGTCACGCCGGCCGTCCGGCCCGCGTTCAGCGTGCTGGGCCACGACCGCTGGGCCGACGCCGGGCTGAGCCCGCTGCCGGACTGGCGGGAGCAGCTGGCCGAGGCACTCGGCACGCCGGTCTTCGCCGAGCTGGGCTCGGTGGCCCGGTCGACCGAGAGTGACAGGTCTCAGTGAAGAATCCGCTGACCAAGGTCGCCGCCGCGCTGCCGCCGGGAACCCTGGCGGTGGCCGGCGGCACCGTGGTGCTCGGGGCCGCCTCCTACATCCACCTCGGGGTGGCCGGTCACAGCCTGTCCGTCGACGACATGGCGAACGTTTCCCTGCTGTGGACGATCGTGATGTCCGTCGGGATCGGTGTGTTCTTCCCGATCGAGCAGGAACTCACCCGGATCGTCGCGGCCCGCGCCGCGCTCGGCCACGGCGCGGCCCCGGTGCTGCGCCGTGCCACGCTGCTGACCGGCGGCATCCTCGGCGTCGTCCTGCTGGGGCTCGGCGTCGGCTCGCGGAAGATCGCCGATGTGATGTTCCACGGCGACCGCTCGCTGGTGCTGGCCCTCGGCGGCGCCTTCGCCGGCATGGCCGTCTGCTACCTCACCCGCGGTGTGCTGGCCGGTCTCGGCCGGTTCGGCGCCTACGGCACCCAGCTCGGCATCGACGGCGGCCTGCGGATCGGCCTGGCCTTCGGCGCCGGCCTGGCCGGGGTGCACTCCGCGCTGGCGTTCAGCCTGATCCTCGCCCTGGCGCCGGTCGCGGCCACCGTGCTGACGCTGCCGCCGCTGTTCAAGGCGGTCCGGCCCGGCCCGCGGATCCCCTGGTCCGAGCTCTGCTCCGGCCTCGGCCTGCTGATCTGCTCGACCCTGCTGTCGCAGGTCGTGGTGAACGCCGCGGTGGTGAGCACCAAGCTGCTCGCCCCGGAGGAGTCGGCCCTGATCGCGGCGCTGCTCAACGCGCTCGTGCTGGCCCGGGTCCCGCTGTTCGTCTTCGGCTCGCTCCAGGCCTCGCTGCTCAGCGGCCTCTCGGCGGCGATCGCGGTGGGCGACCGGGCGGCCTTCACCGGTATGCTTCGCCGGATCGGCGTCGTGGTCGGCGGTCTCGGTCTGCTCGGCGGAATCCCGGCGGTGCTCCTCGGGCCCCGGCTGATCCAGGTGCTGTTCGGGGCCGAGCCGGTGCTCGGCCACCTCGACTTCTTCTGGATGTCCGCCGGTACCGTCGCGTACATGTTCGCGATGGTGCTGGGTCAGGCGCTGATGGTATTCAAGCGGCACAACCTGCAGCTGCTCTGCTGGGCGCTCGGCACCGGTGTGCTGGCCGGCATCACCTTCATGCCCGGCGAGGTCGCCACCCGGGTGGTGGTGGCGTACACCGCCGGGTCGGTCGCGACCGTGCTCGGTATGCTTGCCGCTCTCAGGCGCAGCTTCCCCGGTTCGACGGCGAACCAGGCCGGTCCCGCGCCGAGTACGTCGGAGCAGGCTGTGCCCACCATGAGTGCCCGGGTGAGCGGCGAATGACCGTCTCGCCCCCCGACATACGGATTTTTGCCGCGCACGAGCGCGGGAGACACCACGAACATGGAGCCCCCATGTCCCAGTACGACGATGTCTGGCTGGTGATCCCGGCCTACAACGAAGGCCAGGTGATCGCTGACGTTGTGGAGGGAGCGCGCAAGACGTTCCCGAACATCGTTGTGGTCGACGACGGCAGCGCCGACGACTCGGCCAAGCACATTATGAGCACCGGCGCGCACCTGGTGCGGCACCCGGTCAACCTCGGCCAGGGCGCCGCACTGCAGACCGGGCTGGCCTACGCCCTGGCCCAGCAGGGCGCCAAGTACTTCGCCACCTTCGACGCGGACGGCCAGCACCAGACCGCCGACGTCGAGAAGATGGTCGCGCTGCTGCGCACCGGCGAGGCCGACGTGGTCCTCGGCTCGCGCTTCATCGAGCAGAACGGCCAGGTGCCGTGGATCAAGCGCGTGGTCCTGCGGACCGCCGCGACGGTCAGCCCCACCGCCCGCAAGCTCAAGCTGACCGACTCGCACAACGGCCTGCGAGTGCTCAACCGTGAGGCGGCCGGCCGGCTGCGGATCACCATGAACGGCATGGCCCACGCCTCGGAGATCGTCAGCTTCCTGGCGGGCGCCGACCTGCGCGTCGCCGAGCTCCCGGTCGACATCCTCTACACCGACTACTCACGCGCCAAGGGTCAGTCCCTGATCAACGGCGTCAACATCATCTTCGACATCTCGCTTCGGGAGCGTGGCCGCCGATGAACTACTTCTGGATCCAGTTGGTCCTGATCGCTGGCGCGGTCATCCTCGCGTTCATGTTCATCCGGCGCTGGGACGCCGCGAACACCCGCGCCTGGAAGCGCATCGCGTTCTCGGTCTTCGTGGTCGCGAACATCTACGCGATCCTGCGCCCCAGCGACGTCACCTGGTTCGCCCACAAGATGGGCGTCGGCCGCGGCACCGACCTGGTGCTGTACGTGATGGTCCTGGCCATGGGCTTCCTGACCCTGAACACCTTCCTGCGCTTCCGCTCGCTGGAGAAGAAGCTCACCGACCTCGCCCGGACCGTGGCCATCAACGAGGGTGCCCGGCTGAACGAGGAGCGCTTCGACCTGGACCTCCCGGTCTCCGCCCCGGTGAACAGCAGCGGAGCCTGACCTCCATGGCCACCTTCGAGTTCATGCTGCCGTACTACGGCGACGTGGCCCTGATGCAGGCCGCGGTGCGCAGCATCCTCACCCAGAGCGACCCGGACTTCCGGCTGACCGTCGTCGACGACGGCAAGGAGCCCGAGGTCCCGGGCTGGTTCGCCGGGCTCGGCGACGACCGGGTGCGCTACCTGCGCAACGAGCAGAACCTCGGCATCACCAAGAACTTCCAGAAGTGCGTGGAGCTCTCCACCGCCGACCATGTGGTCAT
Organism: Streptomyces sp. TLI_053; assembly: GCF_900105395.1. Classification (NCBI taxonomy): domain Bacteria; kingdom Bacillati; phylum Actinomycetota; class Actinomycetes; order Kitasatosporales; family Streptomycetaceae; genus Streptomyces; species Streptomyces sp. TLI_053. The sequence continues at coordinate 5,655,242 of NZ_LT629775.1, forward strand.
CATGGGCTGCGACGACCTGCTGCACCCGCACTACCTGGAGACCGTCCGGGCGATCCTCAAGGACAACCCCGACCTGGGCATGGTGCAGCCGGGCGTCGAGGTGATCGACGGCGCCGGCGTGGTCACCAGTGGCCTGGCCGACAACGTCAAGGACAAGCTGTACTCGCCGAGCGTCAAGGGCCGCCGTCTGATGGGCGGCGAGGAGCTGGCGGCCAGCGTGCTGCGCGGCAACTGGCTGTACTTCCCGTCGATCTGCTGGCGCGGCGAGGTGCTGCGGCAGGTCAACTTCCGCGACGAGTACTCGGTCATCCAGGACCTGGCGCTGGTCGTGGACCTGCTGGAGCGCGGCGAGACGATGATGGTGGACAACACCACCGTCGTCTTCCAGTACCGCCGGCACGCGGTGAGCGAGTCCTCCGTGCAGGCGTTCTCGGGCACCCGCTTCGCCGAGGCGGAGAAGTACTTCAACGCGGTGGCGGAGCGGATGGACGCCCGCGGCTGGCCGAAGGCCGCCCGGGCGGCCCGGTTCCGCAGCGCCTCGCGTCTGCACGCGCTGACGATGCTGCCGGGCGCGCTGCGCCGAGGGAAGAGCGGCGGCGCCAAGGTGCTCGTCCGGCACGCCCTGACCTCCGGGCAGCGGCACGACGCCTGAGGCGTCCCCGCGCCGGTGACGGCGAACAGAACGGCCGTGGGGCCGGTGGACCTTCCGGTCCACCGGCCCCACGGCCGTTCCCGGGGCTTGCGGGTCAGTGCCGCCAGGTCGGGAAGGGGCCGAGGTTCCGGCAGGTCAGCAGCCCCTCGTCCACCTCGGGCAGCCCGACCGTGGCCGGGTCGCCGGGCTGCTTGCAGGTGCCGCCCGGCGCGTAGGCGGAGCAGTGGCCGCTGTAGTCGGCGGTGACCTGGGCGGTCCAGGCGAGGATGCCGGTGCCGCCGTCCTGCTTCGGCATGAACTTGTCGGCGGTGGCCGAGCCGGCCATGCCGAACAGCAGGCCCAGCGCGCAGAGCGTGCCGACGGCCACCGCGCGCGGGCCGGGGCGCCGGGAGAGCCGCACCACACCGAGGGCGGCGCCGGTGTCGGCACCGCGACGGGCCACCAGGAAGCAGGCGAGGCCGGTGAGCAGCAGCAGGCAGTGGAGCAGCTGCGCGCTCGTCCGCGGGTAGAGCATGACCGCCTGGTCGCTCTCCATGTGGGAGGCGTACCAGTAGCGCATCAGCAGGGCGCTGGCGGCGCAGGCGGCGGGGACGAGCACCGAGGTCCGGTCGATGCCGAGGGTCAGGGCGATCCCCAGCCCCACCAGCAGCACGATCGTGAACAGGCCCACGCCGCCGAGTTCGCCGGGCAGCGGCCAGGTGCTCAGCCCGTCCGACCCGGGCAGGTCGTCGCGCCACATGGCGAAGTAGGTGGGCTCGGTGAAGGTGTCGAAGTAGCAGTAGCGGTCGACCGTCCCGCCGGCCGAGGAGAGCAGCCGGGACAGGCTGAGCCCGGCCACCGCGAGGAAGCCGAGAGCGGCGGCGCCGAGCGTGTACCCGGCCGTGACCAGGGCGCCGTTGCCGGCGGTCCGCCGGAGCCGGACCAGCAGCACGGCGGTGAGGACCACGGCTCCCGCGGCGGACCAGACGAACCAGCCCGAGTAGACGATGAACATCAGCCCGAGCAGCAGTCCGAGGATGCCGCCGGTGACGGCGGCCTTCCGGCGCGGCAGCCGGGGCGCGCGCTGGACGGTCTGGAGCAGCTTGGCCAGCACCGGTACGAAGGCCACCAGCACGATGTTGGTGTAGGGCTTGTACGGCTGCATCATCGGCAGCGCCGCGGTGACGCCGATGCCCAGCGCCCACAGCGGGGGCAGCAGCAGCCGCCAGGCCAGGTAGGCGGCGGGTCCGAGCAGGGCGGTGAACAGCAGGCCGACCAGCTTGAGGGCGTGCGCGGTCTGGCCGTCGGTGAGGTACTCGGCGGTCCAGGCGATCAGGTGCGGGTAGACCGGGGGGTAGCCGCCGTCGAGCGACTTGCCCTCCATCAGGGCGTTGGCCCAGGCCTGGAGGTTCCCGGCGTCGCCGTTCTGGCCGCCCAGCGGCCAGTTGGTGTCCCGCAGCGCGAGCGACACCCCGGCGGCCGTGACGCCGGAGGCGAGGCCGGAGACCGCGGCGGCGGCGAAGCGGACCGGGGCGAGCGGCCGGCGCCGCATGAGGACGGCACAGGCCACCAGGACGACGCCGAGCAGCAGCAGCAGCCGGAACTGGAGCGCGGCCAGTCCGCTGACCTGGCCTATTCGCATCATCGGGTTCAGGTCGACGGTCGACGCGGCCGCCGTCATGAGCAGCGCCGCGAAGACGGCGGTCAGGCCCTCCGCGACCAGGGAGACGGCCGGTCTGCCGGGGACGCCCCGGGCACCGCGGCGGCCTTGCGTCGCCGGCGGCTGTCTGGTCAGGTCGGGGGCGGCTGTCGGTGCGCTCGTCACTGTCCGAGAGTCCTTCAGGAGTGGTGATCGGGGTGCGGGGCCGACGGTGGACCACCGGGTGGGCCGGCCGGCGGTGTGCCGGGGCCGCGGGGCCGTGGGGCCGAGCCTCGATTCTGCCAGGCGCACGGGAGCCGTTCGAACGCCACCTGTGTAGACCACCGTGACGGGAAAAGAGTTGCGCCCGGTGGATGAACACTCGGCCGCGCCGGGCGTTCGACTGCCCGAAGGGGTCGACCCGGCGGCGGGACGCAACGCGGCCGGACGGTCAGTGCGTTACCCCGTTGGACACATTGGCCTGGCCCAGGACCGCGTGGCAGACTTCCCGGTGCGATCCGGAGGGTCGGGCGGACCGAAGCGCTCACGCGCCGCGAACGGACCGCACGACCCCGCGAGCGGTGCGCCGGACGGGCGGAGGAGCCTCCCGGGCCCTGGCCGACGGCCCCGTCCACCGCACGGGAGCCACGAGGTGCTCCTCCGAGTTCCGGCGGCCCCGCGCGGCCGCCCGACGGAATGGACTGAGATGACGAACCTGGCCCCCGAAGCGGTCGACAGCGCCGCGAGCACCGATCGCGACGGCGGACCGCCGCCGGAGACGGGCGGGAGAGCGGGCCGTGCGGCCCTGCTCGAGCGGCGCTCGGTGCAGATCGCCGCCGAGGTCGTCGTCAGCGTCGCCGCCGCGCTCCTCCTCACCCTGCTGTGCACGCGCATCTCCGTGAACCCGCTGAACCGGATCGGCCAGGTCAGCGGACTGGCGAAGATCCAGCTGTACGCGGCCTTCCTCGGTCTGCCGCTGCTCGCGGTGCTGCTCTACACCGCCTACCGGGGCGCGGCCCTGCGGCACCGGCTGGTCCAGCGGCTGGTCTGCGGGGCGATCGCGGGCCTGGCGACCGGTGTGGTGGCAGGGGGAGTGGTGGTCGCGCTGCGCGGTACCCCGTGGCCGCTCGGCGGCCAGGAGGGCGACCCGAGCCAGCTGATCCACATGGCCACGTCGATCCTCGACGACAAGGGGCTGCCCGGCGTCTACCCGCCGCTGTTCCCCGGGCTGATCGCGCTCTGGGCGAAGCTCAACTACGGCGGGATCGGCGGCGAGGGCTACGCCCTGCACGACCTGCAGATCTTCTTCACCGCCCTGGCCGGGCCGATGAGCTACCTGGCCTGGCGCCTCATGCTGCGGCCGTTCTGGGCGCTGGCCGTCGCGGTGCCCTCGGTGCTGGTCTTCCTCGACCCGATCCGGCCGTACAGCCACGTCACGATGATCATCCTGGTGCCGCTGCTGGGCGCCTGCCTGCGCGAGCTGCGCCGGGCCGGCGAGCTGTCCGTCCGCTCGGTGCTGCTGCGCGGCGCGGGCTTCGGCGTGGTCTTCGGTGTGCTCTTCCTCTACTACTCGGGCTGGTACCTCTGGTCGGCGCCGGGCATCTTCGTGCTGACCCTGTTCCTGTTCCCCTGGCGCGGCGGCGCCCGCGCCGTCCGGCGGACGCTGCTGTTCGTGGGCACCACGGTGGGTCTGGCGGGTGCCATCGGCTCGCCGCTGCTCTACCAGATCGCCAAGGAAGGGGCGACGACCCCGGACCGGTACGCCTACATCGTCAACTACGTCGACCCGGCCTATGTGCTCGGCTGGCTGTCGGACCGCTCCGGCCAGGAGACCTACCACACCTGGCCGCAGGCGGGCGAGATGGCCGGCCAGACCGGCTTCGCGCTGCTGCTGCTCACCGCGGTCGGCATCGGCATCGGGGTCGGGCTGCGCAGCCTGGTGGTCCGGGTGGCGGCGGCGGTGCTCGTCGGCGCCTGGCTGATGCGCTTCTACTACGCCTCGCAGATGGCCCACGACCAGATGGTCCAGCTCTACCCGCGGACGACCTGGATCATCATGTACTGCCTGATCATCCTGGCGGTGACCGGTCTGATGGCCGCCACCGACCGGGGCCGGGGCTGGGTCGAGCGGTCGTTCCGCGCGGTCGGCCGCACCGATCAGGCGGGCCCGGTCGTCCCGCTCCGCGGCACCAGGCAGCTCGCCGCCGGACTGGTCTGCGCCCTGGCGCTGTTCGCCACCATGGGCGCGTCCTGGTCGGTGGACCGCTACATGCCGCAGAACGAGAAGACCAACACGATGGGCATCGACGCCTGGCGGGCGCACAACATCAAGAAGCAGGACGGCAGTTGCCCGAAGTTCGCGCCGGTGAAGTCGGAGACGCCGCAGCGCGCCTGCGCCGACCCGATCGTCAAGGACTGGGAGCCGGAGCCGGACAAGAAGACGCTGCACTGCGCCGGGGTGTCGACCGAGGACTGGCCCGTGGTCTGCGGCAGGATCGCTCCCTGGGTGACCCAGAAGTAGTCCGCCCCTGAGGGCGCGCCCCCGACCGGGGCCGGTGAGGGCTGCCTCACCGGCCCCGATTGGCTTTCCGGCTCCCACCTGTGGCAGTATGTCCAAGTTGCTCGGTTGAGTGCCGATGCTGCGCGCCTCCCGCCGGGAGGACCGGAAGCGAGTCCCATCTACTCGTCGTTCCCGTGATGGCCGTCAAGCGTGTGTGTTACGCCACGGCAGCTGCGGGGCGAAAGTACGGGAATCTTCCGGGAAGCGTGTGCGGGGTATCAGCCCGGCTCCCCCCCACCCCGAAAGTTTGAAACCGACGATTCATTCGCCGGTTTTTTGCAAGCGCGAAGGCGACACGCCCGAGCGCGGGGGTCGGAGGAGGAGTCGTGCGGCGACTTGACAGAAGGACTACAAGGTAGCCATGGCGGGACAGAAGATCCGCATCCGGCTCAAGGCCTACGACCACGAGGTCATCGACTCCTCGGCGAAGAAGATCGTCGAGACGGTGATCCGTACTGGTGCGCAGGTCGCGGGCCCGGTGCCGCTGCCCACTGAGAAGAACGTTTACTGCGTCATCCGCTCGCCGCACAAGTACAAGGACTCGCGCGAGCACTTCGAGATGCGCACTCACAAGCGTCTGATCGACATCCTCGACCCCACGCCGAAGACGGTTGACTCGCTCATGCGTCTCGACCTGCCGGCTGGCGTCGACATCGAGATCAAGCTCTGAGAGGCGCACCGAAGATGGCTAAGCAGATTAAGGGCATCCTGGGCGAGAAGCTCGGCATGACCCAGGTCTGGGACGAGAACAACCGGGTCGTTCCGGTGACCGTCGTCAAGGCTGGGCCCAATGTCGTGACCCAGGTCCACACCGCCGACAGCCCGGCCGGCTACGACGCCGTCCAGATCGGCTTCGGCGAGATCGACCCCCGCAAGGTGAACAAGCCCCTCGCGGGCCACTTCGCCAAGGCCGGTGTCACCCCGCGCCGCCACCTGGTCGAGCTCCGTACCGCGGACGCGTCCGAGTACACCCTGGGCCAGGAGATCACCGCCGAGCTGTTCGAGGCGGGTGTCAAGGTCGACGTGACCGGCACCTCCAAGGGCAAGGGCTTCGCCGGTGTCATGAAGCGCCACAACTTCCGGGGTCTCGGCGCCGGTCACGGCGTGCAGCGCAAGCACCGTTCGCCCGGTTCCATCGGTGGCTGCGCCACCCCGGGCCGCGTGTTCAAGGGCCTGAAGATGGCCGGCCGGATGGGTCACGAGCGTGTGACCACCCAGAACCTGACCGTGCACGCGGTTGACGCGGAGAAGGGTCTGCTCCTCATCAAGGGTGCGATCCCGGGCCCGAACGGCGGCCTCGTCCTCGTCCGCACCGCGGCGAAGGGGCTGTGAAGGATATGAGCACCATTGACATCCTGTCGCCCTCGGGTGACAAGACCGGCAGCCTCGAGCTGCCGGCCGAGATCTTCGACGCGAAGGTCAGCGTTCCGCTGATGCACCAGGTCGTCGTGGCGCAGCTCGCTGCGGCCCGTCAGGGCACCCACAAGACCAAGACTCGTGGCGAGGTCCGCGGTGGCGGCAAGAAGCCGTACCGCCAGAAGGGCACCGGCCGCGCCCGTCAGGGCTCGACCCGTGCGCCGCAGTTCGCCGGCGGTGGCGTTGTGCACGGTCCCGTGCCGCGCGACTACTCGCAGCGGACCCCGAAGAAGATGATCGCCGCCGCTCTGCGCGGTGCGCTCACCGACCGGGCCCGCCACAACCGCATCCACGTCGTCACCGACGTGGTCGCGGCCGAGGTGCCGTCGACCAAGGCCGCCAAGGGTCTGTTCGGCAAGATCACCGAGCGCAAGAACATCCTCCTCGTCGTCGAGCGTGCCGACGAGCTGGGTCTGAAGAGCGCCCGCAACCTGCCGCACGTGCACATCCTGGACGCCGGTCAGCTGAACACCTACGACGTGCTCGTCTCCGACGATGTGGTCTTCACCCAGGCCGCCTTCGAGCGTTTCGTGGCGGGTCCCGCCGCGTCCGCCAAGGCCGTTGCTGCTGAGGGCGAGCTCGAAGGGAGCGCCGCCTGATGGCTGCAGAGATCACGAGCAAGACGTTCACGGACCCCCGTGATGTCCTGGTGAAGCCGGTTATCTCGGAGAAGAGCTACTCGCTCCTCGACGAGAACAAGTACACGTTCGTCGTGTCGCCCGGTGCCAACAAGACCCAGATCAAGCAGGCCGTCGAGGCGGTCTTCTCGGTCAAGGTCGAGTCCGTCAACACGCTCAACCGTCAGGGCAAGCGCAAGCGCTCCAAGACGGGTTTTGGCAAGCGCAAGGACACCAAGCGCGCCATTGTGACGCTGGCTGAGGGCAACCGCATCGACATCTTCGGTGGTCCGACCTCCTGACGGAGGCCGTGATCGTCGATCAAGACGAGGACGAAAATGGGTATCCGCAAGTACAAGCCGACTACGCCGGGCCGTCGTGGCTCGAGCGTGGCCGACTTCGTCGAAATCACGCGGTCCACGCCGGAGAAGTCGCTGGTTCGCCCCCTGCACAGCAAGGGCGGCCGTAACAACGCCGGTCGGATCACCGTTCGCCACCAGGGTGGCGGGCACAAGCGCGCCTACCGCGTGATCGACTTCCGTCGTCACGACAAGGACGGCGTGCCGGCCAAGGTCGCGCACATCGAGTACGACCCCAACCGCACCGCGCGCATCGCGCTCCTGCACTACGCGGACGGCGAGAAGCGCTACATCATCGCGCCGCGCGGCATCACGCAGGGCGACCGGATCGAGAACGGCGCTGGCGCCGACATCAAGCCGGGCAACAACCTGCCGCTGCGCAACATCCCGGTCGGTACCACCATCCACGCGGTGGAGCTGCGTCCCGGTGGCGGTGCCAAGCTGGCCCGCTCCGCCGGCTCCGGCATCCAGCTGCTGGCGCGTGAGGGCAAGATGGCGCACCTGCGCATGCCCTCCGGTGAGATCCGCCTGGTGGACGCGCGCTGCCGCGCGACCGTCGGCGAGGTCGGCAACGCCGAGCAGTCGAACATCAACTGGGGCAAGGCCGGCCGTATGCGCTGGAAGGGCGTTCGCCCGACCGTGCGTGGTGTGGCCATGAACCCGATCGACCACCCGCACGGTGGTGGTGAGGGTAAGACCTCCGGTGGTCGCCACCCGGTCTCGCCGTGGGGCCAGAAGGAGGGTCGTACCCGTCGCCCGAAGAAGGCGTCGGACGCTCTCATCGTGCGCCGCCGCAAGACCAACAAGAAGCGCTAGGAGCAGGTCAGATGCCGCGCAGTCTCAAGAAGGGCCCCTTCATCGACGGCCACCTTCTCAAGAAGGTGGACGCGCAGAACGAGGCGGGTACCCAGAACGTCATCAAGACCTGGTCCCGTCGCTCCGTGATCTTCCCGGCCATGCTCGGCCACACGATCGCGGTTCACGATGGTCGCAAGCACGTCCCGGTGTTCGTCACCGAGTCGATGGTCGGCCACAAGCTGGGCGAGTTCGCTCCGACCCGCACCTTCCGCGGCCACGTCAAGGACGACCGCAAGTCGAAGCGTCGCTAGTCGCCTGAGCTTCACCGCCAGACCGACTCAATGACTTACTCCATTAAGGGGACAACCATGGAAGCCAGGGCCCAGGCGCGGTACATCCGCGTCACGCCCATGAAGGCCCGCCGCGTGGTGGACCTCATCCGTGGCCTGCCGGCCACGGAGGCCCAGGCCGTCCTGCGTTTCGCTCCGCAGGCCGCCACCGTGCCGGTGGGCAAGGTGCTCGACAGCGCCATTGCCAACGCCGCGCACAACTACAACCACTCCAACGTGGACGACCTCGTCATCAGCGAGGCGTACGTTGACGAGGGTCCGACCCTGAAGCGGTTCCGTCCGCGTGCCCAGGGCCGCGCCTACCGGATCCGCAAGCGGACCAGCCACATCACCGTGGTCGTCAGCAGCAAGGAAGGGACCCGGTAATGGGCCAGAAGGTTAACCCGCACGGGTTCCGCCTCGGCATCAGCACGGACTTCAAGTCCCGCTGGTACGCCGACAAGCTGTACAAGGACTACGTCAAGGAAGACGTTGCCATTCGTCGCATGATGACGAAGGGCATGGAGCGCGCCGGCATCTCCAAGGTCGAGATCGAGCGCACCCGCGACCGCGTCCGCGTCGACATCCACACCGCCCGCCCCGGCATCGTCATCGGTCGCCGTGGCACCGAGGCCGACCGCATCCGCGGCGACCTCGAGAAGCTGACCGGCAAGCAGGTCCAGCTGAACATCCTCGAGGTCAAGAACCCCGAGCTGGACGCCCAGCTCGTGGCTCAGGGCGTCGCGGAGCAGCTGTCCTCCCGCGTCTCCTTCCGTCGTGCCATGCGCAAGTCGATGCAGGGCACCATGAAGTCCGGCGCCAAGGGCATCAAGGTCCAGTGCTCCGGTCGTCTCGGCGGCGCCGAGATGAGCCGTTCGGAGTTCTACCGCGAGGGTCGTGTGCCGCTGCACACCCTTCGTGCGAACGTCGACTACGGCTTCTTCGAGGCCAAGACCACCTTCGGCCGCATCGGCGTGAAGGTCTGGATCTACAAGGGCGACGTCAAGAACATCGCCGAGGTCCGCGCTGAGAACGCCGCTGCCCGCTCGGGCAACCGCCCGGCCCGTCCCGAGGGTGGTCGTCCCGCCCGCGGTGGCGAGCGCCGTGGTGGCGAGCGTGGTGGCCGCGGCCGTCGCCCCGCCGCTTCCGAGGCCCCCGCGGCCCCGGTCGCCGAGGCTCCGGCTGCCGAGAACACCGGAACGGAGGCCTGACCGTCATGCTGATCCCCCGTCGGGTCAAGCACCGCAAGCAGCACCACCCGAAGCGCCGCGGCGCTTCGAAGGGTGGCACCGAGCTCGCGTTCGGCGAGTACGGCATCCAGGCCGTCACCCCGGCCTACGTGACGAACCGGCAGATCGAGTCCGCTCGTATCGCCGTCACCCGTCACATCAAGCGTGGCGGCAAGGTCTGGATCAACATCTACCCGGACCGTCCGCTCACCAAGAAGCCGGCCGAGACCCGCATGGGTTCCGGTAAGGGTTCGCCCGAGTGGTGGATCGCGAACGTGCACCCGGGTCGGGTCATGTTCGAGCTGTCGTACCCCAACGAGAAGGTGGCTCGTGAGGCGCTGACCCGCGCAGCTCACAAGCTCCCGATGAAGTGCCGGATCATCCGGCGCGAGGCAGGTGAGAGCTGATGTCGGCCGGCACCAAGGCTGCTGACCTCCGCGAGCTGGACAACGAGGGTCTCGTTGCCAAGCTCCGTGAGGCCAAGGAGGAGCTGTTCAACCTCCGCTTCCAGGCGGCGACCGGGCAGCTCGACAACCACGGACGGCTCAAGCTCGTCCGTAAGGACATCGCGCGGATCTACACCCTGATGCGCGAGCGCGAGCTGGGCATCGAGACGGTGGAGAGCGCCTGATGACTGAGAACACCAACGAGACGCGCGGTTTCCGCAAGACCCGTGAGGGTCTCGTCGTCAGCGACAAGATGGACAAGACCGTCGTCGTCGCCGTCGAGGACCGCGTCAAGCACGCTCTGTACGGCAAGGTCATCCGCCGTACGAACAAGCTGAAGGCGCACGACGAGGCGAACGCCTGCGGCATCGGCGACCGGGTCCTCCTCGCGGAGACCCGCCCGCTGTCCGCGACGAAGCGCTGGCGCGTCGTCGAGATCCTCGAGAAGGCCAAGTAACGAAGTTGATGCGGTACGGCCGTATGTGCACCAGGTCCCTCGTGGACGCCGGTGTGAGCAGCGGCCGGCCCGTCAGCTCTCGTTGACGATCAGGAGAAAGCTGTGATCCAGCAGGAGTCGCGACTGCGAGTCGCCGACAACACGGGCGCGAAGGAAATCCTTTGCATCCGCGTTCTCGGTGGTTCCGGTCGCCGCTACGCCGGCATCGGGGACGTCATCGTCGCGACCGTCAAGGACGCGATCCCCGGCGGTTCGGTCAAGAAGGGTGACGTCGTCAAGTGCGTCGTCGTCCGCACCGTGAAGTCGCGCCGTCGTCCCGACGGTTCGTACATCCGGTTCGACGAGAACGCCGCTGTCGTCCTCAAGAACACCGATGGCGACCCGCGCGGTACCCGCATCTTCGGCCCGGTGGGCCGCGAGCTGCGTGACAAGAAGTTCATGAAGATCATCTCGCTTGCGCCGGAGGTGCTCTAACTCATGGCGAACAGCATGAAGATCAAGAAGGGTGACCTGGTCCAGGTCATCACCGGCAAGGACCGCGGCAAGCAGGGCAAGGTCATCCAGGCCATGCCCGCCGAGAACAAGGTCCTGGTCGAGGGTGTCAACCGGGTCAAGAAGCACACCAAGCCGGGTCCGGGCACCCAGGGTGGCATTGTCACCGTCGAGGCCCCGGTGCACGTCTCCAACGTCCAGCTGGTCGTGGAGAAGGACGGCAAGAAGGTCGTCACCCGCGTTGGCTACCGCTTCGACGACGAGGGCAACAAGATCCGCGTTGCCAAGCGAACCGGTGAGGACATCTGATGTCTGAGACGACTGTTGAGAAGGTGACCCCCCGTCTCAAGGAGCGTTACAACTCCGAGATCAAGGGTCAGCTGCAGGAGCAGTTCTCGTACGAGAACGTCATGCTGACGCCCGGCCTGGTCAAGGTCGTCGTCAACATGGGTGTCGGCGAGGCCGCCCGTGACAGCAAGCTGATCGAGGGCGCGATCCGCGACCTCACCGCGATCACCGGCCAGAAGCCGGCCGTGACCAAGGCTCGCAAGTCCATCGCGCAGTTCAAGCTGCGCGAGGGCCAGCCGATCGGCACCCACGTCACCCTCCGCGGTGACCGCATGTGGGAGTTCCTGGACCGTCTGGTTTCGCTGGCCCTGCCGCGAATCCGTGACTTCCGCGGCCTCTCGCCGAAGCAGTTCGACGGCCGTGGCAACTACACCTTCGGTCTGACCGAGCAGGTTATGTTCCACGAGATCGACCAGGACAAGGTCGACCGTCAGCGCGGTATGGACATCACCGTCGTGACCACCGCTCAGACCGACGACGAGGGCCGGGCGCTCCTGCGTGCTCTGGGCTTCCCGTTCAAGGAGGCGTGAGCCAATGGCGAAGAAGTCCCTCATCGCGAAGGCCGAGCGGAAGCCGAAGTTCGGCGTCCGGGCCTACACCCGGTGCCAGCGCTGCGGCCGTCCGCACTCGGTGTACCGCAAGTTCGGCCTCTGCCGTGTCTGCCTCCGTGAGATGGCGCACCGCGGCGAGCTGCCGGGCGTGACCAAGAGCTCCTGGTAGTCCTCCTCCGCGAGGTCAGCCAGGTGCCCTGGGCACCCAGCGAAGCAGAGGTGCCCGATCCCACACCGGCCCGTTTTGGGCCTGCCGTACGGAGTCCCGTAAGGTAGTGGGGTCGGGCCCCCTGCCACGGCTTCCCCATGGATGCCCGTGGCCCTCTTGCGAGAGGGCTCGCACCCAGTCTTACGACGTCGCAGGTCCCCTGCGCTTGTGCCCCTGACGAACTCGGAAGAGTCCGGCAGGGGGACCTGGCGCGGAGAAACCGCGGCGAGAGAGGCCTGAGGCCATCATGACCATGACCGACCCCATCGCAGACATGCTCACGCGTCTGCGTAACGCGAACTCGGCGTACCACGACTCCGTGGCGATGCCGGCCAGCAAGATCAAGGCGCACGTCGCCGAGATCCTGCAGCAGGAGGGGTACATCTCCTCCTACAAGGTTGAGGAGCCGGTTGAGGGCGAGGTCGGCAAGAAGCTGACCATCGAGCTCAAGTTCGGCCCCAACCGTGAGCGCTCCATTGCCGGCATCAAGCGCATCAGCAAGCCGGGTCTGCGCGTTTACGCAAAGTCCACCAACCTGCCGAAGGTTCTCGGCGGCCTGGGCGTGGCGATCATCTCCACGTCCTCCGGCCTCCTGACCGACAAGCAGGCCGCCAAGAAGGGCGTAGGCGGAGAAGTTCTCGCCTACGTCTGGTAATTCGGGAAACGGAGGTACAGCAATGTCGCGCATTGGACGGCTGCCCATCCAGGTCCCCGCTGGCGTGGACGTCACCATCGATGGCCAGACGGTCTCGGTGAAGGGTCCGAAGGGCTCCCTCACCCACGTCGTCGCCGCGCCGATCGAGATCGGCAAGGGCGAGGACGGCATTCTGGCTGTCACCCGCCCCAACGACGAGCGTCAGTCGAAGGCCCTGCACGGCCTGACCCGCACGCTGGTGGCGAACATGATCACCGGTGTGACCGCGGGCTACCGCAAGTCGCTGGAGATCAGCGGTGTCGGCTACCGAGTTCTGGCGAAGGGCTCCGACATGGAGTTCCAGCTGGGCTACAGCCACCCGATCCTCGTCGAGGCGCCCGAGGGCATCTCCTTCGTCGTCGAGTCGGCCACCAAGTTCCACGTGGACGGCATCGACAAGCAGAAGGTCGGCGAGGTCGCCGCGAAGATCCGCAAGCTGCGCAAGCCCGACCCGTACAAGGCCAAGGGTGTCAAGTACGCGGGCGAGGTTATCCGCCGCAAGGTCGGAAAGAGTGGTAAGTAAGCGATGAGTGTCTCTGTCAAGATCGGCAAGGGCAACGCCTACAAGAGCGCCGCTCGCAAGCGCCGCGCGATCCGGGTTCGCAAGCGCGTCACCGGCACCGAGGTGCGTCCGCGCCTCGTGGTGACCCGTTCGAACCGCCACATGGTCGCCCAGGTCATCGACGACGCCAAGGGTCACACCCTGGCGTCGGCGTCCACCCTCGACGTGTCCATCAAGGGCGCCGAGGGCGACAAGACCGAGCTGGCCAAGAAGGTCGGGAGCCTGGTCGCCGAGCGCGCCAAGGCTGCCGGCATCGAGTCGGTCGTCTTCGACCGCGCGGGCAACCGGTACGCCGGCCGCATCGCCGCCCTGGCGGACGCGGCCCGCGAGGCCGGGCTCGACTTCTAAGCCGCTCGTCGACTCTGTCGGCGGACGTAATCGAGAGAGGTAATTCCAATGGCTGGACCCCAGCGCCGCGGTAGCGGCGCCGGCGGCGGCACCGGTGGCGAGCGGCGCGACCGTAAGCGTGACGACCGGGGCAACGCCCCCGCCGTCGAGAAGACCGCTTACGTCGAGCGCGTCGTCGCGATCAACCGTGTCGCCAAGGTTGTCAAGGGTGGTCGTCGTTTCTCCTTCACCGCGCTGGTCGTGGTGGGCGATGGCGACGGCACCGTGGGTGTCGGTTACGGGAAGGCGAAGGAGGTTCCGGCCGCCATCGCCAAGGGTGTTGAGGAGGCCAAGAAGAACTTCTTCAAGGTCCCCCGTATCCAGGGCACCATCCCCCACCCGATCCAGGGTGAGAAGGCCGCCGGCGTTGTGCTCCTGAAGCCCGCCGCCCCCGGTACCGGTGTTATCGCCGGTGGTCCGGTGCGCGCCGTCCTGGAGTGCGCCGGCATCCACGACATCCTGTCGAAGTCGCTCGGCTCGGACAACGCGATCAACATCGTGCACGCCACCGTGGCCGCTCTGAAGGGCCTCGTGCGCCCCGAGGAGATCGCCGCCCGTCGTGGCCTGCCGCTGGAGGACGTGGCCCCCGCCGCTCTGCTGCGGGCGCGTGCTGCTGGGGTGAGCGCCTGATGGCTCGCCTCAAGATCACGCAGACCAAGTCGTACATCGGCAGCAAGCAGAATCACCGTGACACCCTGCGTTCGCTCGGTCTCAAGCGCATGCACGACGTCGTGGTGAAGGAGGACCGTCCCGAGATCCGTGGGATGGCCCAGACCGTTCGTCACCTCGTGACGGTTGAGGAGGTGGACTGATCATGGGCGAGAACCCGATCAAGATCCACAACCTGCGTCCCGCCCCGGGTGCCAAGACCGACAAGATCCGTGTGGGTCGTGGTGAGGCGTCCAAGGGTAAGACCGCTGGTCGTGGTACCAAGGGCACCAAGGCCCGCTACCAGGTTCCGCAGCGCTTCGAGGGTGGCCAGATGCCGCTCCACATGCGCCTGCCGAAGCTGAAGGGCTTCAAGAACCCGTTCAAGATCACGTTCCAGGTCGTCAACCTCGACAAGCTGGCCGAGCTCTACCCGCAGGGTGGAGAGGTCACGGTCGAGGACCTGGTCGCCAAGGGCGCGGTTCGCAAGAACTCCCTCGTCAAGGTGCTCGGCACCGGCGAGATCTCGGTCGCCCTGCAGGTGACGGTGGACGCCGTCTCCGGCTCCGCCACCGAGAAGATCGTCGCCGCTGGCGGCACCGTCACCGAGCTCGTCTGAGCCCGCTGACTTCGTGAGCCCCGCGTTTCCCGTTCCGGGAAGCGCGGGGCTCACGCCTTTTCCGGACTTTCCCCGCCCCGGGGCGGTACGGATTGCGGTGAACGGGCTCTCGTTCTTTTGTGTGGCAAAACCGGGCATCCCGTACCCCATGAGTGGGGGAGAGGGCGTACGCGCTTCTTTCGAGTGGCCGTGCACTGTTAGAGTCCGTGGAGTTCCCTTGTAGGCTGCGCGCAGGCTCGCCTGTGCCGTCTGTACGGGGCCCGAACCGCAAACTCCCCATTCCAGGACCGACCCTCCCGCCGACGACGTGCGGGAGGCGCAGGAGGCACCGTGCTCAGTGCGTTCGCGCGGGCGTTCCAGACGCCCGACCTGCGCAAGAAGCTGCTGTTCACGCTGGGCATCATGGTGCTGTTCCGGCTGGGCTCGCACGTTCCCGTACCCGGGGTCGACTTCGAGGCGGTTCACGCCTGCATCAAGGAGACCAAGAACAACGGGCTCTTCGGCCTGGTGAACCTGTTCTCCGGCGGCGCTCTGCTCCAGTTGACGATCTTCGCCCTCGGCATCATGCCGTACATCACGGCGAGCATCATCCTCCAGCTCCTCACGGTCGTGATCCCACGACTCGAGGCGCTGAAGAAGGAGGGGCAGGCCGGCCAGGCGAAGATCACCCAGTACACCCGTTACCTCACCATCGCGCTGGCGGTGCTCCAGGGCACCGGGATCGTGGCGACCGCGTCCAGCGGCGCCCTCTTCTCCGGGTGCGTCTACGCCAACCAGATCGTCCCGGACACCGGGGTGTTCCGGATCGCCGTGATGGTCCTGACCATGACCGCCGGCACCACGGTGATCATGTGGCTCGGCGAGCTCATCACCGACCGGGGCATCGGCAACGGCATGTCGCTGCTGATCTTCACCTCGATCGCGGCGCAGTTCCCCACCTCGATGTGGGCGATCAAGCAGTCCGGCACCATCGGCGGCGGCTGGGTCGAGTTCCTCTCGGTCATCGCGATCGGCGTCATCGTTGTGATGCTCGTCATCTTCGTCGAGCAGGCGCAGCGCCGGATCCCGGTCCAGTACGCGAAGCGGATGATCGGCCGTCGGGCCTTCGGCGGGACGTCGACCTACATCCCGCTCAAGGTGAACCAGGCCGGTGTCATCCCGGTCATCTTCGCCTCGTCGCTGCTGTACATCCCCGCCCTGGTGGTTCAGCTGACCAACAGTCAGTCGAGCTGGGCGGTCTGGATCACCAAGCACTTCGTCCGCGGTGACCACCCGGTCTACATGGCCACGTACTTCCTGCTGATCGTCTTCTTCGCCTTCTTCTACGTCGCGATCTCCTTCAACCCCGAAGAAGTTGCCGACAACATGAAGAAGTATGGTGGGTTCATCCCGGGCATCCGGGCCGGCCGCCCGACGGCCGAGTACCTGAACTACGTGCTCACCCGCATCACGTGGCCGGGTTCGCTCTACCTGGGCCTGATCGCGTTGATCCCGATGATCGCCCTGGTCGCCTTCGGACAGCAGACCAACTTCCCGTTCGGCGGCACCAGCGTGCTCATCGTCGTCGGCGTCGGACTCGAAACTGTGAAGCAGATCGAGAGCCAGCTCCAGCAGCGCAATTACGAAGGGTTCCTCCGCTGATGCGTATCGTCCTCGTCGGACCCCCCGGGGCCGGGAAGGGTACTCAGGCGCACCTCCTCGCCAAGACCCTGTCCATCCCCCACATCTCGACCGGCGACCTGTTCCGCGCCAACATCGGCCAGGGCACCCCGCTGGGTGTCGAGGCCAAGAGCTACATGGACGCGGGCCGCCTGGTGCCCGACGAGGTCACCATCGGGATGGCCAAGGACCGCATGCTCCAGGAGGACGCCGCCAACGGCTTCCTGCTGGACGGTTTCCCGCGCAACCTGGGCCAGGCGAAGGCGCTGGACGAGTTCCTCGCCGAGCAGGGCATCGCGCTGGACGGCGTGCTGGACCTCGAGGTCCCCGAGGACGAGGTCGTCCGCCGGATCGCCGGCCGCCGGCTGTGCCGCAACGACGGGGGCCACGTGTTCCACGTGGACTACAACCCGCCGAAGGCCGCCGGGGTCTGCGACGAGTGCGGCGGCGAGCTGTACCAGCGTTCGGACGACACCGAGGACAAGGTGCGGACCCGGCTCGAGGTCTACCACACGGAGACCGAGCCGATCATCGACTACTACCGCCAGCAGGGTCTGATCGCCACGATCCCCGCGCTCGGCAAGGTGGACGAGGTCACCGCCCGCGCGATCGAGGCGCTGAAGCAGGACAGCTGAGTTTTTTCAGCGACGTACGTACGGCCGCGCTGCCCGCCCACGGGCAGCGCGGCCGTACGGCGTCGTACGGTGGAACGAGTGCACGGCCGCCGGCAAGGACCGCGCGGGAACCCAAGGAAGGCGTGACCCAGATGGTGGAGATCAAGACCCCCGAGCAGATCGCGAAGATGCGAGCGGCCGGGCTGGTCGTCGCCGAGGCGCTCAAGGCGTGCCGCGAGGCGGTCGCCCCGGGAATCACCACCCAGGAGCTCAACGACATCGCGGACAAGGTCATCACCGACCACGGTGCGACCTCGAACTTCCGGGCGGACCACGGCGGCCTGTGGTTCCCGGGCGTGATCTGCGCCTCGGTGAACAACGAGGTCGTGCACGGCATCCCCGGTGACCGGGTGCTCCAGGAGGGCGACCTCATCTCGATCGACTGCGGCGCGATCCTGGACGGCTGGCACGGCGACGCGGCGATCTCGGTCGCGGTCGGCGAGGTGAGCCCCGAGGTGGAGATGCTGAGCCGGGTCACCGAGGGCTCGATGTGGGCCGGCATCGCCCAGATGAAGAAGGGCAACCGCCTGGTCGACGTCTCCAAGGCGATCGAGGGCTTCGTCCGCCGCCAGCCGCTGCCGCCCAAGGGCAAGTGGGGCATCACCGAGGGCTACGGCGGCCACGGCATCGGCACCGCGATGCACATGGAGCCGCACGTGCTGAACTACGTCGAGCGCGGCCGGGGCAAGGGCATGAAGCTGATCCCCGGCACCGTGCTGGCGATCGAGCCGATGGTCTCGCTCGGCACCCCGCACACCAAGGTGCTGGAGGACGACTGGACCGTGGTCACCAACGACGGCACCTGGGCCTCGCACTGGGAGCACTCGGTGGCGGTCACCGAGGAGGGCCCGCTGGTGCTCACCGCCTTCGACGGCGGCAAGGAGATGCTGGCCAGGCTGGGTGTCACGGCCGCGCCGGACCCGCTCGGCGTGTAGCGGACCGGGCCGGCCACCGGCCCGGCGAAGGACGCGGAGCCCTGGAGGTTTGGACCTCCAGGGCTTTTGTCCTATTTTTATGCGCTGGCAGTGGCTTCGAGCGAGGAGAGTGCAGTGTTCAAGGGATTCCGCGACTTCATGATGCGCGGCAACGTCGTCGACATGGCGGTCGGTGTGGTCATCGGCGCCGCGTTCACCGGCGTGGTGACCGGCTTCGTGTCCGCCTTCCTCACCCCGCTGGTGGGTGTGGTGGTCGGTGCCGCCGGCGACTTCGGCTCCTACAAGGCCACCATCGCCGGAGTGACCTTCCCGTACGGCCAGTTCCTCAACGTGCTGATCGCGTTCTTCATGACCGCCGCGGTGCTCTACTTCTGCGTGGTCCTGCCGGTGACCAAGGCCACCGCCCGCTACATGCCGAAGAAGCCGAAGACCCCGAAGCGTCCCTGCCCGGAGTGCCTGACCGAGATCCCCGAGGCCGCCCGCCGCTGCTCCGCCTGCACCGCCCACGTCGACCCGCTGGCCGTCCCGGTCGTTCCGGCCGCCACGACCGGCCGCTGACCGGAGCCCCCGTTTTGGTGCATCCCCCGCGCTGGCGTAGGATGGACCGTCGGCTCACTCGTAGCGTGCTCCAGCACGCCCTCTTCCCCCTCGTCGGGGTCGGGGTGGACCCAGGTTCGCACGAGCGTGCCGCATACGGTAGCCGGTCCCGGAAGGTGGATCTCGCAGTTCATGGCTAAGAAGCAAGGCGCCATTGAGATCGAGGGCACCGTGATCGAGTCTCTTCCGAACGCGATGTTCAAGGTCGAGCTGCAGAACGGTCACAAGGTCCTCGCGCACATCAGTGGCAAGATGCGCATGCACTACATCCGCATCCTGCCGGACGACCGGGTCGTGGTGGAGCTCAGCCCCTACGACCTGACGCGTGGCCGGATCGTCTACCGCTACAAGTAAGAACGCCAGATCTAGACCCGGAGAACCTGAAGCATGAAGGTCAAGCCGAGCGTCAAGAAGATCTGCGACAAGTGCAAGGTGATCCGCCGTCACGGCCGGGTCATGGTGATCTGCGACAACCTGCGCCACAAGCAGCGCCAGGGCTGATCTCTCTCCCGCATTTCTCGTAGTACTTCGCGCGACGCGAAAAACGTCATAAGCGGGCCACCCGATCCGTCCAGGACGGACTGCCGCCCCCGGTCAGAGGCCGGGGCTCCCTCACCGTGAGGTGTCGGAGTAGGTGGCTCGCCAGACCTCTGAAGAAACACAGGAGCCTTGAATGGCACGCCTCGCCGGCGTTGATCTCCCCCGTGAGAAGCGGATCGAGATCGCCCTCACCTACGTGTACGGCATCGGCCGTACCCGCGCCCAGCAGACCCTCGCCGAGACCGGTGTCAGCCCCGATGTCCGCGTTCGCGACATCGCCGAGGAAGACCTGGTCAAGCTGAGCCAGTACATCGACGCCAACTTCACGGTCGAGGGTGACCTCCGCCGCGAGGTGGCCGCCGACATCCGCCGCAAGGTCGAGATCGGCTGCTACGAGGGTCTGCGTCACCGCCGCGGCCTGCCGGTCCGCGGTCAGCGCACCCACACCAACGCGCGTACCCGCAAGGGCCCGCGTCGCGCGATCGCCGGTAAGAAGAAGCCGGGCAAGAAGTAGTCCGTCCCGTAACCGGACATCCCTCCGGCCCGCGGGTCAGCGGACCGACCACCTCAGTAGGAGAACAGACTTATGCCCCCCAAGGGTCGTCAGGCTGCCGGCGCGAAGAAGATCCGCCGCAAGGAAAAGAAGAACGTCGCTCACGGCCACGCGCACATCAAGAGCACGTTCAACAACACCATCGTTTCGATCACCGACCCCTCAGGCAACGTGATCTCCTGGGCCTCCGCCGGCCACGTCGGCTTCAAGGGCTCGCGCAAGTCCACCCCGTTCGCCGCGCAGATGGCCGCCGAGGCCGCTGCCCGTCGCGCGCAGGAGCACGGCATGCGCAAGGTTGACGTCTTCGTGAAGGGTCCGGGCTCCGGCCGCGAGACCGCGATCCGTTCGCTCCAGGCCACCGGCCTGGAGGTCGGCTCGATCCAGGACGTCACCCCCACCCCGCACAACGGCTGCCGTCCGCCGAAGCGCCGCCGCGTCTGACGCAGCGCCTTCGGGCTCGCAGTCCACGTTTTAAACCTCGTACGGGGTCCCGTTTCGGACGGGACCCCGTACGCTGGTTCTGTTCGGCATCAAATAGTGGGTGCCGAAGATCTTCAGGAGGATCCACACCATGCTGATCGCTCAGCGCCCCTCGCTGACCGAAGAGGTCGTCGACGAGTTCCGCTCGCGGTTCGTGATCGAGCCGCTCGAGCCGGGCTTCGGCTACACCCTCGGCAACTCCCTGCGCCGCACGCTCCTCTCCTCGATCCCGGGTGCCGCTGTCACCAGCATCCGCGTCGACGGTGTCCTGCACGAGTTCACCACCGTGCCGGGCGTCAAGGAGGACGTGACCGACCTCATCCTCAACATCAAGCAGCTGGTCGTCTCCTCGGAGCACGACGAGCCGGTCGTGATGTACCTGCGCAAGCAGGGCCCGGGTGTCGTCACCGCCGCCGACATCGCGCCCCCGGCCGGTGTCGAGGTGCACAACCCCGAGCTGATCCTCGCCACGCTGAACGGCAAGGGCAAGCTGGAGATGGAGCTGACCGTCGAGCGCGGTCGCGGCTACGTCTCCGCCGTCCAGAACAAGGCCTCCGGCCAGGAGATCGGCCGCATCCCGGTCGACTCGATCTACAGCCCCGTGCTGAAGGTCACCTACAAGGTCGAGGCGACCCGTGTCGAGCAGCGCACCGACTTCGACAAGCTGATCGTCGACGTCGAGACCAAGCCCGCCATGCGTCCGCGCGACGCCATGGCCTCGGCCGGCAAGACCCTGGTGGAGCTGTTCGGCCTCGCCCGTGAGCTGAACATCGACGCCGAGGGCATCGACATGGGCCCGTCCCCGACGGACGCCGCCCTGGCCGCCGACCTGGCGCTGCCGATCGAGGAGCTCGAGCTCACCGTTCGGTCGTACAACTGCCTCAAGCGCGAGGGCATCCACACCGTGGGTGAGCTCGTCGCCCGCTCCGAGGCCGACCTGCTCGACATCCGCAACTTTGGTGCGAAGTCGATCGACGAGGTCAAGGCGAAGCTGGCCGGCATGGGCCTGGCCCTCAAGGACAGCCCGCCCGGGTTCGACCCGACCGCCGCCGCCGACGCCTTCGGCGCCGACGACCTGGACGACGCGGGTTACGCGGAGACCGAGCAGTACTGAGAGACTTGACCGCGGGGGCGGTTCCCCGGAACCGCCCCCGTCGTCGTGAAAGTCGTGCGGACACAGTGTCCGTACGCCCGCTGCGGTACCTGGTACGGCCGCAGTCGGAGATTCGAGGAGTAATTCCATGCCGCGTCCCACCAAGGGTGCCCGCCTCGGCGGCGGCCCGCACCACGAGCCGCTGCTGCTCGCCGGTCTGTGCCGTGAGCTGTTCCAGTACGGCCGCATCACCACGACCGAGGCCAAGGCCCGTCGGATGCGCCCGCTGGCGGAGAAGCTGATCACCAAGGCGAAGAAGGGCGACATCCACAACCGTCGCCTGGTGCGCAAGACCATCACCGACATCTCGGTGCTGCACACCCTCTTCACCGAGATCGCGCCGCGCTACGAGAACCGCCCGGGTGGCTACACCCGTATCACCAAGATCGGTCCCCGTCGTGGCGACAACGCCCCGATGGCCGTGATCGAGCTGGTCGAGGCGCTGACCGTCGCGCAGACCGCCGTCGGCGAGGCCGAGGCCGCCACCAAGCGCGCCGTCAAGGAGGCCGACGAGGCCAAGGTCGAGGCCCCCAAGGCCGACGAGGCCGAGGCCGCCGAGCAGGCCTGACACCCACCAGGTGTGTTGCGGGCCCGCTTCCCCATCCGTGGGGGAGCGGGCCCGTTCCTCTTTGTCCAGCTTCTTCGTCCAGCCAGCCTCTATGTCCAGGGAGTGGAGAGCAGTGGTCAACGATTGCGCCGAGCGGCCGCCGGTGAAGGACGGCCCGGCCGACGGGTACGTCCGGGTCCGGCTGGACCTCGCGTACCACGGCGCCGAGTTCTCCGGCTGGGCCCGGCAGAAGGGCGGCCGGCGGACGGTCCAGGAGGAGATCGAGACCGCGCTGCAGATCGTCACCCGCAGCCAGGAGCTCCACCCGCTCACCGTGGCCGGCCGCACCGACGCCGGTGTGCACGCCCGCGGCCAGGTCGCCCACGTCGACCTGCCGGCCGAGCTGTGGGAGGCGCACCGGGAGAAGCTGATGCGCCGGCTGGCCGGGCGGCTGCCCGGTGACGTCCGGATCTACCGGGTGGGCGAGGCCCCGGCCGGCTTCGACGCCCGCTTCTCGGCGATCTGGCGCCGCTACGCCTACCGGGTCGCGGACCACCCCGGCGGGGTCGACCCGCTGCTGCGCGGCCACGTGCTCTGGCACGACCGGCCGCTCGACCTGGACCGGATGAACGCCGCCGCCCGGCTGCTGCTGGGCGAGCACGACTTCGCGGCGTACTGCAAGAAGCGCGAGGGCGCGACCACCATCCGCACCCTGCTGGAGCTGCGCTGGGACCGGGTCCCGGTGGACGGCTACGCGTCCCAGGAGGGCTCGCTCGCGGTCGCCACCGTGCGGGCCGACGCCTTCTGCCACAACATGGTGCGCGCCCTGGTCGGCGCGATGCTGCTGGTCGGCGACGGCCACCGGCCGGTGGAGTTCCCCGGCGAGGTGCTGGCCGGCGGTGTGCGCAACTCCGCCGTCAACGTGATCCGGCCGTACGGGCTGACCCTGGAGGAGGTCGGCTACCCGGCCGACGAACAGCTCGCCGAGCGCAACCGCGCCGCCCGCCGGATGCGCACCCTCCCCGGCACCCCGCCGGTCCCCGACGCCCCGCTCGGCTCCACCGCCCCGTCAGGCCCCGGCACCACCTAATCCATTTGGGTCCGGGGCGGCGGCTTGGGACAATCTCCCCCATGGGACACGTCGAGATTTCGCACCTGGAGTACTACCTGCCGGACGGGCGGGTGCTGTTCGACGACGCGTCCTTCCGGGTGGGGGAGGGCGCGGCCGTCGCACTGGTCGGCGCCAACGGCGCGGGCAAGACCACGCTGCTGCGCATGATCGCGGGCGACCTCCAGCCGCACGGCGGCTCGGTGACGATCAGCGGCGGGCTCGGCGTGATGCGCCAGTTCGTCGGCACCACCGGCCGCGAGGAGCAGAAGAAGGCCGGCGACGAGCAGGAGGGCCCGGGCGCGCTGCCCGCCGACGCCTCGGTGCGCGACCTGCTGGTCTCCGTCGCCCCCGCGCGGATCGCCAAGGCCGCCCGCGCGGTCGACGCCGCCGAGCTGGCGATGATCGCCCAGGACGACGAGAAGACGCAGATGGCCTACGCCCAGGCGCTCTCCGACTGGGCCGACGTCGGCGGCTACGACTACGAGACCGACTGGGACGTCTGCACCACGGCCGCCCTGGGGATGCCCTTCGACAAGGCCCAGTGGCGCGGCCTGAACACGCTCTCCGGCGGCGAGCAGAAGCGGCTCGTGCTGGAGGCGCTGCTGCGCGGCCCCGAGGAGGTGCTGCTGCTCGACGAGCCGGACAACTACCTGGACGTCCCGGGCAAGCGCTGGCTGGAGGAGGCCATCCGGGCCACCCCTAAGACCGTGCTGTTCATCTCCCACGACCGCGAACTGCTGTCCCGGACCGCCGAGAAGATCATCAGCGTCGAGTCCGGCGCGGCCGGCTCCAGCGTCTGGGTGCACGGCGGCGGGTTCGACTCCTTCCACGAGGCCCGCAAGGCCCGGTTCGAGCGCTTCGAGGAACTGCGCCGCCGCTGGGACGAGGAGCACGCCAAGCTCAAGAAGCTCGTCGTCAACCTGCGCCAGGCCGCCTCGGTCAGCCACGACATGGCCTCCCGCTACTCGGCCGCCCAGACCAGGCTGAAGAAGTTCGAGGACGCCGGCCCGCCCGAGGCCCCGCCGCGCGAGCAGAGCATCACGATGCGGCTCAAGGGCGGGCGCACCGGGGTGCGCGCCTTCACCATGGAGCAACTGGAGCTCACCGGTCTGATGAAGCCCTTCGACCTGGAGGTCTTCTACGGCGAGCGGGTCGGGGTGCTGGGGTCCAACGGCTCCGGCAAGTCGCACTTCCTGCGGCTGCTGGCGGGCGACGGCACGGTGGCCCACACCGGGGCCTGGAAGCTCGGCGCCCGGGTGGTGCCGGGCCACTTCCGGCAGACCCACGCCCACCCGGAGCTGCTGGGCCGCACCGTCCGCTCGATCGTCGAGGAGGAGCACGCGCTCGGCCGCGGCGCCGCGATGGGCGTGCTGCGCCGGTACGAGCTGGACCGGCAGGAGGAGCAGAAGTTCGAGTCGCTCTCCGGCGGGCAGCAGGCCCGGCTGATGATTCTCAAGCTGGAGCTGTCCGGCGTCACCGCGCTGCTGCTCGACGAGCCGACCGACAACCTGGACCTGGAGAGCGCCGAGGCGCTGCAGGCCGGGCTGGAGGCCTTCGACGGCACTGTGCTGTGCGTCACCCACGACCGGTGGTTCGCCCGGACCTTCGACCGTTTCCTGGTCTTCGGCGCGGACGGCCGGGTCTACGAGTCCCCGGAGCCGGTCTGGGACGTCAGCCGGGTCGAGCGGGACCGCTGATCAGGGGCCCGGGAGACCGTTCCGGCGGGGAGGATTTTGACCGTCCCCGTCCGGCCCGGTAGCCTGGGCGCTTGATGTGCGTATTGGCTCGCTCTATCTCACGTGAGAGGTCGGTACGCCGGAGACATCAGGTCGACGACCAGCGGCTCCCCCTTGAATTGCGTCCAAGGCGGCCAGGCTGATCCCTCCTCCAGGTGCTCCTGTCAGGACTCACTCACTGAAAAGCGAAGGCATACGACCGTGCGTACGTACAGCCCCAAGCCCGGCGACGTCCAGCGTCAGTGGCACGTCATCGACGCGACCGACGTCGTGCTCGGCCGTCTGGCCTCCCAGGCCGCCAACCTCCTCCGGGGTAAGCACAAGGCGATCTACGCGCCGCACGTTGACACTGGTGACTTCGTCATCATCATCAACGCCGACAAGGTGCACCTGTCGGGCAACAAGAAGACCCAGAAGCTGGCTTACCGCCACAGCGGCTTCCCGGGCGGTCTCCGCTCGGTCCGCTACGACGACCTCCTGGCGAACAACCCGGAGAAGGCCGTCGAGAAGGCCATCAAGGGCATGATCCCCAAGAACACCCTGGGCCGCCAGATGCTCTCGAAGCTGAAGGTCTACTCGGGCGACCAGCACCCGCACGCTGCGCAGCAGCCGGTGCCGTTCGAGATCACCCAGGTCGCGCAGTAATTCCGGCCACCAAGCCCCCCATCACTGAAAAGAGCTGAGGAACATCGTGGCCGAGACCACTGAAACCCTTGAGGTCGAGTTCGACGAGACTGTCGTCGAGGGCGAGTACACCTCCGAGGAGAACTACACCTCCGAGTCCCTGGCCGGCCGCTTCGGCGAGGCCGTCCCCGGCGCCGGCCTCGGCCGTCGCAAGGAGGCGATCGCCCGCGTGCGCATCGTCCCGGGCACCGGGCAGTGGAAGATCAACGGTCGCACCCTGGAGAACTACTTCCCCAACAAGGTGCACCAGCAGACCGTGAACGAGCCCTTCAAGCTCCTCGAGCTGGACGGCCGTTACGACGTTGTCGCCCGCATCTCGGGTGGCGGCGTCTCCGGTCAGGCCTACGCGCTGCGCCTCGGTGTCGCCCGTGCCCTGAACGAGGCGGACGTGGACAACAACCGCGCCGCCCTCAAGAAGGCCGGCTTCCTGATGCGTGACGCCCGCGCCGTCGAGCGCAAGAAGGCCGGTCTCAAGAAGGCCCGCAAGGCGCCGCAGTACAGCAAGCGCTAATTGCGCCCCCGGGGGTGCGCACCGCCCTGGTGGTGTACGCCCCCGGACGCGCTCCATACGCCCCGGAGTACCCCGTGTACTCCGGGGCGTCGTGTTCCCCGGCCATTGTGCGGAGGCCGGGGATTCGATCGGATTCACTGCAAGGCATTGCGGCGATGTGAGGACGGGACAATGGGACGACTCTTCGGTACGGACGGTGTGCGCGGTGTGGCCAACCAGGGGCTGACGGCGGAGCTGGCGCTCGGTCTGTCGGTCGCGGCGGCGCACGTGCTCGGTGAGGCGGGGGCCTTCGACGGCCACCGGCCGGTCGCGGTCGTCGGCCGTGACCCGCGCGCCTCGGGCGAGTTCCTGGAGGCCGCGGTCATCGCGGGCCTGGCGAGCGCCGGCGTCGACGTACTGCGGGTCGGAGTGCTCCCCACCCCGGCGGTGGCCTACCTCACCGGCGCGCTCGGCGCCGACTTCGGCGTGATGCTGTCCGCCAGCCACAACGCCATGCCGGACAACGGCATCAAGTTCCTCGCCCGCGGCGGCCACAAGCTGGACGACCGCATCGAGGACGCCATCGAGGCCCATTTCCACAAGCACGCGGCGGGCGGTGAGGACTGGAACCGTCCGACCGGCGCCGCCGTCGGCCGGGTCCGCGAGTACACCGAGGGCTTCGACAAGTACGTCGCCCACCTCATCGGCGTGCTGCCCAACCGCCTGGACGGCATCCGGGTCGTCATCGACGGCGCGCACGGCGCGGCCGCGTACGTCGCCCCCGAGGCCTTCGCCCGGGCCGGTGCCGAGGTCGTGCACACCCTGGGCGCCGAGCCCACCGGCCTCAACATCAACGACGGTGTCGGCTCCACCCACCTGGACCGGCTGCGCACTGCCATGCGCGAGTACTCGGCGGACCTCGGGATCGCCCTGGACGGCGACGCCGACCGCTGCCTGGCCGCCGACGCGGCCGGCGACGAGGTCGACGGCGACCAGATCATCGCGATCCTGGCCGTCGCCATGAAGGAGGCCGGCACGCTGCGCCGCAACACCGCCGTCGCCACCGTGATGTCCAACCTGGGCTTCAAGCTGGCGATGGAGCGCGAGGGCATCGACCTGGTCGAGACCTCGGTCGGCGACCGGTACGTGCTGGAGGCGATGAAGGAGCACGGCTTCGCGCTGGGCGGCGAGCAGTCCGGCCACGTCATCCTGCTGGACCACGCGACCACCGGCGACGGGACGCTGACCGGCCTGATGCTGGGTGCCCGGCTGGCCGCCACCAAGCAGCCGCTGGCGGACCTGGCCGCCGTGATGACCCGCCTGCCGCAGGTGCTGATCAACGTCAAGGGCGTCGACAAGAGCCGGGTCGGGACCAGCGAGGAGCTGGCCGCCGCGGTGGCCGCGGCCGAGGCCGAGCTGGGTGCCACCGGCCGGGTGCTGCTGCGTCCGTCGGGCACCGAGCCGCTGGTCCGGGTGATGGTCGAGGCCGCCGACGAGGCGCAGGCGCAGTCCGTCGCCGAGACGCTCGCCGAGGCGGTGCGCAGCTCGCTGGGCTGACGGCCCCGGACACCGGAAGGCCCCCGCCGCGGAGGATCGCGGCGGGGGCCTTCCGGCGTGCGCTCAGAGCTTGCGCAGCAGCGCCCGGCGGACCTTGTGGTCCGAGCCCTTCTGCAGGACCAGGGTGGCGCGGCCGCGGGTGGGCCGCACGTTCTCCAGCAGGTTCGGACGGTTGATGGTGCGCCAGACCTGGCGGCCGTACTCCATCGCCTCCTCCTCCGGCACCTCGGTGAAGCGGCGGAAGTAGGAGCTCGGGTCCTGGAACGCGGTCTGCCGCAGCTTGCGGAACCGGTCCAGGTACCAGCTCTCGATGTCGTCGGTGCGGGCGTCGACGTAGATCGAGAAGTCGAAGTAGTCGGCCACCGCGAGGCGGGTGCGCCCGTCGCTGCCGGGCAGGGCCGGCTGGAGCACGTTCAGGCCCTCGACGATGAGGATGTCCGGGCGCTCCACGGTGAGGCGCTCGTCCGGCACGATGTCGTAGACGAGGTGCGAGTAGACCGGGGCGGTGACCCGCTCCTTGCCGGCCTTCACATCCGCGACGAAGCGGGTCAGCGCCCGGCGGTCGTACGACTCGGGGAAGCCCTTGCGGGCCATCAGGCCGCGCCGGCGCAGCTCCGCGTTCGGCAGCAGGAACCCGTCCGTGGTGACCAGCTCGACCCGGGGGTGCTCCGGCCAGCGGGCCAGCAGCGCCTGGAGCAGTCGTGCGGTGGTGGACTTGCCGACCGCGACCGAACCGGCCACCCCGATGATGAACGGCGTCCGGGTGCGTTCGGTGTCCGGGGTGTCCAGGAAGGTGCCCAGCGCGCCGCGCAGGTCGTGGGTGGCGTGGATGTAGAGGTTCAGCAGCCGGGACAGCGGCAGATAGACGTCCCGGACCTCGTCGAGGTCGAGTGCGGTGCCGAGACCCCGCAGCCGTTCCACCTCCTCCGCGGACAGTGGCAGCGGCGTACGCTCGCGCAGCGCGCTCCACTCGGCCCGGCTGAGGTCCACGTAGGGGGACGGCGAGGGGCCGGGGGTGATGTCGCCCCGCGTACAGAGTTCGGTCAGCACATGCTCCATTGTGGGCCGTAGCGCCGTTCGCGGTGGCTGTGGTGTCGGTCACGGCCGGTGGGCGAACCGTGCGAATGGGGCGTCCGAAGCGCCCTTATGCTGGCACGCATGTGCGGAATTGTTGGATACGTGGGCTCCCAGCCCGCCCTTGATGTTGTAATCGCAGGCCTGCAGCGACTGGAGTACCGGGGTTACGACTCCGCCGGTGTCGCGGTGCAGGTGCACGGCTCCGACGGGCAGTGGAGCCTCGCCACCGACAAGCGGGCCGGCAAGCTCGCGAACCT
Source organism: Streptomyces sp. TLI_053 (assembly GCF_900105395.1). NCBI lineage: Bacteria > Bacillati > Actinomycetota > Actinomycetes > Kitasatosporales > Streptomycetaceae > Streptomyces > Streptomyces sp. TLI_053. The sequence goes on from NZ_LT629775.1 coordinate 5,684,282, forward strand.
GGAGAAGTCACTCGCCGAGACCCCTCTTCCCGGCGGCACCACCGGTATCGGCCACACCCGTTGGGCCACCCACGGCGGTCCGACGGACGCCAACGCCCACCCCCACCTGGACGACGCGGCCAAGGTCGCCGTGGTCCACAACGGCATCATCGAGAACTTCGCCCAGCTCCGGGCCGAGCTGGCCGAGCGCGGCCACACCCTCCGCTCGGAGACGGACACCGAGGTCGTCGCGCACCTGCTCGGCGAGCTGTACGAGGGCGACCTCGCGGAGGCCATGCGCGCGGTCTGCCGCCGGCTGGAGGGCGCCTTCACCCTCGTCGCCGTGCACGCCGACGCCCCGGACGTGGTGGTCGGCGCCCGTCGCAACTCGCCGCTGGTGGTCGGGCGCGGCGAGGGCGAGAACTTCCTCGCCTCCGACGTGTCCGCGTTCATCGCGCACACCCGCGAGGCGATCGAGCTGGGCCAGGACCAGGTCGTCGAGCTGCGCCGCGAGAGCGTCACGGTGACGAACTTCGACGGCACCCCGGCCGACGTGCGCGAGTACCACGTCGACTGGGACGCCTCGGCCGCCGAGAAGGGCGGCTACGACTACTTCATGCTCAAGGAGATCGCCGAGCAGCCGAAGGCCGTCGCCGACACCCTCCTCGGCCGGATCGGCACCGACGGCCGGCTCACCCTCGACGAGCTGCGGATGTCGGACGCCGACCTGCGCTCGGTCGACAAGGTCGTCATCGTCGCCTGCGGCACCGCCTTCCACGCGGGCATGATCGCCAAGTACGCGATCGAGCACTGGACCCGGATCCCGTGCGAGGTCGAGGTGGCCTCGGAGTTCCGCTACCGCGACCCGATCATGGGCCCCGGCACGCTGGTCATCGCCATCTCGCAGTCCGGCGAGACCATGGACACCCTGATGGCGCTGCGCCACGCGCGCGAGCAGGGCGCCAAGGTGCTGGCGATCTGCAACACCAACGGCTCGACCATCCCGCGCGAGTCGGACGCGGTGCTGTACACCCACGCCGGTCCCGAGGTGGCGGTCGCCTCGACCAAGGCCTTCCTGACCCAGCTGGTCGCCTGCTACCTGGTCGCGCTGTACCTGGGCCAGGTGCGCGGCACCAAGTGGGGCGACGAGATCCTCGCGGTCATCAAGGAGCTCGGCGACGCGCCGAAGCAGGTCGAGCAGGTCCTCGAGACCATGGAGCCGGTGCGTGAGCTGGCCCGCTCGCTCGCCGACGCCAAGTCGGTGCTGTTCCTCGGCCGGCACGTGGGCTTCCCGGTGGCCCTGGAGGGCGCGCTCAAGCTCAAGGAGCTGGCGTACATGCACGCCGAGGGCTTCGCCGCCGGTGAGCTGAAGCACGGCCCGATCGCGCTGATCGAGGAGGGTCTGCCGGTGGTGGTCGTCGTGCCGTCGCCGCGCGGCCGGTCGATCCTGCACGACAAGATCGTCTCCAACATCCAGGAGATCCGGGCCCGCGGTGCTCGGACCATCGTGATCGCGGAGGAGGGCGACGAGGCGGTCGTCCCGTACGCGGACCACCTGATCCGCATCCCGGTCACGCCGGTGCTGCTCCAGCCGCTGGTCGCCACCGTGCCGCTGCAGGTCTTCGCCTGCGAGCTGGCCACGGCCAAGGGCCACGAGGTCGACCAGCCGCGCAACCTGGCGAAGTCGGTCACCGTCGAGTAGTCCGGACCGGCTCCGTCCCGGGGCCCCTGCGGTGGCTGCGTCCTACCGCAGGGGCCCCGTGTCGAGCGTGAACGAGAACGGGGCGGGCAGGTCGAGTGGCTTGCCGAACTCGACCTTGGTCGTGGTGATGTAGTCGCCGTCCTCGGGCTGGGTGAACAGGGTGACAGTGCCCGTGCCGCGGTCGACCAGCAGGTAGCAGGGGATTCCGGCGGCGGCATAGCCTCTGCGCTTGGGTTCGCGGTCCTTGTGCGGGTTGAGCGAGGTGACTTCGAGGACGAGTTCGACTCCAGCTGCGGACGCCCAGGACTCCTGGGCGCGGAAGTGACCGACGGGTGCGACCGTCGCGTCGGGGACGAAACGGCCGTTCGGCGTGATCAGACCCTTGCCGCCGCTGACGTACAACTCCTCGACGGCCTCGCGCGCGACGGCCCGGGCGAACCGGGCGATCGCGTCCTCGTGGTCTCCGTCCGGTGGCGGCGTCACGACGATCTCCCCTTCGATGAATTCGGCCTTGCATCCCAGCGGGGTGTCCAGCTCCAGAAACGCCTGGAGGAGGTTGCCCTCGCTCAGCGGGTGCTCGACTGCCGGCATGGCGACCATGGCCCTTCTCCCTCCTGTGGGTCCGTGCCGAGCCACACCGTAGGCACCCGGACCGACACCGGTGGGGAATCGAAGTTGGTGTCACTCGAAAGTGTGCCGCACGGCCGGGGGCGCCGTCGGGAGGTCCTTCGCGTAGCGTCGGCGGGAGTTGCCGCCGAGTTCCGGGGGAGAGCCCGTCATGCGCAGTGCCCACAGCGTCGACCAGGTCCGTGCCGCCGAGGCCGAGCTGATGGCCCGGCTCCCCGAGGGCACACTGATGCGGCGGGCCGCCACCGGGCTCGCCGTGACCTGCGCGCGGCTGCTGACCCGCCGGCGCGGCCGGGTGTACGGCAGCCGGGTGGTGGTGCTGGCGGGCAGCGGGGACAACGGGGGCGACGCGCTGTACGCCGGTGCGGAGCTGGCCCGGCGCGGGGCGCGGGTGACGGCGGTGCTGCTCGCCCCGGCGCGGGCGCACGGCGGCGGGCTGGCGGCGCTGCGGGCGGCGCACGGGCGGGTGGTGGTGGAGCAGGAGGTCGGCCTGGCCGACTTCTCGCGCGCGGACCTGGTGCTGGACGGCATCGTCGGCATCGGCGGCCGGGGCGGGCTGCGGTCGGAGGCCGAGCCCTACGCGCGGGCCGCGCGGGCCGGGGTGGTGGTCGCCGTCGACGTGCCCAGCGGGGTGGACGCCGACACCGGGGAGGTCGCGGGGGCGGCGCTGCGGGCGGACGTCACGGTCTGCTTCGGCACCTACAAGCCCGGGCTGCTGATCGACCCGGGTGCCTCGTACGCCGGAGCGGTGCAGCTGGTGGGGATCGGACTGGAGCTGCCGCCGGCCGGGGTGACGGCCCTCCAGCACGCCGACGTGGCCGCCCTGCTGCCGGTGCCGGGGGCGGAGAGCGACAAGTACCGGCGCGGCGTGGTCGGGGTGGCCGCGGGTTCGGCGCGGTACCCGGGGGCGGCGCTGCTCGCGGTCGCCGGCGCGCTGCGCGGCGGCGCGGGCGCGGTGCGGTACGTGGGGACGGCGGCCGAGGAGGTGGTGCGGCGCTTCCCCGAGACGCTGGTCACCGAGGGCGGTCCGGCCGGGGCCGGCCGGGTGCAGGCCTGGGTGGTCGGACCGGGCGGCGGCGAGGGTGCCGGGCGGGCGCTCGCGGAGGCGCTGGCGGCGGACGTGCCGGTCCTGGTCGACGCGGACGGGCTGACCGAACTGGCCCGGCTCGGCCCCGGCGCGCTGGCCGGGCGGACGGCGCCGACCCTGCTCACCCCGCACACGGGCGAGGCGGCCCGGCTGCTCGCCGGGGCCGGGGCCGGGAGCGACGGCGGCACCCGTTCGGAGCAGTCCCGCCCGCCCGCCGCCGACGAGCTGGCGGCCGCCCGGCTGGCCACCGCGCGCCGGCTCGCGGCGGCCTACCGGGCGACGGTGCTGCTGAAGGGCTCGACCACCGTGGTCGCCGATCCTTCCGCCGCCGTGCGGGTGAACCCGACCGGCACCGCGTGGCTGGCCACGGCCGGCAGCGGGGACGTCCTGGCCGGGCTGGCCGGCTCCCTGCTCGCCGCGGGCCTGTCCGCGCCGGACGCCGCCGCGGTGGCGGCCTATCTGCACGGGCTCGCCGGCCGGCGCGCCGCCGGCGTCCCCGGCGCCCCCGTCACCGCGGCGGAGGTGGCGGCCGCGCTCCCGTCGGCCTGGAACGACGTCCGCGCCGGGGCGACCTCGGGGCCGCCCCGGACGGCGGGTGGAACCGGCGCCTGATTCGTGGGCGTCCGGAAGGGGGTGGCGGGTCGCGGGGGGCCCCGGGTGCGGGCGGCCCGGGGCGGCGAGCCGAAGGGCCGTTCGGCGAGGACCTCGGGACGTCTGGGAGACTGACCCTGATGACAACTGCGAAGACGACCGTGATGGCCGGTCTCACCGAAGGCGTACGGGCCGAGGCGACCATCGATCTCGCCGCCCTGCGCGGCAACCTCGACGCGCTGCGCGAGCGCATCGGCGGGGCCACGGTGATGGCCGCGGTCAAGGCGGACGCCTACGGCCACGGCGCGCTGCGCTGTGCCCGGGAAGCGGTCGCCGCGGGAGTCGGCTGGCTGGGCACCGCGACGCCCGAGGAGGCGCTCGCGCTGCGTGCCGGCGGGGTGGGCCCCGAGCAGGCGCGCATCCTCTGCTGGCTGTGGACCCCCGGCGGGCCCTGGCGGGAGGCGCTCTTCGCGGACCTCGACATCTCGATCAGCGGCGACTGGGCGCTCGCCGAACTGCTCGCCGCCGTCCGCGCCACCGGCATCCCGGCCCGGGTCCACCTCAAGGCCGACACCGGCCTCGGCCGCAACGGCTGCCAGCCGCACGACTGGCCCGAGCTGGTCGCCGCCGCGCGCCGCGCCGAGCTGGACGGCCTGCTGACCGTGGTCGGCGTCTGGTCGCACTTCGCCGCCGCCGACGAGCCCGGCCACCCCTCGATCCAGTTGCAGCTGGACGCCTTCCGGCTGGCCCTGGCCTCCGCCGAGGCGGCCGGGCTGCGCCCCGAGGTGCGGCACCTGGCCAACTCGCCGGCCACCCTGCTGCTGCCGCAGTCGCACTTCGACATGGTCCGCACCGGCCTCGCCATGTACGGGCTGTCGCCGGTCCCCGAGGTGGGTTCGCCGGCCGACTTCGGCCTGCGCCCGGTGATGTCGCTGACCGCCCGGCTGGCGCTGGTCAAGCACGTGCCCGGCGGCCACGGCGTCAGCTACGGCCACCACTACACCACCCCGGGGCCGACCACGCTGGGCCTGGTCCCGGTCGGCTACGGCGACGGCATCCCGCGGCACGCCAGCGGCATCGGCCCGGTGCAGGTCGACGGCAAGTGGCGCACGGTGGCCGGCCGGGTGGCGATGGACCAGTTCGTGGTGGACCTCGGCGGCGACACCCCGCCGATCGGCGACGAGGTGCTGGTCTTCGGCAGCGGCGACCGGGGCGAGCCGACCGCCGAGGACTGGGGCCGCGCCTGCGGCACCATCTCCTACGAGATCGTGACCCGGATCGGCTCCCGGGTGCCGCGCCGCTACGTCGGCGGCCTGGACGAGGGCCTGCTCGGATGAGCGGGCCGAGCGACACCGACCCGGTCGCGACCCTCGGCCGGGCGGCCCGGGCCGTCAAGGCGGCCGAGGCGGCCACCGGGGTGAGCCGGGCCGGTCTGATCGGCATCTCGGTCGGCGTGCTCGCGGCCGGCGCCGCGGCCGGGGTGGCGATCGACCGGCTGACGGTCGGCCGGAGCACGCGCCGCCGGGCCCGCGCCGAGCTGGACGCCAACGCCCCGTACGGCTCGCTGCGCGGCCGGCCCCGCACGGTGGCCGCCGCCGACGGCACCGAGCTGTACGTCGAGCTGGACGGTCTCGACACCCCGGAGGGGGAGCGGGACGGCGCCGCCGAGCCGCTGACCGTGGTCTTCTGCCACGGCTACTGCCTCAACCAGGACAGCTGGCACTTCCAGCGCGCCGCGTTCCGGGACGGCGCCCGGCTGGTCCTGTGGGACCAGCGCAGCCACGGCCGGTCCGAGCGCTCCCGCTCCTTCCTGGCCGGCGAACCCGCCGGCATCGACCAGCTGGGCGGCGACCTCAAGGCCGTGATCGACGCCGTCGCGCCGACCGGCCCGCTGGTGCTGGTCGGTCACTCGATGGGCGGCATGACGATGATGGCGCTGGCCGACCAGCACCCGGAGCTGTTCCGGGAGCGGGTCGCCGGGGTCGCGCTGATCGGCACCCTGGCCGGGAACTGGGACGCCGTCACCTTCGGGCTGCCGGTGGCCGGCGCCAAGCTGTTCCGCAGGGTCGCGCCGGGCATGATGAAGTTGCTCGGGCGCCAGGTGGACCTGGTGGAGGCGACCCGCCGGCTCGGCGCGGACGTCAGCGCCGTCTTCTACCGGCGGTACTCCTTCGGGGCGAAGGACGTCGACCCGGGTGTGGTCCGGTTCGCCGAGCAGATGCTGGACGCCACCCCGATCGACGTGGTGGCCGAGTTCTACCCGGTGTTCTCGGCGCACGAGAAGACCGAGGCACTGGCCGTGCTGCGCGGCATCCCCACCCTGGTGCTGACCGGGACCAAGGACCTCCTCACCCCGCCCGGCCACGGCGAGGCGATGGCCGAGCAGCTGCCGGGGGCCGAGCTGGTCCTGGTCCAGGACGCCGGGCACCTGGTGATGCTGGAGCGCCCCGACCTGGTCGACCGTCACCTGGCCGGGCTGCTCGACCGGGCCGCCCGCTTCCGCGGCGCGGCCCCGCTGCCGCCCCAGGTCGGCGAACCGGCGTAGCCGCCGGGCCCGGGCCGCCCCGCACCCCGTGCCCCGGACGTCGCGGCGGCCCTGCGCCGTCGGGGCCCGGCGCGGGCGGTGCCGGGGATGTGGCACGGTAGCGGGGGCGCCCGAGGACCGGTGCGCCGCCGTACGGACCGAAGGGCTTGATTCGCGCATGGGCTCCCACGCCTCTCTCACCGTCGCCACCCCCGACCGGATGGGCCGGCTCGGCCGGGAGCTGGCCGCGCTCCTGCGGCCGGGGGACCTCGTGCTGCTCTCCGGCGAGCTGGGGGCGGGCAAGACCACGCTGACCCGGGGCCTCGGCGAGGGTCTCCGGGTGCGCGGGGCGGTCACCTCGCCGACCTTCGTGATCGCCCGGGTGCACCCCTCGCTGGTGGGGGGCCCGGCGCTGGTGCACGTCGACGCGTACCGGCTGGGCGGCGACCTCGACGAGATGGAGGACCTCGACCTCGACGTGTCGCTGCCGGAGTCGGTGGTGGTGGTCGAGTGGGGCGAGGGCAAGGTCGAGCGGCTCTCCGAGAACCGTCTGGAGGTCCGGATCGGACGCGCGATCGGCGCCGAGGCGGCCGGGGACGACCTGGACCCGCGACAGGTGGAGCTGACCGGCGTCGGCACCCGTTGGGACGGCACCGATCTCACCGTGCTGGCCTGACCGCGCCGGCCCGGGCCGCGCCGGGCCGATCAGGGCAGCGCCGCGCCGGCCGCCCCGGACGGCCCGGCGGGGGCGGCCCCGCCGTGTCACGGTTTGCCGACAGGCTGTCGGGAAGATGTTGCGATCGAGGACCCGGGCGTGGTGGGATGGTTCTTGAGGTTAGGTCTGCCTAACTAGGAGGCGCCATGCCGAGCACCACGCCCGCCCCGGAGCGCGCACCGCGCGGGACCGGGGCCGATGAGCCCGCCCGCCGTGCCGCGGGGGAGCCGATGCGGGCCCTGCTGGCCGCCTGTGCGGCGGCGGAGGCGGTGTCCACCCCGCCCGAACGCCGTCCGGCCTCCCCTTCGCTGGGCGAGGGGCCCGGGACGTCCGGACCGTCACCGTCGAGCGGCGGCGCGCACGAGACCCGCCGCGCCGCCTGAGACCGGTCCCGCCCGGTCAGGGGATCACGACGACCTTGGTGTCCTTGGGCGCGAAGTCCCAGAGCAGCTGGCCGTCCGCGCGGCTGCTGCGGATGCCGCCGGTCTTTCCCGCCGAGGCGGCCGGGGAGGACGCGGCGGCGGTGGGCGCCGGGGCGGCGGGCGGAGCGCCGGTGCCGCCGTCGACGGCCGCGCCGAAGCCGAACACCACGCCGTTCTGCTGCGCGAAGCGCACCACGTGCTCGATCTGCTTGCCGTCGGTGCCGGTCCCGGACTGGGTCCGGCTGTACACGGGGTAGCTGCCGGGAGCCGGCTCGACCGTGCCCGGGGTCACCGGGAAGGCGGCCACCACCTGCGGCGTCTTCTTCGGGTCGATCAGCCAGACGTAGTGGGTGCCGACCGAGTAGACGACCCGCAGCCCGGTGCCGGTGCCCGCGGTGGGCAGGACCGGCACGGTCGGGGTCGGCGCGGCGGTCGGGGTGGCCGAGGCGGCCGGTCCGCCGGTGGTGGCGGCCGTGCTCGTGGTCGGGCTCGCGGCGACCGCGCGGTCCTGCGCGCCGTTGGCCTGGAAGGCCAGCAGGCTCACCACCGCCAGGGCCCCCAGGGTCAGCCCGGTGACCACCACTCCAGGACCCATCTTCGCCACGTGCCGCTCCCACCGCCGTCCCAAAACCGTCGGCCCCATCGTGCCAGGTTCGCCCGTCCGGTCCGCATCGTGTCGGACGTGTGTTCCGGAGCCGGTCCGGTTTTCGATCGGGCGGAGCACGTGCCCCGGCGGGGCGGGCCCGGAACGGGCACCGGCGGACCGGTCTAACCTTGACCCGTGCTGCTGCTCGCGTTCGACACCGCTACCCCCGCCGTCACGGCCGCCGTCCACGACGGATCGACCGTCCTCGCCGAGACCGACCAGGTCGACGCCAGGCGCCACGGCGAACTCCTGATCCCCGCGATCGACCGGGTGCTCCGGGAGGCCGGTGTCGACCGGCACCGGCTGACCGACATCGCGGTCGGCGTGGGCCCCGGCCCGTACACCGGCCTGCGGGTCGGTCTGGTGACCGCCGCCGCGCTGGGCCACGCGCTCGGCCTGCCGGTGCACGGCGTCTGCACACTGGACGCGATCGCCCACGCGGCCCGCGCCGAGGGGCTGGCCGGCGAGGCGTTCACGGTGGCCACCGACGCCCGCCGCAAGGAGGTCTACTGGGCCGCGTACGACGCCGAGGGCCGCCGGACCGAGGGCCCTTCGGTGGACCGTCCGGGTGAGCTGACCCCGCCCGCGCGGTCGGTCGGCGCCGGTGCGCTGCTCTACCCGGACACCTTCCCGGGCGCCCACGGCCCCGAGCACGTCCCGGCGGGCGCGCTCGCCGCGTTCGCCGCGGCCGAGCTGGCCGCCGGCCGGGCCCTGCTGCCCAACGCCCCGCTCTACCTGCGCCGTCCGGACGCCCAGGTGCCGGCCGGCTACAAGGCGGTGCTCCCGGCGTGACCGGCCCGAGCACCGCCGGCCCGGGCACCGCCGGCCCGGGCACCACGGGCTCCGGTGCCGCCGGTCCGGCCGACCGGGCCCCCGCCGCCCGGCTGCGCCCGATGCGCTGGTGGCACATAGCCCCGGTGCTGGCGCTGGAGCTGGAGCTGTTCCCGGAGGACGCCTGGTCCGCCGGCATGTTCTGGTCCGAGCTGGCCGAGGCCCACCCCGGCGGCACCCGGCACTACACCGTCGCCGTCACCCCGGACGGCGCGGTCGTCGGTTACGCCGGACTGATGGCGGTGGGCGGCGACGGCGACGTGCAGACGATCGCCGTCGACGGACGCCACCAGGGCACCGGACTGGGCGCGGCGCTGCTCACCGACCTGGTCCGGGAGGCCGCCCGGCGCGGCTGCGCGGACCTGCTGCTGGAGGTGCGGGTGGACAACACCCGCGCGCAGCGGCTCTACGAGCGCTTCGGGTTCGAGCCGGTCGGCATCCGGCGCGGCTACTACCAGCCGGCCGGCATCGACGCGCTGGTGATGCGGCTCGACCTCGCGGCCGCCGCCGACCGGGTCGCCCCGGCCGACCACGTCGCCCCCGCCGACCGCACCACGTCCGCCGCCCCGGCCGCGGCCCCCGAAGACCTCGACGAACCCGCGGACCGTCCGCGACCGGATGTGAAGAAGGACACCCCCCATGGCTGACGAACCGCTCGTCCTCGGCATCGAGACCTCCTGCGACGAGACCGGCGTCGGCATCGTGCGCGGCACCACCCTGCTGGCCGACGCGGTGGCCTCCAGCGTCAACGACCACGCCCGCTTCGGCGGCGTCGTCCCCGAGATCGCCAGCCGCGCGCACCTGGAGGCGATGGTCCCGACCATCCAGCGCGCCCTGGACACCGCGGGCGTCAGGGCGAGCGACCTGGACGGCATCGCCGTCACCGCCGGACCGGGCCTGGCCGGCGCGCTGCTGGTCGGCGTGAGCGCCGCCAAGGCCTACGCGTGGGCCCTCGACAAGCCGCTGTACGGCGTCAACCACCTCGCCTCGCACATCTGCGTGGACCAGCTGGAGCACGGCCGGCTGCCCTCCCCGACGATGGCCCTGCTGGTCTCCGGCGGGCACTCCTCGCTGCTGCTGAGCGAGGACATCACCACCGACGTCCGCCCGCTCGGCGCGACCATCGACGACGCCGCCGGCGAGGCCTTCGACAAGGTGGCCCGGGTGCTCGGCCTGGGCTTCCCCGGCGGCCCGGTGGTGGACCGCAGGGCCCGCGAGGGCGACCCGAAGGCGATCGCCTTCCCGCGCGGCCTGACCGGCCCCAAGGACCCGGAGTACGACTTCTCCTTCTCCGGGCTGAAGACCGCCGTCGCCCGCTGGGTGGAGGCGAAGCGCCGGGCCGGCGAGGAGGTGCCGGTGGCGGACGTCGCGGCGTCCTTCCAGGAGGCGGTCACCGACGTGCTCACCCGCAAGGCCGTCAAGGCCTGCAAGGACAACGGCGTCGACCACCTGATGATCGGCGGCGGCGTCGCGGCCAACTCCCGGCTGCGCGAGATGGCCCAGCAGCGCTGCGACCGCGCCGGCATCCGGCTGCGGGTGCCGCGTCCGGGCCTGTGCACCGACAACGGCGCGATGGTCGCCGCGCTCGGCAGCGAGATGGTCTGGCGGGACCGCGCGCCGTCCTCGCTCGACCTGTCGGCGGACTCCTCGCTGCCGGTCACCGAGGTCCACGTGCCGCACACCGACTTCCACGGACAGGCCTACCAGGCCCTGACCGGGCAGCAGCGGTGAGCGCCACCACCGCCGCGATGTGGGAGGCCAGGGCCGCCGACGGCCGGGCCGCCGAGCTCTCCGACTGGGTCCGGGGGACGGCGCTGCCCGCGCTGCGGGGCTCGGCCGGGCTGCTCCGGACCGAGCTGCTCACCGCTTCCGGGGACCGGGTGCTGCTGATCACCTGGTGGTCCGGCGCGCCGGTCCCGGTGCCGGAGCCGCCCGCCGCCCTGCTGGGCCGTCCGGTGCACCGCTGGTCCTTCACCAGCGAGCATGTGGAGTAGCCGCTCGTAGCCGTTCGCACGTCCGGGCGGGAACCGAACGCCGGGCCGTTACCGTGCTAGCGATCGAGGTCGCTGAACGGGAGCGGGGAGCACGGCGCGGTGAACAGGCACGTACGGAGCAGGACGACGGTGTACGCGGCGGGGGCGCTCGCCCTGCTGGCCGCGGCCACCGGGTGCACGAGCGACGCCGGCAGCGGCGCGGCCTCGGCCGCGCTGGTCCCGGCGAGCGGTTCCCCGGCGGGCGGTGCCGCGGCGGTCCCGTCCCGGTCCGCGGGCCCGTCGCCGACCGCCTCCCCGACCGCCTCCCCGACCGGGGGCGGCCCCGCCGCCGGGGACGCCGCGGCCTGGGCGAAGTGGCACCTCGCGCCGCTGCCGCCGGCGCCGCCCGCACCCGCCGACAAGCCGGTGAAGCTCGCCCGGACCGGGCCGGTCCCGGTGTTCAGCGAGGTGAAGACCTCCGACAAGGTCGTCTTCGTCACCATCGACGACGGTGCCGAGAAGGACCCGAAGTTCGTCGAGATGCTGACCGACCTCAAGGTGCCGGTGTCGATGTTCCTGACCCGCGACATCGTCAAGGACGACTACGGCTACTTCAAGCGCCTCCAGGCCCTCGGCAACCACGTCCACAACCACACCGTGGACCACGCCCAGCTGAGCAAGGTGCCGCCGGAGAAGCAGAAGTCCGAGATCTGCGACGCCCAGGCTGCGCTCACCCAGCAGTACGGCACCCCGCCGCTGCTGTTCCGCCCGCCGTACGGGGACGGCGCCAACACGCCCGCGCTCAACACCGCGGTGCAGCAGTGCGGGCCGAGGGCGGTCGTGCTGTGGCGCGAGTCGATGCAGATCCACGACATGCAGTACCAGGCCGCGGACAATAAGCTGCGGGCCGGCGACATCGTGCTCGCCCACTTCCGGGGCCCGAAGGACCTCAAGGGCGAGACGATGACGCAGATGTTCGGCGAGCTGCTGGCCCGGATCCAGGAGCAGGGCTTCGCGGTGGCCCGGCTGGAGGACTACATCGAGGCGCCGGCCGCCTGAACGGCCGCGGCCGGTCCGGTGACGGGGTGGCCGAGCATCATCAGCGGGCCGTTGTCGGTGCGGCTGAGGACCACCGTGACGGAGTTCGGACCGCTGGGACGCAGCTGGCGGCGCAGTTCCTCCGGGGTGATCGCCATTCCGCGCTTCTTGATCACCACCGTGCCGACCTTGCGCTCGCGCAGCAGCGCCTTGAGCTTCTTGATGTGGAACGGCAGGACGTCGGTCAGCTCGAAGGCGTGCGCGTACGGGGTGTCGACCAGCTCGTCGGAGGTCAGGTAGGCGATCTTCGGATCGATCAGCCGCCCGTTCACCAGCCCGGCCACCTCGGCGACCAGATGGGCGCGGATCACGGCGCCGTCCGGCTCGTACAGGTAGCGGCCGACCGGTCCGGCCGGGGGGTCGGGCAGATCTCCGCCGGTGAGGCCGGCCCGCTGCGGCAGCAGGGTGGCGCGGTGCGGGTGCCCGGCCCGGGTGCCGAACCAGAGCACCGCCTCCTTGACGTCGCCGTGGTCCGAGACCCACTCGGCCTCGGCGTCCTCCGGGACGGCCTCGTGCGGGATGCCGGGCGCCACCTTGAGCGCGCCGACGGGGGCCCGGCGGCCGGCCTCGATCGCCCAGGAGAGCGGCGGGGCGTACGCCTCGGGGTCGAAGACCCGGCCGCGCGCGGTGCGCCGGGCGGGGTCGGTGAAGACCGCGTCGTAGCCGGTGACGTCGACCCCGGCGACGTCCGCGCAGCGCACCTCGACCAGGTCGGCCAGGCCCAGGGCGGCGGCGTTGGCGGCGAGGGCGGCGCAGGCGGCCGGGTCCCGGTCGACGGCGAGCACCTCGATGCCGGCCCGGGCCAGGGCCAGCACGTCGCCGCCGATGCCGCAGCAGAGGTCGGCCAGCCGCTTCACCCCCAGCCCGGCGAACCGTGCGGCCCGCCACTCGGCGACCTCGCGCCGGGTGGACTGCTCGACGCCGTTGGGCGTGAAGTACATGAGATCGGCGTCGGCGCCGAACTTGGCCCGGGCCCGCTGCCGCAGCCTGGCCTGCCCGAAGGCGGCCGACACCAGCTCGGCGGGGTGCTCCTTGCGCAGCCGGGTGGCGAGTGCCAGCTCCTCCTCGGGCGCGAACTCGCGCAGTTCGGCGAGCAGGGCCTGGCCCCGCTCGGTCAGCAGGGCCCGCAGGTCGTCGTTCTCCACCCGCCCATTCTCCCCGGTCACGGGCGGGCCCGGGCCGCGGGCCCGCGGGCGGGAGCGCGCGGTCGACGGGTGCGTCCGGCGGGACCGGTCCGCGTGGCGTTGGCACTCTGGTTGACTGAGTGCTAACGGCGGCCTATGGTCATCACTAGCACTCACCACCGGGGGAGTGCTAACGCGACAATGCGTGTCTGACCCCCGCGACGGCAGATCCGTGAGTTCGCCCCTACCCGTTAGAAAACCCCGTAATCTCCGAAGGGGAGCTCGGACGTGACCACCAGCAGCAAGGTTGCCATCAAGCCGCTCGAGGACCGCATTGTGGTCCAGCCGCTCGACGCCGAGACCACCACGGCCTCCGGCCTGGTTATCCCGGACACCGCCAAGGAGAAGCCCCAGGAGGGCGTCGTCCTGGCTGTCGGCCCGGGCCGCTTCGAGGACGGCCAGCGTCTGCCGCTCGACGTCGCCGTGGGTGACATCGTCCTGTACTCGAAGTACGGCGGCACCGAGGTGAAGTACCAGGGCGAGGAGTACCTGGTGCTCTCCGCGCGCGACGTTCTCGCCATCATCGAGAAGTAAAAAGCGTTCAGCCACGCCCCGGATCCGTGTCCCTAGTGACAGGGGCCGGGGCGTGGCTGTTGGTTCACGTAGTCGAGCGGCCCGCGACGGCCGCACCCCGAAGGAACAGGAAACATGGCGAAGATCCTGCAGTTCGACGAGGACGCCCGCCGCTCGCTCGAGCGCGGTGTCAACAAGCTGGCCGACACCGTCAAGGTGACCATCGGCCCCAAGGGCCGCAACGTCGTCATCGACAAGAAGTTCGGCGCCCCGACCATCACCAACGACGGTGTCACCATCGCCCGTGAGGTCGAGCTCGACGACCCGTACGAGAACCTTGGCGCGCAGCTCGTCAAGGAGGTCGCCACCAAGACCAACGACGTCGCGGGCGACGGCACCACCACCGCCACCGTGCTGGCCCAGGCCCTGGTCAACGAGGGTCTGCGCAACGTCGCCGCGGGCGCCGGCCCGGCCGCCCTGAAGAAGGGCATCGACAAGGCCGTCGCCGCCGTCTCCGAGCACCTGCTGTCGGTCGCCCGCGAGATCGAGGGCAAGGACGACGTCGCCGCCGTCGCGAGCCTCTCCGCCCAGGACACCCAGGTCGGCGAGCTGATCGCCGAGGCGATCGACAAGGTCGGCAAGGACGGTGTCATCACCGTCGAGGAGTCGAACACCTTCGGCGTGGAGCTGGACTTCACCGAGGGCATGCAGTTCGACAAGGGCTACCTGTCGCCGTACTTCGTCACCGACGCGGAGCGGCAGGAGGCGGTCCTCGAGGACCCGTACATCCTGATCAACCAGGGCAAGATCTCCTCCATCCAGGAGCTGCTGCCGCTGCTGGAGAAGATCCTGCAGGGCGGCACCTCCCGCCCGCTGCTGATCATCGCCGAGGACGTCGACGGCGAGGCGCTGTCCACCCTCGTGGTGAACAAGATCCGCGGCACCTTCAACGCGGTGGCCGTCAAGGCCCCGGGCTTCGGCGACCGCCGCAAGGCGATCCTCGGCGACCTGGCCGTCCTCACCGGCGGCACCGTGATCTCCGAGGAGGTCGGCCTCAAGCTCGACCAGGCCGGTCTGGACGTGCTGGGCTCCGCCCGCCGCGTGACCGTCACCAAGGACGAGACGATCGTCGTCGACGGCGCCGGTGACTCCGAGGCCGTGACCGGCCGCGTCGCCCAGATCAAGGGCGAGATCGCCAACACCGACTCGGACTGGGACCGCGAGAAGCTGCAGGAGCGCCTGGCCAAGCTGGCCGGCGGCGTCTGCGTCATCCGCGTCGGTGCCGCCACCGAGGTGGAGCTGAAGGAGCGCAAGCACCGTCTCGAGGACGCCATCTCGGCGACCCGTGCCGCGGTCGAGGAGGGCATCGTCGCCGGTGGTGGCGCCTCCCTGGTGCACGCCGCCAAGGTGCTGGACGGCGGCCTGGGCCTGTCCGGCGACGAGGCCACCGGTGTCGCGGTCGTCCGCAAGGCGCTGCACGAGCCGCTGCGCTGGATCGCCCAGAACGCCGGCCTGGAGGGTTACGTCATCACCTCCAAGGTCTCCGAGCTGGAGCTGGGCCAGGGCTACAACGCGGCCACCGGCGAGTACGGCGACCTGGTGAAGGCCGGCGTCATCGACCCGGTCAAGGTCACCCGCTCCGCCCTGGAGAACGCCGCCTCGATCGCCTCCCTGCTTCTCACCACCGAGACCCTCGTGGTGGAGAAGAAGGAGGAGGAGGCCGACGCCGGTCACTCGCACGGCGGCCACGGCCACTCGCACTGAGGCCCGAAGCACTGACCGGAGGCCCGGTCCGCGCCCCGCTGGGGGTGGCGGGCCGGGCCTCCGGCGTTCCGGCGCGGACCGTGCCCGGGGCGGCCGCGACGGGGTGTTCCATCCTTCAACTATCAGTTGAATTTTGCTTGTTGCAAAGAATGTCTTATATCTTGGGGGCATGATCGAGGCCCGCCACCTGCGCGTCCTGCGTGCCGTCGCCCGCACCGGCTCCTTCTCCGCCGCCGCTCGTGAGCTGGGCTGCACCCAGCCCGCGATCAGTCAGCAGATGAAGGCGCTGGAGAAGTCCGTGGACACCCCGCTGGTGGTCCGTTCGGGCCGCGGGATGCAGCTCAGCGAGGCCGGCCGGGTGCTGCTCAAGCATGCCACCGGAATCCTCGCCGGGCTCTCCGCCGCGGAGGAGGAGGTCGCCGCGATCGCCGGACTGCGGGCCGGCCGGGTCCGGCTGGTGTCCTTCCCGACCGCCAGTTCCACCCTGGTGCCACCGGCCGTCGCCCGGCTGCGGGGCACCCATCCGGGGGTCCGCGTGTCGCTGGTCGAGGCGGAGCCGCCGGAATCGCTGGCGATGCTGCGCGGCGGCGAGTGCGAGGTCGCCCTCGCCTTCCGCTACCCGCAGACCCCCGGTTCCACCGCCGCGCCGCTGTCCGCGCCCGCGCACGGCACGCCGCGGGAGGCGCGCGCCGAGGCCAATCTGGAGGCCCAGCAGCTGAGCGCCGGTGCCGACTGGTCCGACCTGGTGGCGACTCCGCTGCTGGACGACCCGCTGGTCGGCCTGCTGCCGGCCGGGCACCGGCTGGCCGGGCGCGGCGGACCGGTGGAGCTGGCCGAGCTGGCGCAGGAGCAGTGGATCGCCGGCTGCCCGCAGTGCCGGGGCCACCTGGTGGAGCTGTGCGCCGGGGCCGGCTTCGAGCCGCGGATCGACTTCGCCACCGACGACTACCCGGCGGTGGTCGGGCTGGTGGCGGCCGGCCTCGGGGTGGCGGTACTGCCCGGGCTGGCGCTGGAGTCGGTGCGCCCGGACGGGGTGGCGACGGTGGCGGTGCACGCCGCCTCGGGGGCGCCGGCGGTGCGGCAGGTGGTCGCGCTGACCCTGCCGGACCTCGCCGAGGTACCGGCGGTGGCGCTGATGCTGGAGCGGCTGTCCGGGGCCGCGGCCGGCCGCTGACGCCGCCGCCCCGCCCGGCCGCCGCGGGGGCGGGCCGCCGGGCGGGACCCGGCCGACGGGGCCGGGCTCCGGACGGAGGTCACCCGGAGGGGTCGGGGGGCGTGCGGGGGCGCGGGGGAGGCCGGAGCGGGTCGACGGGGGCGACGAAGGCGACGGAGGCCGTAGGACGCCGGTGGAGACCGGTGGAGGCCGGTGAAGAAACGTTTCTTCTCGCCGGCGCGGAACCGGCCGCCTACTGCTGCGACACGCCCGGAGCGACCAGCGGCACCTCCACCAGGCGGTGGCGCGAGCGGCCCATCAGCTCCTCGCGCTCGTCCTCGGTGAGTCCTCCCCACACGCCGTACGGCTCGCGGACCGCCAGGGCGTGGGCGGCGCACTCGGTGCGGACCGGGCAGCGGGTGCAGACCTCCTTGGCGCTGGCTTCGCGTGAACTGCGGGCGGCGCCGCGCTCTCCCTCGGGGTGGAAGAAGAGGGAGCTGTCCACGCCGCGGCAGGCTGCGGAGAGCTGCCAGTCCCAGAGATCCGCGTTGGGGCCGGGGAGGCGGGAGAAATCTGCCATGGCTCATTCCCTTCAGAGGTCGTCGACCACGGGCCGGTCACCAGCGGGTCGCGGTGGAGTCGGCTCGGCGGGGCGTCCGGCGCGGTGTGGACACCTGGAAATATGACTTACGGCAACTACATGGACAAGTCACCCACAGAGTGGCACAACAGTCAATGACCATACAAAAGCTCTAAAACCGGGCAAAGTGGGCATGACTGTCGGGCCGGCAGTCGCCCGGCGCAAGCGTGGCAATCGGGTGGCCGACCGGCGCGCGGGGCGCCGCGCGGGTGTGCGGGTTGTACGCCCACCGCGCGCGAGCTGCGGAAAAGAGCGGCGTGTGCACCGCGATGCGGCTGATCGGTAACGGGTCGGCCACGTACAGTGGTGGAGATGGCCCTGAAGGCCGTAACTCATTCGAGTGACGGTCGTTGGAAGTGCGGAGGCGGTTAGCGGACGCCGGACGTCGGGAACGATCGCGGGGAACCTGGGCGATCAGCACGGAGTCTGACGCCGGTGGGCCGTGTCGGAGAGGTTCGTACCAGCCAGGAGGCTCAACGTGACGCGGATCAGCTGCGGAGGACGACAGTCATGACTTCCGTTCTCGTTTGCGACGATTCCCCGCTCGCCCGCGAGGCGCTTCGCCGCGCGGTCGCGACCGTACCCGGTGTCGATCGGGTCACCACCGCGACGAACGGGGAGGAGGTCCTCCGCCGCTGGGTGGCCGACCGCTCCGATCTCGTCCTGATGGACGTCCGGATGCCCGGCCTCGGCGGGGTGGAGACGGTCCGGCGGCTGCTGTCCGCCGACCCCGGTGCCCGGATCATCATGCTCACCGTCGCCGAGGACCTCGACGGTGTCGCGCTCGCGGTCGCCGCGGGTGCCCGCGGTTACCTGCACAAGGACGCCTCGCGCGCCGAACTGCGGGCCACCGTGACCCAGGCCCTCGCCGACCCGACCTGGCGGCTCGCCCCCCGCCGGCTGCGCAGCCCCGACATGGGGGCGGCGCCGACCCTGACGGCACGTGAGATCCAGGTGCTGGAGGGCATGAGCCACGGCCGCAGCAATGCCGAGATCGGCCGTGAGCTGTTCCTCTCCGAGGACACCGTCAAGACCCACGCCCGGCGGCTGTTCAAGAAGCTCGGCGCCTCGGACCGCGCGCACGCGGTGGCCCTGGGCTTCCGGTGGGGCCTGGTCCGCTGACCGCCGGCGCCGCCGCCGGTTCCGGCCCGCTGGTCGCGACCGTCCGTGCGGAGGCGTGTGACGTTACGGCCCCGAGGTTGCACCATGGAGGGGTGGAGCACCTCGGGGACCAGCGGACAGGAACTGCGGCGAACCACGCAGCCGCGGGAGACTCGGCGGACGGCGCCGCGGACGGGACCGTCGGCGGCGGTGGGGCGGGAGGCGGTGCGGTGCAGGAGGGGCCGGTGGTGCGTACCGGAGCGGCACCGCATAACGTTCCGGTGCACAACTCCGGACGCGGTGCCGCGTTTTCCCGCGCGACCAGGCACCATGGACCGATGCGTGACGACGTGACCGGGTCTCCCGGTGAGGCGGACCCGGTGGAGGCCGAGCCCTCCGCGCCCGGGCCCGGCCCGGTGTACGCGGACCCGGCCGACGGGCCGGGCGCGCTCGCCGCGCTGGTCGCGGCCGCCGTCCGCGGCGAGGGCCCGGCGATCGACGCCCTGCTCGCCCACGTCCACCCGCTGGCGCTGCGCTACTGCCGCGGCCGGCTGGTCCGGCTGCCCGGCGGCGCCCGGCACCACGTCGACGACCTCGCCCAGGAGGTCTGCGTGGCGGTGCTCTGCGCGCTGCCCCGCTACCGGGACCTGGGCCGCCCGTTCGAGGCCTTCGTCTACGGGATCGCGGCGCACAAGATCGCCGACCTGCAGCGGGCCGCGATGCGCGGACCCGGACCGACCGTGGTCCCGCAGGACGACCTGCCGGAGGTCCCGGACGACGCGCTCGGCCCGGAGGAGCGGGCGCTGCTCAGCAGCGACGCCGCGTGGGCCAAGGAACTGCTCTCCAACCTGCCGGCCCGGCAGCGCGAGCTGGTGCTGCTGCGGGTGGCCGCCGGGCTCTCGGCGGAGGAGACCGGCGAGGTGCTCGGCATGTCGCCGGGTGCGGTCCGGGTCGCCCAGCACCGTGCCCTCAGCCGTCTCCGCGCGCTGGCGGAGGAGTCCTCCTAGCCGCCGGACCCTCTCCCGCCCCGGAGACGGGCGGGCGGCCGTCGGAATGAGTCATGGTGGGCGGGTGTTGTCAAGGGCAGCACGAGGTCCCGTTCGCGGTGCCAGTACGATGGGGTATCGGCGTCTGGGCGGGTCGCCAAAGTTCCGACGGTGCGCGTGGGGTTCCCCTGGAGGATCCTCCGATGGACACCGGGCTTTAGGCGGTCCGAGTGAGCTGATGACTGCGCCCCCACCCTCAGGGCGTGAGCGGATTAGGCCGGCCACGGAAGGTACCCCCGAAATGTCTTACAACGCCGCAGGCGTACCCGAGAAGTTCGCGATGCTCGGGCTCACGTACGACGACGTCCTGCTGCTGCCGGGGGCGTCCGAGGTGCTGCCGAACCAGGTCGACACCTCCTCGCGGGTCTCCCGCAACGTGCGGGTGAACATCCCGCTGCTCTCCGCCGCGATGGACAAGGTCACCGAGTCGCGGATGGCGATCGCGATGGCCCGCCAGGGTGGCGTCGGCGTCCTGCACCGCAACCTGTCGGTCGAGGACCAGGCCAACCAGGTCGACCTGGTGAAGCGCTCCGAGTCCGGCATGGTCACCGACCCGATCACGGTCGGCCCGGACACCACGCTGGCCGAGGCCGACGCGCTGTGCGCGAAGTTCCGCATCTCCGGCGTGCCGATCGCCGACGAGGGCGGCAAGCTGCTCGGCATCGTCACCAACCGCGACATGGCCTTCGAGTCGGACCGCAGCCGCCGGGTCCGCGAGATCATGACCCCGATGCCGCTGATCACCGGCAAGGTCGGCATCTCCGGCGTCGACGCGATGGCGCTGCTCCGCCGGCACAAGATCGAGAAGCTGCCGCTGGTGGACGACGAGGGCCGGATCAAGGGCCTCATCACCGTCAAGGACTTCGTCAAGGCCGAGCAGTACCCGAACGCCGCCAAGGACGCCGAGGGCCGTCTGCTGGTCGGCGCCGCCGTGGGCGCCAGCGCCGAGGCCTTCGACCGCGCCCAGGCCCTGGTCCAGGCGGGCGTGGACTTCCTGGTCGTCGACACCTCGCACGGTCACAGCCACAACGCGCTGGCCTGGATCGCGAAGATCAAGTCGGCCGTCGGGATCGACGTGGTCGGCGGCAACGTCGCCACCCGTGACGGCGCCCAGGCGCTGATCGACGCCGGCGTGGACGGCGTCAAGGTCGGTGTCGGCCCGGGCTCCATCTGCACCACCCGCGTGGTCGCCGGCATCGGTGTCCCGCAGGTCACCGCGATCTACGAGGCCGCGCTGGCCTGCCAGGCGGCCGGCGTGCCGGTCATCGGCGACGGCGGCCTGCAGTACTCCGGCGACATCGGCAAGGCGCTCGCCGCCGGTGCCGACACCGTGATGCTCGGCTCGCTGCTGGCCGGCTGCGAGGAGTCCCCGGGCGAGCTGCTGTTCATCAACGGCAAGCAGTTCAAGTCCTACCGCGGCATGGGCTCGCTGGGCGCCATGCAGACCCGCGGCCAGGCGAAGTCCTTCTCCAAGGACCGCTACTTCCAGGGCGAGGTCACCTCCGACGAGAAGCTGATCGCCGAGGGCATCGAGGGCCAGGTCCCCTACCGCGGCCCGCTGTCCGCCGTGCTCTACCAGCTGGTCGGCGGCCTGCGCCAGACCATGGGCTACGTGGGTGCCGCCACCGTCGCCGAGATGGAGAGCAAGGGCCGGTTCGTCCGGATCACCTCGGCGGGCCTCAAGGAGAGCCACCCGCACGACATCCAGATGACCGTCGAGGCGCCGAACTACACCAGCCGCTGATCGGACGCCCGTCCGGAGGGCCCGCCACCGACCGGTGGCGGGCCCTCCGGGCTGTCCGGGCGCCGCTCCGCGGCCGGTCCGGGGGGCGGGGCGGCGCCGTGCGGCCGCCCGGGGGTACGGGATACTGGGGGGCGGCCGGGGTGACCCGGCCGGCATGAGCAATACCAGCAGAAGGGCTCGAAGTGACTGAGATCGAGATCGGGCGTGGCAAGCGCGGCCGCCGGGCGTACGCCTTCGACGACATCGCCGTCGTCCCCAGTCGCCGTACGCGCGACCCGAAGGAGGTCTCGATCGCCTGGCAGATCGACGCCTACCGTTTCGAGCTGCCGTTCCTGGCCGCGCCCATGGACAGCGTGGTCTCCCCGCAGCAGGCCATCAACATCGGCCGCCTCGGCGGCCTGGGCGTGCTGAACCTCGAGGGCCTGTGGACCCGCTACGAGGACCCGCAGCCGCTGCTCGACGAGATCGCCGCGATCACCGACGAGGCCGCCGCCACCCGCCGTCTGCAGGAGATCTACTCCGAGCCGATCAAGGCCGAGCTGATCAAGCACCGGATCCAGGAGGTCCGCGACTCGGGTGTGGTCACCGCCGCCGCGCTCTCGCCGCAGCGCACCGCCGAGTTCTCCAAGGCCGTCGTGGACGCCGGGGTCGACGTCTTCGTCATCCGCGGCACCACCGTCTCGGCCGAGCACGTCTCCGGTGCCGCCGAGCCGCTCAACCTGAAGCAGTTCATCTACGAGCTGGACGTCCCGGTCATCGTCGGCGGCTGCGCCACCTACACCGCCGCCCTGCACCTGATGCGCACCGGCGCGGCCGGTGTGCTGGTGGGCTTCGGCGGCGGCGCCGCGCACACCACCCGCAACGTGCTGGGCATCCAGGTGCCGATGGCCACCGCCGTCGCCGACGTGGCCGCCGCCCGTCGCGACTACATGGACGAGTCCGGCGGCCGCTACGTGCACGTCATCGCGGACGGCGGTGTCGGCTACAGCGGCGACATCCCGAAGGCGGTCGCCTGCGGCGCCGACGCGGTGATGATCGGTGCCGCGCTGGCCCGGGCCACCGACGCGCCCGGAAAGGGCTACCACTGGGGCATGGAGGCCGTGCACGAGGAGCTGCCGCGCGGCAAGCGGGTCGACCTCGGCACCGTCGGCAGCACCGAGGAGATCCTCACCGGCCCGTCGCACACCCCGGACGGCACCATGAACCTGTTCGGCGCCCTGCGCCGGGCGATGGCGACCACGGGGTACACCGAGCTCAAGGAGTTCCAGCGGGTCGAGGTGACCGTCAACCCGGCGCTGCACCACCGCTGAGCCGGCCGCTCCCGCCCGAGGCCCCCGTCGCACCGCGCGACCGGGGCCTCGCGCCGTTCCGGGGCCCGGCGCCGCTACTGGCGGGTGGCCGCCCGGCGGGTCAGCAGGAAGCCGCCGATCACGGCGATGCCGTAGAAGACCAGGTCCAGCGTGCGGCGGTCGGCGCGCCAGAGCGGGAGGGCGTCGCGGAGCAGTTCGCCGTACCCGGTGCCGGCCAGGTGGTGCAGCCGCCGGGTCTGTCCGAGCAGCTGGCCCAGGAACAGCGCTCCGGACGCCAGTACGGCGCCCAGCGGCGGCAGCAGCCGCCCGGTGCCGCCGAGCCGGCCGAGCGGCCAGGCCACCGCGGCCGCCGGGGCGATGGCCAGCCAGCCGACGGTGGAGTGCGCGCGGAGCGGCGCGCAGCCGAGGGCCGCCGCGCCGGCCAGCATCGCCAGGACGGCGATCGCCACCGCCCGGCCGGTCCGGCCGGGCCCGCGCCGGCGACGGCGCCCGGCGGTGTCCGGGCCGGGTGTCGCGTCGTCCGCCGGGGCGGTGCCGGCCGGGTCGACGGGGTGGTAACCGGCCACCGGGGCACCTGGCATCCCGGGGGCGACGTACCCCTCCGGGGTCTCCGGTTCCGGTGCGACCGAGAAGTGCCGGGCCGCGGGCGGCCGGTTCGACCGGCCGTCAGCGTCCGGTGCGGATGCGGTCATGGACGTCCTTTTCCCCCCGGAAAGACGGTGAGCTGCCGAACGGTAGCAGTGGCCGGAGCCGGCCGGACAGAGTTTTCGATCACAGATCGGGCACGGAGCGCCGCCCCGGCCGGGGGTGCGGACCAGGGTGGCCGGGGGCCGGGTGGCCGGGCGCGCGCGGGACAGGGGATGATGGAGGCTTGGGCGTTCGGGCCCGACGCCGGTCCGACGTGCCGTCATCACGACCGCCAGCAGCACATGGGGGAACGTTCCGAATGACCCAGGCGCAGGGTTCCACCGGCCGCCTCCTGGCCGGACGCTACCGGCTGGACGCGGTGCTCGGTCGTGGTGGCATGGGCACAGTGTGGCGCGCCGAGGACGAAATGCTGGGCCGGACGGTCGCGGTCAAGGAACTGCGGATGAACGCCAGCGTGGACGAGGACGAGAAGCACCGGCTGATCGTCCGGACCCTGCGCGAGGCCAAGGCGACGGCCCGGATCCGGCACTCCTCGGCGGTCACCGTATTCGACGTGGTCGAGGAGGACGACCGGCCGTGGATCGTCATGGAGCTGGTCGAGTCCCGCTCGCTCGCGGACGTCATCCGGGAGGACGGCCCGCTGGCGCCGGCCCGGGCGGCGGAGATCGCGCTGGACGTGCTCGGCGTGCTGAGCGCCGCGCACGCGCACGGCATCCTGCACCGGGACGTCAAGCCGTCCAACGTGCTGATCGGCGAGGACGGCCGGGTCGTGCTCACGGACTTCGGCATCGCCAGCGTGGAGGGGGACTCCTCGGTGACGTCGACCGGCATGCTGGTCGGCGCTCCCTCGTACATATCCCCGGAGCGGGCCCAGGGGCAGAAGCCCGGACCGCCGGCCGACCTGTGGTCGCTGGGCGGCACGCTGTACGCGATGGTCGAGGGCCGGCCGCCGTACGACCGGGGCTCGGCGCTGGCCACCCTGACGGCGGTCATGACGGAGGAACTCACCGCGCCGGTGAACGCCGGGTCGCTGCGGCCGGTGGTCGAGGGGCTGCTGGCCAAGGACCCGGCGGAGCGGCTGACCGCCCCGCAGACCCGGTCGATGCTCAAGCGGGTGGTCGCGGAGGCGACCGCGCGGGCCGAGTCGACCACCGAGCACGCGGTGCCGGTGGCGGGCGGCGACCCGGGCGACACCGGGGCGGACGGCGGCACGGCCGCGGGCAAGGGCGGCGGGAAGCCCCCGGTCGGCGGACTGTTCGGGACGGTCCGGGTGGGCAGCCGGTCCGGGGACGCCGGCAGCGGGGAGACGCCGGTGGTACCGGCCGCCCCGGAGCCGGCGGGGGACGGGCCGGTCCCGGTGGGGGGCGCGGAGACCTCGGCCGAGGCGGCCAGGCCGGTCACCAGTGAGTGGACGCTGGGTGCGACCCAGGCCGCCGGGGCCGACCCGCGCACCGGCCGGCGGCGGCTGGCCGTCGCCACGGCGGTGGTGGTGCTGCTGCTGATCGCGGGCCTGATCGTGCTGCTGCAGGCGTTCGGCGGCTCCGAGGACGGCTCGGCCGACGGCGCGCGCGGCACCGCGCCGGTGGCGGCGGTCACGGACGACGGCGCGGACGGCGCCGCGCCGGCGACGGTGCCGGAGACCACCGGCCCGGGGGAGGCCGCTCCGCCCGCGCCGACCGCCGCCCCGGCGGCCACGCCGACGCCGACGCCCACACCCACGCCGACCCCCAGCGCCACGCCGACGCCGACCCCGACCCCTGCGCCGCCCCCGGCCGGGGCCGTCGTGCCGGCCGGGTTCCACGAGTACAAGGACCCGTCCGGCTTCTCGATCGTGCTGCCCGACTGGCTGCAGCCGACCGGCTCCGACGCGAACCGCCGCACCTTCAAGGGCAACGGCAGCACCCTGCGGGTCGAGTGGACGACCACGCCGGGGGCGAGCGCGCTCGCCGACTGGCAGGCCTCCGAGCCGGGGCTGCGCGGGCAGGTGAGCAACTACCAGCGGGTGCAGCTGCAGTCCGTCGCCTACCGGGAGTGGACCAACGCGGCCGACTGGGAGTGGACCAACGGCACCCCCAGGACGCACTCGCTGAACCGGGGCTTCGTCACCGGCTCCCCGGCCAAGTACGGCTACGCGATCTACTGGACCACGCCGGACGCGGACTGGGCGGCGGCGCCGAACGCGCAGGCACGGCAGACCGCGTTCGACACCTTCCAGCCCGCGCCGTAGGGCGGGGCGGTGGGGGGCACCCGCCCGCGCCGCGCGGGTGCCCGTTCGGTCACCCGATGAGGCGCTGTTTGGCGCGGGTGAACTCCTCGTCGGTGAGGGCGCCGGCGGTGTGCAGGGCGGCCAGCCGCTCCAACTGGTCGAGCAGGTCGGCGCCGCTGGGGGCGGGGGCCGCGGGGGCAGCGGCGAGCGCTTCCTTCCGGGAGCCCTCGCGGGCCAGCCGGGCGGCGGCCCGGAGCTGTTCGGCGAACACCTCGGCCTTGACCACGTCCTCGAAGCGGTGCGAGCCGGTCAGCGCGACCACGAGCAGCACCTCGCCGTTGATCCGGGTCCTGGTGACGGTCGCGTCGGTGACGGCGGCGAGCGGAACCGGGACCGGGGGCTTCCCGTCCTTGAGGAAGAGCAGCCGGTGGGTGGTCAGAACCAGGACGCCCTTGCGGAAGTGGTCGGGGTGGCGTCCCGCCGTGGAGGCGATCGGCTTCTCGTCGGGGGCGACGTTCGCCTCCACCGTGCGCAGGGCCGCGGCCCGGTGGTCACCGCTGCTGTTGCCGGCCACGTCGAAGGCCCCGTCGATCAGATCGCTCCAGTCCATGGACCGAGGGTAATCCGGGGGACCCGGGCGGTGCCTTCCGCAGACAACTAGGCTTAACGGCGAGCGGAGAGGAACACGCATGCGAGCGGGCCCGGGGCAGGTGCTGGCGGGGCGTTACCGGCTGACGGACCACCTGGAGGCGCTGGGCGCCTTCGCCGCGGACGAGCGGACCGGTGACGTCGTGCGGCTGCGCGCGCTCGAGCTGCCCGCGGTGCTGATCGGGGATCAGGAGCCGGACGTCGCCGCCGCGGAGCCGGGGGAGCGGCTGGTGCGGCGGGTGGCGGCGGTCGGCGCCGCGGCGCCCAGGCACGCGCGACTGCTCCAGGGCGCCGGCGCGTTCGTCGAGGGCGACCTGCTGTGGACGGTCGAGGAACGGCCCGCCGGACAGCCGCTGGACGCGCTGCTCGGGGCCGGCCCGCTGCCGCCGTACCGGGCGGCCGAGGTGGCGGCCGACCTCGCCGGGGCACTGCGGGCACTGCACGGCGCGGGCCTGGTGCACGGGAACGTGACGGCAGCCTCGGTGCTGGTCGGCGAGGACGGCGCGGCCCTGCTGGGCGGGCTGCTCCCCGGGGTGGCCGAGGAGGCGCTGGCCGAGGAGCTGGGCGGTCCGGGCGGGCGGCGGCGGTACGAGGTGCGGGCCGCGCTGGTCGGGCCGGTGGCCGAGCGCTGGCCGCTGGACGGCGGCCCGGCCGGCGACTGCTGGGCGCTCGGGGTGCTGCTGCACCGGATGGCGACCGGGCGGGCGCCGTACCCGGAGGGCGGGGTGCCGGAGCTGGTGACGGCCGTGCGGGAGGGCCGGCGGGTCCCCGCCGAGGCGTGCGGACCGCTGGGGCCGCTGGTGGAGCGGCTGGTGCGGTCCGACCCGGGGCTGCGGCCGACGGCCGCGGAGATCGCGCTGGAGCTGGCGGAGCTGCTGGCCCGTGCGCCGGAGCCGGTGGACGGGCCGGGGGCGGCCGGCGCGCCGGGCGTTCCGGGGCCCCGGCCGGCCGGGCGGGCCCGGCGCCGCCGGGCGAAGGCCGCAGGTGGCGGGGGCGGGTCGCGGGACCGGCACGGGAGGACGGCGAAGGCGGGAACGGTGCGGGCGGAGGCGGCCGGAGCGGCCCGGCCGCCGCGGATCCCGCCGGCGCTGCTGGGGCCGCTCCTGGTCGGCGGAGTGTTCCTGCTGCTGGTCCTCGGCGTGGCGGCCGTGGTGCTGTTCGCAGGCTGACGGGGCCGGTGGGAACATGGTCGCCGGAACGGTGGGCGGGGGAGATTACCCGGGGGCACCCCGGACGCCTAGGGTGTCCGTGGAATCTGTTCGATTCAGTGGTCTGCACCGAGTGGTCTGCACCGGGCCCTCCGTCGCGTGACGGCAGGTGAATGAGGGGGAGCGGTCGCGGATGGGCGCGCAGGACCGGCCGGGGTCGGCCGAGGGGGAGCGGCTGCTGGTCGGTCGCTACGAGCTGGGCGAGCGGCTCGGCCGCGGCGGGATGGGCACGGTCTGGCGGGCCCGGGACCGGATGCTGGACCGTGAGGTCGCGGTCAAGGAGCTGACCGTCAGCCACCTCCCCGAGGAGGAGGTGGAGATCCTGCACGCCCGGATGAAGCGGGAGGCCGCCGCGGCCGCCCGGATCAAGCACCCCGGCGTGATCACCGTGCACGACGTGCTGGAGCAGGACGGCCGGCCGTGGATCGTCATGGAGCTGGTCGACGGCCGTTCGCTGGCCGACGTGATCAGCCAGGACGGCACCCTGCCGCCGCGCGCCGCCGCCGAGGTGGGCGGCCAGGTACTGGCCGCGCTGCACCGGGGCCACCAGCTGGGAGTGCTGCACCGGGACGTGAAGCCGGCCAATGTGCTGCTGGAGCACGGCACGGGCCGGGCGGTGCTGCTCGACTTCGGCATCGCGACGTACGAGGGCTCGGCCGAACTGACCCGGCCGGGCGATCTCGTCGGTTCGCCGGACTACCTGGCGCCGGAGCGCGCCCAGGGCGAGCGGCCGGGCCCGGCCTCGGACCTGTGGGGGCTGGGGGCGACGCTGTACGCGGCGGTGGAGGGCGACTCGCCGTTCCGCCGCACCTCGCCGCTGACCACGCTGGCCGCGGTGGTCGGGGACCCTCTGCCGGAGCCGCGCCGGGCCGGGCCGCTGGGGCCGGTGCTGGCCGCGCTGATGGCGAAGGACCCGGACGAGCGCCCGAGCGCGGACGAGGTGGCCCGGATGCTGGCCGAGGTGCAGGCCGGGCACACGGTCGGGCTCAAGCCGGTCGCGCCGGTGCGGACGCCGACGCAGTCGGTGCCGGTGGTGGACCGGGCGGGCCAGCCGGGGGAGCGGTCGGAGGACCGCTCCGAGCACGGGTCCGAGGAGGAGTCCGAGAACGGGCCGGAGGACGGTAACGAGGACGGGGCTGGGGTCGGGGCGGCGTCGGCGGAGGGCGCGGAGGCCCTCACGGTGCCGCGGGCCCGGGCCGCGTCCGACCGGACGACGACGGAGCGGGCCGCACCGGACCGGACGGCATCGGACCGGACGGCGACGGAGCGGGCGGAGGAGCCCCCGACGGAGCCTTCCCCCGGGACCGACCCGGCGCCGGAGAGCGACCAGGGGGCGCCCACCGGACCGGTCACGCCGGTGTCGTACACCGATGCGCCCGCGCGCGGGCCGGCCAGGCGTCGGAGGGTGCTGCGGGCGCTCGCGATCGTGGTGGGCCTGGCGGTGCTGGCCGCCGGTGCGCTCTACCTGGTCCGGCACCAGCGGGCGAAGAACCCCGACCGCTCCGACCCGGCCCCGACCCAGGGCCCGGTACCCGGCACGGTCGGGCCGCCGCCGACCGCCCCGGCCGACGGCACTCCCGCGCCCAGCGGCTACCAGTGGGTGGACGACCCGGCGGGTTTCCGCTTCCCGCTGCCGGTGACCGTCCCGGCCTGGCAGCGCTCCAGCACGCCGGACAACCAGATCTACTACAGCCCCGACAACAAGGCGCACTACCTGCAGTTCGCCGTCACCGTGGGCCAGTCGGTCCGGCCGCTGGAGCACATGCGGCAGATGGAGAGCACCGTCTCCAAGTCGCTGAAGGAGTACAAGCAGCACCGGCTCACCGGTGTCGCCGTGAACGGCCACGAGGCCGCGGTCTGGGAGTTCAGCTACCTGGCCAAGGAGGGCGGCCGCCGCCGGGCGATCGAGGCCGAGTTCATCGACGAGGACGGCACCAGCTACGCGATCTACTCCTCCAGCTTCGACCGGGGCAACGAGTGGAACGAGGCCGAGCAGCGGTTCAACGCGGTGCTCCACTACTTCACTCCGACCCGCTGACCGCCGCGGGCCGCCGCTGATCCGCGGGGCCCGCACCCGCACGGGGGTTTCTTGTTACCGACGGGTACCGCACCGGCCGCCGAGCGCCTAGGCTGCGCCCTATGTCGGACCTCACAGCAGCTGCCACGGCCACCGATCCCGCGGGCCCCGGCGCGCCGGGCCGCAACCCCGCCGCCCCGGGCGGCGGGCGCACCGTCGCCTCGGCCGTGCCCCCGTCACTGGTCGACCGCCTCGCCGCCGGTGTCACCGCCACCGGCGAGCCGAGCGTGGTGGAGACCGTCGCCCCGCTGACCGGCGAACGGCTGGCCGGCCTGCCGCGGTCCACCCCCGCCGACGTCGAGGTCGCCTTCGAGCTCGCCCGCCGCGCGCAGCCGTCCTGGGCAGCGCTGCCGGTCCGCCGGCGCGCCGCCGTCCTGCTGCGCTTCCACGACCTGCTGATCAAGCGGCAGGACGAGGTGCTCGACCTCATCCAGGCGGAGACCGGCAAGGCCCGGCTGCACGCCTTCGAGGAGGTGCTCGCGGTCGCGATCGCGGCCCGCCACTACGGCCGGTCCGCGCACGGCTACCTGCGCGACAAGCGGCACCTCGGCGCGGTGCCGCTGTTCACCCAGGCGGTCGAGGCCCGCCGCCCCAAGGGCGTGGTCGGCCACATCTCGCCGTGGAACTACCCGTTCGAGCTGTCGGTCGGCGACGCGCTGCCGGCCTTCGTCGCGGGCAACGCGGTGGTCAACAAGCCGGACACCCAGACCGCGCTGACCGCGCTCTGGGCCCGTGAGCTGCTGATCGAGGCCGGGCTGCCGGCCGACCTGTGGCAGATCGTGATCGGTGACGGCCCGGTGATCGGCCCGGCCGTGGTCGAGCACGCCGACTACGTCTCGTTCACCGGCTCCACCCGCACCGGCCGCGAGGTCGCCCGGCGGGCCGCCGAGCGGCTGGTCGGCGCCTCGCTCGAACTCGGCGGCAAGAACGCCCTGCTGGTGCTGGCCGACGCGGACCTCGACAAGGCCGCCGAGGGCGCCGTCCGGGCCTGCTTCTCCTCGGCCGGCCAGCTGTGCATCTCGATCGAGCGGCTGCTGGTCCACCGCTCGGTGGCCGACGAGTTCCTCGCCAAGTTCGCCGCCCGCACCCGCGCGCTGCGGCTCGGCGGCGGCCTCGCCTACGGGGCGGACATGGGCTCGCTGGTCTCGGGCCGCCAGCTGGAGGCCACCACCCGGCACGTCGAGGAGGCGGTCAAGGCCGGCGCCACCGTGCTGGCCGGCGGGAAGGCCCGGCCGGACCTCGGCCCGTTCTTCCACGAGCCGACCATCCTGGAGGGCGTCACCCCGGACATGGCGGTCTGCGGCGAGGAGACCTTCGGGCCGGTGGTGTCCGTCTACCGCTTCGACACCGAGGAGGAGGCGGTGGCCGCCGCCAACTCCACCCCGTACGGCCTCAACTCCAGCGTCTGGACCACGGACGTGCGGCGCGGGCGGGCGATCGCCGCCCGGCTGCGGACCGGCACCGTGAACGTCAACGAGGCGTACGGCGCGGCCTACGGTTCGGCCGCCTCGCCGATGGGCGGCATGGGCGACTCCGGGCTCGGCCGGCGGCACGGCGCCGAGGGCATCCTGCGGTTCACCGAGGCGCAGACGATCGCGAGCCAGCGGCTGCTGCCGCTCGCGCCGGCGTTCGGCCAGGACGACAAGCAGTACGCGGCGATGATGACCGCCGGGCTGCGGATCCTGAAGGCGCTGCGCGTCAAGTAGCCGGGCCCCCGGGCCGGCCCCCGTTTCGTGAACGACTTCCGAAGGAGCAGAGGAAGATGGTGGGTTCGGCTGACGGCCGGGAGTTCGACTACGACGTGGTCGTGGTCGGCTCCGGCTTCGGCGGTTCGGTCTCGGCGCTGCGGCTGACCGAGAAGGGGTACCGGGTCGCCGTCCTGGAGGCCGGGCGCCGCTTCGACCGCGACGAACTGCCCAGGAACTCCTGGGACGTCGCCAACTACCTGTGGGCGCCGAAGCTCGGCCTGTACGGCATCCAGCGCATCCACCTGCTGGCCAACGTGCTGATCCTGGCCGGTGCCGGGGTCGGCGGGGGCTCGCTGAACTACGCCAACACCCTGTACGTGCCGCCGAAGGCGTTCTTCGAGGACCGCCAGTGGCAGCACATCACGGACTGGCAGGAGGAGCTGGCGCCGTTCTACGACCAGGCGCGGCGGATGCTCGGGGTACGGCTCAACCCGACCGTCACCCCCTCGGACGTCCACCTCCGGGCCGCCGCCGAGCGGATGGGTGTCGGTGACACCTTCCACATGGCGCCGGTCGGGGTGTTCTTCGGCGACGGCAAGGACTCCGACGGCACGGCGAAGGCGGCGCCCGGCGAGGAGGTGCCGGACCCGTACTTCGGCGGCGCCGGCCCGTCCCGGCGGTCCTGCGTCGAGTGCGGCGAGTGCATGACCGGCTGCCGCCACGGCGCCAAGAACATGCTCACCGAGAACTACCTGCACCTGGCCGAGCGGGGCGGCGCCGAGATCCACCCGCTCACCACGGTGGCCCGGATCCGGGAGCGGGGCGAGGGCTTCGCGGTGGACGTCCGGCGCACCGACGCCCGTTCCACCACCGACCGGGTCAAGGCCGGGGCGCGGACCATCACGGCCGCCCGGGTGGTGGTCGCGGCCGGGACCTACGGCACCCAGAACCTGCTGCACCGGATGCGGGCGGACGGACACCTGCCCCGGATCTCCGCCCGGCTCGGCGAGCTGACCAGGACCAACTCCGAGGCGCTGGTGGGCGCGCAGACCACCGACCGGCGGTACGGCGCCCGCGCGGACTTCACCAAGGGCGTGGCGATCACCTCCTCGATCCACCCGGACGGGAACACCCACATCGAGCCGGTCCGCTACGGCAAGGGCTCCAACGCGATGGGCGCGCTCTCGATCGCCCAGGTGCGTGGTGGCGGGCGGATCCCGCGCTGGCTGCGCTACCTCGGCAACTCGGTCAAGCACCCGGTGACCTTCGGCCGCTCGATGAACCAGCACCGGTGGTCGGAGAAGACGATCATCGGCCTGGTGATGCAGTCGCTGGACAACTCGATCACCGTCTCGCTGAAGGAGAAGGGCCTCGGCAAGGGCACGCTGACCTCCCGGCAGGGCCACGGCGCGCCCAACCCCACCTGGATCCCGGCCGCCGAGCAGGGCGCGCAGGCGCTCGCCGAGGAGATCAACGGCTTCGCCGGCAGCAGCGTCGGCGAGATCTTCGACATCCCGCTGACCGCCCACTTCCTCGGCGGCTGCGCGATCGGCGACTCGCCGGAGACCGGCGTGGTCGATCCCTACCACCGGCTCTACGGCCACCCCGGGATCAGTGTGGTGGACGGCGCGGCGGTCTCCGCCAACCTGGGCGTCAACCCGTCGCTGACGATCACGGCGCAGGCCGAGCGGGCGATGTCGATGTGGCCCAACAAGGGCGAGGAGGACACCCGGCCGGCCGCCGGCGAGGCCTACCGCCGGGTCGCCGCGGTCGCGCCCGTCGCACCGGCGGTGCCGGAGGACGCGTTCGGCGCCCTGCGGCTGCCGCTGCTGGCGGTGCCCGAGGTGCCGAAGAGGCGGGACTGAGCACGGCCGGGGGTCGCGCCGCGCTCCGGGCGGCGCGGCCCCCGGCGTCTCCCCGTCCGGTCCGTGGACGGTGACCGGTTGACAGCTGTCCGTGCCCGATGAAAGAAAGGGGCGCCCTGGGGGACCAGGCGATCGTTCGTTCGGACGGGGGGACGCGGCCCATGGCCATCTGCGCATCCTGCGGCGCGGTTTCGGCGGGAGGGACGCCGGTCTGCGCGTCCTGCGGACGGCCGACGGTGCCGCCGCCTTTGCTGCCCCCGCCTTTGCTGCCGCCGCCGCTTCTTCCTCCGCCGCCCGCCGAACCGCCGACCGGGCCGGGTGCGGCCGGACCGGTGGACCTGCCGCCGCCGGTGCTGCCCCCGGCACCGCCGGCCGCACCGCCCGCCCCTCCTGCCCCGGCCGCCCCGCCCTCGCTGACGAAGCCGGGCGCCGGAGCGCCGGTGGCGGGACCCGGTGCACCCCTGCCCCCGGAGCTGCCGCCGCCGGTGCTGCCGCCGCCGGTGCTGCCCCCGGCGCCGCCGGTCGGCGGGCCGTGGGGTGCCGGCCGGCCCTACGACCCGGCCGCCGGCCGGCCCGCCGCGCTCGCCGGGCTGATCGGCGCCGACTGGCGCCCGGCGCTGCGGGCGGTCGTGGCGCCGACCGCCGTCCTGCTGCTGGCCGCCCTGATCGCCGCCGTCCCGGAGAGCGACTACTACTCCGCCCCCTTCGACTCGCCGCCCTTCGGCAAGCGCCTCGGCAGCTCGCTGGCCATGGCGCTGGGTGCGCTCGGCGCGCCGTACCGGCTGAGCCTCGGCACCGAGTGGGGCGAGAGCTCGTCGGTGTTCCGCGCCCTGCCGATGACCGTCACCGTGCTCTGGCTGCTCGCGCTCTGGCTCGGCCTGCGGGTCGGCGCCCGCAGCCGGCAGCAGCGCACCGGCGAGCAGCAGACCCGTCGGCAGGCGGCCGCCGAGGCCGTGCGCACCGCCGTCGTGGCCGCCGCCGCGACCCTGCTGCTCGGTCTGGTCGGCGGCACGCGGTGGCACCCCGGCGGCCGCGGCCTCGGCATGGACTCCGCGGACGCGCTCCAGGGGCTCGGTCGGACGACCTACGGCGCGTCGGCCGGCTGGTGGGAGGCGGTCGCCTGGACGGCCCTGCTCGCCGGCCTGCTCGCCTTCGCGGTGCACGGCACGGACGCGCTGCGCTGGGCGGCCTGGCGCAACCGGGCGGTGCGCGGCTGGGCGGTCGCGGGTCTGGCGGCCGGGCGCGCGCTGGCGGTCTCGGTGGCGCTGGCGGCGGTGGCCGGCTTCGTGCTGGTCGCCGTCCGGGCCGACGGCGACCTGACCGGTGCCGCGGTCGCCTTCCTGCCCAACCTCGGTCTGCTGCTGCTCGGGGTGGGCTCCGGGGCGGTGTTCCGGGCCGGCAGCTCCGTCGCGTCCGACGGGGTGCCGGACTGGCGGACGCGGCCGTACGACGCGAACGAGTACTCCTTCTTCGACCCGGGCACCGCGGGGGCCGACTGGCGCTGGTCCGTCCTGCTCGCGCTGGTCTCGGCGGTGGTGCTGGGCCGGACGGCGTTCCGGCGACGGCTCGACCCGGCGGACCGGCTGCGGCTGGCCGCCGTGTACGCGGTCGGGCTCAGCCTGCTGATGCTGGTCGCGGGGACGCTGGTGTCCACCGAGTCCGTGGTCGGTCCGCTCCTCCGCTCCCGGGACTTCGGCTCCGAGGACTCGCTCTCCCTGGTGCCGTGGACGCTGCTGGTGGCCAACGCGGTCTGGGCGGCCGTGGGCGCGCTGGCGGTGCCCCCGCTGCTGGCCGCGCTCGACCGCCCGTCGGCCCCGCCGGCGGACCGGGACCCGGGGGAGCCCGGGGCGGAGTCCGCCGGGGTGACGCCGATGGTGCTGGAGGTGGTCGATTCGGAGGACGGTCGGCGCCCGGCCGCACCGGTACCGGAGGACGGCGGCCCGGTGGACCCGAGCGTGTGGAGCCGGCGACCCTGATTGTGGAGCCGGCGCCCCCGATAGGGCCTCTCCTGCGGAGCGCTGTCGGAAGCGGGCCGGAAACCGACCCCGGACAGGGCAAAGGGCCCCGCGGGGGAACGGGGCCCTTTGTCGCTCAGCACCCGGCGTCAGGGCCGCGCCGGTGCTGGGGTGACGGCGCCGGGGGAGGAGCGCCGTCCGGTCGAATGGCCGATGGGTCGCGCGTCGCCGCGGATCCGGCGGGGTGGGCCGGCGCGCGCGGGCGCACAAGGCCGTGGCGGTGGTCCCGGACGCATGCCTGCGTCGAGCCTTCGCTCACGGAGCGTGAGGTGATAATCGTTGCCACCGCGGGTCTCGGCGGCATCGACCGGCACTCCGCGGATGGCGCTCGGGCCATCGGGAGAACCTCTTCCGAACAGCATCGTGCTGGACGAAGGGCTTGCTCTGCAACCGATTCGGCATGATTCGGTACAGGCCGTTTCCGGCCGGGCCGGTCGCCGGCCCGGGTCGGGGCGGTCCCACCGGGTGCCGGACGGGGTGACGGCGGGGCGACATCGATGATCACCGTGTGTAGTGGCTCCGCTCGGAGCGCACAGAGACGCGCGTAGCGGCGCGGGGACGGGGACCGGGGTGCGCCGGGATCGCACCGGGTGCGGCGGCCGGCACCGGGCGTCCCCGGCGGCCGACCGCCCCACCTCCTTGGTCCAGTCGCGGCCGGGGTCGCTGTCCCCTGCTGGCCGGCCGCAGCACCCGCGCACGGTCCCACGGCGCGGCGCTCCCCGGTCTGACCGGTTCCGCGACCGCGCCACGCGCGCCGGTGGACTGGTTGAGCTCCACGCGTGGTCCTGCACTGCCGTACGGGGCGCCCTGGCCGGGGCGGGGTGACGCGTCTGGCGGACGCGGCGCGGTCGTACGGTCCGCCCGGAGCAACGAACCGGCCGCCGCGACGGTCACGGCCGCGGGGGCGGGCAGACGAGTGAAACCGGCCAGCCCGGTAGACTCGACGGCAGACCCCCGCCCGTCGCCCGGCGCACACCCTCCGAGGGGCGCGCCGTGTGCGACACCTTTCGTACCGCTGCCGGAAGGCCGTCTGTGTCCTCTGCTACTCCCGTCCAGTCCGTGCCTGAGACCGACACCGTCCTGGTCGTCGACTTCGGTGCCCAGTACGCCCAGCTCATCGCCCGACGGGTGCGTGAGGCCAGGGTCTACAGCGAGATCGTGCCGAGCAGCATGCCGGTCGCCGAGATGCTCGCCAAGAACCCGAAGGCGATCATCCTGTCCGGCGGACCCTCGTCGGTCTACGAGGACGGCGCCCCGCAGCTGGACCGCGCGATCTTCGAGGCCGGCGTGCCGGTCTTCGGCATGTGCTACGGCTTCCAGCTGATGGCCAAGACGCTCGGCGGCACCGTCGACAACTCCGGCGCCCGGGAGTACGGCCGCACCCCGCTGGTCGTCTCGCGCACCGGCTCGACCCTGTTCGAGGGCGTCCCGGCCCAGCACTCGGTGTGGATGTCGCACGGCGACGCCTGCTCGGCGGCCCCGGAGGGCTTCACCGTCACCGCCTCCACCGACGTGGTGCCGGTCGCGGCCTTCGAGAACGACGAGGCCCGGCTCTACGGCGTCCAGTACCACCCCGAGGTGCTGCACTCGGACCACGGCCAGCAGGTGCTGGAGCACTTCCTGTACCGCGGCGCCGGCCTCGCCCCCACCTGGACCACCGGCAACGTGGTCGAGGAGCAGGTCGCGCTGATCCGCGCCCAGGTCGGCGACAAGCGCGCCATCTGCGGTCTGTCCGGCGGTGTCGACTCCGCGGTCGCGGCCGCCCTGGTCAACAAGGCCATCGGCTCCCAGCTCACCTGCGTCTACGTCGACCACGGTCTGATGCGCAAGGGCGAGACCGAGCAGGTCGAGAAGGACTTCGTCGCCGCCACCGGCGTGCAGCTGAAGGTGGTCGACGCCAAGGAGCGCTTCCTCACCGCGCTGAAGGGCGTCAGCGACCCGGAGGAGAAGCGCAAGATCATCGGCCGGGAGTTCATCCGGGTCTTCGAGCAGGCGCAGGCCGAGATCGTCGCCGAGGCCGGCGAGCACGGCGAGTCGGTCGACTTCCTCGTCCAGGGCACCCTGTACCCGGACGTGGTGGAGTCCGGCGGCGGCACCGGCACCGCCAACATCAAGTCCCACCACAA
Source organism: Streptomyces sp. TLI_053 (assembly GCF_900105395.1). Taxonomy (NCBI): domain Bacteria; kingdom Bacillati; phylum Actinomycetota; class Actinomycetes; order Kitasatosporales; family Streptomycetaceae; genus Streptomyces; species Streptomyces sp. TLI_053. The sequence goes on from NZ_LT629775.1 coordinate 5,721,413, forward strand.
CGTCGGCGGCCTGCCCGAGGACCTGCAGTTCTCGCTGGTCGAGCCGCTGCGCAAGCTGTTCAAGGACGAGGTCCGGATGGTCGGCCAGGAGCTGGGCCTGCCGGAGGAGATCGTCCAGCGCCAGCCGTTCCCGGGCCCCGGTCTGGGCATCCGGATCGTCGGCGAGGTCACCGAGGAGCGGCTGGACCTGCTCCGCGAGGCCGACGCGATCGCCCGCGAGGAGCTGACCGCGGCCGGCCTGGACCGCGAGATCTGGCAGTGCCCGGTGGTCCTGCTCGCGGACGTCCGCAGCGTCGGCGTCCAGGGCGACGGCCGGACCTACGGTCACCCGATCGTGCTGCGTCCGGTGTCCTCCGAGGACGCCATGACCGCCGACTGGTCGCGCCTGCCGTACGACGTGCTGGCCCGCATCTCCACCCGGATCACCAACGAGGTCCGCGACGTCAACCGCGTCGTGCTGGACTGCACCAGCAAGCCGCCGGGCACCATCGAGTGGGAGTGAGCGACTCCCCGCCCCGGCCGGTCCCGAACCGGTTCTGAACGACCGTGCCGCCGCTCCCGTACCGGGGAGCGGCGGCACGGTCGTTCCGTGTCCGCGGGCACCCGGCGGGTGGGCCGTCCCACCGAAAGCGTTCACGACCGGGCAGAATGCGTCCGGACCTGTCAGGCGGTGACGGGCCGGCGAGGAAGGTGTGGGGAATGTCGGAGGCCAGTAGCTCCGTGGCGGCCGGGCCGGGTCCGGCCGCCGGCATCGGCGACGGTACGGCCGGACCGCCCCCGGGCGGCGGCGAGGGTTCGGGGCCGGCGGGCAGAGCCGGGCGGGTCGCCGCCTGGAAGGCGGCCGGCTCGCGGCTCGCGCTGCTGCCGCTGCGACTCTTCCTCGGGGTCACCTTCGTCTACGCGGCGCTCGACAAGCTCTCCGACAGCCACTACCTGGCCGGCGCCGGCGACCCGGCCTCGTTCGTCTCGCAGACCCGCGCCGCCAAGGGCTCCAGCCCGATCTCCTTCCTGCTCGGCCCGGCCCTCGACCACCCCACGCCGTTCGCCCTGCTGGTCGCCTTCGGCGAGCTGGCGGTGGGTCTGGGCACCCTGCTCGGCCTCTGGGGCCGGCTCGCCGCCGCCGGCGGGGCCCTGATCGGGCTCAGCCTCTGGCTCACCGTCAGCTGGAACGTCTCGCCCTACTACCTCGGCAACGACCTCGTCTATCTGATGGCCTGGACGCCGCTGCTGCTGGCCGGCACCCCCCACCTGTCGGTGGACGGCTACCTCGCCCGGCGGGCCGGCCGGGACCGGCTCCGCGGCCTGGCCGAGGACCACGTCCGGCGGCGTGCCCTGATGGACGGCGGCATCGCGGCCGTCGCGATGGGCGGGGCCGGGCTGCTCACCGGCTCGCTCACCGCCACCTTCGGACGGGACGAGCCCGTCGCGAAGGCGAAGCAGCCCGCGGCCCCGGCGCCGGCCGGCCCGCCGGTCACGGTCGACGCCGCGAGCGTCCCGGTCGGCGGCTCGGCCCAGGTCAAGGACCCGGTCAGCGGCGACGCGGTCTACGTGGTGCAGCCCAAGGCGGGCCAGTACTGCGCTTTCTCCTCGGTCTGCACCCACTCCGGCTGCGCGGTCGACGCGCCCAAGAACGGCCAGCTGTACTGCCCGTGCCACGGCTCCCGGTTCGACGCGGCGACCGGGGCGGTGCTGAACGGGCCGGCCACCAAGCCGCTGCCGAAGTACCCGGTCACCAAGGAGGGCGACAAGCTGCGCCTGGGGCCGGTGGAGGGCTGACGCCCCGCCGGGGGCCGGTCCCGCGGAGGACCGGCCCGTACGGTCAGTCCTGCCGGGGCTCCTCCGGCCGGGAGCGGCGCACCGCCGCCGCCACCGCCCCGGCCAGGCCGCCCAGGCCCAGCACGATGAAGGTCACCGGGATGACGATCCGGCCGTTGACCGAGACGTCGTTCACCGCCGCCACCAGGTAGAGCACCGCGATCACGGTGAACAGGCCCCCCGCGATCAGCGAGAAGAGATCGAGCTGGTGCTTCCTCACTTCTGGACCACCTTGATGTTGCCGAGCCCGATCCGCAGCGCGAGGTCGAGCGTTCCCTTGGATGTCTGTCCGTTCGCCGGCAGCACCTGGTAGCTGCGCCTGCCCGGGCCGTTGTCGGGGCCGTCGAGGCCCGGTGCCTGGACCTGGCCCAGCCCCACCTCGGTCCGTACGTTCACCGTCACGTCGGACGGCACCGTCACGGTCATGTCCCCGGCGCCGAGTTCCACCTCGGTGGCCAGGGTCGCGCCGGCCGGGTCGAGCCCGCCGAGGTCCAGCCGCACCGTGCCGACCCCCAGCGTGTACTTGGGTTCCAGCCGGCCCGCCGTGACGGCCGTCCAGGTCCGCTCGCCGAGCAGGTTCTGCGCCGAGACCGAGGACTGGCCGACCACGGTCAGCGCGACGGTCAGCAGTACACCCGGGACCACCAGCCGGCGGGCCCGGCCGAACTTCGCGCCGAGCAGCAGGGTCAGACCGATCACCAGCAGCGCCGTCGCCAGCACACCGCCGGCGCCCACCGTCCCGCCGTCGGCGGAGGCGGACCAGACCGCGCTGGCCGCGCCCACCGCCAGCAGCAGGCCGATCAGGCCGAGCGGGGAGCGTTCGCGCCGGTGCACCACCACGGGCGGGTGCGGCGCGGACGGCGTGGTCGGACCGGTCCCCTTGCGCAGCGGGTCGCCCTCCGGCAGGTCGGTCCGCTGCCACCAGGGCCGGGCCGGGGTGCCGTACGGCGGGGTCGGGGTGCCGTACGGCGGCGCCGGGGGTGCGGGCGGACCGGGCGGTGCGGGCGCCTCCCCGCCGTACGGATTGCGCTCGGGGTGGCGCGGGTCCCACAGGTAGCCGGTCGGACCGGCGTGCGGGGTGTCGGCGGGGACGGTGCCGGCCGCCCGCTCCCGGGCATGCCGGGCCCGGGCGTCCTCGTCCTCCTCCGGCGGCCAGCGGTAGCCGCTCGCGGTGACCCCGGCGGCCGGTCCGGCGTCCGGGAAGTGGCGGTCGTACGGGCCGCCCGCACCGTGGGCGTGCGAGTGCCCGAACCCGTGGCCGCGGCGGCGGTTGCGCCGGCCCCGGATCCGGCCGCGCCGGCGCTCCGGGTCGTAGCGGACGGCGAGGAACACCATCCCGCCGAGCAGCAGCAGCGGGAACAGCTGGTCGCCGTCGCCCATCGAGGAGAAGAAGACGCCGGTGCCGATCACGGTCAGCAGCACCGCGCCGACCGACTGGCCGTCCACCCGTCCGGTGAGCACCCGCTGGAGCTCGGTGCGGCCCGAGCGGCCGCCGCCCTTGCCGTCCGCGCCGGGCTCGGTCGGCACGATCAGCCAGGCGAGTCCGTACAGGAAGAGGCCGAGACCGCCGGAGAGGCAGAGCACGACCGTGACGACGCGGAACACCACCGGGTCGATGTCCAGGTGCCGGCCGAGACCGCCGCAGACGCCGGCGACGACGCGGTGGCGCTCGGCCCGGGTCAGCGGCGGCCGGTCGGCGGCGCTCCGGGCGCCCGGCCCGGCCTCGTGGAGCTCCTCGGTACGGTGGTCTTCGGTCATGCCACCATCCTGGTGGGTGCCGGAGCCCCGCCCAACCGGTCCCGCCCCTGCTCGGACCCTGACTTGTCCCTGAGAAGGGTCAGGGCTCCACCCTGATGCGTGCGGGTCCGCCCGCGTGGAACGATCGGTGCCGTGGCAGCACCCGGTTCCGATCCCCGTTCCCCAGCCCCCGAGCCCGCGTCGGCCGGGGGCGGCGACCCGTCCGCCCCCGGCGACGGCAGGCCCCCGTACCGCAGGCTGTACCGCAGCCCGCAGGGGCGGATGCTCGGCGGCGTCGCGCACGGACTGGCCGTCCACCTCGGACTGCCCGTCAGCTGGGTCCGGATCGCCTTCGTGGTGCTGTTCTTCGCCCAGGGACTCGGCGGGCTGCTGTACGCGGCGTTCTGGTTCGTGGTGCCGATCGGCATCGGCGAGCCGGCCCCGCGCGGCGGCGGCCCGCACTGGCTGTACGTCAACGGCACCTTCGTCCCGGTGGGTGCCGGGACGGTGGCGGGCGGGGAGCTGGGCAAGGGCGGCGGCCGGCGCGGCGGGGAGCTGAACAAGGACGGCGGCCGGCGCGGCGGGTGGATCGGCCGGATGCGCGAGGTGCTGCAGCACACGCTCCGCGGCGAGCCGGTCGAGCTGGGCGAGGCGCCGGCGGCCGCGGCGGCCGGTACCCAGCCGGCCGGTACCGGCCGGGGCCAGCGGCAGGGCGGCCTCGGTCAGCTGGCCGCCCTGGTGATGCTGGTGATCGGCGTGATCGCGCTGCTCAATGCGCTCAACGTGCAGACCGCCAAGCCGTACACCTGGCCGCTGCTGGCGATCGGCGTCGGTGTGGCGCTGGTCTGGCGGCAGGCCGACGACTCGCGCTGGCAGCGCTGGTTCGGTCTGGAGGAGGGCGAGAAGCGGCGCGGCGCCTACACCCGGGTCGGCGCGGGCGTGCTGCTGGTGGTGGCCGGCATCATCGCCTTCCTCGCGACCCAGGGCAGCGGCTCGACCATCGGCTCGGTGGTCGAGGCCTCGCTGGCGGTGCTCGCGGGTGTGCTGGTGCTGGTGGGGCCGTACGCGCTGCGGATGTGGCAGGACCTCGGCGCCGAGCGCACCGCCCGCATCCGGGCCCAGGAGCGCGCCGAGATCGCCGCCCACGTGCACGACTCGGTGCTGCACACGCTGACCCTGATCCAGCGCCGGGCCGAGGACCCCAAGGAGGTGCTGCGGCTCGCCCGCGCCCAGGAGCGCGAACTGCGGCTGTGGCTCTACCGCCCCGAGGCGGTCGCCGAGGCGGCGCCGGACACCATGGCGGAGAGCCTGCGGGCGGTGGTCGCCGAGGTCGAGGACCGGCACGGGGTCCCGGTCGAGGTGGTCGTCGTCGGCGACTGCCCGATGGACGACCGGATCGCGGCCCAGATGCAGGCCGCGAGGGAGGCGACCGTCAACGCGGCCAAGTACGGTGGCGGGGGACCGGTCCAGGTCTACGCCGAGGTCGAGGGGAGGACCGTGATGGTGTTCGTCCGCGACCACGGACCGGGTTTCGACCCGGACACGGTGCCCGAGGACCGGATGGGCGTACGCGAGTCGATCCTCGGCCGGATGAAGCGCAACGGCGGCACCGCACGGGTGCGGCCCGCGCCGGACGGCGGGACCGAGGTCGAGCTGGAGATGGAGAGGGCCAATGACTGAGGCAGCGCCGGAGCGCCGGGCGAGGGTCGTGCTGGTGGACGACCACCGGATGTTCCGGACGGGGGTGAGGGCCGAGATCGGGCGCACCGAGACGACCGGTATCGACGTGGTCGGCGAGGCCGACGACGTGGAGTCCGCGGTCCGGGTGGTGGCCGAGACGCGGCCGGACGTGGTGCTGCTGGACGTCCACCTGCCCGGCGGGGGCGGCGTCGAGGTGCTGCGGCGCTCGGCCGGGCTGATGGGCGACCCGGGAGGGGTGCGCTTCCTGGCGCTCTCCGTCTCGGACGCGGCGGAGGACGTGATCGGCGTGATCCGCGGCGGTGCGCGCGGCTACGTCACCAAGACGATCACCGGGACCGACCTGGTCGACGCGATCTTCCGGATCGGCGACGGGGACGCGGTCTTCTCGCCCCGGCTGGCCGGGTTCGTGCTGGACGCCTTCGCGGCGACCGACACCCCGCCGGTGGACGAGGACCTGGACCGCCTCACCCAGCGCGAGCGCGAGGTGCTGCGGCTGATCGCCCGGGGGTACGCGTACAAGGAGATCGCCAAGCAGCTGTTCATCTCGGTGAAGACGGTGGAGAGCCACGTCTCGGCGGTGCTGCGCAAGCTCCAGCTGAGCAACCGGCACGAGCTGACCCGCTGGGCGACCGCCCGCCGGCTGGTCTGACCGCCGGCTGGTCCGACCGGCGGCGGCCCCGTCCCGCCCCTCCCGGTCCGGGGGGCCGGGCGGGGGCCGGGCGGGGTTGTCGGTGGGTGGCCATAGACTCGTCATTGCCATGAATAGCCTCTTTGACGACCTCCCGCTCCCCGGTTTCGAGGCCCCCGCCGCCGGGTCGAAGCAGCCCGCGCCGCCGATCGACGAGGAGCCGCCGCCGTACGAGGACGACGTCCCGTACGACGCCTTCGAGGAGGCGATCCCCGAGGGGCTGTTCCACACCGACCACGCCGCGCAGGCCGAGCGGGACGCCTTCTACCGCAACGGCGCCGCCCGCCCGGTGATCGACCCGGCGGCGCTGCTGGAGGGCATGAACGACCCGCAGCGCGAGGCCGTGCTGCACGCCGGCTCGCCGCTGCTGATCGTGGCCGGCGCCGGCTCCGGCAAGACCAGGGTGCTCACCCACCGGATCGCCCACCTGCTCGGCGCCCGCGGAGTCCAGCCCGGCGAGGTCCTGGCGATCACCTTCACCAACAAGGCGGCCGGCGAGATGCGCGAGCGCGTCGAGCAGCTGGTCGGCCCGCGCGCCCGGGCGATGTGGGTGTCCACCTTCCACAGCGCCTGTGTGCGGATCCTGCGCCGCGAGTCCAAGGTGCTCGGCTTCACCTCGTCGTTCTCGATCTACGACTCGGCCGACTCGCAGCGGCTGATGGCCCTGGTCTGCCGCGACCTCGACCTGGATCCGAAGCAGTACCCGCCGAAGTCCTTCACCTCGAAGGTCAGCAACCTCAAGAACGAGCTGATCGACGAGGAGACCTACGCCGACCAGGCCGCCAACCCGATGGAGAAGAAGCTCGCCGAGGCGTACTTCCTCTACCAACGGCGGCTGCGCGAGGCCAACGCGCTCGACTTCGACGACATCATCATGACGACGGTGAACCTGCTCCAGGCCTTCCCCGACGTCGCGGAGCACTACCGGCGGCGGTTCCGGCACATCCTGGTCGACGAGTACCAGGACACCAACCACGCCCAGTACATGCTGGTCCGGGAGCTGAGCGGCGGCGCGGTCGCGGCCGCGCCGAAGCGCACCGTCGACGGCGACCTCGTCGACCCGGCGGCCGGCCGGCTCGCCGAGGTGCCGCCCGCCGAGCTGTGCGTGGTCGGTGACGCGGACCAGTCGATCTACGCCTTCCGCGGCGCGACGATCCGCAACATCCTCCAGTTCGAGGAGGACTACCCGAACGCCACCACGATCCTGCTGGAGCAGAACTACCGCTCCACCCAGACCATCCTGAGCGCCGCCAACGCGGTCATCGAGCGCAACGCCAACCGGCGCGCGAAGAAGCTCTGGACGGCCGGCGACGACGGGGAGAAGGTCGTCGGCTACGTCGCGGACGACGAGCACGGCGAGGCCCAGTTCATCGCCGACGAGATCGACCGGCTCACCGACGCGGACGCGGCCAGGCCCGGGGACGTCGCGATCTTCTACCGGACCAACGCGCAGTCCCGCGTCTTCGAAGAGGTGTTCATCCGGGTCGGCCTGCCGTACAAGGTCGTCGGCGGGGTGCGCTTCTACGAGCGCAAGGAGGTCAAGGACGTCCTCGCCTACCTGCGGGTGCTGTCCAACCCCGAGGACACCGTGCCGCTGCGCCGGATCCTCAACGTGCCCAAGCGCGGCATCGGCGAGCGAGCCGAGGCGATGATCGACGCGCTGGCCGCCCGCGAGCGGATCTCCTTCGCGCAGGCGCTGCGGCGGGTGGACGAGGCGTACGGCATGGCCGCGCGCTCGGCCAACGCGGTGAAGAAGTTCAACGAGCTGATGGCCGGGCTGCGCCAGGTCGTCGAGTCCGGGGCGGGACCGGCCGCGGTGCTGGAGGCGGTGCTGGAGGAGACCGGCTACCTGGCCGAGCTCCAGGCCTCCACCGACCCGCAGGACGAGACCAGGGTGGAGAACCTCCAGGAGCTGGCCTCGGTCGCTCTGGAGTACGAGCAGGACCCGGGCGAGCGCCCGGACGCGGGGGAGGACGGCGCGCCGCCGGTCGGCTCGCTGCCCGACTTCCTGGAGCGGGTCGCGCTGGTCGCCGACTCCGATCAGATCCCGGATGCGCAGCAGTCCGGGACAGCAGGAGGAAGCCCGGACGGGGACGGCGAGGGCCGGGGCGTCATCACGATGATGACCCTGCACACCGCCAAGGGCCTGGAGTTCCCGGTGGTCTTCCTGACCGGCATGGAGGACGGCATCTTCCCGCACATGCGGGCGCTCAACCAGGTCAAGGAGCTGGAGGAGGAGCGGCGGCTCGCCTACGTCGGGCTCACCCGGGCCCGGCAGCGGCTCTACCTGACCAGGTCGGTGCTGCGCAGCGCCTGGGGGCAGCCGGCGTACAACCCGGCCTCGCGGTTCCTGGAGGAGATCCCGGAGACGCTGGTGGAGTGGAAGCGCACCGGGGGCGCCCCGGCGCCGGCCGCGCGCGGCTTCTCCTCGGGGTCGTCCTGGGGCGGGAGGTCCTCGGGCGGTTCCGGCGGCTCGGGCGGTTCGTCGCGCGGGGGTTCCGCGCGCGGTACGGCGGCGGCCTCGCCGAAGGCGGGCTGGGGGCAGTCGGCGCGCCGTGCGGGCGCGGCGGTGGAGCGGGAGGTGGTCGCGCTGGCGGTCGGCGACCGGGTCACCCACGACACCTTCGGGCTGGGCACGGTGGTGGCCACCGCCGGGGTCGGCGACAAGGCGCAGGCCACCGTGGACTTCGGTACGGAGGGCCGCAAGCAGCTGCTGCTGCGCTACGCGCCGGTGGAGAAGCTCTGACCGGGGCGCGATCCGGTCCGGTGCCCGACCCTGGCCCGACCGGGGTCCGACCGCTCGCTCGGACCACCCGGCCCGCGCTGTCTCAGCGCGGGTCGAGGCCCTGGGCGAGGAACCAGGGCAGCGGGTCGACGGGGGCGCCGCCGTCGGCCGGGCGGATCTCGAAGTGCAGGTGCGGTCCGGTGCTGTTGCCGCTGCTGCCGACGAAGGCGATGACGTCGCCCGCCTTCACCGTGCCCTTGCGGATCTTGTACGACCGCAGGTGGCAGTACCAGGCCTCGGTGCCGTCGGCCATCTTGAGTATGGTCATGTAGCCGTACGAGGGGTTCCACTGGGTCCGGATCGTGCCGTCCGTGACGGCCATGACGGCGGTGCCGCCGTCCACCGGGAAGTCGATGCCGGTGTGCCGCTTCGCCCAGTGGGTGCCGGCCGCGCCGAAGACCTCGCCCAGGCCGTGCTGGGCCACCGGCATCGCGATCTTCGGGCGCTCCGGCGGGGCCTGGTCGGTCGTGGCGACCTGGGCGGCGGGCTGACCGGCGGGACCGTCCCCGGCCTGGGTGCCGGTGAGCGGCTGGCGGGCGTCGCCCCGGGAGGCGGCCTGGGCGCCGGCGGCGGCGAGCGCCTGCTGGGCGGCCTGGGTGGCCTGGGCGTTGTCCGCGGCGCCGGCGGCGGTGGTCTGCTCGGGGATCCGGCCGGCGGCCTGGGCCCGCTGCTGGTCGGCCTCGCCCTGGACGGTGACGGCGGCCGCGGCCGCGACACCGAGCGCGGCCACCGAGGGCAGCGCGACCCGCAGCAGCGCCGTCCGGGTCGCGGCCTTGGCGGCGTCGCGGCGCTGGGCCCGGGACTGCTCACGGGCGGCGACGCGCAGTTCCGCACGGGTCGGGCGAGGTGCGGCTTCGGGAGCCATCGCGGCTGCCTCCTCGGGCGCGTCGTCGGGCGAGGGGGTAAACGACCGAGACTGTAGCCGCAAGCCCGACATCCGGACAAAAGTCCGGTTGTCAAGGGGCTGTGGGCGTGCGCTTGCGGGGGTAGAACCGGGGGAGGGGCGGTGGCCGCCTGTGATTTTCCCCTCCTCTTGAGGGGCGGCGGGCCCAACCGGGGCGGGTGGCGCTAACCTCCCCTCAGATTGGTTATTGCTCGTTAACTCCGGCCCATGCCCACAAGGCCCGGCGGGGTGATGGACGACGAGGTCCAGGAGGCAGTGATGGGTGTGTCAGGACCGATCCGCGTGGTGGTCGCCAAGCCGGGGCTCGACGGGCACGACCGAGGCGCCAAGGTCATCGCGCGCGCCCTGCGCGACGCCGGCATGGAGGTCATCTACACCGGCCTGCACCAGACGCCGGAGCAGGTGGTCGACACCGCGATCCAGGAGGACGCCGACGGCATCGGCCTGTCGATCCTGTCCGGCGCGCACATGAGCCTGTGCACGCGGGTGCTGGAGCTGCTGAAGGAGCGGGACGCGGCGGACATCAAGGTGTTCTGCGGCGGGATCATCCCGCCCGAGGACATCGTCGAGCTGAAGGCGATGGGCGTCGCCGACATCTTCACCCCGGGCACGCCGACCACCGAGGTGGTCGCCTGGGTCACGGCCAACCTGCGCGCCGCCGGCTGACGGCCGGGCCGGGGCCGTTCGGCCCCGGCTGGTTCGGCCCGCGCCGCATCCCCCCGCGCGGCATCGCCCCACGGGCCGGGGCGGGCCCGGGTCAGGCCGCCAGCTCGGCGAGCATCGCCTCGCGGAACCGCAGCGTCCCGGCCAGCCGGGTGAAGGTCTCGCCCCAGGCGGTGGCGGGCGCGGCCCCGGCGGCCAGCTCCTCGACCGCCCCGGCGGCCGCCGGCGAGAGCGCCCGCTCGGTCATGCCCAGCACGCCGCTGTGGCTCCACGGGTAGGCCCCGGAACCGGCCGCCCGGGCCAGGGCCCCGACCACGGCGGTGGAGAGCGGCGGCGTCCACGGGGTGGCGCAGGCCCCGAGCAGCTGGAAGGCGTCCCCCAGGCCGTGCGCCTCGACGAAGGCGGCCGTCCAGACGGCGCGTTCGGCGGGCGGGAGCACCGCGAGCAGCTTGGCCGGGGCGCCGGTGGCGCGGGCCGTCCGCCCGGGACCGGGGACGGGCGGGGGGCCGAGCAGGGCGCGCGCCCAGTCGGGGTCCTGCTGGCGGACGGCGGCCCGGGCCCACGCCTCGCGCAGGTCGTCCGCCCAGGTGCTGCTGGTCTCGTCGATGGCGTCGCCGACCCGCAGGCCGAGCAGCCGCTCCGGCGTCAGGCCGGTGTGCGCGGTCCACAGGGCCAGTGGCGCGGCGGCGATCACCTCGCCGAACCACCAGGCCCGTTCGCCGCGCCCGGTGGGCGACTTGGGCGGTATGCCGTCGCGCTGCATGGCGGGGTCGCAGGCGGCCGGCGGAGTGACCAGCAGATGGGTGCCGTGCTCGGAGAGCCGGACGGCGGTGCGGGCGCGCTCGGCCATCCGGGCGGCCAGCGCGGAGCCGGGCAGGGTGGAGAGCAGCTCGGCGGCGGTGGCCCGGACGTTCTTGCTGCGGTCGCCCAGCGCGGCCTCCAGGAACGGCTCGTCGGCGGGCGAGAGGCCTTCCTGGAGGGCGTCCAGGAACAGCAGCCGGTCCTCGGCCCGTTCGGTGGGCCAGGTGCCGCGCAGCAGCGCCAGGCCGGCCGCCGGGTCGCGGCGGCGGAGCAGGGTGAGGTGGGTGACCCGCTCGGCGAACAGTCCCTCGTGCCAGAGCTGGTCCCCCTCGGCGGGGGCGGTGTCCGCCGCCGGTGCCGGGGGCCGGGCGGCGCGCTGCACGAACCGCCAGTCCGGATTGCGCTCGGCGAGCCAGCGGCCGAGCGGGCCGGCCAGCGCGACCGCGTCCGGGCGCAGTTCGCTGCGGGCGCGGGCGGCGTCCAGCAGGGCGGGGACGCTCGCGGCGGGCACGCGGTAGCCGCGGTCGCGGGCGGTGGCGAGCCACTGCGGGAGCAGCTCGCCGAGGTTGGCGAGAACTCCCCCGCCGGTGCCGCGGGTGGAGAGCAGCAGCGAGAGCCGGCGGGCGGCCGCGGCGGGCAGCTCGGTCCGGTGGTCCTCGGCGGCCGGGGCGGCGGGTGGGCCGTCCGCCGGGGCGGGCAGCGCGCCGGCGCGGCGGCGGACCGTCTCCAGGGCGGCGAGTTCGAGCAGGGCGGTGGCCGGGTCGGCGCGGTCGACGGCGCCGTCGTACGGGGCGACGGGGCCGGGCGCGGGGAGCGGTCGGCGGTCGGTGCCCAGCAGGGCGGCGGTCTGCAGGGACTCCCAGGGGTCGGGCACGGGGCCTCCTCCTCCGGTGGACGGGTCGGGTCGGACGTCGGGCGGGTTCGGTCGGGTCGGGCCGGTTCGGGCCGGTTCGGGCCGGTACGGGCCGGTCGGGTCCGGCGGTGGCGCGCGCGGGCCCGGGGCGGCCGGCTCAGGGCGCGGTGAGGCCGATCGGGCGGCCGTCCGCGCCCCAGGCGGTGACCGGGGCGAAGCCCTGGTGGCCGTACTCGCCGAAGACGGTGACGGGCCGGCCGGTGGAGACGGCGGCGAGCCGCCACAGCGCGGCCTCGGTGACGGCCGCGCGGTGCACCGGGGCGGTGTGCCGGCCGTCGGTGAGCTGCCAGCCCTCGGGGGAGAGCACCGGCACGACCCCGGTGAGCACGGTCGGCCAGGCGTCCAGCCACGGGTCGTCGGCCACCGCGGTGCCGTAGCCGGCCGCCGCCTCGGCGACGCCCAGGCCGGCCGGCGGGCCGTCGGGCGCGGCCCCCGGCGCGCCGTAGCGGGTGCCGAGGACCGCCCGCAGCGGGCGGGCTCCGGGGTGGAAGGCCAGCTCGGCCTCGACCACCCGGCCGGTGGGCAGGGCGAGTTCGGGCGCCTGCCCGGGGCGGCCGAAGGCGATCAGCAGGGCCTGGCGGCCGGTCTTGGCGCCGTGCAGCCAGAGCCGACGGGTGGTCAGCCGTTCGTCGGCGCCGCCCTCCATCGGCGAGGTGCGGCTGCCGAGCACCTGCCAGCGGTCCCGGACGGTCGGGCCGGCCAGCAGCTCTGCGGTCTCGGTGGTGTAGCCGACCCGGGCGCGCACGGTCGCGGCGAGCGGCGCGGGCAGCTCGTCGAGGCGGGTCGCGGCGGTGGCGAGCAGGTGCAGCATCGCGTACTCCTCCAGCAGCCGGTGCTGCGGCAGCGCGTCGAGTTCGCGGACCCTGGTGGCCAGTCCGGGCGCCTGGGCGTCGACCATGCGGGCCGCGACCTCCTCCCAGGGGCCGGCGGTGGAGCGGTCGGCGAGGCCGTGCCGGACCCGGTCGGCGAGCCGCAGCCGCAGTTCGGCGGCGCCGGCCGCGACCCGGGCGGAGCGCTTCCCGGCGCGGCGCAGGGCGGCGGCCGGGTCGGCCGGCGCCGCCGCCCGCCCGGCCCGCTGCCCGGAGCGCTCCTGGCGCTCCTTCAGCCATTCGGCGGCCCAGTCGGCGGGCTCGGCGCCGTCCGGCACGGCGTCGGGGGAGCCGCTCCAGAGCAGCAGCAGTCCGAGCGCGTGCTTGCACGGGAACTTCCGGCTCGGGCAGCTGCACCGGTAGGCGGGCGCGGCGAGTTCGACGACCGTGCGGTACGGCGTGCCGCCGCTGCCCCGGCACTCGCCCCAGACCGCTTCGCCGTCGGTGCCCGCGGCGGACCAGGGCGCGGACGTGGAGAGCTTGCCCGCGGCCTTCCGCGAGGCGGCGTCGGGCGCGAGGGACAGGACGTGTTCGGTGCTCCAGCGTTCCTCCATGGCGACGACGTTAGGTGCCGGGTCTGACAGGCCGACCCGGCCGCCGGACGAACCGAACTGAGGTCCGGTCAGGATTGTCAGTGGTCCGGTGCAGGCTGGTTCCCGCAGGCCGGGACGCCGATCCGGCTCCCCCGACCATCCCGCCGCCCGGGCATCCGTGTGCCCGGAGGGCCGACCCGAAGGGGCCCCGATGACCGACCTCGTGACCGATGTCCTGCGGCAGCACGCGGAGGACGCGTTCGCCGCCGAGCTGGCCGCGCTGGCGGCCCTGGACGACCGTCCGCGCCCGGAGCGCTGGCGGCTCTCCCCGTGGGCCGTCGCCACCTACCTGCTGGGCGGCGAACTGGCCGACGGCACCGTGATCACGCCCAAGTACATCGGCCCGCGCCGGGTGGTGGAGGTCGCCGTCACCACGCTCGCCACCGACCGGGCGCTGCTGTTGCTCGGAGTGCCGGGCACCGCCAAGACCTGGGTGTCCGAGCACCTGGCGGCGGCGATCAGTGGCGACTCCACGCTGCTGGTGCAGGGCACCGCGGGCACCCCGGAGGAGGCGGTCCGCTACGGCTGGAACTACGCCCGGCTGCTCACCGACGGGCCCAGCCGGGAGGCGCTCGTCCCCTCGCCGCTGATGCGGGCGATGGCGGACGGCCGGATCGCCCGGGTCGAGGAGCTCACCCGCATCCCCGCGGACGTCCAGGACGGTCTGATCACCATCCTGTCCGAGAAGACCCTGCCTATCCCGGAGCTGGGCACCGAGACCCAGGCCGTGCGCGGCTTCAACGTCATCGCCACCGCCAACGACCGCGACCGGGGGGTCAACGAGCTGTCCAGCGCGCTGCGCCGCCGCTTCAACACCGTGGTGCTGCCGCTGCCGGGCTCGCTGGAGGAGGAGGTCGAGATCGTCACCCGCCGGGTCGAGCAGCTCGGCCGCTCGCTCCAGCTGCCCGAACTGCCGGGCGGAGCACAGGAGATCAGGCGGGTGGTGACCGTCTTCCGGGAGCTGCGGGCCGGCCTCACCACCGACGGGCGGACCAAGGTGAAGACCCCGAGCGGCACCCTGTCCACCGCCGAGGCCATCTCGGTGGTCACCAACGGCATGGCGCTCGCCGCGCACTTCGGCGACGGAGTGCTGCGGGCCGGTGACGTCGCGGCCGGGGTGATCGGCGCCGTGGTCCGCGACCCCGCCGCCGACCAGCAGATCTGGCGTGAGTACGTCGAGGGCGTGGTCCGCGAGCGGGACGGCTGGCAGGACTTCTACCGCGCCGCCCGAGAGAACGCCCGCTGAGCCGCGGGACCGCGGGACCGCAGGACTCGCCGACAACCGGAGGGAGGGCGCGATGAGCGCAGAGGTGACGCTGCTGGGAGTACGGCACCACGGACCGGGCTCGGCCCGCGCGGTGGCGGCCGCGCTGGAGCGGCTGCGGCCGGACGCGGTCCTGGTGGAGGGGCCGCCGGAGGCCGAGCCGATCCTCGGGCTGGCCGCCGCGAAGGACATGGTGCCGCCGGTCGCCCTGCTGGCCCACGCGGCCGACGACCCGGCCCGGGCCGCGTTCTGGCCCTTCGCCGAGTTCTCGCCGGAGTGGGTGGCGATCCGGTACGCCGTCGACCGCGGGGTGCCGCTCCAGTTCGTCGACCTGCCGGCCGGCCACTCCTTCGCCGAGGGCGCCGAGGGCGGGGACGGCGGCGCCGAGGAGGAGGGCACCGCCCTGCCGCGCGACCCGATCGCCCGGCTCGCCGAGGCGGCCGGCCACGACGACCCCGAGCGCTGGTGGGAGGACGTCGTCGAGCACCGCCGCCCCGCCGACGGCGAGGACGCGCTCGCGCCGTTCGCGGCCGTCGCGGAGGCGATGGCGGTGCTGCGCGAGGACGGCGCGGAGAGCCTGCGCGACCGGCAGCGCGAGGCGTACATGCGCGGCCGGATCCGCGCCGCCCGCCGGGCCGGCCACCGCCGGATCGCGGTGGTCTGCGGCGCCTTCCACGTCCCGGCGCTGGCGCGGACACCGGCCGTCGCCGAGGACCGCGCGCTGCTCGCCGGGCTGCCGAAGAAGGTGCGGACCGAGATCACCTGGGTGCCCTGGACGCACCGCCGGCTCT
Source organism: Streptomyces sp. TLI_053 (assembly GCF_900105395.1). Classification (NCBI taxonomy): domain Bacteria; kingdom Bacillati; phylum Actinomycetota; class Actinomycetes; order Kitasatosporales; family Streptomycetaceae; genus Streptomyces; species Streptomyces sp. TLI_053. Next base: position 5,736,937 of record NZ_LT629775.1, read on the forward strand.
CCCAACTGGCCGGCTACGGCGCCGGGATCGTCTCCCCGGGCTGGTACCACCACCTGCACCGGACGGACGGCGACCCGCTGCCCGGCTGGCTCACCCGGGCCGCCGGCCTGCTCCGCGCCGAGGACCACCCGGTCTCCTCCGCGCACGTCATCGAGGCGGTCCGGCTGGCCCGCGCCCTGGCCGGGCTGCGCGGCCGCCCGCTGGCCGGGCTCACCGAGACGCTGGACGCCGTCCGCGCGGTGATGTGCGAGGGCTCGGACGTCGCCCTGGCGCTGGTCCAGGACCGGCTGGTGATCGGCGACGCGCTCGGCTCGGTGCCCGAGGACGCGCCGGCCGTCCCGCTCCAGCGCGACCTGGCCCGGCTCCAGCGCACCCTGCGGCTCAAGCCCGTGCCCGAGCCGCGCGACCTCGACCTCGACCTGCGCAAGGAGACCGACGCGGCCCGCTCCCGGCTGCTGCACCGGCTGCGGCTGCTGGGCGTCGACTGGGGCGTGCCGGTCCGCTCCCGGGTCGCCTCCACCGGCACCTTCCGGGAGAGCTGGCGGCTGTGCTGGCAGCCCGAGTTCGCCGTGCGGATCGCCGAGGCCGCCCAGTGGGGCACCACGGTCGAGCGGGCCGCCGTCGGCAAGGCCGTCGGCACCGCCCGGGCGGCGGCCGAACTCGCCGAGCTCACCGGGCTGGTGGAGACCTGCCTGGTGGCCGGCCTGGCCGAGGCGCTGCCCGCCGTGATGCGGGCGCTCGCCGACCTCGCCGCACTGGACACCGATGTCGCCCACCTGGCCCGCGCCCTGCCCGCGCTGGTCCGCGCACTGCGGTACGGCGACGTCCGGGGCACCGACCACGGCGCCCTCGGCGAGGTGGCCGGGGGGATCGCCGACCGGATCCGGGTCGGCCTGCCGCCCGCCTGCACCGGCCTGGACGCCGCCGGTGCCGGCGTGATGCGCGCCCACCTCGACGAGGTGCACGCCGCGATCGGCCTGCTGGGCGGGGGTGACGACCTCGCCGACCGCTGGGCCGGCACGCTGCGGTCGCTCGCCCGGCGCGAGCCCTCCGGCGGACCGGCCACCGGCGTGCCCGGACTGCTGCGCGGGCGGGCCGTCCGGCTGCTGCTGGACGACGGCCGGCTGGACCCGGCGGAGGCCGGGCGGCGGCTCGGCCTGGTGCTCTCCACCGCCAACAGCCCGGCGGACGCGGCCGGGTGGGTCGAGGGCTTCCTGTCCGGCGGCGGCACGCTGCTGCTGCACGACCCCCGGCTGCTGGGCCTGCTGGACGCCTGGCTGACCGGTGTCCCGGCGGAGGTCTTCACCGATCTGCTGCCGTTGCTGCGCCGCACCTTCGCCACCCTGGAGGCCGGGGTCAGACACACCGTCGGCAGCCGGGTGGCGGCCGGCCCGCTCGACGCCGGCGACGCCGGACCCTCGGCGGAGGCCGCCGAGGTGGACCTCGACCGGGCCGGCGCCGCGCTGCCGGTGGTCGCCCTGCTGCTCGGCCTGCCGACCGCCGCCGCGACCGGGCCGGGCGCCGGGGCCGGCCCCGGGGGCGAGCGCCCGAGGATCCCCCGGCAGGCCGGGGGCCGCGACACCTGACGGCCACCGGCCACCCCGTCCTGTCCCGTCCCCTCCCGCAGACCACAGACCGCAGACCGCACCCAGAGGAGTCCCCGATGGCCGCCGGCACCCCCCTGCTCCCCACCGCCCCCGCCGACGAGCGGCTGCGGCGCTGGCGGCTGGTCCTCGGCGGCGAGGCCGACGGCACCGGCCGCGCCCTGTACGGCCGGGACGCCGCGATGGACGGCGCGCTCGCCGCGCTCTACCGGGGCGCTCCCGAGGAGGGCCGGTCCGGGCAGCCGCGCTCCGGGCGCCGCTCCGCGGGCCTCGGCGGCTCGGCCCCGCAGGTGGCCCGCTGGCTGGGCGACATCCGCGAGTACTTCCCTTCCACCGTCGTCCAGTTGATGCAGCAGGACGCGATCACCCGGCTCGGGCTGGAGCAGCTGCTGCTGGAACCGGAGATGCTGGAGGCCGTCGAGCCGGACGTCCACCTGGTCGCCACCCTGCTCTCGCTCAAGCACGCGCTGCCCGAGACCACCCGGGAGACCGCCCGCGCGGTCGTCGGCACGGTGGTCGCCGAGCTGGAGCGCCGACTGGCCGACCGCACCAGGGCCACCGTCGGCGGCGCGCTGGACCGCAGCGCCCGGGTCGGCCGTCCGCGCCACCGCGACATCGACTGGGACCGCACCGTCCGGGCCAATCTGCGGAACTACCTGCCCGAGCACGGCACCGTCGTCCCCGAGCGGCTGGTCGGCTTCGCCCGGGCCCGGCGCGCGGTCAGGAAGGACGTGGTGCTCTGCGTCGACCAGTCCGGTTCGATGGCCGCGTCCGTCGTGCACGCGGCGGTGTTCGGTGCCGTGCTCGCCTCGATGAAGAGCCTGGACACCCGGCTGGTGGTCTTCGACACCTCGGTGGTCGACCTCACCGAGCAGCTGGCCGACCCGGTCGACGTGCTCTTCGCGACCCAGCTCGGCGGCGGCACCGACATCAACCGGGCGCTGGCCTACTGCCAGTCCCGGATCACCCGGCCGGCCGAGACGGTCGTCGTCCTGATCAGCGACCTCTACGAGGGCGGAATCCGGGACGGGATGCTCAAGCGGGTGGCCGCGATGAAGGCGGCGGGCGTCGAGTTCGTCGCCCTGCTGGCGCTCTCCGACGAGGGCGCGCCGGCCTACGACCACGCGCACGCCGCCGCACTGGCCGCTCTCGGCGCCCCGGCCTTCGCGTGCACCCCCGACGCCTTCCCGGAGATCATGGCGGCGGCGATCGGGAAGCGCCCGATCCCGGTACCGGACCGGGGGGTGTGAAAGGCCGCCGTCCGGCGGCCGCGACCGCGGTGGTCGGCCCGGCGCACGCCGGTCTCACTCGTACGGGCGAACATGGGGCGTGGACGAGCAAACCCGCCGGTCCGAGCGCCCGGCGCACGCCTGTCGGGCTTTCTGTGACGGTTCTCACCAAAGACGGGCAGGCCCCGGGCGAAACAGGCCCGTCCGGCGGGGATAACCTGCCAGACGGACGTGACGCGCGTGTGAATTGACGTGTGCGCCCGTGGCTGTGTGGGCCGCAAGGCCGTACCTCTGCGTACCCGCACCGCCCCGACGACCCGCAGCGAAGATCCTGCCGTGGCACGCTCGTAGAGACACAATCCGCGACCACGAACAAGGACAAACACGTGGACCTGTTCGAGTACCAGGCGAGGGACATCTTCGCCAAGCACGGCGTTCCCGTGCTTGACGGCGATGTCATCGAGACCCCCGAAGCGGCTCGCGCCATCGCCGAGCGCTTCGGCGGCCGCGCCGTCGTCAAGGCTCAGGTGAAGGTGGGAGGCCGAGGCAAGGCCGGCGGCGTGAAGCTCGCCGCCGACCCGGCGGACGCCGTCGCCAAGGCCGAGCAGATCCTCGGCATGGACATCAAGGGCCACACCGTGCACAAGGTGATGCTGGCCCAGACCGCGGACATCAAGGACGAGTACTACGTCTCGTTCCTGCTGGACCGCACCAACCGCACCTTCCTGGCCATGGCCAGCGTCGAGGGCGGCGTGGAGATCGAGGTCGTCGCCGAGGAGAACCCCGACGCGCTCGCCAAGATCCCGGTCGACGCCAACGAGGGCTGCACCCCGGAGAAGGCCGCCGAGATCGTCGCCGCGGCGAAGTTCCCGGCCGAGGTCGCCGACCAGGTCGCCGACGTCCTGCAGAAGCTGTGGACCGTCTTCATCAAGGAGGACGCCCTCCTCGTCGAGGTCAACCCGCTGATCAAGTCCGGTGACGGCAAGATCATCGCGCTCGACGGCAAGGTCTCCCTGGACGAGAACGCCGAGTTCCGCCAGCCCGAGCACGAGGCGCTCGAGGACAAGGCCGCGGCCAACCCGCTGGAGGCCGCCGCCAAGGCCAAGGGCCTCAACTACGTCAAGCTCGACGGTGCGGTCGGCATCATCGGCAACGGCGCGGGCCTCGTCATGAGCACCCTCGACGTGGTCGCGTACGCCGGCGAGAAGCACGGCAACGTCAAGCCCGCCAACTTCCTCGACATCGGTGGCGGCGCCTCCGCCGAGGTCATGGCGAACGGCCTGGAGATCATCCTCGGCGACGCCGACGTCAAGTCGGTCTTCGTCAACGTCTTCGGTGGCATCACCGCGTGCGACGCGGTCGCCAACGGCATCGTGCAGGCCCTCGCGCTGCTCGAGGAGAAGGGCGAGGCGGTCACCAAGCCGCTGGTCGTCCGTCTCGACGGCAACAACGCCGAGCTGGGCCGGCAGATCCTGACCGACGCCAACCACCCGCTCGTCGAGCAGGTGGACACCATGGACGGTGCGGCCGACCGCGCCGCCGAGCTGGCCAACAAGTAAGGAAGGGGACTTTCACACCATGGCTATCTTCCTTACCAAGGACAGCAAGGTCATCGTCCAGGGCATGACCGGCTCCGAGGGCATGAAGCACACCCGCCGCATGCTCGCCTCCGGCACCCAGATCGTCGGCGGTGTCAACCCGCGCAAGGCCGGCACCACCGTTGACGTCGACGGCACCGAGGTGCCCGTCTTCGGCACCGTCGCCGAGGCCATCGAGAAGACCGGTGCCGATGTCACCGTCATCTTCGTGCCGCCGAAGTTCACCAAGGACGCCGTCGTCGAGGCCATCGACGCCGAGATCGGCCTGGCCGTCGTCATCACCGAGGGCGTCCCGGTGCACGACACCGCCGCCTTCTGGGCCTACGCCGGTTCGAAGGGCAACAAGACCCGGATCATCGGCCCGAACTGCCCCGGCCTGATCAGCCCCGGACAGTCGAACGCCGGCATCATCCCGGCCGACATCACCAAGGCCGGCAAGATCGGTCTGGTCTCGAAGTCCGGCACCCTGACCTACCAGCTCATGTACGAGCTGCGGGACATCGGCTTCTCCTCGGCCGTGGGCATCGGCGGTGACCCGGTCATCGGCACCACCCACATCGACGCCCTCAAGGCGTTCCAGGAGGACCCGGAGACCGAGCTCATCGTCATGATCGGTGAGATCGGCGGCGACGCCGAGGAGCGTGCCGCGGCCTACATCGCCGAGCACGTCACCAAGCCGGTCGTCGGTTACGTCGCGGGCTTCACCGCCCCGGAGGGCAAGACCATGGGCCACGCCGGCGCCATCGTCTCCGGCTCCTCGGGCACCGCCCAGGCGAAGAAGGAGGCCCTCGAGGCCGCCGGTGTCAAGGTCGGCAAGACGCCGTCCGAGACCGCCCGCCTGGCCCGTGAGCTGTTCAAGGGCTGACGCCCCCCCGCTCGCGCACAGCGCCCCCGCCCGGCCTCGCCGGTGCGGGGGCGCTGGCGTTCCCGGGGCCGCCGCCTTCCCCCGGGCCGCCGTCGTGCCCCGGGCCGCCGTCGTGCCCAGGGGTGCCGTCGTTCCCGGGGGCGGGGCCGGGGTCAGCGCGGCGGCCGGTGCTCCGCCGGGCAGGGGCGCAGCACCCAGGAGGCGCAGCCCGGCGGCTCCGGGGCCACCGCGGCCGGCGGCGGCAGCGCCACCCCGGCCCGCCCGCCCGCCGGCGGCCGGTACGGCCCGTCCGTCCGGGGCGGCGGCGGGTCCACCACGACCGGCTCCAGCCCCGGCGTCGGCGAGCACCAGAGGCTGTGGATCCCGGACGGCGCCCCCTCCGGGAGCAGCGGCAGCAGTGCCTCCGGCTCGGTCGCGAGCGTCGGCACGGGCGCGCAGAGCACCGGCGGCGGCGGATCCGGCGGCCGGAACAGCTCGCCCGGCCCGCCACCCGCGAGCGTCGCCGCCACCGCGCCGCCGACGGCCACCGTCAGCAGCGCCGCCGCTCCCGTCCGGCCCGCGTGCACCAGCCCCTGCCGGGCCCGCAGCAGCGGCACCGGCGGCCGGTGCGGCTCCGGCACCCCGCGCACCGCGGCCCGGTGCAGCAGCCCGCACAGCCGGTCCGCGAACCCCTCCGCCGCCGGATCCGGCCCCACCAGGTCCGGGACCCAGCGGGTCAGCGCCGTCCGCGCCGCCCACACCCGCCCCTCGGCGGCCGCGACCGTGGACTCCACCTCCACCGCCACCGCCGCGGCCGGCAGGCCCAGGCCGTCGTGCAGCACCAGCGCCCGGCGCTGCGGACGGGAGAGCCGGCGCAGCGCCTTGAGCAGGGCCCGGTCCCGGTCGGTGAGGCGGTCGTGGTCCGGCAGCACCGCCTGGCCCTCGTCCGCCGGCCGCACCTTGATCCGCCGGTGCGGCAAGCGCCACGCGTGCGCCCGCCGGGGTCCACCCCGGTGCCAGGGGGACAGCGCCAGTTCGAACGCCCGCGTCCGCACCCACTGCTCGGGCTCGGCCCCGGCGGCCACCTCCGGCCACTGCCGTCGCGCCTCGCCGAACGCCCGCCCGACGCAGTGCACCGCCCGGTGCTTGCACGCGGTGAGCAGGAACACCTGCTGCACCAGCCGGGTGTGTGCCGCCTCGTACACCTCGTCGAACGTCGCCGGCGGGCGTCCACCGGTGTCGGGGGGCGGTCCGGCCGCGGCCTCGTCGGCGGCCGGAGCCGGTGCGGGTGTCGATGCCGACGCCGGTCCGGACCGGCGTCCGGGCCCGCCGGTGACACCCGTCGGGCGGGGCTCGGGGCCTCTGCCCGTCCGCGTGGGCCGGGCGGGCGAGGGCGCGGTGACCGGCGGCTGTGCGGCGGTGGGCTCGGCCGCGCCGACCGCGTCCGGCCGGGTCCTTGCGGGCTGCGGACCGGGGGCGGGCGGCACCGGTGCCGCGGCCGGGGCGTTCCGGGGCGTCGTCGTCCCCTTCGGCGCCGCCGTCGGTCGGCCGGTGCGTGCGGGCCCGGCCGTCGGAGCGGCGGGTGCCGACCGGGACGGGGCGGCCTTCCGGCCCGGGGAGTGCCCGGGCGCGACCGGGCGGCGGCCGTCGCCGTCCGCCCCGGCCTTCGCGGGAGCGGGAGCCGATGCCTTCGCCGACGCCGCCGACGCCGACGCCTTCGCCGGAGCCGGAGCCGGAGCCGGAGCCGGAGCCGACGCCTTCGCCGGAGCCGACGAGGCGCCCGGCCCCGGCGGCGGCAGCAGCGCGGCCAGAGCGGCGATCTCGGCCTGGGTGCGGGTGCCCAGCTTCCGCAGCGCCCGGTGCTGGTAGCTGCGGGCGGTGGTGGGGGTGACGCCCAGCGCGGCGGCGGTCTCGGCGAGGTCCCGGCCGTCGGCGAGATGGGCGAAGGCCTCGGCCTCACGGGCCGTCAGCCGGCGCAGCAGTGCCGCCGCGTCCGCGTCCGGCATCCCCCCGCCGTTCTGCGCGGCCCCCTCCGTCCCGGTGGTGGTGCCGGTCCGGCCCCGGCCGCCCTTGCGCTTCCCGGGGCGACCCTTCCCGCCGCGGTTCGTCGGGGCGGGCGCGGCGGCGGCTGCGGCGGGCGCGGCGGGAGGTGAGGGCTGGGTGCCGGTGCGGGCGGCGGTCGGGGGCTTGGTCATCAGACGCTCCGGGCCGGATCGGTCGCGGCGGCGAGAGGGCATGGTCTGAAAATGCGCATAAGCCAATAATCTGGGACACCCCGGCGGTTTGCCTCTTCACGGAGCATGGCGAGTCGCCTTGGCACGATGAGGCCCATGACGCAGCTGACGGGTCGTCCGATTCTGGGAGCGCCGGGCGAACTGGGGGCCAGACCCGTCCTCTCCGCCCTGCTCACCGGGGTCCGGACGGCCCTGCTCGGGCTGGCGGTGGTCACCGTTCCGGTGCTCGGGCTCTGGGTGGTGACCCCGTTCGCGGACGACGGCGCGGCCGGCGCGCTGCGACTGGCGTCCGCGTTGTGGCTGCTGGGGCACGGTGCGCCGGTGCTGCGCGGGTCGGCCGGGGTGCCGCTCTCGGTCGCACCGCTGGGGCTCGGGCTGCTGGCGGTGGGCCAGTTGCACCGGGCGGCCGGTCGGGTGGCGGCGCGCGGCGAGGGACGGCCGGGGGGCCGCGGCGGGGTCCGGGCGGTCTGGGCGGGCTACTGCGCGGTGGCCTGCGCGGTGGTGGCGCAGTGCGCGGGGGCGGGGGAGTTCCGGGCCCGGGTGGTGGCCGATCTCGCGGCGGTCGCGCTGGTGGCCGGGCTGGCGGTGGCGGCCGGTGCGCGGCGGCCGGGGGCTGCCCCGGTCGGGGCGGAGGCCCTGGAACGGGCGTTGGCCGGGTTGCCGGAGCGGGTTCGGCCGACCGGTGGCGCGCCGGTGGTCCGGGTCGCCGCGCTGGCGGCCGGGGCGGGGCTGCTGGCGGCCGGCGGACTGGTGGTCGCGGTGGCGGCGGTGCTCACCGCGGTGGGCGGGGGCGCCGGGTCGGCGGTCCTCGCCGGTGGGCCGGCGGCGGTGGCGGGAGCGTTGCTGCTGACCCTGGTGCTGCTGCCGAACACGGTGCTGTGGGGCACGGCGTACGCGCTCGGGCCGGGGTTCGCGGTGGGCGCGGGGACGGTGGTGTCGCCGGTGCGGACGGCGCTGGGCCCGGTGCCGGAGTTCCCGCTGTTCGCGCTGCTCCCGGAGCCGGGGGCGGGCGGCTGGCGGCTGGCGGTGTGCGTGCTGCCCGCGCTGGCGGGCGTGGTGCCGGGGCTGCTGCTGGGCCGGGCCGCCTCGGCGGGCGGCGGGCGGGCCGCCGGGCCGGTGTGGCCGGGCGGCCCGTGGCCGGTGACGGCGACGGTGGTGGCGGCGCTGGTGTCCGGGCTGCTGGTCGGTGCCGCGGCGGCGGGGCTGGGGTGGCTCGCCGGCGGGGCGCTGGGGGCGGGCCGGATGGCGGAGCTGGGGCCGGTGCCCTGGTGGACGGCGCCGGCGGCGGCGGGCTGGGTCGCCCTGGTGGCCGCCCCGGTCGCGGTGCTGGCGCGGTCCCGGGCGCTGCGGCCGGCGGCGGGCGGCCCCCGCGGCTCGTGGCGGGCGGGCGCCTCCCTCGTGCCGGGGGCGCTCACCGGGACCGCCCGCCGGGGCGCACTCCTGCTGCGCGCTCGCGCGTACGCGGCGGTCACCCGCCTGGCAGGAGTCCCCGGCACGGCGACGGATCCGGTGACCGCCGCGGCTCAGGACACCCCCGGTGTCCCCGGCGGCCGGGCGCGGTGATCCGGCTCAGTCGCTCTTCTTGGTGATGTCCACGTACCACTGCGGGGCGAGCCGGTCGCAGCCGTCGGCGCCGCTGGAGGTCAGCGAGTCCTGCACGCAGGTCACGTAGTCGTTGTAGTACAGCGCGAGGCCGAGCACCGAGGAGACGAAGACCACCGTCATCGCGCCGGTGAGGACGCCGGCCAGCGCCGCCGGGGTGAGCGGGTTCTGCGCGCCGGGGCCGGCGGGTGCCGGGGTGCCGCCGTCGGTGCCGGCCGGCCGGGGCGCGCGCATCGCCGAGACGCCCCAGACGATGGCCAGCGCGCCGACGAACAGGGCGACGTAGTGCAGCGCGGCGAACGCGCAGACCAGCGCGGCCATGCCGGCCAGCGCGGCGTTGCGGGCCTTGCGCTGGGCGGGGTCGTTCGGGTCGAGCCGGGGCGGCTGCGGCGCGGGCGGGCGGGGGTGCCAGCCGCCGCCCTGGTAGCCGGGGCTCCACGGGTGGGGCGGCGGGACGAGCGGACGGTCGTCCGGTTCGCCCTCCTGGCCCTCGGGCCGGTCGGGTTCGCCGGTGGGGTGGGGAGCGCGCGGGCGCCACGGCTGCTCGGGGGCATCCGCCGGCGGCGGCGCGAAGGGGTTGCGCTCGCCGGTGTCGTCACCGCTGCTCATGGTTCGGCCATTCCTTCTCGGTCGGTGGGGCGGGTGCCCGCGCCACCCTATGTTCCCGCAGGCCCCTGTGGGGGGTCCGGGCACGTCCTGCCGCCCGGGAGTCGGCGGTCCGCCGGGGTCCGGGCCCGGCCGCGGACGGCCGGCGAGATCCCGGTCTCAGCTACGCGCGTAGCCCCGGACGGTGTTTCGGAGGCCGTCCGACCAGCCGTTATGGTGGTGACGGTCAGCAGCTCCCACGGGTTCCCCGGGGCCCGCGTCGCGGCGGGTTCTCCTGGAGTTCCTCCCCGCTCGACCTGCCGTTCGTAGTGGCCCCACCGCCGGTGGATGTACCAGCGGGCGGCGCCCGACCTACGGAGAATCGCGCAGTGGCCGCCGCCCCCGCTCAGCTCTTCCCGCCCCGCACGCCCGGACCGGCCCGTCTGGTGGTGCTGGTCTCCGGCTCCGGCACCAACCTCCAGGCGCTGATCGACGCCGTCGCCGACCCCGGGTTCGGGGCGGAGATCGTCGCGGTGGGCGCGGACCGGGACGGCATCGCCGGGCTGGAGCGCGCCGAGCGGGCCGGCCTGCCGGTCTTCGTGCACCGGGTGAAGGACCACGGGGACCGGGCCGACTGGGACCGCGCGCTGACCGCCTCCGTCGCCGGGTACGAGCCGGACCTGGTCGTCACGGCCGGGTTCATGAAGATCCTCGGCCCCGGGTTCGTCGAGGCCTTCGCCGGACGGATCGTCAACACCCACCCCGCGCTGCTGCCCTCCTTCCCCGGCGCCCACGGCGTCACCGACGCCCTGGCGTACGGGGTGAGGGTCACCGGTTGCACCGTCCACCTGGTCGACACCGGCGTCGACACCGGGCCGATCATCGCGCAGGGCGTCGTGGAGGTCCACGACGCCGACCACGCCGATGGCGGCGAGGCGCTGCACGAACGCATCAAGACTGTCGAGCGCAAGCTGCTCGTCGACGTCGTGGGCCGGCTGGCCCGCGAGGGTCACCGCATCGAGGACCGAAAGGTATGGATTCCGGCACATGAGTGAGCGGAGCGAACGAATCATCGAGAACGGTGCCTGGCGCGCAGCGCCCGCCGAGCGCAGCGAGGTGGGAGCATGAGCGCCGCTCCCACCACGCCCCCTGTCTCCGAGAACGTCCGGCCGATCCGCCGCGCGCTGATCAGCGTGTACGACAAGACCGGTCTGGAGGAGCTGGCCCAGGGCCTGCACGCCGCCGGGGTCGCCATCGTCTCCACCGGTTCGACCGCCGGCCGGATCGCCGCCGCGGGCGTCCCGGTGACCGAGGTCTCCGAGCTGACCGGCTTCCCGGAGTGCCTGGACGGGCGTGTGAAGACCCTGCACCCCCGCGTGCACGCCGGCGTCCTCGCCGACCTGCGGCTGGAGTCGCACCGCGCGCAGCTGGCCGAGCTGGGCGTCGAGCCCTTCGACCTGGTCGTGGTGAACCTCTACCCGTTCAAGGCGACCGTCGCCTCCGGCGCCACCCCGGACGAGTGCGTCGAGCAGATCGACATCGGCGGCCCGAGCATGGTCCGCGCCGCCGCCAAGAACCACCCCTCGGTGGCCGTGGTGGTCGACCCGGCCCGCTACCAGGACGTGCTGACGGCCGTCCGGGGCGGCGGCTTCGACCTGCTGACCCGCAAGCGGCTGGCCGCCCAGGCCTTCGCCCACACCGCCGCCTACGACGTCGCGGTGGCCAACTGGTTCGAGGAGTCCGGCTACACGGAGACCGAGGACGCCTTCCCGGCCTTCCTGGGCTCGGCCTTCGAGCGCCAGAACGTGCTGCGCTACGGCGAGAACCCGCACCAGGGCGCGGCGCTGTACACCGACGGCAGCGGCGGCCTGGCCGGCGCGCGGCAGCTGCACGGCAAGGAGATGTCGTACAACAACTACGTCGACACCGATGCCGCCCGCCGCGCCGCCTACGACCACGCCGAGCCGGCCGTCGCGATCATCAAGCACGCCAACCCGTGCGGCATCGGGACCGGCGCCGACGTCGCCGAGGCGCACCGCAAGGCGCACGAGTGCGACCCGGTGTCCGCGTACGGCGGCGTGATCGCGGTCAACCGCCCGGTCACGGTGGCGCTGGCCGAGCAGATCGCCCCGATCTTCACCGAGGTCGTGGTGGCCCCCGGCTTCGAGGACGGCGCCGTCGAGGTGCTGGCCCGCAAGAAGAACCTGCGGGTGCTGCTCGCCCCCGAGGCCCCGGCGAACCGCCAGGAGGTGCGCCCGGTCTCCGGCGGCGTGCTGCTCCAGGACGCCGACCGGGTGCACGCCGAGGGCGACGACCCGGCGACCTGGACCCTGGCCTCCGGCGAGGCGCTGTCCCCGGCCGAGCTGGCCGAGCTGGCGTTCGCCTGGCGCGCCTGCCGGGCCGTGAAGTCCAACGCGATCCTGCTGGCCAAGGACGGCGCCTCGGTGGGTGTCGGCATGGGCCAGGTCAACCGCGTCGACTCCTGCAAGCTCGCGGTGGAGCGGGCCGGCGAGCGGGCCAAGGGCTCGTACGCGGCCTCGGACGCCTTCTTCCCGTTCGCGGACGGCGCGGCGATCCTGATCGCGGCCGGCGTGCGGGCGATCGTCCAGCCCGGTGGCTCGATCCGGGACGAAGAGGTGGTCGCGGCCGCCGCCGAGGCCGGGGTCACCATGTACTTCACCGGCACCCGCCACTTCTTCCACTGACGCGTCCGCCGGCGCCGCGGCGCCGGCGGAACGGCACGGAACACGGCACACGGAACGGTCCGGAACACGGAGCGCCCCGGAGACACGGAACGGCCCGGCTCCCTCCACCGAGGGGGCCGGGCCGTTCCGCCGTGCGCGGTACCGCGTTACTTCTTGATCACCAGGGTGCCGGCGGCACGGTCGTGCCAGCCCTGCAGCTTCCCGGAGTTGTCGAAGAACGGCGACAGGTAGACCAGCAGCGCGCCGATGTAGCAGAGGACCGCGCCGACGATCGGGATGATGAAGCGGATGAAGCCGCCGCCCAGGCCCGGGTTCTGGCCGGTGCTCTCCTTGACCACGCGCAGGCCCATGGCCATCTTGCCCAGGGTGGCGCCGGCGAACGAGACCAGCAGCCACTCGTAGAGCAGGTTGAACACGGCCAGCACGCCGATCATGATCATCATGGTGGCGACGATGCCGCTCGCGGCGTCGGTCTGCTGCTGGAGGCAGTCGTTGTAGGCCGAGCTGCCGTAGGTGTAACCCGTGCAGTCGTCGGTGTTCTTGACGATGCCGAGCGCGCCGGCCAGGCCGAGGGCCATGACCAGGGCGATGATCGCGCCGACGGCCAGACCGTCGATCAGACGGGCCAGGAAGCGCTGGCCCATGGTCGCCAGCTTGACGGTGCCGAGCTGGGCGATGTTGATGTAGCCGTTGTTCGCCTGGATGGTGCCCGGCATCGGCGCGTAGCCGTAGGCCTGCTGCTGCGGCACGGCGTAGCCCGGCTGCTGCGGGGGCTGCTGCGGGTAGCCGTAGCCGGCGGCCGGCGGAGCCTGCTGCGGGTAGCCGTAGCCGGGCTGCTGGGGCTGCTGGGGCTGGTTGTACGGGTTGTTGGGGTCGGGCGGGTAGCTCATCGATGCCTCCGGGCAGATGGGGACAAGTGGGGACGGGACAGCGGAGGCCCCGGAACGGGCCGGCTGGACGGGTAGCCGGTCGGACGGGACGTTAGCGGAGCACACCGACACCGGGGGCGTGGGCCGACCGGTGCGCGCGCCCGCTCAGGGCCGTGGGAAGCGTGCGAACGGGAGCCGGGACGGCCCGGTGGCGCGCGGCAACCCGCGTCGGCGGTCGGTCGTCGGCGCGGTGCGGTCTGGTCGGCTCACTTCGTTCTTCCCCCGAGTACGCCCCGCCGGGTCTGTCCGTCGGCCCGTCACCGGGCCGGATGCGGCGGGGAATGCCTGCTTATCGTCGACCGGACGGCAGTACCGTGTCCAGCCGCGTCCGCACCTCGGGCCGGACTGTGGCGCAACCGCAATAAGAGCCGAACGTTCCGCATCCGTCCGGCCCCCGCCCGGACCGCCCCCGCGGCCTCCACCCGTCCTCCACCCGTCCTCCATCCGTCCTCCGCCCGTTCCGCGTCCGTTCCCTGTCCGGCCCGCCTCCGGTACCTGCCCCGGCCCCCGCCCGCCCCCGGTCCGGCCCTCTCCCGGGCCCGCCCCGCGGCGCCCGTCCGCGGCCCGGGACCGGTGGCACGGACTCCCGCCCCGATCCGGGAGAATGGGGTCATGACTGCGCAGATTCTCGACGGCAAGGCGACCGCGGCCGCGATCAAGTCCGAACTCGCCACCCGCGTGGCGGCCCTCAAGGCCAAGGGCATCACGCCCGGCCTCGGCACCGTCCTGGTCGGCGACGACCCGGGCAGCCGCTGGTACGTCAACGGCAAGCACAAGGACTGCGCCGAGATCGGCATCGCCTCGATCCAGCGCGAGCTGCCCGCCACCGCCACCCAGGAGGACGTCGAGAACGTCGTCCGGGAGCTCAACGCGGACCCGACCTGCACCGGCTACATCGTCCAGCTGCCGCTGCCCAAGGGCCTCGACCCGAACCCGGTCCTGGAGCTGATGGACCCGGACAAGGACGCGGACGGCCTGCACCCGACCTCGCTCGGCCGGCTCGCCCTGGGCATCGAGGGCCCGCTGCCCTGCACCCCGCTCGGCATGGTCGAGCTGCTGCGCCGCCACGGCGTGGCGATCGACGGCGCCGAGGTGGTCGTGGTCGGCCGGGGCGTGACCGTCGGCCGCTCGATCGGCCTGCTGCTCACCCGCCGCAGCGAGAACGCCACCGTCACCCTCTGCCACACCGGCACCCGCGACCTGGCCCACCACCTGCGCCAGGCCGACATCATCGTCGCCGCCGCCGGTGTGCCGCACCTGGTCAAGCCGGAGGACGTCAAGCCCGGCGCGGCCGTGCTGGACGTCGGTGTCAGCCGCAGCGAGGGGAAGATCGTCGGCGACGTGCACCCCAACGTGGCCGAGGTGGCCGGCTGGATCTCCCCGAACCCCGGCGGCGTCGGCCCGATGACCCGCGCCATGCTGCTCAACAACATCGTGGTGGCGGCCGAGCGCCGCGCCGGCGTCTGACCACCGCGCCCGACCCGCCGGGCCCCGCCCGGCCCGGACCCATCCGATCGACGATCCCGAAGGACGGGAAGCCATGAGCGAACCGCGCCGGACCCGGCGCAGGCCGGTGAAGACCACCGGCACCCTGCCCCCCGAGGGCTCGGCGGCCGCGCTCGGGCGCGACCACGCGCTCCCGGTCCGGCAGTGGCCGATAACGGTGGTCCTGCTGGTGGTCGCCGCCGGTCTGGCGGTCACCTGGTTCGCCGACTTCCAGGACGGCTTCAAGTACGGGCTGCTGATCGTCGGCGGCGGTGTGCTGCTCGGCGCGCTGCTGCGGCTGGTGCTGCCGGAGGTCGGCATGCTGGCGGTGCGCAGCCGCTTCACCGATGTGATCGTGCTGACCTTCCTGGGCCTGTCGATCGTCCTGCTCACCCTGATGGCCCAGCCGAACCCGTGGCTGGAGCTTCCGCTGCTGGACAACATCGGCCAGCTGATCGGTCGCCCGCGCCGCTGACCGGCCGTCCGCACCGCTGACCGGGAGCCGCCCGACGGCCCCCCGCCCGACGCCCGGGCGGGGGGCCGTCATCGTCTGTGACGGATCAGTCACGACCGCGACCGCGGCGTACGCTTCCCTTTGCGATACCCTGACGCCGGTTCTCTCGATGTCGAGAGACCGTCCTCGGCTCCAGCGCGCCGACGTGCCTGGGGCACCTGGCGATTTGCTGGAGAAGGTAGAAATGACCCGCACCCCCGTCAATGTCACCATCACCGGAGCCGCCGGCCAGATCGGCTACGCGCTGCTCTTCCGCATCGCCTCGGGCCACCTGCTCGGCGCCGACGTCCCGGTGAACCTGCGCCTCCTGGAGATCCCGCAGGGCCTCAAGGCCGCCGAGGGCACCGCCATGGAGCTCGTGGACTGCGCCTTCCCGCTGCTGCGCGACATCACCATCACCGACAAGCCGGCCGAGGCCTTCGACGGCGCCAACGTCGCGCTGCTGGTCGGCGCCCGTCCGCGCACCGCCGGCATGGAGCGCGGCGACCTGCTGCAGGCCAACGGTGGCATCTTCGGCCCGCAGGGCAAGGCCATCAACGAGCACGCCGCGGACGACATCAAGGTCCTGGTGGTCGGCAACCCGGCCAACACCAACGCCCTGATCGCCCAGCGCAACGCCCCGGACGTCCCGGCCGAGCGCTTCACCGCGATGACCCGCCTGGACCACAACCGCGCCGTCGGCCAGCTCTCGCTGAAGACCGGCGCCCTGGTCTCCGACATCAAGCGCGTCACCATCTGGGGCAACCACTCCGCCACCCAGTACCCGGACATCTTCCAGGCCGAGATCGCCGGCAAGCCGGCCTTCGAGGCCGTCGGCAGCGACCAGGCCTGGCTGGAGAACGACTTCATCCCGACCGTCGCCAAGCGCGGCGCCGCCATCATCGACGCCCGCGGCGCCTCCTCGGCCGCCTCGGCCGCCAACGCCGCCATCGACCACGTGTACACCTGGGTCAACGGCACCGCCGAGGGCGACTGGACCTCGATGGGTGTCGTCTCCGACGGCTCCTACGGCGTCCCGGCCGGCCTGATCTCCTCCTTCCCGGTCACCACCAAGGACGGCGCCTTCGAGATCGTCCAGGGCCTGGAGATCTCCGACTTCTCGCGCGGCCGCATCGAGGCCTCGGTCCAGGAGCTGACCGAGGAGCGCGACGCGGTCCAGGAGCTCGGCCTCATCTGAGCCGGCCCCGACGCCTCCACGACGGCCCGTCGTCCCCGTTCCGCGGGGGCGGCGGGCCGTCGCCCTACACTGGCCCGCTGTGAACGAAACCATCGAGGACGCCGCGCTCGTCCTCGTCTTCATCGTCCTGGGCGGCCTGTTCAACGTCGCCGAGATCTCGCTGATCTCGCTGCGCGAGGGACAGATCCGGACGCTGGAGGCACGCGGCACCCGGCGGGCGGCCCGGGCCGCGCACCTCGCCGCCGACCCGAACCGCTTCCTGGCGGCCGTCCAGGTCGGTGTGACCTGCATGGGCTTCCTCTCCGCCGCGTTCGGGGCCGACACCCTGGCCGGCAAGGTGGCCCCGCTGTTCGTCCGGGCCGGGCTGTCCGAGGGCGTCGCCGACGCCACCGCCCTGGTCGGGCTGACCCTGGTGATCAGCTACGTCTCGCTGGTGCTCGGCGAGCTCACCCCGAAGCGGATCGGCCTCCAGCGGGCCGACTCCATCGCGCTGCTGGCCGCGCCGGTGGTCGACGTGATGTCGGTGGTGCTGCGCCCGGCGATCTGGCTGCTCGGCCGCTCCACCGACCTGATGGTCCGGCTGCTCGGCGGCGACCCGACCGCCGGCCGGGGCTCGATGAGCTCGGAGGAGCTCCGCGGCCTGGTCGCCGCCAACACCGAACTCGGGAACGACGAGCGGACGCTGATCGCCGACGTGTTCGCCGCGGGCGAGCGCCAGCTGCGCGAGGTGATGGTCCCGCGCACCGAGGTGACCTTCCTGGACGCCGAGCGCCCGCTCGCCGAGGTCCGCGCCCAGGCGGACTCCTCGCCGCACTCCCGCTACCCGGTGGTCGAGGGCAGCTACGACGCGGTGACCGGCTTCGTGCACGTCCGCGACCTGTACGGGGCGCGCGGCGAACGGGCCGCCAAGGTCCGCGACCTGGCCCGCCCGATCAAGCTGCTGCCCGGCACCAAGCGGGTGCTGGAGGCGATGGGGGAGATGCGCCGGGAGGGCCACCACCTGGCGATCGTGGTCGACGAG
This sequence comes from Streptomyces sp. TLI_053, assembly GCF_900105395.1. Lineage (NCBI taxonomy): Bacteria > Bacillati > Actinomycetota > Actinomycetes > Kitasatosporales > Streptomycetaceae > Streptomyces > Streptomyces sp. TLI_053. The sequence goes on from NZ_LT629775.1 coordinate 5,754,464, forward strand.
TACGGCGGCACCGCCGGCATCGTCACCCTGGAGGACCTGGTGGAGGAGGTGATCGGGGAGATCAGGGACGAGTACGACACCCCGGAGTCCTCCCCGACCCGGCGCCTGGCCGGCGGCGGAGTGGAGCTCGACGGCCTGCTCAACCTGGCCGACTTCGTCGAGGAGACCGGCGTCACCCTCCCCGAGGGCCCGTACGAGACGGTGGCCGGCTGCCTGGTCGCCGCGCTCGGCCGGCTGCCCGCCGACGGCGACCGGGTGCGGATCCCGGCCGGTCCCGGCGAGGAGGTGCTGCTGACGGTGGCCAAGCTGGAGGGCCGGCGGATCGCCCGGGTGAGGGTGAGTGCGGTCACACTGGCGGAACCGCCGGGGCAGGAGGTTTCCTGACCGGTCGGTGGAACTGGAACAATGGCCCGCATGGTCAACGCAGCGGTCACTGGTCCGGTCAAGGACCGTCCCCGGGTGCTCTCGGGCATCCAGCCCACCTCCGGTTCCTTCCACCTCGGCAACTACCTGGGCGCGGTCCGCCAGTGGGTCGATCTGCAGAAGGAGAACGACGCCTTCTACATGGTCGTCGACCTGCACGCGATCACCGTGCCGCAGGATCCGGCGACGCTGCGCCAGAACACCCGGATCTCCGCCGCGCAGCTGCTCGGCGCCGGTCTGGACCCGGAGCACTGCACCCTGTTCGTCCAGTCGCACGTGCCCGAGCACGCGCAGCTCGCCTGGGTGATGAACTGCCTCACCGGTTTCGGCGAGGCCTCCCGGATGACCCAGTTCAAGGACAAGTCCTCCCGGTACGGCGCCGACAGCACCACGGTCGGCCTGTTCACCTACCCGATCCTGCAGATCGCGGACATCCTGCTCTACCAGGCGGACGCCGTCCCGGTCGGCGAGGACCAGCGCCAGCACGTGGAGATCACCCGCGACCTCGCGGAGCGCTTCAACTCCCGCTACAGCCCGACCTTCACGGTCCCGAAGCCGTACATCCTCAAGGAGACGGCGAAGATCCAGGACCTCCAGGACCCGGCCGTCAAGATGAGCAAGTCCGCGTCCTCCCCCAAGGGCCTGGTCAGCCTGCTGGACGAGCCGAAGGCCAGCGCCAAGAAGTTCAGGAGCGCCGTCACCGACACCGGCACCGTCGTCAGCTACGACGAGCAGGAGAAGGCCGGCGTCTCCAACCTGCTGCGGATCCACTCGGCGCTCAGCGGGCAGTCGGTCGAGCAGCTGGTCGCGCACTTCGAGGGCAAGATGTACGGCGCCCTGAAGACCGAGCTGGCCGAGCTCTTCACCGAGTGGGTGCTGCCGTTCCAGGAGCGCACCCGGACCTTCCTGGACGACCCGGCCGAGCTGGACCGCGCGCTCGCGGTGGGTGCCGAGAAGGCCCGCGCGGTGGCGTCCGAGACGCTGGCCACGGTGTACGACCGGATCGGCTTCCTCCCGGCCTCCGCGCGGTGATTGCGCTGACGAGCCTGCCCGGTGGTCAGGAGCTCCCCGAGTTCCTGACCATCGGCGTGTCCGTCACTGTCCCGGATCCGCACGGCACGGCGATCCAGGACGCGCGGGCCGGTCACGGCGATCCGCTGGCCCGGTCGATACCCACGCACGTCACCCTGCTGCCGCCCACCGAGGTGCCGGTCGAGGAGCTGCCGAAGATCGAGGAGCACCTGGCGGCGGTGGCCGCCGCGCACCGGCCGTTCCGGATGGTGCTGCGCGGCGGCGGCAGCTTCCGCCCGGTCTCCCCGGTGGTCTTCGTCCGGGTGGAGGAGGGCGAGCGGGAGTGCCGGCTGCTGGAGGCCGACGTCCGCTCCGGTCCGCTGGCCCGTGAGCTGGCCTTCCCGTACCACCCGCACGTGACGGTGGCGCACGGCCTCGAGGAGGACGTGCTCGACCGGGCCCAGGAGCAGGCCCGGTCCTTCCACGCGGCCTTCCCGGTCCCCGGGTTCAGCCTCTCCCGCTTCGACGTCGACGAGGTCTGGCGGCCCTGGCGTTCCTACGCCTTCTCCTGACCCGCGGGCCGGCCGCCGAGCCGCAGCATCCGGTCGACCGCCCGGCGGGCCGCGTCGCCGTCGTCCAGCGCGCAGTGGGTGTCCCGGAAGCGCCGGTACCGCTCGGCGTACCCGGCCGGCAGCGCGCCGCCGTCGTCCGCGAGCGCGCGCAGCGCCGCGACCAGGCCGGCCGAGTCGTCGAGCAGCGGTCCCGGCGCCTGCGCCTCGAAGTCGAAGGCGAAGCCGCGCAGGCCGTCCCGGTAGTGCGCCAGGTCGTAGGTGAAGAACAGCATCGGCCGGCCGGTGACCGCGAAGTCGAACAGGATCGACGAGTAGTCCGTCACCAGGACGTCGGTGATCAGCAGCAGTTCCTGGACGTCCGGGTAGTCGGCGCAGTCGATCGCGAAGCCGTCCCCGGTGCCGGTCAGCGGCTCGCGGACGTGCGCGTGCGGCCGCAGCAGCAGCACGTGGTCCTCGCCGAGCGCCTGCCGGGCCCGGTCGAGGTCCAGCCGCAGGTCGAGCCGGAAGCCGTCCCCGTCCGGGCGCGGCCGGTCCTCCCGCCAGGTCGGCGCGTAGAGCACCACCCGCCGGCCCGCCGGGATCCCCAGCCGGCGCCGGACGGCGGCCGCCCGGCGCGGGTCGGGGCGGGCCAGCACGTCGTTGCGCGGGTAGCCGGACTCCAGGATCTCGCCCCGGTAGCGGAAGGCCCGGCGCAGGATCGGGGTGGCGAAGGGGCTGGGGGAGAGCAGCAGGCTCCAGTGCGGGGTCTCCCGGTCGAGGGCCGCGAGGTAGCCGTGGTCGGCGAGCCAGGGGTTCTCGACGTCGTGGGCGATCCGCTTGAGCAGGGCGCCGTGCCAGGTCTGCACGACGACCTGGCCGGGGCGCCGGCGCAGGAAGTCCGGGAAGTGGGTGTTGCCGACGAGGTAGCGGCTGGTGGCCAGCGCCCGGTACCACTCGGGGCTCCAGACCCGGACGGCGCGGACCCCGGGCGGCAGCTCGGCCTGGGCGTCGTCGACCACCCACAGGTGTTCCAGCGGCGTGCCCCGGCGGGCGAGTTCGGCGTGCACGGCGCGCGGTGAGTCGGCGTAGCCGCGGCCGCCGAAGACGTCGTAGAGCACGGCCTCGCGCAGCGGTTCGCGGCAGGCGGCCGGGTAGCCGGCGGTGCGCTGGCGGGCCTGGGTCCAGGCACTGCGTTCGGCGGCGGTGAGCACGGGGGTGGAGTCCAGCAGCAGGGTGTCGTGCCAGCGGCGCTCCAGCAGGATCCGCTTGCCGCCGGCCTCGGTGGCGGCGGGCAGTGCGGCCAGGACGGCGGGCGAGGCGGTCAGCGGGCGGGCCGGTCCCGGCCGGCCGACGGGCTCCAGGGTGGCTTCCCACAGGCCCTTGCGCAGCGGCAGCGCGGTGCCGTCGGAACCGGTGCGGGTGGCGGGCAGCCGGATCGTGAACCGTCGGCCCGGGCCGGTCCTGACGGGGTGACGGACCTCGCCGCCGGTGCCGTTGTGCCGCAGGACGAGCTCCAGCGGGCCGTCGGCGGGGCAGTGGCCGGTGAGTTCGAAGCCGCCGGCCCGGGTGGTGAGCCGCTCGACCCAGCCGGCGGCGGGCCGGACGCAGAGCTGGAGCCGGCCGTCGGCCAGGTGCTTGAGGTGCAGGGCCCGGTCCTCGGCCCCGGGCAGCGGGTGCTGGCCGGCGACCGGCCCGCCGCGCTCGTCCAGGACGAGCGGCTCGGCGGTGCCGTCGGGGTGGACCAACGCGGCGTCCCAGTGCTCCAGTTCGCCGGTGCCGCGCCCGTCGGCGGTGAACGGCGCGTACGGCAGGCGGACGCCGCGGGTCCGTCCGGTGCCGGTGGCGGGCCGGATCAGGACGGTGCCGCTCTCGCGGTGGCGCAGCCGGAACGCGGTGCGGTCCGGGAGCGGTCCGGTGGTGGTGAGGTGCAGGTCGATCCCGTCGGGGCCGGGGACGGCCCGGGTGAGGCGGGCGGCGGGGCGTTCCAGCCGGACGGCGAGCCGGCCCCCGGCGAAGTACGGCTGGAGCCGCACGTCGTGGTCGACCCAGCGGGCGGGCGGGTACTCGCCGGAGCCGCACCAGTGCGGGGCGAGGCCGCCGTACTGGCGGCGCAGCCGGGTGGGCCGGGCGAGGGTGAACAGGGTGGCCTCGACGGTCCGGTCGCCGAGCAGCCAGCCGTCGGCGGTGCGCAGCCGGCGCGGCTCGAGCAGGGCGGTGAAGCCGGCCCAGTCGTGGTTGTGCTCGGGCTGGGCGCTGTCGTCGGTGATCTCGGGCAGCCGGCGGGGCCTGGTGGGGAGGTGGAGGGGTGTGCCGTCGTCGCCGGGGCGCAGCGTCAGCCAGGTCCAGGCCGAGCCGGGGCGGGCGGTGGACCGGTCGTCGGGGCGGGCGAAGCCGGTGAGCTCCAGTCCGCGGGAGGTCCAGCGGGCGCGCAGCAGTCCGAAGGCGGCGTGCTCCTCCTCGTCCGGCAGCGGGGTGCCGAAGCGCGGGTCGCCGAACCGGGGGGCGGCGTGCGGGAGGACGAACCGGGTGAGGACAGCCATGGCCACGGACCTTTCTCGGCGAGAATTTCCATCTCACCGGGAAAAGTATCCGGGGTCAATTTGAGAATTGACTGAGAATTAGCTGACGAGTTCGTTCGGGAAACTGCAGTTCGAAATCCGGGAAATCGGGGGCCGGAAAATGCGAGAGGCGCCCGACGCGGAATGCGCGTCGGGCGCCCCTCACCGGGCGGGAATTCCCGGTCAGGCCTCGCGGCTCAGCATGGCGTCCACCGCCCGGGCGGCGGCGTGGCCGTCGTCCAGGTCGCAGTACTTGTCGCGGAACGCCGCGTACTTGTCGGCGTACTCGGCGGTGACCTCGTCCACCCGGCCGAGCGCCGCCACCAGTTCCTCGGACGTGGCCAGCAGCGGGCCGGGCGCGTCCGCCTCGAAGTCCAGCGAGAAGCCGCGCAGGTTGTCGCGGTAGTGCGCCAGGTCGTAGGTGAAGAACAGGATCGGCTTGCCGGTCACGGCGAAGTCGAAGGTCAGGGCCGTGTAGTCGGTGACCAGCACATCGGCGGCCAGCAGCAGTTCGCCCATGTCCGGGTAGCTGCTGACGTCCCAGACGTAGCCGTTGCCGGCGCTCGGGATCTGCTCGCGGACGCTGGCGTGCCGGCGGACCAGCAGCACCTGGTCGTCGCCGAGCGCGGCCTGAGCCGCCTCCAGGTCCAGCTGGAGGTGCAGCTGGTAGCCGCCGTAGTGGCGGCGCCGGTCCTCGCGCCAGGTCGGCGCGTACAGCACGACCTTCTTGCCCTCGGGCAGGCCGAGCCGCTCGCGCACCCGCTCGGCGGTCTTCTCCTTGTCGGCGGCGAAGAACACGTCGTTGCGCGGCAGGCCGCTCTCGAGGATCTCGCCCTTGAAGTCGAAGGCACGGCGCAGCACCGGGGCGGCCCAGGTGCTGCCGGCCAGCAGCAGGCTCCAGTTCGGGACCTCCTTGGCGAGGCCCTTCAGGTAGTGCGAGTCGGTGAACCAGACCTTCTCGAAGTCGTGGCCGATCTGCTTCAGCGGCGAGCCGTGCCAGGTCTGCAGCACGATCTGGCCGGGCCGGCGGACGAAGAAGTCCGGCAGGTGCGCGCTGGTGACGATGTACTTCGCGGTGGCCAGGGTCTCGAACCACTCCGGGCTCCAGAGCCGCACCGAGCCCGCCGACTGCGGCAGGTCCGCCTGCAGGTCGTCGGTGCCCCACAGGTGCTGCAGCGGCAGGTCGCGGCGCACCAGTTCCTCGTGGATCGCCCGCGGCGAGTCCGCGTAGAGGCCGCCGAGGGCGACGTTGTAGAGCACCGTGTCGCGCAGCGGCAGCCGGCGGGCGGCCGGGTAGTCGGCCGTCCGCAGCTTGCGCTGGCGCCAGCCGCTGCGCTCCTCCGGAAGCAGTATGTTCTCGGACTCCAGCTGCAGGCCGTCGTGGTGGCGCCGCTCCAGCACGATCCGCTTGCCGCGGGCCTCCACCTCCAGCGGCAGCGCGTTCCAGCACTCGGGCGCGATCAGCGCGTACGAGGCCATGTCCGGGTGGAATGTGGCACCGACCGGACGGAACGAGACGTTCCAGCCGCCCTGGGCCAGCGGCACGTTGCCCGCGAAGGACGCGGTCGGCACGGCCGGCAGCGCGGTCCGGAACCGGCCGTCCGCGATCTCCACCGGGTAGACGTGCTGCTCCTCGCCCCAGTGGTGGCGCACGACCAGCTCCCAGCGGTGGGTGCCGGGCAGCGGGAAGGTGCCGCTGAGCAGGAAGCCGTCCGCGCCGCGCGCGGTCACCTCGTGCACGACCGGCTGCAGCAGCTGGTCCAGGAACTGCAGGTAGCCGCCGGGGGAGGGCTTGGAGTAGAGGGCGCGCCGCTCCTCGGGTGCGGCGTCGGCGTTCAGCACCAGGTTGAGCTGCTCCGGCGCGTTCCGGTCGTCCCAGACGAGCGGGGCGGTGGTGCCGTCGGCCAGCTCAAGGGTGGTGTCCCAGCGGTCGCGGGCGCGCTCCACCGCGATCGGGTCCAGCTCGGCCCAGGACTCCCGGACCTCGGTCAGCTCGGCGATCGGCACGGCGGCGTGGAACTGCTGGAGGCTGCCGACCGAGGAGCCGGTGGTCACCGGGAAGGTCAGCTCGCGCTCGGACTCCACGTGGGTCATCCGCAGCCGGGCGCCGGCCAGCCGGACGCCGGAACGGGCGGCGCCGGACACCTCGACCGTGCCGCCGTTCGCGGCCAGCCCGGTCACCCGGGCCTTGACGTTCTCCACCCGCAGGTAGACGCTGCCGTCGCGGACGAACGGGACGATCCGCACGTCCGGCTCGACCCAGTGCGAGGGCTGGTAGAGCGCGGTGTCCGACCAGCCGGCCCAGACCCGGCCCTTGTAGACGCCGCCCTTGCCCGCGCCGGCGACCAGGACGCGCCAGTTGCCGTCCTTCCACTGGCCGCGGTGCTTGAGCTTCTCCGGGTCGAGCGCGACGGTGAAGCCGGCCCAGTCGCAGTTGTAGAGGTCGTGGTGGTTGGTGGCGGTGGCCTCGGGGCTGTACTGGGTCTTCATCGGCACGGCGATGACCCGGCGGCCCTTGGCCTCGCGCAGCACCAGGGTGCGCACCATGTCGTGCTTGTTGGCCGCGCCCAGCTGCTCCGGGTACGCGTGGCCGGTCAGCCGCAGCCGGCCGGCCTCCCAGCGGGCGTCGTAGAGCCGGCTGCGGATGACGGTGGAGTTGCGCAGGCTGAGCAGGCCGGGCGGCACGCTCTTGCGGCCGCCGCGCAGGAACGGGTAGTCGGCGTAGGGGCGCAGCAGGCCCTTGGCGACGACACCGCCGTTGCTCTCGCCCTCGTACTTGATCTGCTCGACGAACTCGTCGATCCGGCCCTGCAGGGTCAGGTGGTACTTCAGCCGCAGCGGCGCGCGCAGCTTCTTGACCTGCTCGGGGCCGATCGCCCGCAGCAGCCGGCTGACGCTGGTGATGTACGCGTCCCGGTACTCCTTGTCGCCGTCCACGACGGACCAGAAGAACATCGGGATCTCTTCGACGAGGGTGTTCTCGTCGTAGGTCCTGAGGTACTCGGCGAAGCGCGGCTCGGTCTGCTTCCGCAGCCAGGCGCGGACCAGCTCGACCGAGGCGACCCGGTCGACCAGGCCCTTGGGGTTGGTGCGCATCTGGGTGATCGACATCTCGCCGACCTCGCGCTCGCGCCAGTGGTAGATCGGCTCGGAGAGCACGTCCACGCTCTTGGCGAGGTAGTGGTGCGGCACGCTGACCGGGGCGTCCTCGTACAGGATGCCCTCGGGGTAGATGATCCCGGCCGCGTCGAAGAAGGAGCGGCGGTACACCTTGTTCCACGCGGTGCGGTCGGTGACCAGCGAGGGGATCTCGGTGATGTGCGTCTTGAGCACGGTCTTGGCGAACGGGCGGCTGTGGCCGCCGGACTGGTAGTAGCCGATCGCGCGGAAGCGCAGCACGTTGCCGGTGGCGAAGTCCGAGCCGGTCTCGTCCAGCGTGTTGATCATCAGCTCGTACGCACTGGGCGGCATCGAGTCGTCGCTGTCGACGAAGCACAGGAACTCGGCGTCCGGGTCGATGTGCCGGATACCCGTGTTGCGGGCCGCGCCGAGGCCCTTGTTGACCTGGCGGACCAGCCGGAACCGGGAGTCCTTGGCGGCGTACGCCTCGGCGAGGGCGGCGCTGTCGTCCTTCGAACCGTCGTCGACCATGACGCACTCGAAGTCCGTGAAGGTCTGGGCGGCGATCGAGTCGAGGCATTCCACGAGGTAGCGCTCGACGTTGTAGATCGGGACGACGATGGAGAGGCGGGGAGCCATCGGCTACGCAGGCCTTTCTCGGGAAGGAGCGTGGCAGCCCCCTCGGGGTCTGACCGCACTTTGATTCGGTGCGTACGTGCGCGTCGATCCTACCCCCGGCCCATGGCCCCGCCGGGGGCCGTCCGAGGCCCCCGCGCAGGCCCATTACGCTGGAGCCATGCCCCGCTTCAGTGTGATCGTCCCGGTCTACCGGGTCGAGGACTACCTCGCCGAGTGCCTCGCCTCGGTGCTCGGCCAGGACGGTCCGGACATCGAGCTGATCGCGGTGGACGACCGCTCCCCGGACGGCTGCGGCGCGCTGCTCGACACGGCCGCCGCCGAGGACCCCCGGGTGCGGGTGCTCCACCTGCCGGAGAACGTCGGCCTCGGCCGGGCCCGCAACGCCGGCCTCGCCGTCGCCACCGGCGACTACGTGCTCTTCCTCGACAGCGACGACACCCTGACCCCCGGTCTGCTGAAGGCCGTCGACGACCGGCTGCGGGCCGTCGGCGACCCGGACGTCCTGGTCTACGACTACGCCCGCACCTACGCGGACGGCCGGACCGTCCGGGCCGCCTCCGCCAAGGTCTTCGGCGCCCCCTCCCGGGAGGTGTTCGACCTCGCCGAGCGCCCCGAGCTGCTCGAACTGCTCCAGGTGGTCTGGAACAAGGCCTACCGCCGCGACTTCGTCACCGCCCAGGGCCTGACCTTCCCGGCCGGGTACTACGAGGACACCCCCTGGACCTACCCGGCGCTGCTCGCCGCCCGCGGCATCACCCTGCTCGACCGGGTCGGCGTCCACTACCGGCAGCGCCAGGAGGGCGGCAACATCCTGGCCACCGCCGGCCGCAAGCACTTCGACGTCTTCGGCCAGTACGACCTGGTCTTCGCGTTCCTCGACGGCCGCCCCGAGCTCGACCGCTGGCGTCCGGTGGTCTACGGCCGGATGCTGCACCACCTCAACACCGTGGTCTCCCGGCCCGGCCGGATCCCGCCCGGTGACCGCCGGGAGTTCTTCCGCCGGGCCGCCGAGCACTGCGCCCGGCTGCGCCCGGCCGGCTACCGGGCGCCGCTCGGGGTGTCCGGACTGCGCACCGAACTGCTCGGCCACGGCCGGTACACCGCCTACCAGGCGGTCCGCGCGCTGGCCCGGGCCCGCCGCGCCGTCCGCCGCTGACCGCGGGCCTGACGGCCGGTCCGGCCGTCGGCCTGGCCGCCGGCCTCACGGCGGGCCTGACGGCCGTTCGGGGGACAGGCCGGTATAACCGGGAGGTGGACTTCCTCACCCGCCTCCCGGTGATCGGCCCGATCGTGACGCGGGTGCTGCGCAGCCGCCCCTACCGCGCCTACGAGCACTTCACCGCGCTGCGCGGCAACCGACTGGCCGGCGCGGTCACCTTCTTCGGCTTCCTCGCGCTCTTCCCGCTGCTGACGGTCGCGCTGGCGATCGCCGTCGCGACCCTCAGCGACAGCCGGGTCGACGACATCCAGAAGCACATCTCCGACCAGCTGCCGGGCATCTCGGACGCCCTCAACCTGCCCTCGTTGGTGGCCAACGCGGGTGCGGTCGGACTCGTCAGCGGCATCCTGCTGGTGCTCTCCGGCCTCGGCTGGGTGGACACCATGCGGACCTCGATCCGGGACATCTGGCAGCTGCCCGACGAGGAGGGCAACCCACTGCTGCGCAAGGGCTGGGACTTCCTGGTCCTCGGCGGCCTCGGCCTGGTCTCGCTGGTCTCGCTCGGCGCCTCGGCCGCCGGGACGACGCTGGCCGGCCGGATCGCCGACCAGCTCGGCCTGGGCTCGGGCGGGTACCTGCTCACCGCGGCCGGGCTGCTGATCGCCGTCGGCTGCGACATGCTGCTCTTCGCCTACCTGCTGGCGCCGTTCCCGAGGATCACGCACCAGCACCGGCGGGACGTCCTGAAGGCCGCGCTGATCGGCGCGATCGGCTTCGAGCTGCTGAAGATCCTGCTCTCGTCGTACCTCGGCTCGGTCGCCGGGAAGAGCCTCTACGGTGCCTTCGGCGTGCCGGTGGCGCTGCTGCTGTGGATCAACTTCGTCTGCCGGCTGCTGATGTACTGCGTGGCCTGGACGGCGACCGCCGATCCGGCCGCGGCCCGGGAGCGGGCCCGCGAGCGCGCCGCCGCGCTGGTCGCGGCCGCGGACGAGGCGGAGGCCGGTCCGGAGGCGGGCGGTCCGGAGGCGGGCGCTCCGGAGGCGGGTCCGGAGGCGGGCGGCCCGGAGCGGGCGGCCGCCGAGGCGGACCGTCCCCGGCCCCGGCACCCCCGGGACGGGGAGGGCTGAGACCGGACCGGTGCGCCCCGGCGGCCCGGGCTCAGCGGGCGGCCGCGCGCCGCCGGTTCAGCAGCAGTACGGCACCCGCGCCGCCCGCCGTCAGGACCACCCCGGTGACGACCCAGCCGACCGGCCCGAGGCCGTCCCCGGCGGAGTCCGCCGCCCGGGCGACCGCCGGGGCGGACCGGTCGGTCGCGGTCGCGGACGGCGAGGGGTGCGGCGGCGGGGCGGGAACCCCGGCGGCACCGCCAGCCTGGCCGGTCGGCGTCGTCGCGGCGCTCTCGCCCTCCTCCACCAGCTTCCCGACCGGGGCCACCTTGCCGGCCGCGGCGAAGCCCCAGTCCAGCAGCGCGGCCGTCTCGTCGTACACCTTCTGGTAGGTGGTCGGGTGCATCACCGTCACCAGCAGGGTGCGGCCGTCCCGTTCGGCGGCGCCGACGAAGGTGGAGCCCGCGTTGGTGGTGAAACCGTTCTTCACCCCGATCAGGCCCGGGTACTTGCCCAGCAGCCGGTCGGTGTTGGCGATCCCGAAGCTGCCGCGCTGCCCGGTGTTCCGGTCCACCGCGCCCGGGAACATCGCGTCGCGGGTCGCGCAGTAGCTCCGGAAGTCCGGGTTGCGCAGCCCCGCACGGGCGAACAGCGTCAGGTCGTAGGCCGAGGACACCTGGCCCTCCGAGTCGTAGCCGTCCGGCGAGACCACCCGGGTGTCCCGGGCCTGCAGCGCCTCCGCCCGCGCCTGCATCTCGGCCACGGTCTGCTGCACACCGCCGTTCATGTGCGCGAGGACGTGCACCGCGTCGTTCCCCGAGCTCAGGAACACCCCGCGCCAGAGGTCCTCGACCCGGTAGTCCAGGTCCTCCTTGATGCCGACCAGGCTGCTCCCCGCGCCGATCCCCTGGATCTCGTTGTCCGTGACCCGGTGCACCGCGTTGCGGTCGAACTTCGGCAGCACGGTGTCCGCGAAGAGGATCTTCAGCGTGGAGGCCGGGGCGAGCCGCAGATGCGGGTTGCTGGCCGCCAGCACCTCTCCCGACCCGGCGTCGGCAACTATCCAGGACTGCCCGGTGAGGTCCCCCGGCAGCGCCGGTGCGCCCGCCAGCGGATCCACCTGGACCCCCGGGAGCCCCAGCCGGTCACCCCCGACCGAGGCCGGCGGCGACCCGGGCGGTGCCGCGACGGCCACCGGGGCGGCCAACAGGAGCGGAAGGGCCGCGGCGGGCGCGGCGATCAGACGTGCGAGCTTCGAGCTAGTGGGCACCAGCAGACGGTACCCACTCGGGACCCCCGCCGTCCGCCTCTCCGCCCCGGTCCGCCGCAGGAGGGGGCCACCGTACGCCGAACGGACGCCCACGCATACTGGGGAAGCACACCGCCTTCACCTCCCCGCCCCACCGAGGACCGCCCCATGAAGCTCAGCCGCCGCACCTCCTGGTTCCTGACCGCCTTCGGCGTCTGGTCCCTGTTCATCTGGACCACCTTCGTCAAGAACCTCTGGAAGGACTCCGGCGGCCAGGCCTTCACCGGCGGCGACCACTCCCAGCCCACCGCCTTCTTCTGGGTCCACCTCCTCCTCGCCGTCACCTCCCTCGCCCTCGGCCTCGCCATCGGCACCATCGGCCTCCGCAGCCTCCGCGCCACCCGCCGCGAACCGGCCACCGACTGAGCCGCGCGCCGACCGGCAACGCGAAGGCCCCCGTCCGGAGCGGACGGGGGCCTTCGGCGTGGGGCCCGGGATCAGTAGCGGCGGGTGACCAGGGCGCGCTTCACTTCCTGGATCGCCTTGGTGACCTCGATGCCGCGGGGGCAGGCCTCGGAGCAGTTGAAGGTGGTCCGGCAGCGCCAGACGCCCTCACGGTCGTTGAGGATCTCCAGCCGCTGCTCCGCACCCTCGTCGCGCGAGTCGAAGATGAAGCGGTGGGCGTTGACGATCGCGGCCGGGCCGAAGTACTGGCCGTCGTTCCAGAACACCGGGCAGGACGACGTGCACGCGGCGCACAGGATGCACTTGGTGGTGTCGTCGAAGCGCTCGCGGTCCTCGGCGGACTGCAGGCGCTCGCGGGTCGGCTCGTTCCCCTTGGTGATGAGGAACGGCATGACGTCCTTGTACGCCTGGAAGAACGGGTCCATGTCCACGATCAGGTCCTTGAGGACCGTCAGGCCCTTGATGGCCTCGATCGTGATCGGCTTCTCCGGGTTGACGTCCTTGATCAGGGTCTTGCACGCCAGCCGGTTGCGGCCGTTGATCCGCATGGCGTCGGAGCCGCAGATGCCGTGGGCACAGGAACGGCGGTAGGTGAGGGTGCCGTCCTGCTCCCACTTGATCTTGTTGAGCGCGTCCAGGACGCGCTCCTTCGGGTCCAGCTCCAGCTGGTAGTCGACCCACACCGGGTCCGGGTGCTCCTCCGGGTTGAACCGGCGGATCCGGACGGTGACGGTGATCAGCTCGGTACCGCCGGCCTCGGCCGCGTCCAGAGCGGCCGAGTGCTTCTCCACGGTCGGAGTGCTCATCAGTACTTACGCTCCATCGGCTGGTAGCGGGTCGTGACGACCGGCTTGTAGTCGAGGCGGATGGAGGTGCTGCCGTCGGCGGCGACCTCCTGGTACGCCATGGTGTGCTGCATGAACTTCACGTCGTCACGGGTCGGGAAGTCCTCGCGGTAGTGACCGCCGCGCGACTCCTCGCGGGCGAGCGCCGAGACCGCCAGGACCTCGGCCAGGTCGAGCAGGTTGCCCAGCTCGATGGCCTCCAGCAGGTCCGTGTTGTAGCGGAAGCCCTTGTCCTGGATCGCGACGTTCTTGTAGCGCTCCTTCAGCGCGGCGATGTCCTCGACCGCCTGCTTCAGGGTGGCGCCGGTGCGGTACACCATCGCGTTGGCGTCCATGGACTCCTGCAGCTCCTTGCGGATCTGCGCCACGGACTCGGTGCCGGTGGACTCGCGCAGCGAGTCGACCAGGTTCTGGACCAGCTGCTCCGGGTTCTCCGGCAGCGGCACGAACTCGTTGGTGTCGGCGAAGGCCGCGGCGGCGAGGCCGGCGCGACGGCCGAAGACGTTGATGTCCAGCAGCGAGTTGGTGCCCAGGCGGTTGGCGCCGTGCACGGACACGCAGGCGACCTCGCCGGCCGCGTACAGGCCCGGGACGACGTCGGTGTTGTTGCGCAGCACCTCACCCTCGACGTTGGTCGGGATGCCGCCCATGGCGTAGTGCGCGGTGGGCTGGATCGGGATCGGGTCCGTGTAGGGCTCGATGCCGAGGTAGGTGCGGGCGAACTCGGTGATGTCCGGGAGCTTGGCGTCCAGCTGCTCCGGTGGCAGGTGGGTCAGGTCCAGGTAGACGTGGTCGCCGTCCGGACCGCAGCCGCGGCCCTCGCGGATCTCGGTGTAGATCGCGCGGGAGCAGACGTCACGGGACGCGAGGTCCTTCATGACGGGGGCGTAGCGCTCCATGAAGCGCTCGCCGTCCTTGTTGCGCAGGATGCCGCCCTCGCCGCGGGCGCCCTCGGTGAGCAGGATGCCCATCCGCCAGATGCCCGTCGGGTGGAACTGGAAGAACTCCATGTCCTCCAGCGGCAGGCCGCGGCGGTAGGCCACCGCCTGGCCGTCACCGGTGAGGGTGTGGGCGTTCGAGGAGACCTTGAACATCTTGCCGGTGCCGCCGGAGGCGAACACGACGGCCTTGGCCTGGAAGACGTGGATCTCGCCGGTGGCCAGCTCGTAGGCGACGACGCCGGCCGTGCGGCCCTCGTTGATCAGCAGGTCCAGGACGTAGAACTCGTTGAAGAACTCGACGCCGTGCTTGACGCAGTTCTGGAACAGCGTCTGGAGGATCATGTGACCGGTGCGGTCGGCCGCGTAGCAGGAACGGCGGACCGGGGCCTCGCCGTGGTTGCGGGAGTGGCCGCCGAAGCGGCGCTGGTCGATCCGGCCCTGCTCGGTGCGGGAGAAGGGCAGACCCATCTTCTCCAGGTCGAGGACCGCGTCGATGGCCTCCTTGCACATGATCTCGGCGGCGTCCTGGTCGACCAGGTAGTCACCACCCTTGACCGTGTCGAAGGTGTGCCACTCCCAGTTGTCCTCCTCGACGTTGGCCAGGGCGGCGCACATGCCGCCCTGGGCCGCGCCGGTGTGGGACCGGGTCGGGTAGAGCTTGGTCAGGACCGCGGTGCGGCTGCGCTGCGTCGACTCGATGGCGGCGCGCATCCCGGCGCCGCCGGCGCCGACGATGACGGTGTCGTACTGGTGAATCTGCATGGGGGGTTAACTCGCCTCTGGCCTCTGCCGATGTCCGATGTGGATGCTGTCGGCTCAGATGTTGGGATCGAAGGTGAAGATCACCAGGGTGCCGAGCAGCACGGTGAAGACCGTGGCGGTACCCATGAGGCCCTTCAGCCAGAGCCGGGTGGAGTCCTTCTCGGCGTAGTCGTTGATGACCTGACGCATGCCGTTGGCGCCGTGCAGCATGGCGAGCCAGAGCATGGTGAGGTCCCAGACCTGCCAGAACGGCGAGGCCCAGCGGCCGGCCACGAAGGCGAAGCCGATCTTGGAGACGCCGCCGTCGAGCACCAGCATGATCAGCAGGTGGCCGAGGATCAGCACCACGAGGACGATGCCGGACAGGCGCATGAAGAGCCAGGCGAGCATCTCGAAGTTGGTACGGGTGCGGCGCGGGGTCTTCTTCGTCCGCTGCCTGGCCGGTTCGATCACGAACGCGTCGGCCGGGTTGCCGGTGCCGAGACCCTTGCCGGTGTGCGCCTGGGCGGAGGGGACCACCACAGCGTCGGAGATTTCCGTGGACATGTCTCAGATCACTTCCCGAACCAGGAGGTCAGCGTGTGCTGCAGGATCGGGTAGAAGGCGCCGGCCATGAGGACGACCCAGACTCCGACCACGGACCAGAGCATCTGCTTCTGGTACTTCGGGCCCTTGGACCAGAAGTCGACGGCGACGACGCGCAGTCCGTTCAGGGCGTGGAACAGGATGGCGGCCACCAGGCCGTACTCCATCAGGTTCACGAGCGGCGTCTTGTACGTCTGAATGACGGTGTCGTACGCCTCGGGCGACACCCGCACCAGTGCGGTGTCCAGGACATGGGCGAACAGGAAGAAGAAGATGAGGACGCCGGTGACTCGATGAGCCACCCAGCTCCACATGCCTTCCCGGCCGCGGTACAGCGTTCCAGCCGGCACGGAAAAACCCTCCGGAAGCGATTGGGGGCTCGGCCGGCTTCGGTGTCGGTCAGCCCGGCCGGGTACGGTCCACCGGCCGCGAGCATCCTATCGACGCGTTGTCGGGAACCGCCTCCGGGGGTCCGAGGTGTGATCAATCAGGCACGACTGGCCTAGTCGTCCGGGAACCCTGGCCTCGATCGCGACACTGAGTGACCACGTGGATGCTCCGGGTCGCGCTACGGTGGCCCACCCGTTCGCCGTCCACACCCCCGCCGAGGCCCCCGTGCCGCACCGTGTCCCGCGCTCCGCCCGCTCTTCCGTCGGTCCGTCCGCCCGCTCCTCCGCCCCGCCGCCGGCCGCCCCGCTGCGGGCCGTGTCACCGCCGGCCGTGCCGCTGCTGCTCGGGGCGCTGCTGCTGGCCGCCGGCTGCGCCGGCCCGACGGGCGGCTCGGCCGACCGGGCCGCCGCCGCCCCGGCCCGGGAGCTGTCCGCCGCCGAACTGCGCGCCGCCGTGGTCACCGACGCCGAGCTGGGGCCGGGTTTCACCGTCACCGTGATCGCCCCCGGCCACGGCGAGACCGGCCCGGACGGCGGCCGGGAGACCGCCGACAAGCCGGTCTGCCAGCCGCTGCTGGACGCGGTGGCACCGGCGGCGGGCCCGGCGAAGGCCGCCCGGGCGGCCTCCGCCTCCCCGGCGCCGGTGCCGGCGGTGCCGTACGCGGAGACCGATCTGAGCGTCGCCCTGGCCGCCGACCCCTCGGGGAGCCTGTACGGCGGGCTGCTCGGCTACCGGGGGGACCGGGCGGCCCGGCTGCAGGCGGAACTGGAGGGTCTGTTCGGTCCGTGCGCGGCGTTCGCCTCGACCGCGCCGCCGCCCCCGGCGGACCGGAGCCGGGGGGCGACCCGGACCGGGCACCGGCTGAGCCGGAACGACACGCCCACGCCCGAGGGAGCCGACGCGGCGACGGGATTCACCCTGACGAATGAATCCGGTGCGGTGGTGCTCGCGCAGCGTGCCGTCCTGGCGCGGGTCGGACCGGCCCTGGTGGTGTTCAGCACGGTGGGTGTCGGTGCCGAGCCGGCCCCGGTGCCGGACGAGCGGGTGGTCCGGCGCCAGGTCGCCAAACTGCGCGCGGCCCAGAAGGGCTGAGCGCGGGCAGGGGGCGAAGGGGCGGGGCGGCCGAGGGCGCGGAAGGACCGAAGGGGGAAGAGCCGAGGCCCCGGGCGCCGAGGGCGCCCGGGGCGGGGGTTCAGCGGGCCCCGGCCCCCGAGTGGGTGGCGACCAGGTGCTCCAACCGGGTGAGGGCGATCCGGCGCAGCTCGTCGGCGGCGACCAGGCGCTCCTCGTCGGGGTCGTTGGCGAGGCGGGTGCGGATCGAGCTGAGCACGGCGTCGAGCATCTCCTCGGGGGCGATGCCCTCCAGGCAGACCACGAAGACATGGCCGAACCGTGCCTCGTAGGCGGCGTGGGCCGCCCGCAGCGCGGTGTGCGCCGCCTGGCTGCCGGGTGCGCGCATGCCGAGGAGCGGCTGCGGCATCCAGCTCTCGTCCGCCAGCGCCTCGGCCAGGTCGGCCGGACGCAGGTCGTACGAGGCCTCGCTGGCGGCGGCGCGCAGGGACTCTATGTCGGGATACGGCCGGTGGGCGGTGAGCCGCAGGGCCCACCGGTGGCTGCCGCAGCAGGCGAGCAGGGCCTCCTCCGCGGCTCCGGCGTCGGCCTCGTTGAAACGGTGCAACCCGAGGAGGGTCGGTTCGTCCCTGGGGTCGAGCCTCGGTGACGGAATGTCGCTGGCCAGCGGGTCCTCCTCGTGAGGGCGGGAAGGGGCCGGTGAAGTGGCGGTGACGGCAGGTGAAGTATGAGGCTGCGGAACGGCGTCCAACGCCCGCCCGGCAGCGGCTCAACGGTAGTTGAGCCGTCATCAGTTGGGGAGGGCGCACGCGGATTTCATCCGAACGAGCTATCAAGTTGTGACGTTGACACCTTCGTGTCAGCGCCCTCCCCTTCTTCATCTGCTACGTCGTACCGTCTCCGGCGCCGCTCCCGTCAGTCCCGGGTGACGGCCGGCGGGGTCAGGAGCACTTCGTCCCGGGGGCCGGCAGGGTGCCCTCGGTGAGGTACGCGGCGTAGGCGGCGTCGATGCAGCCGTTGTTCTTGCCGAACGCGCCGTGGCCCTCGCCGACGCGGGTGATCAGGGTGGCGTTGGCGAAGCCGGCGGCGAGCGACTCGGCGGCGGCGTACGGGGTGGCCGGGTCGCCGGTGGAGCCGGCGACCAGGATCGGGGCGGCGCCCTCGGCCCGGACGGTGTGCGGCTTCTCGGGCGTCCGGAACGGCCAGTCGACGCAGGAGCCCTCGCTGAAGTCCTCGACGGTGACGTCCTTGGAGAACAGCGGCGCCTCCTGCTTGAGCTTCTGCACGGCGGCCTGGGCCTGCTCGGCGGACGGCGCGGGTGCGGCGCCGTCGGCGCAGCGGATCGCGACGCGGGCCTCCTCGCTCGGGTCGTAGTGGCCCTTCGCGTCGCGGCCGTTGGACTCGTCGGCGAAGGCGAGCAGCAGGTTGGCGGTGCCGACCTTCATGGCCTCGGCGAGGGCGAGCCGCAGGGCCGGCCAGCCCTCCTTCTCGTCGTAGTAGAGCGTCGCCATGACGCCGGTCCAGCCGAGTTCGCTGCCGACCTTGCGCCCGTCCTTGGTCGGCAGCGGCTTGTCGCGCAGCCCGTCGAGGAAGTCCGCGGCCTTCTTGGCGGCCTTGGCGGGAGTCTTGCCGAGCGGGCACTGCTCGGCGTTCTTCTCGACGCAGTCGACGGCGAACCGCTCGAAGGACTTCTCGAAGCCGATGGTCTGGTTGACGCCCTTGTCGATCGACTGCTCGGCCGGGTCGACGGCGCTGTCGAGGATCAGCCGTCCGACGTTCTTCGGGAACTCCTCGGCGTAGAGCGCGCCGAGGTAGGTGCCGTAGGAGATGCCCAGGTAGTTGAGCTTCTGGTCGCCGACGGCGGCGCGCAGCACGTCGAGGTCGCGGGCCGTGTTGCGGGTGCCGACGAAGGGCAGCAGCTTGCCGGACCTGGCCCGGCAGGCGGCGATGAAGTCGGCCCGCTGCTTCTCGGCCATGGCCTTGGCCTCGGCGGGGTCGGCCGGGCCGTCCTGGGCGTTGAGCACGTCGCGCTGCTTGTCCTCCAGGCAGACCACCGGGGAGCTGGCGCCGGTGCCGCGCGGGTCGAGGCCGACGACGTCGAAGCGGTTGTGCAGGGTGCCCTCGAACTGCTCGGCGCCGAACTTGACCGTCTCCACGCCGGAGCCTCCCGGGCCGCCCGGGTTGACGACGAGCGAGCCGATCCGCTGGTCCTGCTTGGCGGCGGGGTTCTTGATCAGCGCGAGGTCGATCGTCTCGCCCGACGGGTTCGTGTAGTCGAGCGGGACGCGCAGCGTGCCGCACTTCATCAGCGAGATGTCGATCTTGTTCTCGGCGGCCTTGGCGTCCGGCGGGCAGGCGGCCCAGGCGATCTGCTGGCCGTAGAACGGTTTGAGCGCCGGGTCGTCGGCGCCCGTGGGCCGCACGGTCGGGGTGGGGGCCGCGGTCGTGGCGGTGGCGGCGGCAGTCGTGGCGGCGGCGTCCGACGGGGCGCCGGCGGCGGCCTGGTCCTGGGTCGGCTTCCTGTCCCCGTCGCACGCGGTGGCGAGCAGCAGACTGCCGGCCGCGAGGGCGGTCAGCAGGAGGCGCGGGCGGGCGGCCCGGTGAATCTTCATCGCACACGTGTATCACCGTGCGGAAAAGGTTCGAATACTGACCCCTGGTCGGGCCGCCCGCCGGACGTGGTCCTGGCCGGTCCGGGTCAGAGCTCGCGGTGCACCTTGTGGTTGGCGGCCTGGGCGCGGGGGCGGACCACCAGCAGGTCGATGTTGACGTGCGGGGGCCGGGTGACCGCCCAGGCGACGGTGTCGGCGATGTCCTCGGAGTCGAGGGGCTCGGCGACACCGGCGTACACGGCGGCCGCCTTCTGTTCGTCGCCGCGGAAGCGGGTCACCGCGAAGCCCTCGGACTTCACCATGCCCGGGGCGATCTCGATCACCCGGATCGGCTCCCCGCACAGCTCCAGCCGCAGCGTCGCGGCGATGGTGTGCGCGGCGTGCTTGGCCGCGACGTAGCCGCCGCCGCCCTCGTACGCGGCCAGCGCGGCGGTGGACGACATGACCAGCACCGTGCCGTCGCCGCTCGCCCGCAGGGCCGGCAGCAGCGCCTGGGTCATGTGCAGCACGCCGAGCACGTTGACCTGGTACATGGCGAGCCAGTCGGCCGGGTCGCCGTGCTCCACGCTCTCCGCGCCGATCGCGCCGCCGGCGTTGTTCACCAGGACGTCCACCCGGCCGAGCCCGGCCGCGAAGGCGTCCACGGCAGCCCGGTCGGTGACGTCCAGGGTGTGGGCGCGGCCCCCGATCTCCTTGGCCAGCGCCTCGATCCGGTCGGTCCGGCGGGCGGTCAGCACCACCTCGAAGCCCTCGGCGGCGAGCCGGCGGGCGGTCGCCGCGCCGATCCCGCTGCTCGCACCGGTGACGACGGCCACCTTCTGCTCGGTCATTGCCACTCCTGGGATAGCTCCGGTCGGTTCGGCCGATCATCTCAAGAGCGCCGGCGGGGGGCGCGGGCGCGGGCCGCCGGGAGCGGGACGGGGGCGTCCGCGCGGGTGGAAGTGGCCGGGACGGGGGCGTCCGCGCGGGTGGAGGGGGCCGGGGCGGGGGCGTCCGCACGGGTGGAGGGGGCCGGGGCGGGGGCGTCCGCACGGGTGTGCCGGGGACCGGGACGAGGCGTCCGCGCGGGTGGTGGGGGCCGGGACGAGGGGCGCGGGCCACCGGGGGCCGGGTCGAACGCTTTTGAGCCAGGATTCGAACTGTCCGGAGCCGGGCGCCGCCGCCCGGAGCGTCCGCGAACCGTCCGGCCGGGAGCGGCGTTACCGCCGCCGCCGACGGTCGTTGCACTGGGCAGGCACCATGGGGAAGGCGGCTGAAACAAGATGTCATACCCACCGGCGCGGCCGGTATGCGCCCATCCGGGCAGTGATTTTCCGGAAGTCGGGCCAAATCCCCCCAACGGGCCTACCCTTGTTGAGATGAACCGTCGTGAGTCCGCCCAGTCGGCCGTCACCCTCACCGCTGCACGCCCCGCCGCCGGTCTCCGTGACCGGGTACGCGAGCTGGAGCCCGAGCTGATCGCCTTCCGGCGGGACCTGCACCGGCACCCGGAGCTGGGCCGCCAGGAGTTCCGTACCACCGGCCGGCTGCGCGACCGTCTGGTCGCGGCCGGCCTCGCCCCCCGGATCCTCCCGGGCGGCACCGGAATGCTCGTCGACATCGTTCCCGGGTCCGCCCCGCGCGGGGCCGAGTTCCTCGCCTTCCGCGCCGACATCGACGCCCTGCCGATCGACGACGCCAAGACCGAGGTGCCCTACCGGTCGAGCGTCCCCGGCCGGGCCCATGCCTGCGGTCACGACGTGCACACCTCGGTGCTGCTCGGCACCGCGCTGGTGCTCGCCGAGGCGGCCCGGACCGGGGAACTCCGCCGCCCGGTCCGGCTGGTGTTCCAGCCCGCCGAGGAGGTCATGCCCGGCGGCGCCCTGGACGTGATCGCGGCCGGCGGCATGGAGGGCGTCGGCCGGATCTTCGCCGTGCACTGCGACCCCAAGGTGGAGGCGGGCCGGATCGGCCTGCGGGTGGGGGCGATCACCTCGGCCTGCGACCGGCTGGTCCTGCACCTGGACGGCCCCGGCGGCCACACCGCCCGGCCGCACCTGACCACCGATCTGGTCACCGCGATCGCCAGGACCGCCGCCGAGCTGCCGGCCGCGCTGGCCCGCCGGATGGACCCGCGCTGGGGCGTCTCGCTGGTCTGGGGCCGGATCGCCGCCGGCTCCGCGCCCAATGTCATCCCGCAGCACGCCGAACTCGAGGGCACCGTCCGCTGCCTGGAGCTGGAAGGCTGGCGGCAGGCGCCGGACCTGCTGCACGAGCTGATCGCCCGGCTCGCCGAGACCCACCGCGCCAAGTGGACGCTGGACTACCACCGGGGCGTGCCGCCGGTGGTCAACGAGGCCGGCTCGGTCGCCCTGCTGGACGCCGCGATGACCGCGCGCTTCGGCGGGCCCGGGGCGACCGTGGTGGAGGACACCGAGCAGTCGCTCGGCGGGGAGGACTTCTCCTGGTACCTCGAGCACGCCCCCGGCGCACTGGCCCGGCTGGGCGTCCGCCCGCCCGGCGACACGGCCGTCCGGGACCTGCACCAGGGCCGCTTCGACGTGGACGAGCGGGCGATCGCGGTCGGGGTCGAGCTGTTCGCCGCGCTGGCACTGGAACCCGGGACGCCCTGACCGCACGGGGCCCGGGACGCCCTGACACACTCCCTCGTACCGACCTGAACCGGACACCCACCCAGGGTGTCCGGTTTGTCGCAATACTCCCTTTATTTCGGGTTACGTACACTGGGCTGGGCCAGTTCCAATCACCCTCAGTGAAGGGGAAAGGAGTGTCGGGTGGACCGTGAGACCACGGTTTGGTAACAACCCGAATGCTCCGGCGGCCCGTAACACAACCGTGTTCTACGCGCGTTACGGTGGCGTCCGACCACGCTAAACGGGTGCGTGTGAGAAGGAGATATTCCCTTGCGCCGTTCTACTAAGCTCGCTGCGGTTGTGCTCTCGGGTTCCCTGGGCATCGCCTCGCTCGCCGCTTGCGGCGCAAAGAGCAATGACACTTCCGCCTCCTCCGGTGCCTCCGACGGTGCGCTGAAGGTCGGTATGGCCTACGACATCGGCGGCCGTGGCGACCAGTCCTTCAACGACTCCGCCGCGCGCGGTCTCGACCAGGCCAAGTCCCAGCTCGGTGTCGCCGTCACCGAGGCCGACGCCAAGACCGGCGAGGCCGAGGCCGACAAGGAGACCCGTCTCAAGAACCTGGTGACCGCCGGTTACAACCCGGTCATCGCGGTCGGCTTCGTCTACCAGGCCGCCGTCGAGAAGGTCGCCAAGGAGAACCCGAACACCAAGTTCGCGATCATCGACTCGGCGTCCGACACCCAGCCGAGCAACGTCACCTCGCTGACGTTCTCCGAGCAGGAGGGCTCCTACCTCGCCGGTGTCGCCGCCGCCCTCAAGACGAAGACCAAGCACGTGGGCTTCATCGGCGGTGTGCAGACCGAGCTGATCAAGAAGTTCGAGGCCGGTTACCGCGCGGGCGTCAAGTCCGTCGACCCGAGCATCCCGGTCGAGGTCACCTACCTGACCACCCCGCCGGACTTCTCCGGCTTCGCCGCCCCCGACAAGGGCAAGGAAGCCGCGCAGGGCCAGCTCGACAAGAAGGCCGACGTCATCTACACCGCCGCCGGCTCCTCCGGCAACGGTGCCATCGAGGCCGCCGCCGGCGCCGGCGCCCTGGCCATCGGTGTCGACTCCGACCAGGCCGCCCAGCCCGCCCTGGCGAAGTACAAGAACAGCATCCTGACCTCGATGGTCAAGAACGTCGACAAGGCCGTTTTCGCCTACATCGAGTCCGCCAAGAAGGGCCAGGTCTTCACCGGTGTGAAGAACTTCGACCTCAAGGCCGACGGTGTCTCGCTCGCCACCACCGGCGGCAAGATCGACGACATCAAGAGCAAGCTCGACGAGGCCTCCACGGCCATCAAGAACGGCGCCACCACCGTCCCGACCGACCCGTCCAAGCTGTAAGGCCCACGGTTCGACCGGACGTCGTTGCCGCTGCCGCCTGCCCGGCAGCGCGATGATGGACGCAACTTCAGGGAGGGGCCCGGAAGGGTGCGCTCAGTGCGTACCCCCGGGCCCCGTCCCGTCCCCGAAGCCTTTCCCCCCAGGCTCTTCCGCTTTTGGCCCTCCAGCGCAACGACGCGCCTCCAGACCACCAGGAGACCGCCATCACCGCATCCGACCCCGCCCCGACCACGGGCGGTAACCCCAGCGCGGGGACGGCGACACCGGCCGTCGAACTGCGCGGCATCACCAAGCGCTTCCCCGGCGTCGTGGCCAACCACGACATCAACCTCACCGTCCGCACCGGCACCGTGCACGCCCTCATGGGCGAGAACGGCGCCGGCAAGTCGACGCTGATGAAGATCCTCTACGGCATGCAGAAGCCGGACGAGGGCACCATCGCGATCAACGGCGAGCAGTGCGAGTTCAACACCCCCGGCGAGGCCATCGCGCGTGGCATCGGCATGGTGCACCAGCACTTCATGCTCGCCGACAACCTCACCGTGTGGGAGAACGTCGTCCTCGGCGGCGAGCACCTCTACGGCATCGGCGGCAAGGCCAAGGCGAAGATCAAGGAGATCTCCGACCAGTACGGCCTGGGCGTGCGCCCGGACGCCCTGGTCGAGGACCTCGGCGTGGCCGACCGCCAGCGGGTCGAGATCCTCAAGGTGCTCTACCGCGGCGCCAAGATCCTGATCCTCGACGAGCCCACCGCGGTGCTCGTCCCGCAGGAGGTCGACGCCCTGTTCGACAACCTGCGGGAGCTGAAGGCCGAGGGCGTCACCGTCATCTTCATCTCGCACAAGCTGCACGAGGTGCTCTCGGTGGCCGACGCGATCAGCGTCATCCGCCGCGGCACCACCGTCGGCGACGCGGACCCGAGGAGCGTCACCGCCCGCCAGCTCGCCGAGCTGATGGTCGGCGCCGAGCTGCCCTCCCCGGAGAGCCGCGAGTCCACCGTCACCACCGACGAGATGCTGCGCGTCGAGGGCCTGCGGATCGCCAAGACCGACGCCGAGGGCATCGAGCGCGTCGTCCTGGACGACATCTCGCTGCGCATCCACAAGGGCGAGATCCTCGGCATCGCCGGTGTCGAGGGCAACGGCCAGGCCGAACTGGTCGAGGCCGTGATGGGGATGCTCCCGCTGGACGGCGGCAGCGTCACCCTGGACGGCAAGGACCTCTCCGGCACCCTCACCCGGGCCCGCCGCGAGGCCGGCATCGGCTACATCCCCGAGGACCGCCACCGGCACGGCCTGCTGCTGGAGGCCCCGCTCTGGGAGAACCGGATCCTCGGCCACGTCACCGAGCGGCCCAACTCCAAGGGCGTGCTGCTCGACCCGGCCGCCGCCCGCAAGGACACCCAGCGGATCGTCGAGGAGTACGACGTCCGCACCCCCGGCATCGAGGTCACCGCGGCCTCCCTCTCCGGCGGCAACCAGCAGAAGCTGATCATCGGCCGCGAGATGAGCCACCAGCCCAAGCTGCTCATCGCCGCCCACCCCACCCGCGGTGTGGACGTCGGCGCCCAGGCGCAGATCTGGGAGCACATCCGGGTCGCCCAGCGGGCCGGCCTCGCCGTGCTGCTGATCTCGGCCGACCTGGACGAGCTGATCGGCCTCTCCGACACCATCCAGGTGATCTACCGCGGCCGGCTGGTCGCCGACGCCGACCCGGCCACCGTGACCGCCGAGGACCTCGGCACCGCGATGACCGGTGCCGCCACCCAGGATCACATCAAGTCCTCGCCGGAGGCGGTCGCCGCAGCACGCGCCCTGGCGGCCGAGGGCACCGAGGCCGCGCAGTCCGCGGCCCCCACCGACACCGCCCCCACCGACACCGCCGACGACCAGCAGGCGGGGGAGTAGCCACATGACCAGTCCCAACCCCGCCGCCCAGCCCGCGCGGGCGAAGCGGTTCGACGGCGAGAAGATCGTCCTCGCCCTCGCAGCGCCGGTGCTCGCCGTGCTGCTGTCCGTCGTGATCTGTTCCGTCCTGCTGGCGACCTCGGGCAAGAACCCGTTCGACGCCTGGAACGTGATGATCACGTACGCGACCAAGTCGGACGGCCAGGTGGCCATCCTCAACCGGTCCACCACGTACTACCTGGCCGCCGCGGCCGCCGCCTTCGGCTTCCGGATGAACCTCTTCAACATCGGTGTCGAGGGTCAGTACAAGGTCGCCGCTCTGTTCACGGCCTACGTCGGCAGCCAGCTCGACCTGCCGTCGTTCATCCAGATCCCGCTGCTGCTGATCACCGCCATGCTGGTCGGCGGTCTGTACGCGAGCATCGCCGGTCTGCTGAAGGTCTTCCGCGGCGTCAGCGAGGTCATCTCGAGCATCATGCTGAACGCCATCGCGGTGGCCATCGTCGGCCTATTGCTCGTCCCCGGCATCTTCGCGCCGCAGAAGAGCGGCACCAGCAACTCGATCCAGACCGCCCCGGTCTCGGAGTCCAGCCACTTCTTCGCGATCAACACCGACGGCGGCCCGCTCTACGGCTTCCTCTTCATCGCGATCCTGGTCGGCGTCGCCTTCCAGTTCACCCTGACCCGCACCCGCTTCGGCTTCGACCTGCGCGCCACCGGCCGCTCGGAGACCGCGGCCACCGCGTCCGGCGTGAACGTCAAGCGCATGGTCGTCGTCTCGATGGTGGTCTCCGGCGCGCTGGCCGGCCTGATCGGCCTGCCCGAGCTGCTGCAGAACTCCTACAACTTCGGCCAGAGCTTCCAGGCCGGCCTCGGCTTCCTGGGCATCTCGGTCGCCCTGCTCGGCCGCAACAGCCCGATCGGCATGGCCTTCGCGGCGGTGCTGTTCGCGTTCCTGGACGCGACCGGCTCGCAGCTGCCGCTGCCGCAGAACGGCGGCTTCCCGTTCGAGATCGTCCCGGTCATGCAGGGCACCATCGTCATCTGTGTCGTCGTCGCCTACGAGCTGGTGCGCCGCTACGGCCTCAAGCGCCAGCAGCAGAAGGTCGGCGCCGAGCTCGCCGCCCAGGCCGCCGCGGCCGCCGAGAAGAAGGAGGTGTCCGCATGAGCACGGCCACCGCTGCCCGCGCCAAGGCGCCGGGTGCTCCCGCCAAGAAGCGCAAGATGTCCTGGCCGGTGGTGCTGCTGCTGATCGCGGGCGCCCTGGTCCTCTTCTCGGTCGTCGGCGTCATCACCGGCAACCACTCGCTGACCTCCTCCGGTCAGGTCACCGCCGCGCTCAGCGCCGCCGTGCCGATCGGCATGGCCGGTCTGGGCGGTCTCTGGTCCGAGCGGGCCGGCGTGGTCAACATCGGCCTCGAAGGCATGATGGTCGCCGGCACCTTCTGCGGCGCCTGGGGCGGCTACCTGGTCAACCCGTGGTTCGGCCTGGTGGCCGGCATGCTCGGCGGTGCGCTGGGCGGCCTGCTGCACGCCGTCATCACGGTGACCTTCGGCGTCGACCACATCGTGTCCGGCGTCGGCGTCAACCTGCTGATCCCCGGCATCTGCGCCTACGTCAACCGGATCTACTACAAGGACTACATCTCCGTCGGCGCCGGCGCGAACCAGTCCCCGCCGGCCGATCCGCTGCCGTACATCACCGTCCCCGGCCTCTCCTCGGGGCTGAAGGACATCGAGGCGCACCACTGGTTCGTGGTCTCCGACGTCGCCGGTGTGCTCGGCGGCCTGGTCACCAACATCTCGGTGGTCGTGCTGCTGGCCGGCGCGCTGATCGTGGCGAGCTACTTCGCCCTCTGGCGCACGGTGTTCGGTCTGCGGCTGCGCTCCTGCGGCGAGAACCCGACCGCGGCCGAGTCGCTGGGCGTCAACGTCTACAAGTACAAGTACCTCGCGGTCATCATGTCCGGCGCCTTCGCGGGCCTCGCCGGCTCGTACCTCTCGCTGGTCGCGGCGCACTTCTACAAGGACGGCCAGACCAACGGCCGCGGCTTCATCGGCCTTGCGGCGATGATCTTCGGCAACTGGATGCCCGGCGGCCTCGCCATGGGCGCCGGCCTGTTCGGCTTCACCGACAGCCTCCAGCTGCGCGACCCCGAGTCGGTGCACGCGCTGATCCTGGTGGTCGCCATCGCGATGGCGCTGCTGGCGGCCTGGCACCTGTACCGCCGCAAGCACACCGCGGCCGTGATCACCGCGGTGGTCTCCGGCGGCCTGTTCGCCTGGTACTTCACCACCGACGAGGTGCAGCGTCCGCTGATCGTCGCCACGCCGTACGTGATCACCCTGGTGGTGCTCGCGCTGGCCTCCCAGCGGCTGCGCCCGCCGAAGGCGGACGGTCAGATCTACCGCAAGGGCCAGGGCAAGTGACGCCCGCGGCCGAGGCGGCCGGAGCGGCCGCGGCGGTCGACTGGGACGCGCTGCGGGCGGCGGCGCGCGAGGCGATGAGCCACGCGTACGCGCCGTACAGCAAGTTCCCGGTCGGCGCCGCCGCCCTGGTGGACGACGGCCGGACGGTCACCGGCTGCAACGTGGAGAACGCCTCGTACGGTCTGGCGCTGTGCGCCGAGTGCGGTCTGGTCTCCATGCTGCACGCGACCGGCGGCGGCCGGCTGACCGCGTTCACCTGTGTGGACGGGGCGGGCGAACTGCTGATGCCGTGCGGCCGCTGCCGCCAGCTGCTGTTCGAGCACGGCGGTCCGGACCTGCTGGTCGAGCTGCCCTCCGGGGTGCGGCCGATGAGTGAGGTCCTGCCCGACGCGTTCGGGCCGGAGCGCCTGTAGGCGCGGCTCTGGCCTTGCCGTTTGTTACGCGCGTAGAGTGTCGCGAGTGGGGCCCTTCCGGGTCGACTCGCGACACTCTTCGCCTTTTCCGCCCCGCGTCCCGAACGCCGCCGGTCGAACCCCGCATCGTGAATCTCCCTTCTTGAACCCCTCTTGTTGAACCTCTCTTGGAGCAATGGAGCATCCATGGACGCCATCTCCGTCATCAGGACCAAGCGCGACCGCGGAGAGCTGAGCGATGCTCAGATCGACTGGGTCATCGACGCCTACACCCGCGGGGAGGTCGCCGACGAGCAGATGTCCGCGCTGGCCATGGCCATCCTGCTGAACGGCATGAACCCGGGCGAGATCAGCCGCTGGACGGACGCGATGATCCGCTCCGGCGTCCGGATGGACTTCTCCTCGCTGGCGCAGCCCACCAGTGACAAGCACTCCACCGGCGGCGTCGGCGACAAGATCACCCTGCCGCTCGCCCCGCTGGTCGCCGCCTGCGGCGCCGCGGTGCCGCAGCTGTCCGGCCGCGGCCTCGGCCACACCGGCGGCACCCTCGACAAGCTGGAGTCCATCCCCGGCTGGCGCGCCCTGCTCTCCAACGAGGAGATGCTCCAGGTGCTGCGGGACACCGGCGCGGTCATCTGCGCGGCCGGCGACGGCCTCGCCCCGGCGGACAAGAAGCTGTACGCCCTGCGCGACGTCACCGGCACCGTCGAGGCGATCCCGTTGATCGCCTCCTCGATCATGTCCAAGAAGATCGCCGAGGGCACCGGCGCGCTCGTCCTGGACGTCAAGGTCGGCTCCGGCGCGTTCATGAAGAACCTCGACGACGCCCGCGAGCTGGCCCGCACCATGGTCGGCCTCGGCACCACCGCCGGCGTCAACACGGTGGCCCTGCTCACCGACATGTCGACGCCGCTCGGCCTCACCGCGGGCAACGCGCTGGAGGTCCGCGAGTCGGTCGAGGTGCTGGCCGGCGGCGGCCCCGCCGACGTCGTCGAACTGACCCTGGCACTGGCCCGCGAGATGCTCGCCGCCGCGGGCGTGCACGGCAAGGACCCGGCCGACGCGCTGCGGGACGGCTCCGCGATGGACCACTGGCGCCGCATGATCGCCGCCCAGGGCGGCGACGTGGACGCCCCGCTGCCGGTCGCCCGCGAGCAGCACGTGATCCCGGCCCCGGCCTCCGGTGTGCTCACCACCCTGGACGCCTACGCCGTGGGTGTCAGCGCCTGGCGCCTCGGTGCCGGCCGCGCCCGCAAGGAGGACCCGGTGCAGGCCGGCGCCGGCGTCGAGATGCACGCCAAGCCGGGCGACACCGTGGTGGCCGGCCAGCCGCTGCTGACCCTGCACACCGACACCCCGGAGCGCTTCGAGTACGCGATCGAGGCCCTCGCCGGTGGCATCGAGGTCTCCCCGGCCGGTACCGCGTTCACCCCGAACCCGATCGTGCTGGACCGGATCGCCTGATGCCGTTCCCTGCGCACGTACGCCGCTCAGGCGTACGTGCGCAGGACCCCGGTGTCGAGTGTCCACGGGCCCACGGTGATCGTGTCACCGAAGGCGAACTCCTTGCGCGAGGTCCAGCCGGGCTCGTCGTGAACGATGCCGGTGCCCTTGCGGGGGTCGACCAGCAGGTAGAGCGGGATGCCCATGGCCGCGTAGTCGCGGACCTTGTTGCGGTAGTCGTTCTCGGGATTGGACTTCGAGACGATCTCCACGACCAGCAGCACCTCGTGGGGGAGGAGTGCGGGCTGCTCGTCGTCGAGGGCCGTGAGGGGGAACACCATCAGGTCGGGATTCCGCAGCTTGCCCATCCCGGCGTCCTCCAGGTCCGCGCCGCCGTGAGCGATGTAGCCCGGATGCGTCTGCGGAAGCTGGGCGTTCAGCTGCTGGGCGATGCGGACGACGGCGAGCTCGTGGCGCTTCACCGGCGACATCATCATGACGATCTCGCCGTCCGCGATCTCGATCTTCCCTATCCCGGGAATCTGCGGCAGCTGATCGGCGATCTCGCGCAACCGGGCGTACACGGCAGGATCGATGCTCATGTTCCGGAGTCTAGTGACGGCCGACGACAGCCGCGCCCGTCCCGGGCGGCCGCCCGGGTCAACCGCACCCCACGGTCGGAGACGTCCGACCCCACCCCCATAATTCTCACCAATGCTCCGCAGACACTCCATCGGGTCGGGCACGGCCCACCCGGGTCGGGAACGGCCGCGAGTGTCGCGGCTTTGACGATTCTTGGGGGAGAAGTACACCGTGCGCATCCGTCACACGGCCGGTCTGAGCGCCGCCGTGGTCTCCGTCGTGGTGGGCCTGCCGCTGCCCGCGACGGCGGCCGAACCGGCCGCCGTCCTGTACGTCCAGGGCTCCGACGGCGCCTGCACGAACAGCGGTCCGGGCACCCGGGCCCAGCCGTTCTGCACCGTCCAGGCCGCCGCCGACCAGGCGCTGCCGGGCCAGACCGTGGAGGTCGCCCCGGGCACCTACGCCGAGGACCTGGTCGTCAAGCGCTCCGGCGAGCCCGGCAGGCCGATCACCTTCCGCGGGGGCGGCAGTCTCCTCGAGCGGAAGTCCTTCCCGGTCATCAGCAGTGCGCAGAAGCAGCCGGTGAAGATGTCCGGCCGGCACGACATCGTGTTCTCCGGCTTCAACCTGACCCACTTCGAACTCGACGCCGTCAGCCGGGTCGAGCTCTCCGGCAACTGGATCCAGCAGCCGAACGGCGGCATCTTCCGGCCCGCCGTGAGCATCACCGGTGCCAGCGACGGCGTCCGGGTCGAGCGCTCGCTCGTCAGCCTGCCCCACGGCGGCGTGAAGGTCGGTCCGGGTGCGACCGGGACGGTGATCGCCGGCAACGACTTCAGCTCCACCTTCGGGTCGGCCGTGTCGGTGACCGACGCGCCGAACACGGTCATCACCCACAACACCGTGCGCTACCAGTGGAGCGTGTCGACCGCGATCGACCTGGCCGGCGCGTCCCACCACGCGACGATCACCAACAACGTCGCCGACATGTCCGTCGTCCAGGTCTCGGCCGGCTCGACCGAGGGCACCGTCCTCGACCACAACACCGTCGAGTCGCCCTCTCCCGGTTATACCCCGGTCTACAAGTGGGGCGGCACCGACTACCTGGATGCCCCGCAGCTGAAGGCCGCGACCGGCCAGGGCGCCCACGACCTGAACCCGTACTCGATGAGCTTCGACTTCGACCAGTTCCCGTTCTCGGTGCCGACGGCCCTGCTCGACACCTGGCAGCCCGGCATCGTGGTCGACTCCGCCGGTCCCGACGTGCCCGGAACCCCGGCCGTCGACCTGTTCGGCCACCGCCCGATCGACCACCCCGGCGCCCCCGACGCCGGCCCGAGCGGGGCGTTCCGCGACCGCGGCGCCTACGAGGTCGTCGGCTCCTTCAAGGCCGACCTCACGGTGACCCCGGAGAGCGACTCCGACCCGCTGGCCGTCCGGATCGACGCCAACCCCGTCATGCCGACGCGGATCGCCGACTACTCCTACGACTTCGGCGACGGCACCACGGCCTCCGGGCCCGACCGCCCCGTCGAGCGCCACGTGTACGCCAAGCCCGGCGACTACACGGTGAAGCTCACGGCCACCGACGAGCTCGGTGCCACCCTGACGCGCCAGAAGTGGTTCAGCGTCGCCTACACCCCGGCCGGCTACACCGCGATCGCGCCGACCCGTGTCCTGGACACCCGTGAGGCCGGCAGCCGCTACCCGCGGCTCGGCGCCGGCGAGACCATCGACCTGGACGTCCGCAAGCCCGGCTCCGCCACCCTGGTGCCCGCGGGTGCCACCGCCGTCGTGCTCAACCTGACCGCGACCGAGGGCACCGCCGACAGCCACCTGGACGTCTACCCGTCCGCCGCCGCCCGGCCGACCACCTCGAACGTGAACTTCGGCCCCGGCCAGGACGTCGCCAACCTGGTGACCGTCCCGATCGGCCCGGACGGCAAGGTCGTGGTGCGCAACAACTCGGGCACCGTGCACGCCGTCGCCGACGTCCTCGGCTACTTCACGGCCGCCGCCCCGGACCGCTTCACCTCCCTCGCCCCGGCCCGGCTGCTCGACACCCGCTCCGACGCCACCCCGCTGGCCGGCGGCACCCCCCGACGCCTCCAGATCGCCGGCACCGGCGGCGTCCCGGCGGGCGCCACCTCCGCGGTGCTCAACGTCACCGCCACCGAGTCCGCCTCGGCCGGCTTCGTCGCCGTCTACCCCGGCGGCACGGCCCGCCCCGCGGCCGGCTCCAACCTCAACACCGCCCCCGGCCGGAACATCGCCAACCAGGTCGTCGTCCCGCTCGGCGCCGACGGCAGCGTCGAGCTGTTCACCAACGCCGAGAGCTCCCACCTCGTGGTGGACGTCTCCGGCTACTACAGCCCGGACGGCAAGGGCCTGTTCACCCCGGTCACCCCGACCCGCCTGCTGGACTCGCGGGGCAACGTCACCTTCGCGCCGTTCACCAGCCAGCGGGTCTGGCGCGTGCCCACCGGCGCGAGCGCCGCGGTGGTCAACCTGACCGCGACCGGCACCCTCGGTGCCACCCACCTCACCGCGTGGGCCACCGGGACGGCCAAGCCCGACACCAGCAACCTCAACGCCACCCCCGGGACGGACGTCTCCAACCACGCCACCGTCCCGGTCAGCCCCGAGGGCACGTTCGAGCTCGCCAACCACGCCGGCACCACCGACGTGATCGCCGACCTCTTCGGCTACTACCGCAACCAGTAACAGCGGGCCGGAGAACCGAAGAACGCCTGAGGCCCGGCTCCCTCCCGCGGGGGAGCCGGGCCTCAGGACGGCGTCACAGGTTCCCGGGTCGACGCGAGACCTTCTCGGGGGCGGCGGTGAGGGCGAACTCCAGGAACTCCTCCGGGGCCTCGCGGACCAGGTCGTGGCCGACCAGGAGGGTGTGGACGGTCCAGGCCGGGTCGTTGCGCAGACGGTCGACGGTGTCGAGGAACGGGGTGTCCTCGAAGCGCTCCGCGTGCAGGTAGACCCGGGGGACGTCCAGGGCGTCGGCGGCGCCGGAGAGCCGGACCGGCTGGAGCAGGGTCGCCAGCGGGTGCACCGTGGCGCGCGGGTCCAGGGCCGGGTTCAGGCCGACCAGGGTGCGCCCGCCGCCCGCCGCGGCGCCGGCCAGGTAGCGCCGCTTCCAGACGTCGTTGACGATGTCGTACGCGGACTCGCCGTCGCGCGGCACGAACGCGTCCGCGTACACCAGCCCGGCGATCCGCTCCGGGGCCCGGTCGGCGACGCCGGAGGCGACCATGCCGCCGTAGCTGTGCGGGACGAGGACGGCGTCGGTGATCCGCTCGGCCTCCAGCAGGCCGAGCACGTCCTGGATGTGCGTCTCCAGGTCGACGGCCAGGGTGTTGAGGTGGCCGCGCTCGCTCACCCCGGTCAGCGTCACCGGGTGGACCTCGTGTCCGGCGGCCCGCAGGCCCTCGGTGATCGGCCGGTACCACCAACCGCCGTGCAGGACACCGGGGATGAGGACGAACGTGGCCATGGTGGTTCCTCTGCTCGCGCTGTGCCGGTCGGGACGCGGCCGAAACTACGGCGGATACCTGACAGCGAGTGTCAGGTATCAGCCGCGGCACCGTTCAGCGGGCCGCGCGGAGGGCTGTCCGGGCGCCGGCGTGGGCCCGGTGGGTGGCGTAGAGGGTGACGCCCGCGGCCAGGGCCATCGCGGTCAGACCGACGGTGGCGGCGCCGGGCCAGCCGGTCGCATGGTAGGCGTCGGCGCCGATCGTGCCGCCGAGGCTGTTGCCCAGGTAGTAGGCGATCAGATAGAGCGCGGAGGCCTGGGCGCGGCCCTCGGTGGCGGTGCGCCCGACGGCCGAGGAGGCGGTGGCGTGCCCGGCGAAGAAGCCGGCGGTGATCAGCACCAGTCCGAGCAGCGCCGGCAGCAGCGAGTCGGCGAGGGAGAGCAGCAGCCCGAGCGTGGTGGTGCCGATCGCGACGTACAGCGCGCCGCGGCGGCCGAGCCGGCCGGCCAGGCGTCCCGCCGCGGCCGAGGTGGCGGTGCCGACCAGGTAGACCACGAAGATCGAGGCGGCGACGGACTCCGGCAGGTGGAAGGGCGCGGCGATCAGCCGGTAGCCGACCGTGTTGTAGACGGCGCCGAAGACGGCCATGAACAGCAGCCCCAGCGCGTACAGCCGCAGCAGCAGCGGGTCGCGCAGGTGGCGGCCGACGGTGCGGGCCAGGGCGCGGGGGTCCACCGGGGCCGGGGTGAAGTGCCGGGCGGCGGGGATCAGCAGCCGGAACGCCAGCACGGCCAGCAGGGCGAGGACGGCGGAGGCCGCGAGCCCCCAGCGCCAGCCGAATCCGGCCGCGACCCAGCCGGAGACCAGCCGTCCGCCCATGCCGCCGATGCTGTTGCCCGCCACGTACAGCCCCATCGCCGAGGCCAGCGCGGAGGGGTGGACCTCCTCGGCGAGGTAGGCCATCGCGGTGGCCGGCAGTCCGGCGAGCGCGGCGCCCTGGAGGGCGCGCAGGACGACCAGGGTGGTGAGGTCCGGAGCGAACGGCAGGGCGAGGGCGAGGGCGGCGGCGGCCAGGGTGGAGGCCGTCATCACGGCGGTGCGGCCGTAGCGGTCGGAGAGCGCGCTCGCGGGGAGCAGGCCGAGGGCGAGACCGAGGGTGGCGACGGAGGCCGTCCAGCTGGCCTGCCCGGGGGTGAGGCCGAGGTCGTCCGAGAGGACCGGCAGCAGGCCCTGGGTGGAGTAGAGGAGGACGAAGGTCGCGATTCCGGCGGCGAACAGGGCCAGGTTGGCGCGGCGGAAGGAGCGCTGGCCGGGGCGGTGGCGGTCGTCCGGGCGGATTCCGTCGGCCGCGCGTCGGCTGTCCGGACGGTGGCGGTCGTCCGGGCGGGGGGTCGGCCGGGCGAGGGCGTCCGAGGTGGCCACGGACGCCCCGGTACTGGAGGGCTGCATGACGTCGAAGGTAGAACCGCCGCACTGATGCGTCCAATGCATGATCGGGCAATAATCCATACCTGGACGCATGAGTCCAGCTCACGGACGAGGGACGGGGCAGTCTGATGACCGGTGTGACCGAGCCGACCCTTCCGGCGGAGCTGGGGCCCGGGCTCCCGGCCGTCCAACTGGCACCGAGGCTCGCCCAGTTCGCGGCCGTAGCGCGGCTGGAGCACGTGACGCGGGCGGCGGAGCTGCTGGGCGTGCCGCAGCCCACGCTGTCCCGGGCGGTGGCCCGGCTGGAGGCCGAACTGGGTGTCGACCTGCTGGCCCGTCAGGGCCGCACGGTCCGGCTGACCCGGGCGGGCCGGCTGCTGCTGGCCTCGGTGGAGCGGGCACTGGCCGAGATCGAGCGGGGCGCCGAGGCGGCGCGGGCGGAGGCCGACCCGCAGACCGGCCGGGTGGCGTTCGGCTTCCTGCACACCATGGGGACGGACACCGTGCCGGCCCTGCTGCGGGACTTCCGGCGGGCGTACCCGCAGGTCAGGTTCCAGCTGGTGCAGGACTACGTGGGCGCGATGCTGGACCGGCTGCGCGCGGGGGAGCTGGACCTCTGCCTGGTCTCGCCGCTGCCGGACGACGATCCGGCGCTGGTGGCCCGCCGGCTGGACGAGCAGCGGCTGTACCTGGCCGTCCCGGCGGACCACCGGCTGGCCGGGCGGCGCCGGATCCGGCTGGCGGAGGTGGCCGAGGAACCGTTCGTCGGGCTGGAGCGCGGGTACGGGATGCGGGCGATCACCGACGGGTTCTGCGCGGAGGCCGGGTTCGTGCCGCGGCTCGCCTTCGAGGGGGAGGAGACGGAGACCCTGCGCGGGCTGGTCGCGGCCGGGCTGGGCGTGGCGCTGCTGCCGCCGGCGCTGGTGCCGCGGCCGGGGGTGGTGGAGCTGGAGGTGACGGCGCCGCGCACCCGGCGGGTGATCGGGCTGGCCTGGGCGCCGGGGCGGCCGGTGACCCCACCGGTGGCGGCGTTCCGGGACTTCGTGCTGTCGCGGCGCGGGCGGCTGCTGGCGCACGACTGAGCGGGGCGGGGGCCGGGGCGGGCGCGGGGCGGGGCGGCGGCCGGGTCGGGCGGTGGGCGCTGGGTGGTCGGGCGGTGGTGCCGGGCCGTCCGGGTGGGTGTCCTGCGGGCAGATGACCCGAATCGTCCGTTCGGTGGAATTCCCGGTGGACATTGGACGATTCGGCCCTGTGAACGGTGGCCTGTCTACGCGCGTAGGAGCTACACTCCCGCAATGGAGAAGCAGATCCCCGTCACCACCGCGGGCACCGGCCCCCGGATTCCCACCCCCGACCAGATCGCCCGCGCCCCGAAGGTGCTCCTGCACGACCACCTCGACGGCGGCCTGCGCCCCGAGACCGTGGTCGAGCTGGCCGCCGCCGTCGGCTACGAGGGCCTCCCCACCACCGACGCCAAGGAGCTCGGCGAGTGGTTCCGCGAGGCCGCGGACTCCGGCTCGCTGGTCCGCTACCTGGAGACCTTCGCCCACACCTGCGCCGTGATGCAGACCCGTGAGGCACTGATCAAGGTCGCCGCCGACTGCGCCGAGGACCTCGCCGCCGACGGCGTCGTCTACGCCGAGGTCCGCTACGCCCCCGAGCAGCACCTGGAGCGCGGCCTGACCCTCGACGAGGTCGTCGAGGCCGTCCAGGAGGGCTTCCGCCTCGGCGAGGCCAACGCCCGCGCGGCCGGCCACCGGATCCGGATCGGCACCCTGATCACCGCGATGCGGCACGCCGCCCGCTCGCAGGAGATCGCCGAGCTCGCCAACCGCCACCGCGAGGGCGGCGTCGTCGGCTTCGACATCGCCGGTGCCGAGGCGGGTTATCCCCCCACCCGCCACCAGGCCGCCTTCGACTACCTCAAGGGCGAGAACAACCACTTCACCATCCACGCGGGCGAGGCCTTCGGCCTGCCGTCGATCTGGGAGGCCCTGCAGTGCTGCGGCGCCGACCGCCTCGGCCACGGCGTGCGGATCGTCGACGACATCACCGTCGAGGAGGACGGCACCGTCAAGCTGGGCCGCCTCGCCGCGTACGTGCGCGACAAGCGCATTCCGCTGGAGATGTGCCCCACCTCCAACCTCCAGACGGCCGCCGCCGCCTCGTACGCCGAGCACCCGATCGGGCTGCTCAGCCGGCTGAAGTTCCGGGTCACCGTGAACACCGACAACCGGCTGATGAGCGGCACCAGCATGAGCCGCGAGTTCGAGCACCTGGTGGAGGCCTTCGGCTACACGCTGGGCGACATGGAGTGGTTCACCGTGAACGCGATGAAGTCGGCGTTCCTGCCGTTCGACGAGCGGCTCGCGATGATCAACGACGTGATCAAGCCGGGCTACGCCGAGCTCAAGGCCGAGTGGCTGTTCAGCAACGGCGCCTGAGTCGTCGCTCGGTGGTCGGATGAACGACCTTTTCCGCCAAGGAAATTGGCGTTCATCCGACTACTCCCTCGAGTGGGTGAAGCGCCGTTGATCCTCGTGCGATCCAATCACTACGGTGTGCCAGTCATTGCTGACCGGCTGTGGTGGACGGGCCCCCGTTGCGCCAGTCGCGCGGGTCGGCCACCGACGAGGACCCAAGGGGACTAACCAGATGAAGCAGGCCACTCTCAAGGCCGCCGGCACCGCCGCGCTCGGCATCGCCATCGCCGCGGTCGGCGCCGGCGCCGCGTCCGCCGCCCCTGCGGCCGCCACCGGTGGCCTCGGGCTCCCGACCTCCCTGCTGACCAACCCGGCGGCCACCGGCGCCGTCACCGACGCGGCGGGCAAGCTGCCGGTCGCCGACAAGGTCAGCGGCACCCTCGGCACCCTCGCGCCCAGCGCGGGCCAGGCCGCCGCTCCGGCCACCGCCAACCGGGCCGGTGTGCCGAGCGTTCCGGGCCTCGACAAGACCCCGATCGGCGGGCTCACCGGCATGCTTCCGGGCCTCGGCGGCTGATCCTGCCGCACGGCTCCGAACGGCCGAAGGGGCCGCCCACTCCCGTCGAGGAGTGGGCGGCCCCTTCGGCCGTTCCGCGCTTGCCCCGGTGCGTTCCGGGACCCGGGTGCTTTCCGGCCCCGGCGAGGTGCACCGGGGCCCGGGGGCGCCGGGCTCCGGTGTCACGCCTCCTGGGGGAGCAGCAGCCAGAGCGCCAGGTAGATCAGGAACTGCGGGCCGGGCAGCAGGCAGGACACCAGGAAGATGATCCGGACGGTCCACGGGGTGAGTCCGAAGCGCTCCGCGATCCCGGCGCAGACGCCGGCGATGACGCGGTTGTGGCGGGGGCGGGCGAGGCGGCTCATGGTGAACTCCGTTGCTCTGGTGGCGCCGGTGACCGGTCCCTCCGGCTGGCGTACCTCCATGCTCCGTCCTCGGGCCGCCCGATTCCTCCGCCCGGAAGCCGATCCTGTCCCTGACCTGCGTCGCCGTTGGGCAGTAGTCGCTCTCGGGGTTCCGCTCAGGGTCGCCCCGGAGATTGACGGGGGCGGGGAAGGGGAACCGGCGCGTCTCGGCTACCCGCGCGGACGGAACGGGACGGTGACGTCCGAGACGTGATCGTTCGGTCCGGCGGTCATGAAGTTCGGGTAGTACACCTCCCGGTTGCCGCCGCAGCGCTCGTACCCCCGCTCGGCGACCCAGGCGCCGACCGCGTCGTGGACGGCCGCCATCGCCGCGAAGTCCCTTTTTGCGGCCGTCAGTTCTGTGTACGCCTCGCGGTGCGCCGGGTGGATCCTCACGGCGATCCGGCCTACCGGCTCGACGGTGTTCAGCGTCGGCGCGCACACTTCGACCGGGCCGTCGGAGTCCTCGTCCACGTGGCCGTGGAAGACGGCGAAGATCGGTCCGGACAGGCATGCGTCGGTCGACTCGAGGTGGGCGAGCAGTGACTCGCCGGCCTCGCCGATGAAGCCGACGAGTCCGGCGGCCGTCACACGGCGGCGCAGGCACAGCACCTTCTGCTCCGGTACCTCGCGCTCCGCGATCCGGTACATGGTGGAACCCCTTCCGGTCAGCACTGCCCGGGCGTAGCCCACCGCCTCCCGGCGAGCCGTGTGCGCGGACTCCTGCTCGCGCCAGTAGGCGTCGAGCAGCCGGGGCGGCTCGTCGCCGTCCGCGTCGAGCACCGCCGCGATCCGGGCCAGCGGCATGCCGACGGCGCGCAACAGCGCGATCCGGCGCGCCCGTTCGGCCTGGGCGAGGCCGTAGCGGCGGATCCCGGTGTGCGGGTCGACCCGGGTCGGCGCCAGCAGCCCCCGGTCCCCGTACAGGCGCAGCGCCTTGGGGCTGAGCCTGGTGCGGGTGGAGAGTTCCCCGATGGTGATCAAGTCCTCGTGCACGGAGCCAACTCTTGCCCCTGCCCCTGGGGCAGGGGCAACCCGCCCGGGGGTCGCGCGTGCGGCTGCTGCCCTTCCCGCTTCGCCCTTCCCGCTTCGCCTCTCCCGCTCCGCCTTCCCGCTCCGCCTCGCCCTTCCCTCCCGGCACTTCCCGCCCCGCACTTTGCAAAGTGCACTTTGCAAAGTGTTTCCACACTTTGCAAAGCCCGGGAGGGCTTTGCAAAGTGCCCCCGGACCCGCCCGGTTCAGCGGTAGTACGGCTCGACAGCGGCCCGGACCTCCTCGAACAGCGCCGGGCCCTCCTGCGGTACGGGCGGGAGGCCGCTCCCCGGCCGGATCCCCAGCAACTGCTCGCCGGAGAGCGCGAACACGACCCGGCCGAGGCCGGCCTGCCGGAGCGCGGCCGCGCACATCGGGCAGGGCTCGCAACTGGTGTAGAGGGTCGTCCGGGTTGCCGTGGCGAGGTCCAGCTCCCGTCCGGCCCAGCGGGCGAGCTTCAGTTCGGGGTGCGCGGTGAGGTCCCGGTCGGTGCGCGTGGTGTTGCGCTCCTCGGCCAGCACGGTGCCGTCCGGGGCGGCCAGCAGCGAGCCGAACGGCGGGTCGCCGTGGGTGCGGGCTTCGACGGCGAGGGCGATGGCGCGGCGGAGCAGGGCGTGGTCGGCGGCGGTGAGCGTCATGAGGGCTGTTCCGTTCGGGTCGGTGCGAGGTGCAGCAGGTCTGCGACGGCGGCGAGGGCCTCCCGGGCCGGTGCCGGGTCGCGGGTCTGCTCCGGGTCGCCGTGGTAGGGGTCGAGGACGACGGTGTCGGCGCCCAGCAGCCGGAGCCGGGCGAGGTCGGCGGAGATCTGCTCGATGCTGCCCTCGCCCGCGAGGCGGGTCGGTCCGGCGACCGGTGCGGGCGTGAGCCTGAGGGCGATCCGGGGCGCGAACGCCGGTACGGGGAGCGCGTGTTCCTCCGCGTACGCCCGCAGCCGATGCGCGGCCTCGCACAGCCACGGTGTGGTGGGCCGCAGCGGGTGCCAGGCGTCGCCGAGGCGGACGGCGCGGCGCAGGCCCGCGTCGCTGTTGCCGCCGACCCAGAGCGGGATGCGGCGGGTGCCGTAGTCGGCGGTGTCCGCCCAGGCGGTGCGCAGGCGGCGCAGGTGCTCGTCGGTGAGGCGGCCGCGCTGCTCGAAGGGAACGCCGAGGGCGGCGAACTCCTGCCGCGCCCAGCCGATTCCGACGCCGAGCACGAGGCGGTGCCCGCTCAGTGCGTCGAGGTTGGCGGCCGTCCGGGCGGTGAGGAGCGGGTGGCGGTAGGGGGCGATGAGGACGGTGGTGCCGAGCCGGACCCGGTCGGTGTGGGCGGCGAGCCAGGCGAGGGTGGTGAACGGTTCGTAGAACGGGGCGGGGTAGCGCACGGCGACGTCGGGGGTGATGGCGACGTGGTCCGAGACCATCAGCAGGTCGAAGCCCAGGCCCTCGACGGTCCTGGCCCAGGTGAGCAGTGCCGCCGGGTCGGTGCCGGGGCCGAAGTTGGGGACGTTGACTCCGATCTTCACGCCCGAAAGCCTAGGTACGGAAGGCGGGTTGACTGAAGAGGCATCCACCGGTTCAGGGGTTGATCGGCCGTGGAATCACCGGCAATCTGGGCACATGACCGAGATTCTTGACGCGACGGACTGGGCGATCCTGGCCGAGCTCCAGGAGGACGGGCGGATCGCGTTCGCCGAGCTGGCGCGCAGGGTGAACCTGAGCGCGTCGGCCACGACGGAGCGGGTGCGGCGGCTGGAGACGGCGGGGGTGATCACGGGCTACCGGGCCGAGGTGGACCTGGAGCGGACGGGATATCCGGTGCTGGCGGTCGTCCGGCTGAAGTACCCCGGGCCGGCGGCACGGCACGAGCCGCTGCGGCGGCTGCTGGAGGAGCGCTCGGAGATCCTGGAGTGCCTGCGGACGACCGGTGACGACTGCTACTCGCTGAAGATCGCCACCACGTCGATGGGGCACCTGGAGGAGATCGTCGACGAGCTGGCGCAGTTCGGGAGTACGACGACCAACCTGGTCCTGAGCCGCCCCCTGGCCTTCCGCGGCCCGGCGGTGCCTCGCACGGTGGCGGCGGAGCAGTAGCAAGGCTGCAATGAGTGGAGCGGGTCAGTGGTCGGGGTGGTCCTCCTCGTCCTCGCCGTGCACTTTCAGGGCGGTGATGACACCCGTGACGACAGTGGCGAAGGCGAGGGCGAGGAGGACGACGAAGGCGGCGCCGATGAGGAAGTTCACGCAGGTCGGCCCGTTTCGCGGAGGAGCGTGAGGAGGTTGAGGAGAGTGGCGACGGAGGTGTCGCCGAAGTCGACGAGGAGACGGCCGTCGACGGTGCTGCCGTTGACGGCGGCGGAACCCCACTGGATGCCGAAGGGCTTGCCCCGCTCGTGGAGTTCGCGGAGAAGGGCGGAGACCTCGGGCTCGGTGTAGGTGCGGAGGATCCTGTCGTGGGGCGCCAGGGGTTCGAGGCTCATGCGGCGGGCTCCAGTTCGAACCAGACGACCTTGCCGTGCTTGTTGCTGGTGGCGCCGAAGCGATCGGTGAGTGCCCGGACGAGGTGAAGGCCCCTCCCGGACAAGGCGTAGAGGTCGGCAGGGTTGCGGGCTTCGGGGAGCACCGGGCTGTCGTCGCACACGGAGACGCGCAGAACGCGGGGGCAGAGGGACACGATGACGTGCGGTGCCGGGGTTCCGGCATGCTTCCAGGCGTTCACGAACAGCTCGTGCAGGGCGAGTTCGGCGGTGTGGACGGTGTCCGGCGGCCAGTCGGCCGAGGTGAGGAGCTCACGCAGCTCGTGACGGACGACGGACCAGTCAGGCGGAACATGGGCACACATGGGGACCTCCGGGGTGCGGGGAGGAGCGGTTCATTTGCAGGCCAGCCGTCACTGACGCCCAGTCATGCGACCGGCGCAACAGCGAGGCTAGGTTGGCGAGTCATAGTGTTGCAACCAAAAGGGCAAGGTTGACCCGTGTGGGTGACGCTTGGCAGGTAGTGACTGCGCCAGCCGATGCGGAACACTGTGGGGCGAGGGAAGGAACCGCCGTGGGGCTCAGGGGAGAGATCAGTCAGCGGCAGCGCCGCTTCGGCGAGGAGTTGCAGCGCCTTCGCATGGCGGCGGGCCTGTCGGCTCCGGAGGCCGGCGCGCTTGTGGGCATGAGAAGCCCGGCCGTCAGTCACACGGAGGCGGGACGAACCGGCCTCAATCAGGAACGGCTGGGGATCTGGCTCGACGCCTACGGCTGTGAAGATCCTGTCTACCGGGCCAAGCTCGCGGACATGGGGCGGCGAACAGGCAAGGGTTGGTGGTCGGAGTTCGCCGATCGTGTGTCGTTGCTCACGCTCGACCTGGCCGAGACGGAGGACGGCGCGGCGCTGATCGACAACTACGAAACGTTCTACCTGCCCGGTCTCTTGCAGTTGCCCGCGTATGCCGAGGCGATCTTCGAAGGCGCTGACCGTGATCGGAGGTTCGATGCGGAGGCCGCGATCGAGTTCCGCATGAATCGGCAGCGCATCCTGAACGATCTGCCGCGACGGCAGTTCCGATTCGTCATTCACGAAACGGCTCTGCGCCTGCGCTTCCCCGGGGACGCGGTGATGAGGGCGCAGCTGGCGCACCTGCTTGAGGTGGCCGAGCTGCCCAATGTGACCATCCAGGTCCTGCCGTTCGCGGCGTTGAAGAAGCCTCCGCATACGGGCCAATTCCTGTTGCTGGACCCAGGGGCGGAGAATCTCTCCACCGTTGTTGTGGATCACCCGAGCCGCGCCGAGTATCTTGGCGACCGGCACTCGATCGTGACGTACCGCAGGACGTTCAATCAGCTGAGTGACCTTGCGTTGCCCCCGGTCGACACTGACCGTTCGCCCCTCGCGCTCTCGTCTTCACGTGACTCGTGCGGGCTCATCCGACATCTTCTCTACCTGCTCCAGACGTGAAGGGCGCACGATGCCAGA
This sequence comes from Streptomyces sp. TLI_053, assembly GCF_900105395.1. NCBI lineage: Bacteria > Bacillati > Actinomycetota > Actinomycetes > Kitasatosporales > Streptomycetaceae > Streptomyces > Streptomyces sp. TLI_053. The sequence goes on from NZ_LT629775.1 coordinate 5,797,957, forward strand.
AATCCGTTGGCAGAAGTCATCGTTCAGCGGCTCGAACGACGGTGGCAGCTGCGTTGAACTCGCCACCGGTGGGCCGGGACTTCGTCATCTGAGGGAGTCCGACGACCCCGGTGTCGTCCTGGCCCTCGATGAGGAGAAGCTCCGCGCGCTCCTCATCGCGGTCAAGGCCGGTAGGTTCGACCACCTCTCCTGATCGGCCCGGCCCCGAAAAGCACCATGAAGTGGGCGGTCACGGACGATAGTTCGTGACCGCCCACTTCGCTTGTCAGCCCGGGCCGCCCCGCTCCACCCACCACGCAGGGGCCCAGCAGAGGCCGCAACGTCGAGCGAGCCGGTCTCCGCTGAGACCGGCTCGCTTGCGCAGATCGCGGAGCAGCCGGGCCGGATCGGCCTTCGACCGGTCCAACTGCTCAGGGGCGAAGGTCACTCACCCATGATCCTTCACGTACTTCGGGAAGGGAACGGACTCGGCCGATGCGCCGCCCCGTGTCCCGGTAGCCCCGGACGCGTGCCGTTCAAGCAGCGGTTGCCTCGGCCGTCAGCGGCTCGCCGGCCAGGAAGCGACGGATCCCTTCCTCCTCCTGCGGCATCGTGTAGACGGCCAGGGTCTCCAGACGCCAGGCGTCGTGCTCCATGGCGTCGAAATACGCCCGCCACGCGTCACCATCCAAGAACACGGAACGCCTCCCGCAGTGTCTCCTCGGGAATCTCGACGAGAGACCCCCCGTCTTGAACAAGTCGGGGGTGACGTTACGCACCGCGACCGGGAGGTGGCCATCCGAACAGGGGATTGCTCTCGTTCCTGCCTGCAGACCTTGTGTGGAGCAGGAAGTCGGCCTCATCGACTTCCTGCTCCTGCTCCACGGTCGGGCAACCGGGCAACCGGGCAACCGGGCAACCGGGCAACCGGGCAACCGGGCAACGGTCAACCGGTCAACCGGTCAACCGGTCAGCCCGTCAGGCGGAGGGCGTAGTAGGCCTGCAGCGCCGCGTCGGCGCCGGAGCCGGTGGCGGTCATGATGCGCTGGCCGCGGGCCGAGCGGAGGTCGCCGGCGGTGAGGACGCGGGGGTGCTGGCGGTCGGGCGGGCAGTAGCCGTCCTCGGCGGGGGCCAGGGTGCCGGGGAGGGCGGCCGGGCGGACGCCCAGGTTCACGAACACCGCGTCGGGGGCGAAGGTGCCCAACCCGCCCGCCGTGATGTGGCCTTCGGGGGAGTGGCGCAGGTCGAGGGCGTCGAGTTCCAGCAGGGTGACGCGCGGGTCGTCGCGGACCTCCTCGGCCTTGTAGGCGTCGGCGGCCGGGTGCGGGACGAGCAGGTCGAGTGCGGCGTCGGGGTGGGCGCGCAGCAGGGTGCCGAGGGGGCGGTCGGCGCCGAGGACGAGGGTGCGGCGGCCGGTCAGGAGCGTGGCGTCCGCCTCCCAGAGCGGCGGCGGGGCGTCCACGGTGGAGCTGAGCCAGGCGGCCTCGTCGGGTCGGGCCGCGCGGACGCCGGTGGCGACGATCGCGTACCGGCCGCGCACGGTGGTGCCCGGGGCGGCGAGGTGGACGGTCACGCCCTCGTCGTCGGCGTGCAGTTCGGTCGCCGGGGTGCCGAGAAGGAGGTCGCAGGAGTCGGTGACTCGTCGGACGTCCGCCGCGACGGCGTCGGCGAAGGCGGTGCCGGTCGCGAAGCCGAGCACGTTCTGCACCGCCGGGACGCGCCGCAGGGTGGCGCCGGGTTCGCGCCGCTCGACCAGGGCCGTCCGCAGCCCGACGCTCGCCGCCATCACGGCCGCCGCGCAGCCCGCGGGCCCGCCGCCCACGATCACCAGGTCGTACGTCTCCACGGTCCGCACCCCCTTCGTCGTCGGCGACCGGTACCCGGCCGCACCGCGCAGCGTAGTGCGGACCGAGGGGGACGGAAGGGGGACCGGCCGGCGCCCTGGTGAGGGGCGCCGGCCGGTGGGGACGGATCAGCCCTGCGGCGGAGCCGGCGGCTGGTACGGCGGCTGGTACGGGGCGGCCGGGGCGAGGGGGGCCGCGGCCTGGTACGGCGACGCGGGCGCTGCCGGGGCAGCGGCCTGGAAGGGCGCGGCCGGCTGGGGGTACTGGCCGCCCTGCGGGTACGGCGCACCCTGGTGCTGGTACGGCGAGGCGGCCGGGACGGGCGGCGCGGCCGGTGCCTGGGAGCGCGTGACCAGCGCCTTCACCGCGTTGGCTATCAGCAGCACCGGCAGGATGAACGCCTTGAAGAAGATCACGTAGCTGGTGCCCTCGAAGACGAAGGCGAGGTAGTACGCGTAGCCGGTGAAGCCGAGGCCGGCGAGCACGTTGAGGGCGCGCCAGCCGAGCCTCAGGCCGCCGAGGTTGACGGCGCCGATGACCAGCAGGGCGATGCCGCTGACGGCCAGCAGGACGACGTACCAGGAGAAGAGCGGGTCGACGTCGAAGTCGAGGTTCACGAGTGGTTCCTGTTGTTGCCGGGGTCGGGCGGACGCGAACGGGCGGCCGCCGGGGGACGAGTGGGGACAGTACTGGAGCGGGACGACATCCGTCCTCACGATTTCGTCACGGTGTCATCGCCGAATCCGCCCGGAGAACCTCCCTTCCACCCCTTGAAAACCGCTCAGGAAGCGTCCGTGCGTTCGGATATGATGCGCCCGTCGCTGGTGGTTGGGGGGCGAAGCAGCGACCCGGGTGAGAGTCCCGGAGCGGCCTCCCACCTCGGCGAAACCGCCCTGCTGCCGGGTTCGTCGGGTTCGCCCGCCTTCCTTCCGTGAGGTCCCCCGTGCGTATTCAGCACCGCAGATCCCTGGCCCTCGCCGCCGCTGCCACCCTGGTCTCGGGGGCGGCCCTGACCGCCGCCCCCGGTGCGGCCGCGCTGTCGCGTTCCGGCGGTACCGGCGGAGCGCTCCTCGGTGCCCCCAACGGGGTGGGCACCCCGGGGCCGGTCGGGACCCAGGAGCGGCGCAGCCCGGTGACGATCACCGTCGCGGGCTTCCCCGGCACCCTGACCGCAGGCGGTCCGGCCGCCGAGTTCACCGCCACGCTGCGCAACTCCGCCGACCACGCCGTCGACGTCACCACCGGTTTCGTCGTCGCGAACGTCGATGCCGGGATCCGCGAGAACCAGCTCGTGCTCGGTTACCAGTCCCCCGGCGGGGCCTCCTGGAAGCCCGCCGCCCCCGCCCCCGGCGCCGGTACCGGCGCCGGCTGGAACCTCGACACCTTCGCCACCCGGCTGAGCCTGCCCGCCGGGGCCTCCGCGACGTACCGGCTGCGCCTGGCCGCCACGGCCGACGCGCCCGCCGGCCGGGCCACCGGCGGGTTCACGGCGACGGTCGCCGACCCGACCCTGCCGCCGGAGACCCGGATCACCGAAGCGGCGAGTCAGCCCAGGGAGTTCGCACTCGCCGCGGCCGGCCCCACCGGGGCGCCGACGACCGCCCCCGCGCCCGGTGTGCCCTACCTCGGCCTGGACGCGGTGCCCGGCTCGTTCACCGCGGGTGGCGAGCCGAAGCCGTTCCGGCTGACGCTCACCAATCGGAGCGGCAAGGACGTCGCGTTCCTGCCCGAACTGACCTTCCGGGGCAAGGCCCTGCCCGGCGCGGAGGCGGTCCGGCTGGAGTTCCGGGCTCCCGACGGCGAGTGGCTGCCGGCCGTGGACAGCGGTCAGGGCGCCGCCGGGCGGCTGACGCTGACGCTGCGCACGGGTGACCGGGAAGCCTCGCTGGTGCGGCTGCGCGACGGCGAGTCCCGGACGTTGAACGTGCGGCTGGCGTTCGCCCAGGACACCCCGGCCGGGGTGCTGTCGCTGCTGCCGACCGGGAGCAGCCTGCCGGCGGTCGGTACCGGCGCCGGGGTGCCCGCCGCCGGCTCGGCGGTCGACATCACCGTGGCCGCCCCCGCCGCGCCGTCCCCGTCCGCCGTGCCGAGCACCCCGTCCGCCGAGGCCGGCGGCTCGCCGTCCGCCCCGGCCGCGCCCCCGGCCGCCGAACCGCCCGCATCGACCGGTACCGCCCCCGGGGTGGGACTGGCGGCGGTCACGCCGTCCGCGGACCCGAGCGGCACACCGGCGGCCGTCCCGGCCTCGGAGGTCACGCAGACGCCGCCGAGCACGGCCGCCGTCCCGGCTCCGGCGGTCACGGTGACCGTGGCGGCGCCCCCGGTGCCGTCCGTGGACCTCGCCTCGACCGGTGGCTCGTCCACCAACACCCCGATGGCGATCACCGGCGCCACCTCGATCGCGATGGGCATCGGCACCCTGGTGGTGGCGCACCGGCGGCAGCGGACCCGCCCGGCGGCCGCCCGGACGCCACTCCCCGCCGGGGGCCCGGGCGCGGGCCCGCACCCGGTGGCGGGCGGTCCGGGCGCGCGGCCGGGGGCGGCTCCGGCCGTCCGGCCCGCGCCGGGCCCGGCCGCCGGTCCCGCGGCGCGCTGAGCCGACCGGACCCGCAGGTCCCGGCCGGAGGATGCCAACCGGCCCGCGCGACCGCCGCGCGGACCCGATCGGACGAGGAGTGACCGCGGCATGGCCGACCACGAGGTGCTGTACGTGTTCTGCGGCCCGGACGGTACGCACGGCAACGCGCTGGGCGTGGTCCGGGACGGCGCGGCCGTGCCCGACGACGCGGACCGGCAGGCGATCGCGCGACGGCTCGGCTTCAGCGAGACGGTGTTCGTCGACGACCCGGAGCGCGGCGCGATCGACATCCGTACCCCGACCCTGCGCCTCCCGTTCGCCGGTCACCCGTGTGTCGGCGCCGCCTGGCTGCTGGGCGTGGACCGGCTGGTCACCGCCGCGGGCGTGGTCCGGGTGCGGCACGGCGGCGGGTTCACCCGGGTCGCGGCTCCGGCCGCCTGGGCGCCGCCGCGCACGCTCCGCCGGTACGCGACGGCGGCCGAGGTCGACGGGCTGGCGGTGCCGCCGCCGGGTGAGTGGATCTATGCCTGGGCCTGGCAGGACGAGGCGGCGGGCACGGTCCGCGCCCGGGCCTTCCCGGGACGGGGCGACGGCATCGACGAGGACGAGGCGACCGGTGCGGCCGCGCTCCTGCTGACGGCCGAGCTGGGCCGGGGGCTGACGATCACCCAGGGGCGTGGCTCGCAGCTCGTCACCGGGCTCCCCGGGGACGGGCTGGTCGAGGTCGGCGGCCGGGTCCGCCGCGCGGACCGGTAGCGCGGACCGGCAGCGCGTCCCGGCAGCGCGGGAACGGGTGCTGCTCAGCTCCGCCGGGCGGGGCCCGGCGAACCGAGGCTGAGCAGGGGTTCGGCCTTCCGCCCGGGGTGCGCGGCCGGGGTGGCGGCGGCCCTGGCCGGGGTCGGGACGGTGACGGGCGCGCTGTCCGGAGCCTGAGCCTGAGCCTGAGTCGGGGCCGAGGTCGCAGCCGAGGCAGAGGTCGGGGCCGGGGTCGCAGCCGGAGCGGGGTCCGGCTCCGCGGTGCGGCCGAGATCCTGGAGGCCCGCGTCGCGCCGCAGAAGCAGGATCCGGCCGGCGGGGACCAGGGCGAGGTGGGTCGCCGCGACACCGGCGACGGCGAGCAGTATGTGGTCGACGTTGAGCACGTGCCCGGGCGCCCACGAGGAGAGGAACTCCAGTGCCGTGGCCAGCAGGGCCGAGGCGCCGGTGGTGCGCAGGAAGGACGGGAGCCAGGGGGTCCCGAGCCGGCCGCCGGCGAGCGGGAGGAGGACGCCGAGCGGGGCGGGCAGCAGCAGCTCGCCGAGCAACTGGCCCGCGGAGGAGAAACGGAGCGAGGCCAGTGGCGTCAGGTTGGCGTCGTAGACCCAGGCCACCGGCAGTGGTCTCAGCACCAGCCAGCCCAGCAGCAGCAGGTGGAGGGCGAGGCCGAACAGTCCCACCGCCCGTAGTCGACGCCGATGGTGCTGGACGGCCGTCGCCCGTCCGGTCTCGGTCCGCACGTCGGCACGCTCCCCGCGTGTCCTGGTGCCATCTCGCTGCACGGGGGGAAGGACGTGTTCCGGCGGCGTGACGGTTCCACACCCGGTGCGAACTTTGCGCCGCGCGCCGGGGACGGGTCCCCGACCCGGGCGGAACCGCCGGGTGAACTCCCCCGGCGGCCCGCCCGTACGAACCGCTGACCGCGCACCTGCGCCGAGCGGCCCGGAGGCGAGCGGCCCGGAGGCGATCGGCCCGGAGGCGACCGGCCCGGAGGCGAGCGGCCCGGAAGCCGACGGACCCCGAACCGCCGACCGCCCGCCTACCGGCAGGGCGGCGCCGTGGTCGAGGCCGACGGCGACGGCAGCGCGCCGAACACGTTGTCCGCCGGCCCCGTCGGAGCGGCCGATGCGGCCGATGCGGTCGGTGCCACCACCGAGGGCGAGGGCGACGCCGAGCCGCCCGGCGGGGCCGGGTGCGCCGCGGCGGTGGGTGTCGGCGCGCCGTGCGCCGCCGCGGCCTGCGGCGGGCCGCCGACCGCGCCGGACGGCGTGCTCGGGGCCGTGGGTATCCGCGCCACCGTCGGACAGGCGGTCCGGCTGGCTGGCGCACCCGCGTCGACCGGGACGGCCGTCGGACGGATGCCGCAGCCGGCAGCCAGCACGGCCAGCCCGACCAGCGCGGCGGCGGCGAACGGGCGCCGAAGCGGGCTCGCTCCTCGGGTCACCGGGCACTCTCCTCGGCGGTGTCGGCGGACGGCGGCGGAGGCGGCTGGGTCAGCGGCAGCGTCAGCGTGAACACCGCCCCCACCTCGCCGTTCGCGGCCGTGATGGACCCCCCGTGGATCTGCGCGTTGGCCATCGCGATGGACAGGCCCAGGCCGCTGCCCTCCGAGCGGGCCCGCCCCTTGTCGGCCTTGTAGAAGCGGTCGAAGACGTGCGGCAGCACGTCCTCCGGGATGCCGGGACCGCTGTCCGACACCGCGACGACCACGGTGTCCCCCTCCTCGCGCACCCGCACCCGCACCGGCGAACCGCCGTGCTTCAGCGCGTTGCCGATCAGGTTGGCGAAGACGACGTCCAGCCGGCGCGGGTCGACCACCGCCAGGATGCCGCGCGGGGCGTCCACCTCCACCGCGTCGTACCAGGCCCGGCCGTCGATGCAGGACATGATCAGGTCGGCGATGTCCACCTCGTCGGCGACGAGCTTGGCGGTGCCGGCGTCGAAGCGGGTCACCTCCATGAGGTTCTCCACCAGGTCGGAGAGCCGCCGGGTCTCGCTGACCACCAGCCGCACGGCCGGTTCGATCATCGGGTCCAGCGACTCCGCCTCGTCCTCCAGGATGTCCGTCACGGCGGTCATCGCGGTCAGCGGGGTGCGCAGCTCGTGCGACATGTCGGCGACGAACCGCCGGCTCTGCGCCTCGCGCGCGCTCAGCTCCTCGACCTGCCCGTGCAGCGACTCCGCGGTCCGGTTGAAGGTCCGCGCCAGGTCGGCGAGTTCGTCCGAGCCCTCGACCTCCAGCCGGGTGTCCAGATGGCCCTCGCCGAGCCGCCGGGCCGCGTCGCCCAGCCGCTTGACCGGCCGCAGCACCGTCGCCGACGCGGCCTGCGCCAGCAGCGCCGAGCCGATCAGCGCCAGCAGGGTGGCGATCGCCAGCGACCAGCCGAGCGTGTTCAGGTCGGCCCGCTCGTTCTCCAACGACTTGAACATGTACGCGGTCGGGCCGGTCGTCACCACCTTGGTGCCGCCGATGACGAACGGCCGCCCGTCGAGGTTCTGCCGCTGCCAGTACAGGTGGTAGGTGTACGGGTTGGACTCGGTGATCTCGCGCGGCTTGCCGACCGCCGTCCGCAGCGCGGCCGGCACACTGGCGATCGTGTACGACGCCGAGCTGGACGAGGCGACGCAGTTCGGCAGCGCCGGATCGGCCACCACCACGTCGTAACTGAGGCCGGAGCTGGCGACGGTGCTCGCGAGCGTGTTCAGGTCCTCGCAGGTGGCGTTCAGCGGCAGGTTCGACACGTTGCGGCTGAGCGAGACCCGGAAGTCGTTGAGCGCGGTGTCCTGGGCCCGCTTCAGCACCGCGTCGCGGTTGAGCCAGTACGCGATGCCGGACGCCGAGACGGCGGTGGTCAGCGCGACCGCGGCGAACACCGCGATCAGCCGCACGCGCAACGAGCGCAGGCGGCGCCACGGGCCGGAGGAGAACCGGGCCGTCGTCTGTTGGTCAGTCACAGGAGCCTGTCGTTACGGAGGCCGTCAGCGCGCGCGGCGGGATATCGCCGGCGCCGGACGGAGGTGGGCGGGTGCGTCGGTCGGGCCGGTCACGCCGGCGGGTCCAGCCGGTAGCCGACCCCGCGCACGGTGCGGATCAGCGTCGGCGCCGAGGGCACGTCCTCGACCTTGGCCCGCAGCCGCTGCACACAGGCGTCCACCAGCCGGGAGTCGCCCAGGTAGTCGTGCTCCCAGACCAGGCGCAGCAGTTGCTGCCGGGACAGCGCCTGCCCGGGCCGCCGGCTGAGCTCCAGCAGCAGCCGCAGCTCGGTCGGGGTGAGCTGGAGGTCCGCACCGTCCTTGGTGACCGTCATCGCCGCACGGTCGATCACCACGGTCCCGTACACGGACGAGTCCGAGCTCTCCCGCTCGCCGCGCCGCAGCACGGCCCGGATCCGGGCGTCCAGCACGCGGGGCTGCACCGGCTTCACGACGTAGTCGTCCGCGCCTGACTCCAGGCCGACCACGACGTCGATGTCGTCGGACCGGGCCGTCAGCAGGACGATCGGCAGCTGGTCGGTGCGGCGGATCCGGCGGCACACTTCGAAGCCGTCGATTCCGGGCAGCATGACGTCCAGCACGATGAGGTCCGGCCGCTGCTCCTTGAAGAGCCTCAGGCCGTCCTCGCCGGACGCGGCGGTGGCCACGCGGTGGCCCTGGCGGGTGAGGGCGAGTTCGAGGCCGGTGCGGATGGCGTCGTCGTCCTCGATCAGAAGGAGGAAAGGCACGGCCTCATTCTGGCTCACCCGGAGCGGCGAATCACCCCCCACTGTCCGCTCGGGGGTCGCACCCGCCCCGCCCGCCGCGCGACCGGGAACCGGAACGCCCGCCACCGGCGTCCGTCAACGGCGGGACAGCGGCAGGGACGAAAGCCCCGTGCCTGTGACAGCCCTGTGACAGTCGACGGACAGCGCCATCACAACCGGCGGGCAGGATTTTCCGTGTCGCCGCAGGACAGCGGGCCGATCGGCCCACTGGACGGCGGCGACGGAACCGCTCGAACCGATCCAGAGGGGGCGCACGATGAACGCCACGCTTCAGACCCGGACCAACCCGGCCGTCCGGACCGCGCGTTCGTCAGCGACCGCTCACCGGAGCCGTTTCGAGACCGGGGCCGAGGAGGTCTCCGGTGCCGTGATCGCACGGGGGTGCGCGCACAGCACGGGTGCAAGCACTGTCGCCCGCCGGGTGAGCGGCGGCGGCAGGACGGGGGAGCTGTACGGGATCGGCCACCGGGGGAACACGGCCGACTCCGCCGCGACCTTGACGCTGCGGGGGATCCTCCCCGTCCGCGTCGAGGGCGCGGACACCCCGGCGGGGAACCGGGGAATCGCGGGAACGGGCCTGCGGAAGGCCGACTCGGGGGAGTCGGCCGGCCGCGAGGCCGCCGGTGCGACGCTGCTGCGGCTGAACCCCGCGGCGGCCCGCACCACCGAGCAGACGGCGGGCGGGGCGGCGTTCACCGCGGCGCAGGGCGAGCGCCCGGCGGTCGCGGAGGACCACATCACGGAGTTCACCGCGTACGTGCGGGAGCGCCGCGCCTCCCTCTACGCCACCGCCTACCACCTCACCGGTGACCGCTACGAGGCCGAGGACCTGCTGCAGAGCGCGCTCTTCAGCACCTACCGGGCCTGGGGCCGGATCACCGACAAGGCCGCGGTGGGGGGCTACCTCCGCCGCACCATGACCAACCTGCACATCTCCGCCTGGCGGCGCCGCAAGGTCAACGAGTACCCGACCGAGGAGCTGCCGGAGACGGTCGGCGACACCGACGCGATGGGCGGCACCGAGCTGCGCGCCGTGCTCTGGCAGGCGCTGGCCAAGCTGCCGGAGAACCAGCGGACCATGCTGGTGCTCCGCTACTACGAGGGCAAGACCGACCCGGAGATCGCCGACGTGCTCGGCATCAGCGTCGGCACCGTCAAGAGCAGCATCTGGCGCGCGCTGCGCCGGCTGCGCGACGACGAGCAGCTGAACACCTCGGGCGACACGATCCGGGCGTTCGGCGAGCTGGTCGCGTAACGCGACCGGGAATGGACTCCCGTCGGGGGACGGGTAGCAGGACGGAAACGGACCAGGCGGCGCCGGCTCGGGGGAGCGGCGGCGCAGGGGGGAGCCGTGACCGTCCGGGGAAGGCGGCGGGCCCGGTGCGGGGGAGACGCACCGGGCCCGCCGTTCCGCGTTTCCGCCGTTCCGCTGTTCCGCGTGCCCGCTGTTCCGAGTACTCGCCGTTCCGCGTGCCCGGCGCACCCGTGCGAGGGGCGGCGGTCGTTCAGACCGCCGAGAGCTCCCCGGCCCGGGCCGCCGCCCGGATCCGCCGCTCGGCCTCGGCCCCGGCGCACGGACGCGCCCCCAGCGCGACCTGGCGGCCGACGATGCCCCGCTCGGCCCGCATCAGCCGCCAGCCGCGCCGCACCAGCACGGGCAGCGACTTGCGGCCCTCGCGGACATCCCGGCGCAGCCGCCACCAGGCGGTCGTGAGCGCGCCGTTGCGCAGGCACAGCGCGTCGCCCAGCAGCTCCGCCGCGGCGCAGTCGGCCGTGATCTCGGCCGCGAAGATGCCCTCGGCGACGAAGGCGGTGGCCCCGTCGAGCTCCAGCACCCTGGTGGAGACCCGCCCGTTGGCCGGGATCGAGTACACCGGCACCTCGGCCCGGCCGGTGTCGCACAGGGCGCGGATGGCCGCCAGGGCCTGGTCGCGGTGCCAGGAGAGCGGGGAGTCCCAGTCCACCGCCCCGTCGGGCAGCAGGGGCAGGCTGGGGTCGTCGCCGTCCTTGTAGAAGTCGTCGAGCTGGAGCACGGGCAGGCCGCTGCGCTCGGCGAGCGAGGACTTCCCGGAGCCGGAGGGCCCGGAGAGCAGGATCACCCGGGCAGGGGCTGTCGGCACAGGGTTCAGCGGGGAGTCACTCACGGGACACCAGTCTGACGCATCGGGGCCCGATGCCGAAACCCCGCGGATCACACCGCCCGCGCGACCGCCGGGGCGAGGAGCGAGGCGTGCAGCAGCGGCAGGTACCGGCTGTCGACCTGGAGGTACACCGGGTGATCGGCGCCGGGCGCCCGGTACGCGGTGGCGGCCCAGTCCTGGTCGTGCCAGACGTCCGGCTCGGGGGCCTCGAAGGTGCCGCCGACGGCCAGCTCGAGCGGGTCGCGGTCGCGCGCGGTGAAGACGACGAGCGGGGCACCGGGGGTGATCCGCAGCTTCCCGGCGACGTAGTCGGGCCGCCCGCCGGGGCCGTCGGCCCGCCCGCCGGGGCCGTCGGCGCGGGCCGAGCAGGGGATCCGGACCGGCCGCCCGGCCGCCAGCCGGCGCTTGGTACGGGCCACCCCCAGTGTGCGCAGGAACCCGTCCGCGAACAGGGCCATCAACTCGCCGACCAGCTCTCCCACGGACGTTCTCCCCCTCGGTGCGCGGTTGTCGGCCCCAGTCTGCGCGGCCGCTCCGGGGCGGCGGCAGCGTCGAACGGCTCGACCCGGTGCGACGAAAGTCGACGGCCGCGGCGGCCGGGGCAACGGCGCCGACGGGCGGGCCCGGGAAGTACGACGGACCCGCGCCAGGGGGGGAGAGGCGCGGGTCCGTCCTGTGACCGTCCGGGCCCTGGGGGGGTGAGGGCACGGGGGACGGCCAGTCTGTGGAGTTGTCACCGACTCGCGGTCACGGAGCGTAGCAGCTCCCGGGGGACCGTAGGTCAGATACCCATCGGGTGCCAGACCGTCTTGGTCTCCAGGAACGAGAGTAGCCGGTCCGTTCCGGGAGCATTGGTCCAGTCCTGGGCGAACGGGTCCGGTTCCGGTCGGATCACCCGCTTCAGGGTATCCGCGGCCAGCACCTCCAGGCCGCCCGCCGCGCCGGGACCGTCGGCGGCGATCGCGCCGGTCAGGTCCAGCGCGTTGACGTCCTGGTGCGAGGCCAGGGTCGGCGCGATGTCGGCGGTCCGGCCGGACAGGATGTTGACCACGCCGCCCGGGACGTCCGAGGTGGCCAGCACCTCGCCCAGGGACAGCGCGGGCAGCGGCGCGTCGGCCGCGGCCGCCACCACCACGGTGTTGCCCGTGGCGATCGCCGGGGCGATCACCGAGACCAGGCCGAGCAGCGAGTGACCGTAACCGGCCTGCGGCGCGACGATCCCGACCACGCCGGTCGGCTCCGGGGTGGAGAGGTTGAAGTACGGACCGGCGACCGGGTTGGCGCCGCCCGCGATCTGCGCCACCTTGTCGGTCCAGCCCGCGTACCAGACCCACCGGTCGATCGCGGCGTCCACCAGGGCGGCGGCCTTCTTCGCGCCGACGCCCTCGGAGAGCGCCACCTCGGCGGCGAACTGCTCCCGCCGGCCCTGCAGCATCTCGGCGACCCGGTACAGCACCTGGCCGCGGTTGTACGCGGTGGTGCCGGACCAGCCCTTGACCGCCGCGCGGGCGGCGACGACCGCGTCGCGGGCGTCCTTGCGGGTGCCGAGCGGCGCGTTGGCCAGCCACTCGCCCTTCGCGTCCGTCACCTCGTACACCCGCCCGCTCTCGGAGCGCGGGAACTTCCCGCCGACGTACAGCTTGTAGGTCTTGAGGACATCAAGACGGCTCACGACATCAGACATCGAGGTAGGCCTCCAGACCGTGCCGGCCACCCTCGCGGCCGTAGCCCGACTCCTTGAAACCGCCGAACGGCGAGGTCGGGTCGAACTTGTTGAAGGTGTTGGCCCAGACCACGCCGGCCCGGAGCCTGCTGGCCGTCCAGAGGATGCGCGAGCCCTTCTCCGTCCAGATGCCGGCGGAGAGGCCGTACGGGGTGTTGTTGGCCTTCGCGACCGCCTCGTCGGGGGTGCGGAAGGTCAGCACCGACAGCACCGGGCCGAAGATCTCCTCCTGGGCGATCCGGTGGGCCTGGCTGACGCCGGTGAACAGCGTCGGCCGGAACCAGAAGCCGGTGCCCGGCAGCTCGCACGCGGGCGACCAGCGCTCGGCGCCCTCGGCCTCGCCGGCGTCGGTCAGCGCGGTGATCCGGGCCAGCTGCTCGGCGGAGTTGATCGCGCCGATGTCGGTGTTCTTGTCCAGCGGGTCGCCGACCCGCAGGGTGCCCATCCGGCGCTTCAGCGCGTCCAGCAGCTCGTCCTGGACCGACTCCTGGACCAGCAGGCGCGAACCCGCGCAGCAGACGTGGCCCTGGTTGAAGAAGATGCCGTTGACGATGCCCTCGACGGCCTGGTCGAGCGGCGCGTCGTCGAAGACGATGTTGGCGGCCTTGCCGCCCAGCTCCAGCGAGAGCTTCTTGCGGGTGCCGGCCACCTGCTTGGCGATCGCCCGGCCGACCGGGGTCGAGCCGGTGAACGCGACCTTGTTGACGTCCGGGTGCGCGGTGAGCGCCGCACCCGTGCTGCCGTCGCCGGTGACGATGTTGACGACGCCCTTGGGCAGACCCGCCTGGCGGCAGATCTCGGCGAAGCGCAGCGCGGTCAGCGGGGTGGTCTCGGCCGGCTTCAGCACGACCGTGTTGCCGGTGGCCAGCGCCGGGGCGATCTTCCACGCCAGCATCAGCAGCGGGAAATTCCACGGGATGACCTGGCCGGCCACGCCCAGCGGCTTCGGGTTGGGGCCGTAGCCGGCGAAGTCCAGCTTGTCGGCCCAGCCCGCGTAGTAGAAGAAGTGGGCGGCGACCAGCGGCAGGTCGACGTCGCGGGTCTCGCGGATCGGCTTGCCGTTGTCGATCGACTCCAGCACGGCCAGCTCGCGGCTGCGCTCCTGGATGATCCGGGCGATCCGGAACAGGTACTTGGCGCGCTCGCTGCCCGGCAGCGCCGACCAGTCGGCGAAGGCGGCCCGGGCGGCGGCGACCGCGCGGTCCACGTCCTCGGCGGTGCCGCGGGCGAACTCGGCGAGCACCTGCTCGGTGGCCGGGTTGACCGTCTTCAGCGCCTCGCCGCCGGAGGAGTCGACGAACTGCCCGCCGATGAAGTGGCCGTAGGAGCTGGCGATGTCGCCGGCCGCGGCGGGCGACTCGGGGGCGGGGGCGTAGCCGAAGAGGCCGCCCGCCGGCTTGCCGGCCGGCTCGGCCGGGGCCTGCGGCGAGGCCGCGGGCGCTTCGGTCTTCTTGGTGTTCTTGGCCATGATTCTCAGTCCACCGTCACGTAGTCGGGACCGGAGTACCGTCCGGTGGTCAGCTTCTGGCGCTGCATCAGCAGGTCGTTGAGCAGGCTGGAGGCGCCGAAGCGGAACCAGTGCGGGCTCAGCCAGTCGTCGCCGAGGGTCTCGTTGACCATCACCAGGTACTTCATCGCGTCCTTGGTGGTCTTGATCCCGCCGGCGGGCTTCACGCCGACCTGGACGCCGGTGGCCGCGCGGAAGTCGCGGACCGCCTCCAGCATCAGCAGGGTGACCGGCGGGGTCGCGTTGACGGCGACCTTGCCGGTCGAGGTCTTGATGAAGTCGGCGCCGGCCAGCATCGCCAGCCAGGAGACGCGGCGCACGTTGTCGTACGTCTGCAGCTCGCCGGTCTCGAAGATCACCTTGAGGTGGGCGTAGCTGCCGTCGGGGCGGCGGCAGGCCTCCTTGACGGCGACGATCTCGTTGTACACGTCCAGGTAGCGGCCGGAGAGGAAGGCTCCCCGGTCGATCACCATGTCGATCTCGTCGGCGCCGGCGGCGACCGCGTCCGCGGTGTCGGCGAGCTTGACCGGGAGCGCGGCGCGCCCGGCGGGGAAGGCGGTGGCGACGGAGGCGACCTGGATGTCGGTGCCCCGGAGCGCCGCCTTCGCGGTGGCGACCATGTCCGGATAGACACAGATCGCCGCGACGCGGGGGGTGGTCGGGTCGGTGGGATCGGGGGTCCTGCCCTTGGTGCACAGTGCGCGCACCTTGCCGACCGTGTCCGCGCCCTCGAGCGTGGTCAGGTCGATCATCGAGATGGCCAGGTCGATGGCGTACGCCTTGGCCGTGGTCTTGATCGAGCGGGTACCGAGAGTGGCGGCGCGCGCCTCCAGGCCGACCTGGTCGACACCGGGCAGGCCGTGCAGGAAGCGACGGAGCGAGGCCTCGGACGCCGCGACGTCCTCGAGACCGCTGCCCGCGACGCCGGGGGCATTGGCTGCAAGAGTGGACATAGTCACCACACCAGCATATCTACGCGCGTAGTCAATCGCCAGAGGCACCGCGCATCGATGCCGGACCGAGATCTCCGTGCCCCGGCAACCGTGATCGTCACCCCTGTGGATCGCGCGGGCCATGGGGCAGAATCGTCGACATGACCGAATCCCACGGCGAGCCCCGACCGGGCCCGGCCGGTTCCGATGGGGAGCCCGTGTACGCCGACCGCGTGTACCGCTCCGTTCCCGGCGTGATCTCCGGGGTGCTGTTGCTGGCCGTCGCGGCCTGGCTGATCGGGGACGCGGCCCTCAACGGCAGCGGCAAGACACCGTGGGTGTCGCTGGCCGCCGTCCCGGTGTTCGCCCTCCCGGTGATCGCCTACACCCTGCGCCCGGCCGTCCGGGCCGACGAGCGCCGCCTGGTCGTCCGCAACCCGCTGCGCACGATCGTCGCGCCCTGGGCCGCCGTGGACGTGCTGCGCGCCGGGTACTCGGTCGAACTCCTCGCCGAGGGCAAGAAGTACCAGGTGTGGGCGGTGCCGGTGTCGCTGCGCCAGCGCAAGCGCGCCGCCCGGGCCCGCGAGCGCGGCGGGCAGGCGCACAGCTCCCGGCTCGGCATGGTCTTCGGCGCGGGCGGTACGCCGTCCGGGGTCGGGGTGCAGGGCTCCACGGACCCGAACCGGGCCTGGTCCGACCAGGTGGTCGGCGTCCTCCAGGACATGGCCGAGCGCAACGCCTCCCGCCCCGACGCGGCCGGGCCGGTCGTGGTCCGCTGGTGCTGGTGGATCATCGCTCCGACGGTGGCCGGTCTGATCGCCCTGATCACCGTGATCGCGGTCTGACCCGCCCGCGTCCGCACGTACGAGGAGGGCCCGCCGGCACTGCCGGCGGGCCCTCCTCGTACGTGCGGCCGTGTCAGCCGGCGATGCCGGCCGCCGCGGCGAGGTCCCGCTTGACGGTGGCGAGCAGCTCGGCGGCCCGGGCGCGGGCGTCCGCGAGCCCGGCGGCCGAGGCGACCGGGAGCACGACCTCCAGGTAGCACTTCAGCTTGGGCTCGGTGCCCGAGGGGCGGACCACGATCCGCGCCGAGCGGACGGCGTCGCCCGCCAGGTAGTAGCGCAGGCCGTCGGTCGGCGGCAGCTCGGCGGACCCGGCGGTGAGGTCGTCGGCGCGGGTGACGGTGAGCCCGGCCAGGGTCGTCGGCGGCCGCTCGCGCAGGGTGCGCATGGCGTCGGAGATGACCGAGAGGTCCTCGACCCGGACGGACAGCTGGTCGGTGGCGTGCAGGCCGTGCTCCAGCGCCAGGTCGTCCAGCAGGTCGGTCAGGGTGCGGCCGGAGCGCTTGAGGGTGGCGGCGAGCTCGGCGACCAGCAGGGCGGCGGTGATGCCGTCCTTGTCGCGCACGCCCTGCGGGTCGACGCAGTAGCCGAGCGCCTCCTCGTAGCCGTAGCGCAGGCCCTCGGCGCGCGAGATCCACTTGAAGCCGGTGAGGGTCTCGGCGTAGTCGAGCCCGGCGGCCTCGGCGATCCGGCCGAGCAGGGTGGAGGAGACGATGGTGGTGGCGAAGGTGCCGGTGGCCCGCTTGGAGACCAGCGCGGCGCCCAGCAGCGCGCCGACCTCGTCGCCGCGCAGCATCCGCCAGCCCTCCGCGCCGTCGGCCGGGACGGCCACCGCGCAGCGGTCGGCGTCCGGGTCGTTGGCGATGACGATGTCCGGGCCGGCCTCGGCGGCGGTGCGGAAGGCGAGGTCCATCGCCCCCGGCTCCTCCGGGTTGGGGAAGGCGACGGTCGGGAAGTCGGGGTCCGGCTCGGCCTGCTCGGCGACCACGGTGGGCGCCGGGAAGCCGGCCCGGTCCATGGCGGCGAGGAAGGTGTCGCGTCCGACGCCGTGCATCGGGGTGTAGACGACGTCGAGCTCGCGCGCGGTGTGCGGGTCGACGATCGACGCGGCGCGGTCGAGGTAGGCCTCGACGACGGACTCGTCCACCGTCTCCCAGCCGTCCGCGGCCAGCGGGACCTCGGTCAGCGAGCCGATCGCGTCGATCTCGGCGGCGATGCCCGCGTCGGCCGGCGGCACGATCTGCGAGCCGTCGCCCAGGTAGACCTTGTAGCCGTTGTCCTGCGGCGGGTTGTGGCTGGCGGTGACGGTCACACCGGCGGCGGCGCCGAGGTGGCGGACCGCGAAGGCGAGCACCGGGGTGGGCAGCGGGCGCGGGAACAGCAGCGCGCGCAGGCCGGCGCCGACCACCACGGCGGCGGTGTCGCGGGCGAAGTCGTAGGACTTGTGGCGGGCGTCGTAGCCGATCACGACCAGGTCGCCGAGGCCCTGCCGCTTGACGTAGGCGACCAGGCCGGCGGCGGCCCGGATCACCACGGCGCGGTTCATCCGCATCGGGCCGGCGCCGAGCTCGCCGCGCAGGCCGGCGGTGCCGAACTGGAGGCGGTCGGCGAAGCGGTCGGCCAGCTCGGACCAGGCGAGCTTGGCGTTGGCGTCCGCGTCCGGGGTCTCGGCGTCGGCGAGCAGCGCGGCGAGCTCCTCGCGGGTCTGCGGGTCCGGGTCCTCGGCGAGCCAGGTACGGGCCCGGGCGAGGAGGTCGGTGGTGGTTGCCTGCGTCATGGCTGCAGCTCCATCGGGAAGTGCGTCGGTGGTCGGCCGGGGGGTGACTCCGGACCGGGCCGGACCGGACCGGGCCCAGCGGGTCGGGCGGTTCGGGCGGGTCGGGCGGCGGTGGCCGGAGGGTGCCGCGGGGCGTCCTCGGACGGGGACGCCGGGCGCGGGCGGGGCGTGGTGGCTCGGACGGGCGTACCGGCGGTGCGGGGTTCTACGGGGCCGTGCGGTGCTTGCGGGGGTGCGCCGCTCCGGGCGGGGGCCCACGGGGTCGCGCGGGGCCCGCCGGTCGTGCGGAGCGGGGCGGACGGGACGGGGGTGCGGGAGGTGCGGGAGCAGCGGGAGGTGCGGGACGAAACGTACGGCGCGCGGGCGGCGGGACGCGGTGTCCGCCGCCCCGGGCGGCGGCGTGTCGGACCCGGGCACGCGGACGGGGCCCGCGGGCGGCTGTGATCACCGGATCACGCCCGTCCGCGGGCCCCGTCGCTCATGTCGCTGTCGCCCCGGCGTCAGATCCGCTCGAGGACCTTGGCCAGCAGCGCGCCCATCCGCTCGGCGGAGGCCTTGCCGGCCTCCAGCACCTCGGCGTGGTTGAGCGGCTCGCCGGTCATGCCGGCCGCCAGGTTGGTGACCAGGGAGATGCCCAGCACCTCGGCGCCGGCCTCACGGGCCGCGATGGCCTCCAGCGTGGTCGACATGCCGACCAGCTCGCCGCCGATCACCCGGGCCATGTTGACCTCGGCCGGGGTCTCGTAGTGCGGGCCGCGGAACTGGACGTAGACGGCCTCGTCCAGGGTCGGGTCCACCTCGCGGCAGAGCTCGCGCAGCCGCTTGGAGTAGAGGTCGGTGAGGTCGACGAAGTTGGCGCCCACGATCGGCGAGTCCGCCGTCAGGTTGATGTGGTCGCTGATCAGGACCGGCTGGCCGGGGACCCAGGTCGGGCGCAGACCGCCGCAGCCGTTGGTCAGCACGATGGTCGCGCAGCCGGCCGCGGCGGCGGTGCGCACGCCGTGGACGACGGTGGCGACCCCGTGGCCCTCGTAGTAGTGGTTGCGGCCCAGGAAGATCAGGGCCCGCTTCTCACCGATCCGGACCGAGCGGATCGTGCCGGCGTGACCGGCCACGGCGGGGGCGGGGAAGCCCGGGAGGTCGGTGACCGGGAACTCCGCCACGGTCTCGCCGAGGGCGTCGGCGGCCGGCACCCAGCCGGAGCCCATCACCAGGGCGACGTCGTGGCGCTCGGCACCGGTCAGCTCGCGCAGGCGCTCGGCGGCGGCCTGGGCGGCGGCGTAGGGGTCGGCGGAGACGACCGACTGAGGAGATGCGTTCACACGTCCGAGGATAGACGGGAAATGGCTACGCGCGTAGAAAATCCTGGTACGACGTGCCGGATCGTTACCCGGATGGCGTGAACGTACAGCTCCGGGGCGGCGGAACGGTGCCGCGACCCGGAGCAATCTCCAAAGAGGTCTCAGCAGGGACGGCGGCGCAGGTCCAGCACGTAGTCGTCGGGGGCGCCGGCGCTCTCCGCCGCGTCCGCGATCAGGCCCAGGTAGCGGGCCGCCGGCAGGCCGCCCTCGTAGTCGTTGAGCACGTACGTCCAGACCGGCACGTCGCCGTCCAGGGTCTGCGCCCGCAGCCTGGTCTTGCGGTAGATGCCGAGCTGGACGCCCTCCCAGCGGTCCAGCCCCTCCTCGTCCATCGGCGACACGTCGTACAGCGAGACGAAGACCTGGTCCTTCTCGTCCTCCACCACGGTGGCCAGCGAGCCCTCCCAGCCGAGGTGCTCGCCGCCGAAGGTCAGCCGCCAGCCGGACAGCCAGCCCGTGCCGCGCAGCGGCGAGTGCGGGGCGCGGCGGGTCATCTGCCGGGCATCGAGGTTGGTGGCATACGCGGCGTAAAGGGGCATGGGGCGAAGCCTACGTTCACCGGCCGATCCGACAGAAGCCCCGACCCCGGCGTGGCAGTGCTCCCGGCGTGCGGGACAATGGGTGACGTGACTCGGATCGTGATCATCGGTGGCGGACCAGGCGGCTACGAGGCGGCGCTCGTCGCGGCCCAGCTCGGCGCGGAGGTGACCGTCGTCGACCGCGACGGCCTGGGCGGATCGGCGGTGCTCACGGACTGCGTGCCGTCGAAGACGCTGATCGCGACGGCGGAGGTGATGACGACCTTCGACAGCTCGTACGAGGAGCTGGGCATCATCGTCGCCGACGACACCCCGCACATCGACTCCCCGGCCAGGGTCGTCGGTGTCGACCTCGGCAAGGTCAACCGCCGGGTGAAGCGCCTCGCGATCGCGCAGTCCCACGACATCACCCAGTCCGTCACCCGCGCCGGTGTCACCGTGCTGCGCGGCCGCGGCCGGCTGGGCGGCGGCGGGCAGGCCGTGGACGGCTCCCGCGAGGTGCTGGTCGACGCCCCCGACGGCAGCGTGCAGTCCCTGCGCGCCGACGCGGTGCTGATCGCCACCGGCGCCCACCCGCGCGAGCTCCCCGACGCCCAGCCGGACGGCGAGCGCATCCTGACCTGGACCCAGGTGTACGACCTGGAGGAGCTGCCGCGCGAGCTGATCGTCGTCGGCTCCGGCGTCACCGGCGCCGAGTTCGCCGGCGCCTACCAGGCGCTCGGCTCCAGGGTCACCCTGGTCTCCTCGCGCGACCGGGTGCTGCCCGGCGAGGACCCGGACGCCGCCGAGGTGCTGGAGGAGGTCTTCCGCCGCCGCGGCATGAACGTCATGAGCCGTTCCCGCGCCGAAACGGTCAAGCGGATCGGCGACACGGTCGAGGTCACCCTCTCCGACGGCACTGTGGTCGAGGGCACCCACTGCCTGATGGCCGTCGGCTCGATCCCGAACACCGCGGGGATGGGCCTGGAGGAGGCCGGGGTCAAGCTCAACGACTGGGGCCAGATCCAGGTCGACCGGGTGTCGCGCACCTCCGCCCCCGGCGTCTACGCGGCCGGCGACTGCACCGGCGTCTTCATGCTCGCCTCGGTCGCCGCCATGCAGGGCCGGATCGCGATGTACCACGCGCTCGGCGACGCGGTGCAGCCGCTGAACCTCAAGACCGTGGCCTCCAACGTCTTCACCGACCCCGAGATCGCCACCGTCGGCTACACCGCGGCCGATGTGAAGTGCGGCAAGATGGACGCGGTCGAGGTCAAGCTCCCGCTGCGCGGCAACCCGCGCGCCAAGATGCAGGGCATCCGGGACGGCTTCGTGAAGCTGTTCTGCCGCCCCGGTACCGGCATCGTGGTCGGCGGCGTGGTCGTCGCCCCGCGGGCCAGCGAACTGATCCACCCGATCGCGCTCGCGGTGGACGCCAATCTGACGGTCGAACAGGTGGCCAGCGCCTTCACCGTCTACCCGTCGGTCTCCGGCTCCACCGCCGAGGCCGCCCGCCAGCTCCACATCCGCAAGCGCGACGCGGGCGAATCCTGAGCCTCCGGTGCCCAGTTGAGGGCGGTCGCCGTTCGGCGGCCGCCCTTCGCGCGTCCGGGGGTGTCACCCGGACGGCGGGCGCAGCCCCGGCGTACCGGCGGCGCGAATTGTACGGTCACGCGCCGCTCGGGCGTGAGCAATTCCCGCTACTAGCAGCAAACGCCTGAAAGCAGACGGTCACGCAGGTTACCGTCGGTTCTGTGTTTGCAGCAGAACGTCGCCAGTTGATCCTCGAAATGGTGCGCGCCAACGGAGCCGTCTCGCTCCGGGAGTTGGCCCGCGTCGTCCAGACCTCCGAAGTGACCGTGCGCCGCGACGTACGGGCCCTGGAGGCAGAAGGGCTCCTCGACCGCCGGCACGGCGGCGCGGTGCTCCCCGGCGGCTTCAGCCGCGAACCCGGCTATCCGCAGAAGACCCATCTCTCCGCCGCCGAGAAGAGCGCCATCGCCGATCTCGCCGCCGGACTCGTGGAGGAGGGCGACGCCGTGGTGGTCGGCGCCGGCACCACCACCCAGGAACTCGCCCGCCGGCTCGCCCGGGTGCCCGGGCTGACGGTGGTCACCAACTCCCTCCTCGTCGCCCAGGCCCTGGCACACGCCAACCGGGTCGAGGTGGTGATGACCGGCGGCACCCTGCGGGGTTCCAACTACGCCCTGGTCGGCAGCGGTGCCGAACAGTCGCTGCACGGACTGCGGGTCACCAAGGCCTTCGTCTCGGGCAGCGGGCTCACCGCCGAACGCGGACTCTCGACCACGAACATGCTCTCCGCGAGCGTGGACCGGGCACTGGTGCAGTCGGCCGCCGAGGTCATCATCCTCGCCGACCACACCAAGCTCGGCGCGGACACCATGTTCCAGACCGTCCCCACCGAGACCATCACCCGGCTGGTCACCGACGAGCACGCCACCGCGGACGACGCCACCGCCCGCGAACTGGACGCGCTCGCCGACTGCGGGGTGCAGATCGACCTCGCCCCGCTCGGGGCCCCGCCGCCCGGCGACGCCCCGGTCCACGGCACCGGCAGCGGCCCCGTCCACCAGACCCAGCCCGGTCCGCTGGCCCGCCGCAGCGCGCCGCCGCCCGGCGGGGCGCCGCTGCCCGGCCAGCGGCGGCCGGGCACCCACGGCGGTCCCGGCGGGCCGGGCGGGCCCGGTGGACCGCTGCCGGTCAGACTCGCCGAACTGGGCCTGCCGCGCGGGCGCTGAGGCCCGCGGGGCAGGGGCGCCGCTCCGGCGCTGTGCCGGGCCGCCGCGTCGCCGTCGTGGCGCCGTGCCACTGCGCCGCCGTGCCACCGCGCCGCCGTGTTGCCGTACCGCCGCTCTGCCGCAGCACCGTGTTGCCGCGTCGCCGTACCACCGCACCGCCGCCGAAAACGTGACCGGTCCGCACACCCGAAGGTGTACGGACCGGCGGCGGACCTCTCGGTGCCCGATCGGGCCCCGGATCAGTCCTTGATCTCGCAGAGCGCCGCGCCGCTCGAGACGCTCGCACCCACCTCGGCCTTGAGGCCGACGACCGTGCCCGCCTTGTGCGCGTTCAGCGGCTGCTCCATCTTCATCGCCTCCAGGACGACGATCAGCTCGCCCTCGGCGACGACCTGACCCTCCTCCACCGCGACCTTCACGATGGTGCCCTGCATCGGCGAGGCCAGCGTGTCACCGCCGACCGCCGAACCGGCCTTCTTGGCACCGACCCGGCGCTTGGCCTTCGCGGCCCCCGCACCGGCCGCCGGGGCGGCGGCGACACCCAGCGAGGACGGCAGCGAGACCTCGATCCGCTTGCCGCCGACCTCGACGACCACGGTCTCCCGGCCCTCCGCCTCCTCGCCCTCGCCGGCGGCACCGGCGAACGCGGGAATCGTGTTGTCGAACTCGGTCTCGATCCACCGGGTGTAGACCGTGAACGGTCCCTCGCCGCCGTGCACCTCGGGCGCGAACGCCGGGTCGGTCACGACCGCCTGGTGGAACGGGATGGCCGTCGCCATGCCCTCGACCTTGAACTCGGCCAGCGCCCGCCGCGCCCGCTCCAGCGCCTGCTTGCGGTCCCGGCCGGACACGATCAGCTTGGCCAGCAGCGAGTCCCAGGCGGGGCCGATGACCGAACCGCTCTCCACACCCGAGTCCAGCCGGACGCCCGGGCCCGACGGCGGCGCGAACAGCGTCACCGTGCCCGGCGCGGGCAGGAAGTTGCGGCCCGGGTCCTCGCCGTTGATACGGAACTCGAAGGAGTGACCCCGCACCTCCGGGTCGCCGTAACCGAGCTCCTCGCCGTCCGCGATCCGGAACATCTCCCGGACCAGGTCGATCCCGGTGACCTCCTCGGTGACCGGGTGCTCCACCTGCAGACGGGTGTTGACCTCCAGGAAGGAGATCGTGCCGTCCGTCGCCACCAGGAACTCGCAGGTGCCGGCACCCTCGTAGCCGGCCTCCTTGAGGATGGCCTTCGACGCCCGGTACAGCTCGGCGTTCTGCTCGGGGGTCAGGAACGGCGCGGGCGCCTCCTCGACCAGCTTCTGGTGCCGGCGCTGGAGCGAGCAGTCACGGGTGGACACGACCACCACGTTGCCGTGCTTGTCCGCGAGGCACTGGGTCTCGACGTGCCGCGGGTTGTCGAGGTAACGCTCGACGAAGCACTCGCCGCGACCGAAGGCGGCGACCGCCTCCCGGACCGCCGAGTCGTACAGCTCCGGGATCTCCTCCAGGTTGCGGGCGACCTTGAGGCCGCGGCCGCCGCCGCCGAAGGCCGCCTTGATGGCGACCGGCAGACCGTGCTCCTGGGCGAAGGCGACGATCTCCTCGGCACCCGAGACCGGGTCCGGGGTACCGGCGACCAGCGGGGCACCGGCGCGCTGCGCCACGTGCCGGGCGGTCACCTTGTCACCCAGGTCGCGGATGGCCTGCGGCGGCGGGCCGATCCAGGTGAGGCCCGCGTCGAGCACGGCCTGGGCGAAGTCGGCATTCTCCGACAGGAAGCCGTAGCCGGGGTGGACGGCGTCCGCACCGGAGTCGGCGGCGGCCTGGAGGACCTTGGCGATGTCCAGGTAGCTGGTGCCGGGGGTGTCGCCGCCCAGCGCATAAGCCTCGTCGGCCGCGCGGACGTGCAGCGCATCCCGGTCCGGCTCGGCGTAGACGGCGACGCTGGCGATACCGGCGTCCGAGCAGGCCCGGGCGACGCGGACAGCGATTTCCCCGCGGTTGGCGATGAGCACCTTGCGCACTGTGGCTCCCTTCTTGAACCTCGTTGAGTTTATGGATTCCTGGGCAGTACCGGCGAGTAGCCCCAGGTTGTGAACTATCCCACACAGAGGGTGATGCGCCCGAGCGGGCGGTGGGCGGCCCGACGGGAGTATGTGCAGGTGGTGGCGCATGCGGCCTGGGTGGTGCGGCGACTGCGCTCGGTGACGGGGCGGCGTGGCGGCGTGACGGGTACGGCGGGCCGGGTGGCACCTGCCGTCGGTCTGCGTGCCGTTGGTGCGCGTGCCGTTCAAGGAGCGGGGGTGGATGCGGGGGTCGGGCCGGGAGTCGGTGCGGGAGTCGGTGCGGGTGCCGTCGTGGACGCCGTCGCCGACGCCGTTGCGGGTGCGACCGCGGGCGTGGTTCCGGGAGTGGTTCCGGCGATGGTGTCCGGACCGCCCGGAGGGGTCGGCGGGTGCTCGACGGCCAGGGCGGTGACGTCGGCGATCTGCTCGACCACGTCCGGCCCGTACGCGCCGGGGTTGACCACCTTGAGCAGCAGGGCGAAGGTGCCGTCCGTGCCGTACCGGCGGACCAGCCGGCGGTGGTGGGCGACCAGGTGGCGGACGCCGGCGTGGTTGGCGATACCGGTCTGGCCGGAGATCAGGAAGACCGGGCGGCCGTGCCCGGGCGTGGCGAGCCGGGCGAGCAGGACGTACTCCCCGGCCCGGAGGTCGGCGGCGTACGAGCGGCCGCCGATGGTGATGGTGTTGTCCCGCACCTCCCGGTCGTTGGAGATCACGACCCCCGGCAGGCCCCAGGCCAGGTGGGCGGCCATCCGGTCGTTGGAGACGGGGCCGCCGAAGCAGAACTCGGTCTTGGTGCCGAGGCCGCGCGGGGCGGCGTCGTGCGCGACCAGGTCGGTGTGCGCGCCGCACTCCTTCACCAGGGCGGCCAGTTCCATCAGCGCGTAGGCGTCGCGCCGGGTGACCGTCCGGGGGTGCGCGCCGGTGCCGATGCTGCGGTTGACCACGATCAGGCACTCGCTGCCGGCGGGCAGGCCGAGGAAGTCCCTGGTCCGTTCCAGCCGGCGTCTTCGGCGCAGGCTCTGGCCGAGCCAGCCGAGGACAGCACTGATCGCGCTGGCCACCAGGCCCAGCAGGACGTTGAGCAGACTGTCGGTCATCCGCTCGCCATCTCCCCCGTCGGTTTGGAGCGTCGGCGCCGTCCGGGCGCCCCTCTAGCGTGCATCACATCGGATTGTCGGATGGTGAGATGGCGACAATTGTGCCGCTCTTTGGCGCGTGGGCGACGCCCCGGCGGCGTTCCGGTGGCCGACTTCCGGCGCGTGGGGGACGCTCCGCCGCGACCGGGCCCGCGGCGCGCGCGGGTCCGTCGTACGCGCAGGGCCCGGTGCGGGCGCGGGGCTCCGGCGCGGGGCGCCGTGGGTGCGGGTGCTGACCGTGGGCGCGGGCGGTCGGGCTGCGGATCCGGTCGGCCCGTCAGACCCAGAGGTCGGTGATCCGCACGCCGAGTTCGGCGAGCAGCCCGCGCAGCAGCGGCAGCGAGAGCCCGATGACATTGCCCGGGTCGCCGTCGATGCCCTCGACGAACGGGGCCGAACGGCCGTCCAGGGTGAACGCCCCGGCCACGTGCAGCGGTTCGCCGGTCGCGATGTACGCGGCGACCTCGGCGTCGTCCGGCGTGCCGAAGCGGACCGTGGTGGAGGCGGTGGCGGAGGCCTGCCGGCCGCTGACGGTGTCGATCACGCAGTGGCCGGTGCGCAGCACGCCCGCCCGGCCGCGCATGGCCTGCCAGCGGGCCAGTGCCTCGGCCTCGTCGGCGGGCTTGCCGAGGGCCTGGCCGTCCAGCTCCAGCACCGAGTCGCAGCCGATCACCAGTTCGCCCTCGGTGAGCGTGACGGCGACGGCCTCGGCCTTGGCCTCGGCGAGCACGAGGGCGAGTTCGGCGGGGGTGGCGGCGGTGATGGCGTCCTCGTCGACGCCGCTGACCACCACGCGCGGGTCGAGGCCCGCCTGGCGCAGCAGCCCGAGCCGGGCGGGGGAGGCGGAGGCGAGCACGAGGGAGCGACGGTCGGTCATGCCACCAGGGTAGAGGGCTGCTCCGGGCGGTCGTTCCGCGGTCGTCAGACCATCAGCAGGACGGCGATCACCAGCGCGAGGACGGCGAGCACATGACCGGCCCGCTGCAGCCGTCGCTGCATGCGCCGTGCTTCCGGGGAGGGCTCGTCGCGGGGGTCTGACCAGAGCATCGTTCCAGGGTGCGCCCCCGGTCGGCGGGACGCCTGAGTATCCGTACTCAGCTTTCGGGGCAATCCGGGCCCTCGGTGGGGTGCTCCTTCCTGCCCGCACTTTGCAAAGTGGGCACTTTGCAAAGTGCGGGTACTGAGCGGGCGCCGAAGCGTCCCGGTGCGCCCGATGTGCTCGTTGTGGGGTGTGAGCTGGGGAAACACGCGGTTTTCGCGCGGATTTCGCTGGGCGGTCGCCCGCTGCGGGGCCCGCTCCGCACCGGGCGGAGCGGGCCCGCGGAGCGTGCACTTTGCAAAGTGCCCACTTTGCAAAGTGCGCCCACCGCATCGACGCGTCCACGAGTCCACGCGTCCACGCCCACACCCACGGACCCACGCGCGCACCGACGCCGACCTGCCCAGGAAGGGGACGGCATCGGGGGGGGGGGGGGGGGGGGGGACGGCACCGGCAACAGCAACGGCCGCTCGGCACTGCAGCGCGCAGTGCCGAGCGGCCGTTCCCACCGTCCCCCGACGCCGACGCGGCGGCACCGGGGACGGTCGGTGCCGAGCGGTGCTAACCGGCCCAGCCGGAGGTGCGCCAGGCGTTGACGCCGGGGCGCGGGGTCGCGCGCAGCCGGCGCGCGCGGTCGTTCCAGGCGGAGTCCGGGCCGGCGCCCGCGCGGCGGGCCGCCTCGGCGGCGGCCTGCGCGGCGGCGGCCCGGGACTGGACCACCGCCAGGACGGTGGCCAGCTCCTCGGGGGTCGGCTGCCCGTGCAGCACATGGATCGGGGCCATGCTCAATCCTCTCGCGATCCTCCCGGAGGGAGCCACTACAGCGGAATGTTGCCGTGCTTCTTCGGGGGCAGCACCTCGCGCTTGCCGCGCAGCGCGCGCAGGCCGCGGACGATGTGCCGGCGGGTCTCGCTGGGCGCGATGACCGCGTCCACGTAGCCGCGCTCGGCCGCCAGGTACGGGTTGAGCAGGGTGTCCTCGTAGGAGGCGATCAGCTCGGCCCGCTTCTCGTCGGCGAGGCCGGCCGCGTCGGCCTCGGTGATCTCCCGCCGGTGGAGGATGTTGACCGCGCCCTGCGCGCCCATCACGGCGATCTGCGCGGTCGGCCAGGCCAGGTTGAGGTCGGCACCGAGGTGCTTGGAACCCATGACGTCGTACGCCCCGCCGAAGGCCTTGCGGGTGATCACGGTGATCAGCGGGACGGTGGCCTCGGCGTAGGCGTAGATCAGCTTGGCGCCGCGGCGGATGATGCCGTCCCACTCCTGCTCGGTGCCGGGCAGGAAGCCGGGCACGTCGACGAAGGTGATGACGGGGATGTTGAAGGAGTCGCAGGTGCGGATGAAGCGCGCGGCCTTCTCGCTGGCGGCGATGTCGAGGCAGCCCGCCAGGTCCATCGGCTGGTTGCCGACGATGCCGACCGGGTGGCCCTCGACCCGGCCGAAGCCGGTGATGATGTTGCCCGCGTAGAGCGGCTGGGTCTCCAGGAACTCGCCGTCGTCGAGGATGTGCTCGACCACGTGGTGCATGTCGTACGGCTGGTTCGCCGAGTCCGGCACCAGGGTGTCGAGTTCGAGGTCCTCGTCGGTGACGGACAGGTCCGCCTCCTCCGGGAAGGCCGGCGGGTCGGAGAGGTTGTTGGAGGGCAGGTACGAGAGCAGGCTCTTGACGTACTCGATCGCCTCCTTCTCGTCCGCCGCCAGGTAGTGCGCGTTGCCGGACTTGGTGTTGTGGGTGCGCGCGCCGCCCAGTTCCTCCATGCCGACGTCCTCGCCCGTGACGGTCTTGATCACGTCGGGGCCGGTGATGAACATGTGCGAGGTCTGATCGGCCATCACCACGAAGTCGGTGATCGCGGGGGAGTAGACCGCGCCACCCGCGCAGGGGCCCATGATCAGCGAGATCTGCGGGACCACCCCGGAGGCGTGCACGTTGCGGCGGAAGATCTCGCCGTACAGGCCGAGCGAGACGACGCCCTCCTGGATCCGGGCGCCACCGGAGTCGTTGATGCCGATGACCGGGCAGCCGGTCTTCAGCGCGAAGTCCATGACCTTGACGATCTTCTCGCCGAAGACCTCGCCGAGCGAGCCGCCGAAGACGGTGAAGTCCTGCGCGAACACCGCGACCTGACGGCCGTCCACGGTGCCGTAGCCGGTGACCACGCCGTCGCCGTACGGCCGGTTCTTCTCCTGGCCGAAGTTGGTCGAACGGTGCCGGGCGAACTCGTCGAACTCGACGAAGGAGTCCTCGTCCAGCAGCTCCACGACGCGCTCGCGGGCCGTCAGCTTGCCCTTGGCGTGCTGCTTCTCGACCGCCTTGGCGGAGCCGGAGTGCACCGCCTCGTCGATCCTTCGCCGGAGGTCGGCGAGCTTGCCGGCGGTGGTGTGCGGGTCGTGCGACGCCTCGGTCATTCCGGTGGCTCTCCCTGATCCTGGGCCGCGACCTGTTTTCGGTGGCGCGGGCCGGGTGGGGGCGGCGCGGACGAGGGGTGCAGGGCGGCACAACGAACTACCGTTGGGTAGCGTAGCCAGCGCGGAGGGTCGGCGTAATGTCCGGCGGTTATGGTCAGCGCCACAGTGTCGTCGGCCCCCGTTCCGGGAGACGATGGGACGGCGTATGGGACGGCGTACGGCCTCCCGGCCGGTGCGGGGCGCGGTGTCCGCCTAGGGTGAGCCGCATGACCTCCGACACCCCCCGCCGCAGTGGACTGCGCGGCCTCGGCCACGCCGGGCCGTCGCCGTGGACCGATCTGGACCGCCCGCCGCTGGACGCCGCCACGCTCCGCCGGGACCTGGTGCGCCCCGGCGGGCTCTGGACCTCGCTGGACGTCGTCGAGGAGACCGGCTCCACCAATACCGACCTCGCCGCCCGGGCCCGCGCGGGCGCCCCGCAGGGCGCGGTGCTGATCGCCGAGTCGCAGAACTCCGGCCGCGGCCGGCTGGAACGGCAGTGGAGCGCGCCCGCCCGTTCCGGTCTCTTCCTCTCCCTCCTGCTTCGCCCGGACGAGGTACCCGTCGAACGGTACGGCTGGTTGCCGATCCTGGTCGGCGTCGCCGCCGCGAGCACCCTGGGCCGGGTCGCGGAGGTCGAGGTCGGCCTGAAGTGGCCCAACGACCTCCAGGTGGAGGTCGACGGCGCGGAGCGCAAGATCGGCGGCATCCTGACCGAACTGGGCGGCGGGGCGGTGGTCGCCGGTCTGGGCCTCAACGTGTCGTTGCGGGCCGCCGAACTGCCCGTGCCCACCGCCGCCTCGCTCGCCCTGGCCGGTGCCGCCGTCACCGACCGGCCCACCCTGCTGCGCGCGCTGCTGCGCGAGTTCGCCGAGCTGTACGGGGAGTGGACGGCCGCCGGGGGCGACCCGCACACCAGCGGCCTGCTGCGCGCGTACGCGCAGCGCTGCACCACGCTGGGCCGGCCGGTGAAGGTGCTGCTGCCCGGTGACCGGGAACTGGTCGGCGAGGCGGTCGCGGTGGACGGCGCCGGGCAGCTGGTGGTCCGCACCCCGGACGGTGGCCGACGGGCGGTCGGCGCGGGGGACGTCGTCCATGTGCGCCCGGAGCCGCGCGACGGGCGCTAGTGCGGGCACCGGAACGGCCCGGGCGGCGCCCGGCCGGGGCGTACGCGGGCACCGCGCCGTCCCTGGGTCGGTCCTCGCACCGGGCCCAGCGCCGTCCCCGTACCGGGCCCCGCGCCGTCCCTGCGCCGGACGGGTCGCGCGCCGTGCGCCGGGCGGGTCACCGTGCCTCCCCTTACCTCCCCTTGACTCGGGCGGATGCCCCGGATCGCGCGATTCCGTGCGAACATTCCACCTGGCAGCAGTGTGAGGCGCGCCACTGCCCGAACGGGGGCGGCCGCGCCCGCACTGGCACGACACGAGGCGAGTGCGGCGACCGCACGGGGACGGACCGGTGGCAGAGGACGGCAGCAACGGCGGCGGCCACGGCGCCGACGGCAACGGCGGCCCGGCGGGCTCCGACGACCAGACCGTCGCCCTCGACCTCGAACGCCTGATCCTGGACGCGCCACGCCGCTACACCCCGTACCAGGCCGCGCGGGCCGCCGACGTCCCGATGGAACTGGCCACCCGCTTCTGGCGGGCGATGGGCTTCCCGGACATCGGCCAGTCGCGGGCGCTGACCGACGGCGACGTGATCGCGTTGCGCCGGCTGGCGGGCCTGGTCGAGTCGGGTCTGCTGAGCGAGTCGATGGCGATCCAGGTGGCCCGTTCCACCGGGCAGACCACGGCCCGGCTCGCGGGCTGGCAGATGGACACCTTCCTGGAGAACCTCACCCAGTCCGTCGAGCCCGGTCTCACCCGGGCCGATGTCGCCTACCCGCTGGTCGAGCTGCTGCTGCCGGAGCTGGAGCAGTTCCTGGTGTACGTCTGGCGGCGGCAGCTGGCCGCCGTCACCGGCCGGGTGGTGCAGGCGGCCGAGGACAACGAGATCACCAGTGGCCGGCTCGCGGTGGGCTTCGCCGACCTGGTCGGCTTCACCCGGCTGTCCCGGCGGCTGGAGGAGGAGGAGCTCGGCGAGCTGGTCGAGACCTTCGAGAACACCTGCTCGGACCTGATCGTCGGCCGGGGCGGCCGCGTGATCAAGACGCTCGGCGACGAGATCCTCTTCGTCTCCGAGGACCCGGTGATCGCGGCCGGGATCGCGCTCAGCCTGATCGAGGCGCTGGCCGAGGACGACACCATCCCCGCGCTGCGGGTCGGCATGGCCTTCGGCACGGTCACCTCGCGGATGGGCGACGTGTTCGGCACCACGGTGAACCTGGCCAGCCGGCTCACCTCGATCGCGCCCAAGGACGCGGTGCTGATCGACGGCGAGTTCGCGGCCGCGCTGGAGCAG
Organism: Streptomyces sp. TLI_053; assembly: GCF_900105395.1. Lineage (NCBI taxonomy): Bacteria > Bacillati > Actinomycetota > Actinomycetes > Kitasatosporales > Streptomycetaceae > Streptomyces > Streptomyces sp. TLI_053. The sequence continues at coordinate 5,829,517 of NZ_LT629775.1, forward strand.
TACGGCAGTGTCGCGCCGGCCGGGGAGGACGGGTCCGGGCTGGCCGACGCCCTGTCGGTGGCCGCGGGGCTGCCGCCGACCGGTCACCACGGGCCGCTGCCGGAGGCCGGGCACCGGTTCAATCTGCAGCCGATGTGGCGCCGCCCGGTGCGGGGGCTCGGGCTGGTCGAGCCGTGGCTGCTCTCCCGGCGGCCGCACGGGGAGTAGGGTCCCGGCCTCGTACGGGCCTGGTCACGGGCCTGGTCACGGGCCTCGTCACCGGTCCCTCCGCCGATTCCGGCAACGGCCCGTCACCGGCGGAACCGCCCCGCCCGTCACCGCCCCCGTGGCCGTCCGTCATCGCTGCGCGCCGCCCTCCCGCCGTCCTACGGGCGCCCTCCCGCCGTCCGACGGGCGCACGACGGGCGCACGACGGGCCACGCCGAACGGTGGAAGGCGCGCGCGGTCCGGCGAATCCCGGCTCCCAAACAGGGCATAACCGAACGAAACCGCCATAGTCTTGGTGCAGGCGCTCCGGTCCGGGCGGCCGGAGTGGCGAACCGCCGGGCGGGTAACCGATGTCGGACGGGTAGGACCTTCGGGAGCCTTCGGTGGTGGCACCGGTACGGACGGTGCGGGCACGGCGGTCGTCCGCCGGCCACCAGGAGGACCGGGCACAGGGAGCGAGGCGAGCCGGTGAGCAGTGAGGCGATCATGACGGACCGCGACTGCGACCGGACGCGGCAGCCGGCGGCCGGCGGTCCGGTGCCCCCGGCCCCCGGCGTGCCCGGCGATGCCCCCGTCGGTGCCACGGCCACCGACGCGCGGCTGACGGCCGTGGTCGAGCTCGCCCAGGACATGGCGGGGGCGCTCACCCCGCTGGAGGCGGTCCGGGCCGCCGCCGCCCGTGCCACCGTGGCGCTCGACGCCGCGATGGCCGCCGTCTCGGTCTGGGACCGCGAGTCCGGGCGGCTGCGGGTCCTGGTCAACCACGGCGAGCTCTCCCCCGGCGAGGAGGAGCTGCCCGAGGACGAGTCCTACCCGGTCGCCGACTTCCCCGAGATCGTCACCTACCTGGAGGAGCGCTGGACCACCGGCCGGCTGCCGCGCGCCTGGGTGCAGAGCGCCGACAACTCCCAGCCGCACGCCGGGCACACCCACCCGACCGCCGGCGCGTACTGCCAGGAACGCGCCGCCGCGCTGCGCCGACGCGGCCGGGCCTGCTGCGTGGTCGCCCCGATCGTGCTGCACGGGCAGGCCTGGGGCGAGCTCTACCTGGCCCGGACCGCGGGGGCGGCCGAGTTCACCGAGGCCGACGCCGACTACGCGACCCTGCTCGCCGCCCAGATCTCGGCCGGTCTGGCCCAGACCGAGCGCCTCGCCGACCTGCGCAAGCTCGCCTTCTCCGATCCGCTCACGGGCCTCGCCAACCGGCGCGCGGTGGACGCCCGGCTGGAGAGCGCGCTGGCCGCCCACAACCGGGACAACACGGTGGTGTCCCTGGTCGTCTGCGACGTCAACGGCCTCAAGCGGGTCAACGACCAGCTCGGGCACGAGGTTGGCGACCGGCTGCTGGAGCGCTTCGCCCACCAGCTGTCGCTGGCCGCGGCGAAGCTTCCCGGGAGCCTCGCGGCCCGGCTCGGCGGTGACGAGTTCTGCCTGCTCGTCGAGGGCCGCAAGGCGGACGAGGTGGTCGCCGTCGCCGAGGAGCTGTGCGCGCGGGCGCTGGCCCTGGCCGAGGGCGAGGGCGTCGCCTGCGGGATCGCCTCCACCGGGGACTCCATCGGTCCCGTCACCACCCCCGACCGGCTCTTCCGGCTCGCCGACGCCGCGCAGTACCGGGCCAAGGCCGCCCGCGCCGCGCACCCGGTGGTCGCCGGCCGCAGCCACGGGCCGGGCTTCGCCCCCGACCCGACGGTGCTGCTCGCGGACGCCGCCGACCCGCAGTACCGCACCGACGGGCGCCCCCGCTCCGGCGGCCGGGCCGGTACCGGCGACCGCCGGCGGTTCCGCGGCGCCGCGCACAGCGCCGATCCCGGCCAACTGCTCACGGCGGTGCTCGCCGCGCTCGACCGGCAGGGCGCCGCCCGCGCCGTCCACCCGGCCGACACCATGGGCAAGCTCGCCGTCGTCGCGGAGACCACGGCCCGGCTGCTGGACGCGGTCGGCTGGTGGATCTCCTACGTGCCGCCCGGGTCGCAGCTGATGCACACCGCGCGGCACGCCGTCTACCGGATGACCAGCGGGCCGAGCAGCACCCGGGCGGAGACCCAGCGCGCGCAGATCGAGGCCCCGGACGCCGTCTTCGACCTCCGCCACTACCCGCTGACCCGGACCGCCGTGCGCGGCGGCGCCTTCGCGCTGCGCGCCGGGGCGGCGGGCAACGACCCGGCGGAGGAGGCCATGCTGGTGGTCGCCGGTTACCGCGGCATGGTCGCGGCCGGCGGCCAGAACCCGGCGGGCGGCTGGCTGCTCGAACTCTTCGCCGACGACGCCACCCTCCCGCTCGGCCAGGTCGCCTCGGCCCTCCGCGCCCTCGTCGCCGTCGCCCTCGCCGGCCCCGCCTCCCCGCCCGGCACCTGACCCGCGGGCCGGGTCCCGGGGCGGCGTCGGGGCCTGGGTGCCCGGGGAGTGTGGTGCTTCGGTGACCGGTTGGTTCCGAGCCGGTCGCGGTCCGGTTCCGGGGGTGGGCGGGGCGGGGCGGGCGTGGGATGGTGTCGGCGGTCGGCGGGCCGTCGGGGTCGCGCCGGATCGACGACGGGGGTTGATTCCTGTGCGTGCTCGGGTGACGGGCCTGGTGCTCTCCGCGGTGCTCGCGTTCGGCGGGACGGCGCTGGCGGCCGCGCCGGCGGCCTCGGCCGCTCCGGCTGCGTCCGTGGCCTCGGTGGCTTCCGTTGCCTCCGCGACCGGGGCCGGGGTGCGGACGGCGGCGGGGCAGGGTGCCGGGCAGGTCGGGGCGGCGGCGGAGCGTCACGACGCCGCGCAGCTCGCCGCGTCCAAGGACAAGTCGAAGAAAAAGAAGAAGAAGGGCCTCGGCAAGATCATCGGGCTGGTGATCGGCATCGGTGCGGTGCTGTTGGTGGTCGCGGTGATCGTCGTCGTGGTGCTGATGCTGCGCCGCCGCAACCGCTCCTGAGGCCGGCCCCGGTCCCGGTCCGCCCGGGCGTGCTCAGTCCCGGGCGGGGCCGAGTGCGCCCAGGACGGCCGCGACGACCTGGTCGGCGTAGCCGGGGTCGAGCGGGCCGAGGCCGTGCAGCCACCGGTAGTACAGCGGGCCGTAGAGGAGTTCGACGGCGAGGTCGAGGTCCGCGTCGGCGCGCAGCTGTCCGGCCTCGCGGGCGGTTCGCAGGCGTTCGCGGGTGACGGTCAGCAGGGGGTCGAGCAGGCGTTCGCGGTAGTCGCGCAGCAGGGCGGGGTCGGTGAGGACCTCGGCGGTGAGGGCGCGGCCGGTGCGGTCGAAGGCGGGGTCGGCGAGTTCGAGGGCGGTGAGCCGCAGGACGGTCCGCAGGTCCTCGCCGAGGTCGCCGGTGTCGGGGAGGGCGAGACCGCCGGAGGGGTTCTCGTTGGCGGCGAGGAAGGCGTCGAAGACGACGGCGCCCTTGGAGGGCCACCAGCGGTAGATGGTCTGCTTGCCGACGCCGGCGCGGGCGGCGATCTTCTCGATGGTCAGCTTGCCGAAGCCGAGTTCGGCGACGAGTTCGGCGGCGGCGGTGAGGATGGCGGCGCGGCTCTGTTCGCTGCGGCGGCTCGGGTCGGGGGCGGTCTGCGGTCCGGTCATGGGCGCCATTCTAGCGAGACGACGAGACGATCCGTCTCGTCTTGACAGTGCGGACCCGCCGGGGCATTCTGGTGGCACGTCAACGAGACGAACCGTCTCGTCTCGACAGAGACGGTCGCAGCACAGCCTTCCGAGAGGACCACCGAGATGACCCGCTCCGCCCATGTCGCCATGGTCTCCATCCCGGCCCACGGCCACGTCAACCCGAGTCTCGCCCTGATCGCCGAGCTCGTCGCCCGGGGCCACCGGGTGAGCTACGTCAACGCGCCGTCCTTCGCCGACACGGTCGCGTCCACCGGCGCCACGCCCGTCCCGTACGACACCGCGCTGCCGCTCGACGGCGACCCCGCCGGGTGGCCGGAGGACCCGGTCGCGGTCCAGGACGTCTTCCTCGACGACGCCCTCGCGATGACCCCGGCGCTGCTGAAGCTCTTCGCCGAGGATCGGCCCGACCTCGTGCTGTACGACATCGGCGCCTTCGCCGCCCGGGCGGTGGCGCAGGCGCACGGCGTGCCGGTGGTGCAGCTGTCGCCCACGATGGTCGGCTGGGAGGGCATCGAGGAGGACATGGCCCCGATGTTCGAGATGCTCCGCACCGGGCCCGGCGGCCCCGAGCACTACCGGCGGTTCGCCGACTGGCTGACCGGCAACGGCCTCGCCGTCCAGGACGTCGAGCGGGACGTCGAGCGGTTCAAGAACCGTCCGGACCGCGCGCTCGCGCTGATCCCCCGGGCCCTGCAGCCGCAGGCGGACCGGGTCGACACCGACCGGATCACCTTCGTCGGCCAGTGCTTCGGCGACCGCTCGCACCAGGGCCGCTGGCAGCGGCCCGCCGGGGCGGACAAGGTGCTGCTGGTCTCGCTCGGCTCGGCCTTCACCGACCGGCCGGCCTTCTACCGGGCCTGCCTGGAGGCCTTCGGCGGCCTGCCCGGCTGGCACGTCGTCCTGCAGATCGGCCGCCACACCGACCTGGCCGGGCTGGGCGAGGTGCCGGCCAACGTGGAGGTGTACCGCTGGGTGCCGCAGTTCGACGTGCTGGCGCAGGCGGACGCCTTCGTCACCCACGCCGGCACCGGCGGCGCGAGCGAGGGCCTCTTCCACGGGGTGCCGATGATCGCGGTGCCGCAGGCCGTCGACCAGTTCGCCAACGCGGACTCGCTGGTGGCGCTCGGGGTGGCCCGGCGGCTGGACACCGAGGACGCGACCGCCGAGGCGCTGCGCTCCGCGTTGCTGGAGCTGACCGGGGACCCGGCGGTGGCCGGGCGGCTGGCCGAGGAGCGCGCCGCGGCCCGGGCCGAGGGCGGCACGGCGCGGGCGGCGGACCTGGTCGAGGCGGAGCTGCGGTGAGGCGGGGCGGGCCTCGCCGAGGAGCTGGGCCTGACCCTGGTCGGGTCGGGGCTGCGTGGGGCGGGGCGGGTCCGGTCGGGGTGGGGCGAGGGGGCGAGTCGGGCCCGGGCGCGGTGGCGCGCGGCTCAGGCGATCCGGTCGGGCCGGGTGTAGACGTTGGCTCCCTCGCCGCGCAGGAAGCCGACCAGGGTCAGGCCCAGCTCCTCGGCGAGGTCCACGGCCAGCGAGGACGGCGCCGAGACCGCGGCCAGCAGCGGCACCCCGGCCAGTGCCGCCTTCTGGGTCAGTTCGAACGAGGCCCGGCCGCTGACCAGGAGCACGTGGCCGGTCAGCGGCAGCAGGCCCTCCCGCAGCGCCCAGCCGACCACCTTGTCCACCGCGTTGTGCCGCCCGACGTCCTCCCGGGCGCACAGGAGTTCGCCGGTCCGGCCGTCGAACAGGCCGGCCGCGTGCAGGCCGCCGGTGGAGTCGAAGGTGCGCTGGACGGCGCGCAGCCGGTCCGGCAGGGCGTAGAGCAGCGCGGGCGGGACGCTCAGCGGGTCCGCGTCGACCGGGTGCCGGACGTGGGTGCGCACGGCGTCCACGGTGTCCCGGCCGCACAGTCCGCAGGCGCTGGTGGTGAGCAGGTTGCGGTGGGCGGAGAGCGGCAGCGGGCGGCCGGTGTCGCGCAGCGTCGCGTCCACCACGTTGTAGGTGTTGGCGCCGTCCGCGTCGGTGCCGGCGCAGTAGCGCAGCGCCGCCAGCTCCTCGCCGGCGGCGACCAGGCCCTCGCCCACCAGGAAGCCCGCCACCAGGTCGAAGTCCTGGCCGGGGGTGCGCATGGTGACGGTGAGCGGTTCGCCGCCGAGCCGGATCTCCAGCGGTTCCTCGGCGGCGAGCGCGTCGGGCCGGGTGCTGCGCCCGTCCCCGCGCAGTCGGAGCACCCGCCGCCGTGCCGTCGCCCGCGTCATCGTCCCGCCCGCCTTCCCGTCCGCCGCGCCCGGCGTTGCGCCGTCCGCCTCCCCACAGCGTGCGGCACCGGCCCGGTTATTCGAAAATCCTGATGACCGGCCGGTCCGGCCCGGGGAGTTTCGACCGGGCCGAGATGGTTGTCATATCTCCATTCACCTGCTGAGATGATGCATATGGATATGCACAGTGCTGCGGCCGCCCACGCGCCGCTCGTCCAGGTCGGCAAGGCCGACGTCGGCGCCGAGGACGTGCTGGCCGTCGCCCGGGGCAACGCCCGGGTCGAGATCGGCCCCGACGCGATCGCCGAGATGGCGACCGCGCGCGCCCGGATCGACGCCCTGGCCGCCGAACCGCGCCCCGTCTACGGCGTCTCGACCGGGTTCGGCGCCCTCGCCGTCCGGCACATCAGCCCCGAGCTGCGCGCCCAGCTGCAGCGCTCGCTGGTGCGCTCGCACGCCGCCGGGATGGGCCCGGTGGTCGAGCGCGAGGTCGTCCGCGCGCTGATGTTCCTGCGCATGAAGACCCTCGCCAGCGGCCGCACCGGCGTCCGCCCGCTGGTCGCGCAGACCATGGCGGCCCTCCTCAACGCCGGCATCACCCCGGTGGTCCGCGAGTTCGGCTCGCTCGGCTGCTCCGGCGACCTCGCGCCGCTGTCGCACTGCGCGCTCGTCCTCATGGGCGAGGGCGTGGCCACCGGCCCGGACGGCGTCGAGAAGCCGGCCGCCGAACTGCTCGCCGCCGCCGGCATCGAGCCGGTCGAGCTGCTGGAGAAGGAGGGCCTCGCCCTCATCAACGGCACCGACGGCATGCTCGGCATGCTGGTCATGGCCATCGCGGACCTGCAGCGGCTGTTCACCACCGCCGACATCACCGCCGCGATGACCCTGGAGGCCCTGCTCGGCAGCGACAAGGTGCTCGCCCCCGAGCTGCACGCCCCGATCCGCCCGCACCCCGGCCAGGCCGCCGCCGCCGCCAACATGCTGGCCGTGCTCCGGGGCTCCGGCCTCACCGGCCACCACCAGGACGACGCGCCGCGGGTCCAGGACGCCTACTCGATCCGCTGCGCCCCGCAGGTCGCCGGCGCCGGCCGCGACACCCTCGCGCACGCCCAGCTGGTCGCCTCCCGGGAGCTGGCCGCCTCGGTCGACAACCCGGTGGTGCTGCCGGACGGCCGGGTCGAGTCCAACGGGAACTTCCACGGCGCCCCGGTCGCCTACGTGCTGGACTTCCTCGCCATCGCCGCCGCCGACCTGGGCTCGATCTCCGAGCGCCGCACCGACCGGCTGCTCGACAAGGCACGCTCGCACGGCCTGCCGGCCTTCCTGGCCGACGACCCGGGCGTGGACTCCGGCCTGATGATCGCCCAGTACACCCAGGCGGCGCTGGTCAGCGAGAACAAGCGGCTCGCGGTGCCGGCCTCGGTCGACTCGATCCCCTCCTCGGCCATGCAGGAGGACCACGTCTCGATGGGCTGGTCCGCCGCGCGCAAGCTGCGCCAGTCCGTGGAGAACCTCGGCCGCGTCCTGGCCGTCGAGCTCACCGCCGCCGCCCGGGCGCTGGAGATCCGCCGGCAGGCCGGCACGGGCGCCGAGCCGGCGCCGGCCACGGCCGCGGCGATGGAGGCCGCCCGTGCCGCCGGGGTCGGCGGCGCCGGTCGCGACCGCTTCCTCTCGCCGGACCTGGAGGCCGCCGCCGCGCTGGTCGCCTCGGGCGAGCTGGTGCGGGCCGTCGAGCGGGTCACCGGCCCGCTGGCCTGACCTCCGCGCCGCACCGCACGGACGGGGCGGGTGACCGGTGGCCGCGAAGGCCGCCGGTCACCGGTCCCAGTCGCTCTCCGGGGCCTTCGTGCCGCGCTGCTCCTGGATCCGCTCGGCGAGCGCGGAGGAGACGTTGACGCCGACGATGCCGCCCCAGCACACCAGCAGGCCCCAGAAACCGGAGCTGCCGGCGGCGATGCCGGACAGCGGGATGCCGAGCACCAGCGAGATGATCGGGAGCCGGGTCGCCGACCGGCCGCCGAAACGGCGCGGCCCGTACCCCGGACGGGCGTACGCCCCGGCCGGTCCGTGGCCCTCGGCGGGGCCGTAACCGTCGGCCGGGCCGAGCCGCTCGGCCACCCGGCGCTCCACCCGGGCGTCCAGGCGGGCGTCGATCCGGGAGAGGAAGGAGTCGACGAGTTCCGACTCGTACTCCGGGCCGAGCTCCTTGCGGGCCTGCAGCGTGGCGTCCAGATCGCGCCGCAGATCGTCCTGACGAGTGTCCATGGGCACCAGCTTCCTCCCCCCGGGGACCGCCGGTCCATCGGTCCGACGGGGATTCAGGGCGGTCTCAGGGGTATCTCAGGGTCACCCCGAGACGGGCCCGCGCCCCGCCCGGGGACCGCTCCGGGAGGTCTCGTCCGATGTCCCGTCGGGCGAGACGTCTTTGCCAGCGGCCGTCCGCTGCTGCACAGTCGTCCGAACAGCTCGCATCCGGAGGTACCGCCATGACCGCCACCGACGACGCCGGCACGGTCGGTCCCTCCGCCCGGCTGCTCCAGCTCTTCGAGGGGCACCGGCTCACCCCGACCCAGCGGCGGATCGCGCACTCGCTGGTCCGGCACGCCACCGAGGCGCCGTTCCTCTCCAGCGTCGAGGTCGCCGAACTCGCCGGTGTCAGCCAGCCCTCGGTGACCCGGTTCGCGGTGGCCCTCGGCTACGACGGCTACCCGGCGCTGCGCAAGCAGCTGCGCGAACTCGGCGCCGGCGAGGCAGCCGCGCCCGAGACCCCGGCCGACGCCGTCCGCAACGAGCACCAGCAGGCCGTGCTCGCCGAGATCGAGCACCTGCGGCACCTGGCCGAGCTGCTCGCCGACCCCGAGCCGATCGCCCGCGCCGCCCGGCTGCTGGCCGCCTCCCGCCCGCTGCCGGTGCTCGGCCTGCGGGCCGCCTCCGCGCAGGCGCGCGGCTTCGCCTACTTCGCCGCCAAGGTGCACCCGGACATCCGGCTGCTGGACGAGGGCGGCAGCATGCTCGCCGACCGCCTCGAACAGGCCGCGGCTGCGGGCGCGAGCGTGCTGCTCTGCTTCGCCCTGCCGCGCTACCCGCGCGAGCTGATGGACGCCCTGGCGGTGGCCCGGGAGTGCGGGCTGACCGTCGTCACCGTGGCCGACAGCGTCTTCGCGCCGGTCGCCAAGCTCTCCGACCTGATGCTGCCGGCCGCCGTCGGCACCGGGCTGGTCTTCGACACCGCCTGCGCTCCGATGATGCTGGGCCGGGTGCTGCTGCAGACCATGTGCGACGAGCTGCCGGGCGCCGAGGCGCGGTTGGAGGCCATCGAGCAGTCGGCGGCCGCCCGGGGGCTGTTCCTGGAGTAGCCCGGCCCCCCGGGGCGGTGCTGGGGGGCTGTTCCCGGTGCGGTCCGGCCTGGTGGTCCGCCGCGGGTCAGGCCTCCAGGGTCCGCCGGATCCGGCGCAGGGTCGCCCGCATGCCGGCCCGGTTGTGCGCGGCCCGCCGCTCCGGGGCGACACCGCTGAAGACCTTGCCGAGCAGTTCGGCGGCGGGTGCGCCGCGCCCGGTCCGCAGGTCCCGCCAGTACTCGGTGAGGATCGTGCCGCCCTCGCCGTCCGGCGCGAACCGGTAGCCCCACTCGGCGATCGGCAGCCCGAACGCGTCCACCCGGAACGCGAACTCGCTGCCGGGGCGGCCCGTCGTCACCCGGCAGGTGGTGAACCAGACGAACAGGCCGCGCCGGTTGAAGCCGACGAACCGGTCCCCGGCCCGCAGCGGTCCCCGTCGCGCCCACACCGCCCGGCACTCGGGGCTCCACTCGCCGGTCCGCCGGACGGTGCTGACGGCCCGGTAGACCTCCGTCGGCGTGGCGGCCACACCGATGCTCTCCTCGACGCCCCACTCGCGGTCCATCGCCCGCCCTCCCCGTTCGTCCGCGCGGCCAGGAACCACCGCCCCGGCGACCGTACCCGCAGGTTGGCGATCCGCCCAGGGCGGGCATCATTCCGGTCAGGGGGTGCCGCCATGCGTGTGATCCACGAAATGAAGTTCGTCGGCCGGCTCGCCTCCGGAGCCGACGAGTGGTCCTGCCCGACCTGCGGACGGCGCGTCACCCTGCGCCGTCTGCCCGATCCCGAACTCACCGTGCTCGACCCGGGCGACGAGAGCGTCGTCCATGTCGGCGTCATCGAACCCGACGCCCGCGCCGCCGCGGCCGCCGAACAGTACGGCCTCGGCCCCGTCCAGGAGATCCCCCGCCCACCCCGGACCCCGGCACCGCCCACGCCTTCCGGCGCCCGGTCCGCCGAGGGCCCCGACGACGCCGACCGCCGCTGGCTCGCCGAGATCGGCATCGACTGGGACGGCGACGCGGCGGCCTGAGGGCCGGTCAGCGCCGGGGCGCGTACAACGGCAGGTCCACGGTCGGCAGTTCGTCCGTGAACGGCGCGGTGAGCGGCACCGGCTCGCCGTACCTGCCGTGCAGCACGCCCCGGTACTCCCGGTCGCGCGGGTGGGTGAAGTACGTCCAGGTGCCCTTGCGGGGGTCGACGGCCAGGAGTGCGGCGAGCCCCGCGGCGGCGTACCAGTCGGCCCCGGGAGTGGTGCCGCTCGCCCCGTCGGCCCTGGCGGCCACCTCCACCGCGAGTGCCGCGTCCCGGGGGTCGGCGAGCCACTCGTCGCTCCTTTCCCAGTCGGTGGGGAGGACGACGAGGTCCGGGGTCGCGTAGTCCTCGTCGTCGTCCGGTGTGCCCACGGACGAGACCTGGTAGCCGGCGAGCCCGGCCGGCAGCCGCTGGTCGAGCCGGACCCGCAGCCGGCCGACGGTCCCCGCGTGCTTGCCGCAGGGGGGAGGGGCCGCGATCAGGGATCCGCCGATGATCTGCACACGGAGGCCGGTGGTTCGCGCGAGCTCCTCGGCGATGTCCCGGAGTCTGCCGGGGGCTGCCTTCATCGGGTCTCCGTGGGGCGGGGCTGGGCCGAGTGGCTGGTGTCGGCCGTCGTTCAGCGTAGCGGGGGTACGACCTCGCCGCGGGCGCTGATCGGATGTGCGCAGGTCTGGCCGAAGGCTGAATGTTTGGATATATTCAGCGAAGTCGAGCCTGAATGAATTCATCCGCAAGGAGGCCGGGACATGGTGCAGCAGGCGAGTGGGCCGCGAGAGGTGCGGGCGGCGCGGGGGACCGGGCTGACCACGCAGGGGTGGCAGCAGGAGGCCGCCCTGCGGATGCTCATGAACAACCTCGACCCCGAGGTCGCCGAGCACCCCTCCAAGCTGGTCGTCTACGGTGGCACCGGCAAGGCCGCGCGCGACTGGCGCTCCTTCGACGCCATGGTGCGCACCCTCGAGGGCCTGAAGCAGGACGAGACCATGCTGGTCCAGTCCGGCCGGCCGGTCGGCGTCATGCAGACCCACGAGTGGGCGCCGCGGGTGCTGATCGCCAACTCCAACCTGGTCGGCGACTGGGCCAACTGGGAGGAGTTCCGCCGCCTGGAGAGCCTCGGGCTCACCATGTACGGCCAGATGACCGCCGGTTCCTGGATCTACATCGGCACCCAGGGCATCCTCCAGGGCACCTACGAGACCTTCGCCGCCGTCGCCAACAAGCGCTTCGACGGCACCCTCGCGGGCACCATCACCCTCACCGCCGGCCTCGGCGGCATGGGCGGCGCCCAGCCGCTGGCCGTCACCATGAACGGCGGCGTGGCGATCTGCATCGACTGCGACCCGTCCCGGATCTCCCGTCGGATCGAGCACCGCTACCTGGACGTCGAGGCCAAGAACCTCTCCCACGCGCTGGAGCTCGCCACCGCCGCCCGCGACAAGAAGCAGCCGCTCTCCATCGGCCTGCTGGGCAACGCCGCCGAGCTGTTCCCGCAGCTGCTGGCGATGGACGCGCCGATCGACATCGTCACCGACCAGACCAGCGCCCACGACCCGCTGAGCTACCTGCCGGTCGGCGTCTCCTTCGACGACATGGCCACCTACGCGGCCGAGAAGCCCGCCGAGTTCACCACCCGCTCGCGCGAGTCGATGGCCAGGCACGTCGAGGCGATGGTCGGCTTCCAGGACCGCGGCGCCGAGGTCTTCGACTACGGCAACTCGATCCGCGGCGAGGCCCAGCTGGCCGGCTACGACCGCGCCTTCGCCTTCCCCGGCTTCGTCCCCGCGTACATCCGGCCGCTGTTCTGCGAGGGCAAGGGCCCGTTCCGCTGGGCCGCCCTGTCCGGCGACCCGCAGGACATCGCCAAGACCGACAAGGCCGTGCTCGACCTCTTCCCGGAGAACGAGTCGCTGCACCGCTGGATCAGGATGGCCCAGGAGAAGGTGCACTTCCAGGGCCTGCCCGCGCGGATCTGCTGGCTCGGTTACGGCGAGCGCGACAAGGCCGGCGAGCGCTTCAACGACATGGTCGCCTCCGGCGAGCTGTCCGCCCCGATCGTCATCGGCCGCGACCACCTGGACTGCGGCTCCGTCGCCTCCCCCTACCGGGAGACCGAGGCGATGCTGGACGGCTCCGACGCGATCGCCGACTGGCCGCTGCTCAACGCCATGGTCAACGTCGCCTCCGGCGCGTCCTGGGTCTCCATCCACCACGGCGGCGGCGTCGGCATCGGCCGCTCGATCCACGCCGGCCAGGTCACCGTCGCCGACGGCACCGCGCTGGCCGGCGAGAAGATCCGCCGGGTGCTCACCAACGACCCGGGCATGGGCGTCATCCGCCACGTCGACGCCGGTTACGACCGGGCCGACGAGGTCGCCGCCGAGCGCGGTGTGCGCGTCCCGATGAACGAGCACGGCTCGACGGGCGAGCTGTGAGCGACCAGGGCTCCGCGAGCTTCGAACGGATGTGGGCGGAGCTGCTCCCCGTGGGCCGCTCCGCCGCGTCCGGCGGCTACCGCCGCTTCGCCTGGAACAGCGCCGACGCCGAGTGCCGGGCCTGGTTCGAGCAGCAGGCCCGCGACCGCGGCCTGCACTACGAGCTGGACCGCAACGGCAACCAGTGGGCCTGGCTCGGCGACCCGGCCGGCGAGGGCGCGGTGGTCACCGGCTCGCACCTGGACTCCGTCCCGGACGGCGGCGCCTTCGACGGCCCGCTCGGTGTGGTCTCCTCCTTCGCGGCGCTCGACGAGCTGCGCGCCCGGGGGGCGGGGCTCACCCGCCCGCTGGCGATCGTCAACTTCGGCGACGAGGAGGGCGCCCGGTTCGGGGTGGCCTGCATCGGCTCCCGGCTCACCGCCGGGGTGCTCGCCAAGGAGCAGGCGTACGAGCTGCGCGACGCCGACGGCGTCCGGCTGCCCGACGCGATGGAGCGGGCCGGCCAGGACCCGACCGCGATCGGCGCCGACGGCGACCGGCTGGCCCGGATCGGCGCCTTCGTCGAACTCCACGTCGAGCAGGGCCGCTGCCTGACCGAGGAGCACCCGGTCGGGGTGGCCAGCGCGATCTGGCCGCACGGCCGCTGGCGGTTCGACTTCCGCGGCGAGGCCAACCACGCCGGCACCACCCGGATCGAGGACCGCCGCGACCCGATGCTGACCTACGCCAACACCGTGCTCGCCGCGCGGAAGAAGGCGAAGCTCGCGGGCGCGCTGGCCACCTTCGGCAAGGTCGCCGTGGAGCCCAACGGCACCAACGCCATCGCCTCGCTGGTGCGCGGCTGGCTGGACTCCAGGGCGGCCGACGAGGCCACCCTCACCGCGCTGGTCGAGGAGATCGGCCGGGCCGCCGCCGAGCGCGGCGAGCGCGACGGGGTCGAGGTCGGGCTGACCCGCGAGTCCTACACCCCGGTGGTGGACTTCGACGGCCCGCTGCGCGACCGCCTCGCGGCCCGCCTGGGCGGCGTCCCCGTGCTGCCCACCGGCGCGGGACACGACGCCGGGATCCTCGCTTCGGCGGTCCCGACCGCCATGCTTTTCGTGCGCAACCCGAGCGGCGTCTCGCACTCCCCGGCGGAGCACGCCGAGCCGGCCGACTGCCTGGCCGGCGTCGCCGCCCTCGCCGACGTACTGGAGGACCTGGCGTGTCAGTGAACCGTGCCGACGGCACGCCGACCACCTACTGGGCGCGGCACGCCTGGCTGCCGCACGCCAACGGGCCGGTGGTCGAGCCGGACGTGCTGATCACCACCGGGCCCGGCGGCAAGATCGCCCGGGTGCAGCCGGACAGCGGGCCCTGCCCGCCCGGCGCGGTCCGGCTGGAGGGCCTGCTGCTGCCGGGGCAGGCGAACGCGCACTCGCACGCCTTCCACCGGGCGCTGCGCGGCCACGTCCAGGTCGGCTCCGGCACCTTCTGGACCTGGCGCGACACCATGTACCGGTTCGCCGGCGCGCTCGACCCGGACCGCTACCTGGCGCTCGCCACCGCGGCCTACGCGGAGATGGCGCTCGCCGGGATCACCGCCGTCGGCGAGTTCCACTATCTGCACCACGCGCCCGGCGGCGTCCGGTACGACGATCCCAACGCGATGGGCGAGGCGCTGATCGAGGCCGCCGCCCGGGCCGGCATCCGGATCACCCTGCTCGACACCTGCTACCTGTCGTCCGGCTTCGGCACCGAGCCGACCAGGCCGCAGCTGCGCTTCAGCGACGGCGACGCCGACGCCTGGGCCGAGCGGGCCGACCTGCTGAAGGCCCGCGAGCACGCCCGGATCGGCGCCGCGATCCACTCGGTGCGCGCCGTGCCCGCCGAGCAGCTCGGCACCGTCGCCGACTGGGCGTCCTCCCGCCGGGCGCCGCTGCACGTCCACCTGTCCGAGCAGACCGCCGAGAACGACGCCTGCCTCGCCGCGCACGGTGTCACCCCGACCCGGCTGCTCGCCGACGGCGGCGCGCTCGGCCCGCGCACCTCGGTCGTGCACGCCACCCACCTCACCGAGGACGACATCGCCCTGCTGACCGGCTCCTCCACGACCGTCTGCATGTGCCCCACCACCGAGCGGGACCTCGCGGACGGCATCGGCCCGGCCCGGCAGCTGGCCTCCGGGGGGTGCCCGATCACCCTCGGCAGCGACAGCCACGCCGTGATCGACCCGTTCGAGGAGGCCCGGGCGCTGGAGCTGGACGAGCGGCTGCGCACCCGCACCCGCGGCCACTGGACGGCGAACGCGCTGCTCCGGGCCGGTGCGGAGGACGGCCACGCCTCGCTCGGCTGGCCGGAGGCGGGGCGGATCGAGGCCGGCGCGCTGGCCGACTTCACCGTGATCGCCCTGGACTCGGTGCGCACCGCGGGTCCGGCGCCCCGGCTGGGCGCGGAGATCGCGGTGTTCGCGGCCTCCGCGGCGGACGTCCGGCACGTGGTGGTCGGCGGCCGGCACGTGGTCAGGGACGGCACGCACACCCTGGTGCCGGACGTGCCGGGTGCGCTGCGGTCCTCGATCGCGGCGCTCGGCTGCTGAAATCCCGGCATTCCCGTGGGTGACCGGGGGCGGGCGGCATCGGACCGCCCGCCCCCGCTCCCGTTCTCCCGCTCCGGTTCTCCCCGTTCCCGTTCCGCAGTTCTGCTCCCGCTCCCGCTCCCGCTCCCGTTCCGCCCCCCGTTTCCCGCTTCCCGCTCCCCGAAAGGTTCCGACGTGAGCAGCTCGACCAGCACCCCGAGCAGCAGCCCGACCATGCCGAGCACCCTGATCACCGGGATCGGCACCCTGGTCACCAACGACCCCGCGCACGGGACCGGGCCGCTCGGCGCGCTCACCGACGCGGCCGTGGTGATCGACGGCGGCACCGTCGCCTGGGTCGGCCCGGCGGCCGAAGCCCCGGCCGCCGACGAGGTGTTCGACGCGGCGGGCCGCGCCCTGCTGCCCGGCTGGGTGGACTCGCACGCCCACCTGGTCTTCGCCGGCGACCGCACCGCCGAGTTCAACGCCCGGATGTCCGGGCAGTCCTACTCGGCCGGCGGCATCCGCACCACGGTGGCCGCCACCCGGGCCGCCGCCGACGCCGAGCTCGACGCCAACCTGGCCCGGCTGGTGCGGGAGGCGCTGCGTCAGGGCACCACGCTGGTCGAGTGCAAGTCCGGGTACGGGCTCACGGTGGAGGACGAGTCGCGGGCGCTGCGGATCGCCTCCTCGTACACGCCGGAGACCACCTATCTGGGCGCGCACGTGGTCGCCCCGGAGTTCGCCGACGACCCGGCGGGCTACGTCGAGCTGGTCACCGGCCCGATGCTGGACGCCTGCGCGCCGTACGCCCGCTGGGTGGACGTGTTCTGCGAGAAGGGTGCCTTCGACGGCGACCAGGCCCGGGCGATCCTCACCGCGGGGATCGGGCGCGGGCTGGTCCCCCGGGTGCACGCCAACCAGCTGACCCACGGCCCCGGGGTGCAGCTGGCGGTGGAGCTGGGCGCCGCCTCGGCCGACCACTGCACCCACCTCACGGACGAGGACGTGGCCGCGCTGGCGGGATCCTCGACGGTGGCGACGCTGCTGCCGGGGGCCGAGTTCTCCACCCGGGCGGTCTACCCGGACGCGCGCCGGCTGCTGGACGCGGGGGCGGTGGTGGCGCTGTCCACCGACTGCAACCCGGGTTCCAGCTTCACGAGTTCGATGGCGTTCTGCATCGCGGTGGCGGTGCGGGAGATGGGCATGACGCCGGACGAGGCGGTCTGGGCCGCGACGGCGGGCGGTGCGCGGGCGCTGCGGCGCACGGACGTCGGCGTGGTGCGGGTGGGGGCCCGGGCCGACCTGCAGCTGCTGGACGCGCCCTCGCCGGTGCACCTGGCCTACCGGCCGGGTGTGCCGCTGACGGCCGCGGTCTGGCGGGCGGGCGTGCGCGAGGTCTGACGGGGTGGCGGGCGGTGCGCGGGGCCGGGAGGGGGTGTCCCTCCCGGCCCCGCCGTCGTGCTCAGCCGAGTCCCAGCGACCGCCGCAGGAAGTCGAGCTGGTGGTGCAGCAGGTGCTCGGCCGTGCCGGGGTCGGCCGGTGCGTGGCCCGCGCCGGGGAGCGGCAGGAACTCGTGCGGCCGGCCGGCGGCGAGCAGCGCGGCGGAGAGCCGCAGGCTGTGGGCGGGCAGCACGTTGTCGTCGGCCAGGCCGTGGATCAGCAGCAGCGGTCGGCGCAGCCCGGGGGCGTCGGGGAACAGCGAGGCGGCCTCGTAGCGCTCGGGGTGCTCGTCCGGGTGGCCGAGGAAGCGTTCCTTCCAGTGGGTGTCGTAGAGCCGGTGGTCGGTGGGGGCGGCCCCGGCGACGGCGGCGTGGAACACGTCGGGGCGGCGCAGGACGGCGAGCGCGGCGAGGAAGCCGCCGAAGGACCAGCCGCGGATGCCGACCCGGTCGAGGTCGAGCAGTCCGGGGCGCAGGGCCGCGGTGGCGTGCAGGGCGTCGACCTGGTCGGCGAGCACGGGGGCGGCGATGTCGGCGAAGACGCTCTTCTCCCAGCGGGGGCCGCGGCCGGGGGTGCCCCGGCCGTCGACGACCAGGACGGCGAAGCCCTGGTCGGCGAACCACTGGGAGGTGAGGTCCCACCAGTGCGGGGCGGCGGAGACCTTGGCCGTGGCGGGGCCGCCGTAGGGGTCGAGCAGGACGGGCAGCGGGCCGTCGCCGGGGCGGTGGCCGGCGGGCAGGAAGAGTGCGGCGCGCAGTTCGCGCGGGCCGAGCCGGAGCAGTTCGGGGCGGGCGGTGAGGACGGGCGTCTGTGCGTGCGAGACAAGGGTCGCGGCGGGCCGGCCGGGGCGGTGGACGGTGGTCCGGCCGGTGGGCGCGCCGGGTGTGCGGGCGGTGTGGACGAGCGTGCCGGCGCGGCGCACGCCGGTGTGCGTGCCGGGCTCGTGGCTGAGCCGGACGGCGCCCGCGGCCGGGTCCCACGACCAGAGGTGGGTCTCGGTCGGTTCGTCGGAGGCGGTGAACAGCACCTGCTCGCCGTCGGTCCCGAGGACGGCGCGCAACTGGAGGCCGGGCGGGGTGACGGGGGTGCCGTCGACGGTGAGGTGGCGGGTGTCGCCGTGGTCGGCGGTGTCGACGAGGGAGCCGGCGGCGGTCCGGGCGGGCAGACCGGGGAGGAGTTCGACCCAGTGCTCGTCGTGGCGTTCGGCGAGGACGCGGGTGGTGCCGTCGGCCGGGTCGACCGCGAGCGTGAGCACGGTGCGCTGGTCGCGGCTCTGCACGGCGGCGTAGGGGCCGTGGGCGTCCCAGCCGGCGGCGGTCAGGTACTCGAAGCCGGCCCGGTCCCAGCGGACCTCGGTGCGCGACCCGTCGAGGTCGAGCAGCCAGAGGGTGACCTCGGCGTTGGCGGTGCCGGCCAGCGGGTAGCGGTGCGTGCGCGGCGGCCGGGCCGGGTCGGCGGGGTCGGCGTGGTGGAGGCGGCGCAGCGGGCGCTCGTCGACCCGGGCGACCAGCAGCCGGGTGCCGTCGGGGGACCACCAGTGGGCGCGGTGGCGGTGCATGGACTCGGCGGCGACGTGTTCGGGCAGGCCGTAGCGGACCTCCTCGTGCTCGGGTTCGGCGAGCGCGCGGTCGTCCCGGCCGTCGGCCCCGACGACCCGCAGGGCGCCGCCGCCGGCGTAGGCGATCCGGCGGCCGGTGGGGTCGGGGCGGGGGTCGTGGACCTCGGTGGCGGTGGGTACCCGGCGGACCTCGCCGGTGGCGGTGTCGGCGAGCAGCAGGGTGCCGGACAGGGCGAGGGCGGCGGTGCGGCCGGTGGCGTCGGTGGCGTACGCGGTGATGCCGCGGCCGACGACGCGGGCGCGTTCGCGCCGGATCCGTTCGGCCTCGGGGAGGCCGTCGCCGGGGAGGCCGGCGTCGGTGTCGCCGAGCGCGGCCGGGTCGGCGATCAGGCGCTCCTCGCCGGTGTCGGTGTCGAGGGCCCAGAGCCGTCCGGTCGGGTCGTCGCCGGCGCGACTGCGCAGGAAGAGCACGGTGCGGCCGTCGGCGGTGACGGCGGGTGCGGCGGGCGCGCCGAAGGCGAGGCGTCCGGTGCGGGCGAGCTGGCGGGGGAGCGAGTCGGTCGGCATGCCGGGCACCATAGGCAGATCCGGGCGGGAGGTGTCGAGAGGCGGGAGGCCGGGTGCCGGACGGGGGAGAACGGCCGGGGCCGCCGCGGATTCCTGGAATCCACGGCGGCCCCGGGTGCCGGTCGGGCCGACGTCAGTGGACGTCGCCCATCAGCCGCACGACCTTGCGGCGGTACATGTACAGCGCCGCGCCGGCGAGGATCGCCATGGCGCCCTGGACCGCGAAGTACCAGGTGGAGCCGACCACGTCGTCACCGAGGACGAGCTGGAAGATGGCGGCGACGCAGTCGCCCGCGGTGACCGCGAGGAACCACACGCCCATCATCTGGCTGGCGTACTTGGTCGGTGCCAGCTTGGTGGTGACGGACAGGCCGACCGGGGAGAGGGTCAGCTCGCCGACGGTCTGGATCAGGTAGACCGAGGCCAGCCAGAGCGGCGTGACCTTGGTGTCGCCGGAGGCGGCGGCCATCGCCAGCATCATGACGATGAACGAGGCGCCGATCATCAGCAGGCCGAAGGAGAACTTCGCGGTGGTGCTGGGGTTCTTGGAGCGGTGCGAGAGCGCCACCCAGATCCAGGCGAAGACCGGGGCCAGGGCCATGATGTACAGCGGGTTGAGCGACTGGAACCAGCTGGACGGGAAGTCGAAGCCGAACAGCGTGGACGAGGTGTTGTCCTGCGCGAAGATGTTCAGCGTCGAGCCGGACTGGTCGTAGATCATCCAGAACACGGCGGCGGCGACGAAGAACCAGATGTAGCCGCTCATCCGGGACTGCTCGGTCTCGTCGAGGTCCTTGTCGCGCTTCACCTTGGCGAAGACGAAGACCGGGATCGCGAGGCCCGCGATGGACAGCGGCCAGATCGCCCAGTTGATGGTGAAGTGGCCGGTCAGCGCGACGACCGCGTAGAAGACGACCGCGGCGGCGAGCCACAGGGCGGCCTTCTTGAAGATCGCGCTCTTCTCGGCGGCCGAGATCGGCGAGGTCACCACGTCGCTCTTGGCGCTGAGGTGGCGGGTGCCGAGCAGGAACTGGCCGAGGCCCAGGGCCATGCCGACGCCGGCGAGGGCGAAGCCCAGGTGCCAGTCGACCTTCTGGCCGATGGTGCCGATGACCAGCGGGGCGGCGAAGGCACCGAGGTTGATGCCCATGTAGAAGACGGTGAAGCCGCCGTCCCGGCGCGGGTCGTTGGGCCCGTCGTAGAGGTGGCCGACCATCGTCGAGATGTTCGCCTTGAGCAGGCCCGAGCCGATCGCGATCAGCGCGAGGCCGCCGAAGAACGACACGCTGACCGGCAGGGCCAGCAGGAAGTGCCCGATCATGATGATCGTGCCGCCGAGGGCGACGGTCTTCCGGGCGCCGAGGAAGCGGTCGGCGATCCAGCCGCCCGGGAGGGCCAGCAGGTAGACCATCGCCGTGTAGACGCTGTAGACGGCGCTCGCGACGGCGAACTTCATGCCGAGGCCGCCGTCGGTGACGGAGGCGGTCATGTAGAGCACCAGCAGGGCACGCATGCCGTAGTAGCTGAAGCGTTCCCACATCTCGCTCATGAAGAGCGTGGCGAGGCCCCGGGGGTGCCCGAGGAAGGTCTTGCCGCTGGGAGAGGCCGACTGTACGCCGGGCTCCAGGGTCGTAGACGCCATGTGTAGTGGTTCCTTGCCTGACAGCGTCCGCCAAGGGGGGTGGAGGCGGACGTGGACGAAACCACTGTACGTGGCGATATTTGGCGGCATCAGCTGACAAAAGCCGTGCATCAGGTATGGAAATGGCAAAGTCCGCGCGAGATCAGTCCACGCTATCCATGGTCGAGCAGTGATTATTCCTTCGCTTGCAAGCTCGAGGAGCAAAATCTTCGGCGAACGCGCGGGCCGGGCGTGGCGGTTGGGCCTCGGACACCCCCCGTATAACGATCACGCACTGTGAACTACCTCACGGCGGCAACGGCCGCACCCCGGCGGACTACCATCAGCCCATGACCTGTGTGCTGCTCGCCGAGGACGACCCCGCGATCTCCGAACCGCTCGCCCGGGCGCTGCGCCGTGAGGGGTACGAGGTGCTCGTCCGTGAGGACGGCCCGTCCGCACTGGCCGCCGGGCTCGGCGAGGAGGTCGACCTCGTCGTGCTCGACCTCGGCCTGCCCGAGATGGACGGCCTCGAGGTGTGCCGCCGGCTGCGCGCGGACGGCCGCAGCTGCCCCGTCCTGGTGCTCACCGCCCGCGCCGACGAGGTCGACACGGTGGTCGGCCTGGACGCCGGCGCCGACGACTACGTCACCAAGCCGTTCCGGCTCGCCGAACTGCTCGCCCGGGTCCGGGCCCTGCTCCGGCGCGGCAACGTCGACCAGCTCACCACCGGCGCGCACGGCGTCAAGATCGACATCGAGTCGCACCGCGCCTGGCTCGGCGAGGAGGAGCTCACCCTCTCCGCCAAGGAGTTCGAGCTGCTCCGGGTGCTGGTCCGGGACGCCGGCCGGGTGGTCACCCGCGAGGAGATCATGCGGCAGGTCTGGGACACCACCTGGTGGACCTCCACCAAGACCCTGGACATGCACATCTCCTGGCTGCGCAAGAAGCTCGGCGACGATGCCGCCAACCCCCGCTACATCGCCACCGTGCGCGGAGTGGGCTTCCGGTTCGAGAAGAATTAGCCCGAGCGGACGCCCCGGCCGGGGGCGCCCACCACCGTCGGGAGCGGCAGCGTGAAACGCCGAATGATCAACTCGCTGCTGGGCGTCGTCCTGGTGGTCGTCGTGGTGTTCTGCGTCCCGCTGGCGGTGGTGGAGAAGCGCACCATCGTCAGCTCCGCCCAGGACCGGGTGGACGCCGCCGCCGTCCGGGTGCTCGCCCTGGTGGAGAACCGGCTCGCCGCCAACGAGCCGGTCACCGGCGACAAGTTCGCCAACCAGGTCTCCGAGGGCCAGTACGTCGAGGTGGACATCCCCGGCCGGGCGATCGTCTCCAGCGGGCAGCGGCCCGACGGCGACCACGTGCTCAAGGCGGTCGAACGCGGCGCCAGCGGCGAGACCGTCACCGTCGAGCAGTCCCGCGAGGCGGTCGACCACGAGATCGCCAACATGCTGCTGCTGCTCGGCGTGGTCGCGCTGCTCGCCGTGCAGGCCGCCGTCGCCCTCGCCGTCTGGCAGGCCAAGCGGCTCGCCCAGCCGCTCACCGACCTCGCCGAGACCGCCGAGCGGCTCGGCTCCGGCGACCCGCGCCCGCGCGACCGCCGCTACGGCGTGCCCGAGCTCGACCGGGTCGCCGAGGTGCTCGACGTCAGCGCCGAACGGATCGCCCGGATGCTCACCGCCGAGCGCCGGCTCGCCGCCGACGCCTCGCACCAGCTGCGCACCCCGCTCACCGCGCTCTCCATGCGGCTGGAGGAGATCACCGCGCTGGCCGAGGACCCGGACACGGTCAAGGAGGAGGCCACCATCGCCCTCCAGCAGGTCGAGCGGCTCACCGACGTCGTCCAGCGGCTGCTGACCACCCAGCGCGACCCGCGCAGCCCCACCGCCGTCGCCTTCGACGTCGACGACGTGGTCAAGCAGCAGGTCGAGGAGTGGGGGCCGTCGCTGCGCGGCACCGGGCGGGTGCTCCAGGTCGAGGGACTGCGCGGGGTCACCGCCGTCGGCACCCCCGGCACGGTCGCCCAGGTGCTGGCCACCCTGATCGAGAACTCGCTGATGCACGGCGCCGGCACGGTCACCCTGCGGGTCCGGCCGTCCGGGACGTCCGTGGTGGTCGAGGTGCAGGACGAGGGCCCCGGCGTTCCGCCCGAGCTGGGCAACCGGGTGTTCGAGCGCGCGGTCAGCGGCCGCAACTCGACCGGCATCGGGCTGGCCGTCGCCCGCGACCTCGCGGAGGCGGACGGCGGGCGGCTGGAGCTGCTCTCGCTGCGGCCGGCGGTGTTCGCGCTCTTCCTCGGCCGCAGCCGGCGCGAGGTCTGAGCGAGGCCGTCGCGACCGGTCAGAACCGCTCGTCGCGGACCACGTCCAGGTCGGTGAAGGTGGGCGGCGCGTCGCACAGCGCCACCATCTCGCGGTAGATCCGGTCGGTCTCCGGCAGGTTCGAGTTGCGCATGGCGTCCTCGTACGAGGCGAACTCGACGATCTCCACCACGTGCCGCGGGTCCGAGCGGTCGGTGCCGACCATCGCGTGGTCGACGGTCCGCCGGCCCTCGGTCTTCTCGGCCCAGCGGTCCATCAGGCCGTTGAGCTCTTCCATCCGGTCGGTCCGGCACTCGATGATCTGGACGAAGGTCATGGCGAGCCTCCTGGGTCCCCCCGGGGCCTCGATCGTTCGCCGGCCGTGCTCGCCCTCGGTCACCACTCTCCTCCTGCCGCGCCGGGGGCGGCAAGGCGGGAGGAGGGGACGGGGGAGCGCGGGCCTACTCGGCCTTGGCGAGCCGGGTGCGCTCGGCGGCCAGCACCAGCTCGGCCTGGGCGACCACCGCGGCGGCCGGGGCGTCCTGGACGGTCGGCTGCTCGGCCGCGGGCTCTGCGGGGAGTTCCGGCAGTGCCTTGAAGACCCACGTCCGGTAGGAGAAGAACCGGAAGACCGTTCCGGCGGTCAGACCGATGACGTTCTTGGCGATCAGCTGGCTGGTGGCCGAGTCGTAGCCGAGGACGTGCACCGAGAAGCCGTTGATGCCGTTCTCGATCAGCATGCCGATACCGCTGAAGATCAGGAAGAGGGTGATCTCGCGCTTGCGCGAGGCCGTGTCCCGGTCGCGGTAGAGCCAGTAGCGGTAGCCGAGGTAGTTGGTGCCGATCGCGACCGAGGTGGCGATCCAGCCCGAGAGGGAGTTGATCGGACCGGTCGCCTTCAGGCAGACCCAGAAGACACCGGCATTGACGATCACGCCGCTCAGGCCGACGATGCCGAACTTCACGACCTCGCCCTTGATCCCGCGCAGCTTCTGCGCCAGGTCCGACACCGTGGTCGTCGCCATACCGGGCTGCCTCCATGTGCGTGCGGGACGAAAGGTCGCCGGGGCGGGTGCCGCGGTTCCCTTGAGCCCTGCGTGCACGCACATGATCGGACCGCGCGTATCAGGACCTGGCCGTCCAGGCTACCCGGTTCCGCCGATCGGCTCAGCCCCCCGGGGTGGGCCTTGCCGAACCCCGGAGTAGGGACGCGGTCGCGGCGGGAGCGGTTCCACGGCCTCCGACCGGCCCGGATATCCTGGCGGGGTGACTTCCCCGGGCAACGCGAATTTTCCAGTGGTGGGCATGATCGGCGGCGGGCAGCTTGCCCGCATGGCACACCAGGCGGGCATCCCGCTCGGAGTCCGGTTCAAGCTCCTCGCCGACACTCCCCAGGACTCGGCCGCACAGGTCGTCTCCGACGTCGTCCTCGGCGACTACCGCGACCTCGACACCCTGCGCCGCTTCGCGGCCGGCTGCGACGTGATCACCTTCGACCACGAGCACGTGCCGACCGAGCACCTGCGGGCCCTGCAGGCCGACGGCATCGCCGTCCGGCCCGGGCCGGACGCGCTGGTCAACGCCCAGGACAAGGGCGTGATGCGGGCCAAGCTCGACTCCATCGGCGTCCCCTGCCCCCGGCACCGGATCGTCGCCGACCCGGCCGACGTGACCGCGTTCGCCGAGGAGGGCACCGGCTACCCGGTGGTCCTGAAGACCGTCCGCGGCGGCTACGACGGCAAGGGCGTCTGGGTGGTCGGCGACGAGGACGCGGCCGCGGCCCCGTTCCTCGCCGGTGTCCCGGTGCTCGCCGAGGAGAAGGTCGACTTCGTCCGCGAGCTGGCGGCCAACGTGGTCCGCTCGCCCAGCGGCCAGGCGGTCGCCTACCCGGTGGTGGAGAGCGTCCAGGAGAACGGCGTCTGCGCCGAGGTCACCGCCCCCGCGCCGGACCTCGACCCCGCGCTGTCCGACGAGGCCCAGCAGCTGGCCCTGCGGATCGCCGGCGAGCTGGACATCACCGGCCACCTCGCGGTCGAGCTGTTCCAGACCCGGGACGGCCGGATCCTGGTCAACGAGCTGGCCATGCGCCCGCACAACTCCGGTCACTGGAGCCAGGACGGCGCGGTCACCTCGCAGTTCGAGAACCACCTGCGGGCCGTCCTCGACCTGCCGCTCGGCGACCCCCGGCCGCGCGCCAGGTGGACCGTGATGGTCAACGTCCTCGGCGGCGACTACCCGGACATGTACCGCGCCTTCCTGCACTGCATGGCCCGCGACCCGGGGCTGCGCATCCACATGTACGGCAAGGACGTGAAGCCCGGCCGCAAGGTCGGCCACGTCAACGTTTTCGGGGACGACCTCGAGGACGTCCGTGAGCGCGCCCGCCACGCGGCCGCCTACCTGCGAGGAACGATCACCGAATGACCGCCCCCACCGCCCCCACCTCTCCTCTCGTCGGCATCGTCATGGGCTCGGACTCCGACTGGCCCGTGATGGAGGCGGCCGCCCAGGCGCTCGACGAGTTCGAGATCCCCTACGAGGTCGACGTCGTCTCCGCGCACCGGATGCCGCGCGAGATGGTCGCGTACGGCGAGAGCGCCCACAAGCGCGGTCTGAAGGCGATCGTCGCGGGCGCGGGCGGCGCCGCCCACCTGCCCGGCATGCTCGCCTCCGTCACCCCGCTGCCGGTGATCGGCGTGCCGGTGCCGCTGCGCTACCTGGACGGCATGGACAGCCTGCTGTCGATCGTGCAGATGCCGGCCGGCGTCCCGGTGGCGACCGTCTCGGTGGCGGGCGCGCGCAACGCGGGCCTGCTCGCGGTGCGGATGCTGGCCGCGTTCGACCCGGAGCTCACCGAGCGGATGACCGAGTTCCAGGCCGAGCTGAACAGCCAGGCCACCGAGAAGGGCAAGAAGCTCCGGGCCAAGGTGGCGGGTTCCGCCTCGTTCGGCTTCGGAAAGTAGTCATAAAAGCAGTCTGGTCGGATACAACAGCTCGTATGACCTCTGAGCTGCTGGATTCCACGCCCGCCGCCCTGCTGGAGCGCGCCCGGGCCGTCCTTCGCACCGCCCCCGTGGTGGACGGCCACAACGACCTCCCGTGGGCGATGCGCGAGCAGGTCGGCTACGACCTCGACGCGCTCGACCTGGCCGCCGACCAGAGCACCCGGCTGCACACCGACCTCGTCCGCCTCACCGCGGGCGGGGTCGGCGCGCAGTTCTGGTCCGTCTACGTGCCCAGCCGGCTCGCCGGGGACCACGCCGTGAGCGCCACTCTGGAGCAGATCGACTTCGTGCACGCCCTGGTCGACCGCTTCCCCGACCGGCTGCGGCTCGCGCTCACCGCCGACGACCTGGAGGCCGCCCGCGCCGAGGGCCGGATCGCCTCCCTGATCGGCGCCGAGGGCGGTCACTCGATCGACTGCTCGCTCGCCACCCTGCGCGCCCTGCACGCGCTCGGCGTCCGCTACATGACGCTCACCCACAACGACAACACGCCGTGGGCCGACTCCGCCACCGACGAGCCCGCGGCCGGCGGCCTCACCGCCTTCGGCGAGGAGGTCGTCCGGGAGATGAACCGGCTCGGCATGCTGGTCGACCTCTCGCACGTCTCCGCCGACACCATGCGCGACGCCCTGCGGGTCAGCGAGGCCCCGGTGCTGTTCTCGCACTCCTCGTCCCGCGCGGTCTGCGCCCACCCGCGGAACGTCCCGGACGACGTGCTCGCCCGCCTCGCCGACAACGGCGGCGTCGCGATGGCCACCTTCGTGCCCAAGTTCATCCTGCCCGCCGCGATCGAGTGGACCGCCGCCGCCGACGAGAACATGCGCGCCCACGGCTTCGACCACCTCGACACCACCCCGGCCGGGATGGCCTGCCAGCGCGCCTACGAGGAGGCGAACCCGCGCCCGGTCGCCACCGTCACCACCGTCGCCGACCACCTCGACCACATGCGGGAGGTCGCCGGTGTCGACCACATCGGCATCGGCGGCGACTTCGACGGCACCGCGTTCCTCCCGGACGGCCTCGACGACGTCGCCGGCTATCCCAACCTGATCGCCGAACTGCTGCGCCGAGGCTGGTCGGAGGGCGACCTCGCCAAGCTCACCTGGCACAACGCCGTCCGCGTGCTGCGCGACGCGGAGAGCGCCGCCGCCCGCCTGCGCGAGGCGGGGCGGGCACCGTCCATCGCCACCCTCGCGCGCCTGGACGGCTGACCCCGCCCGCACGGCCGACCCCGTGGGCCCGGTGGGGCGGTCCGAGCGCCCCACCGGGCCCGCGAGGTCGGCGCCCGACCGGCCCCGGCGGGCTCAGCCCAGCCGCGGGAACTCGATCGCGGGGCACTTGTCCATGACCATCTCCAGCCCGGCGGCGGTGGTCCGGGCGTAGGCCGCCTCGTCCACCACACCGAGCTGGAACCAGACCGCCTTCGCCCCCACGGCCACCGCCTGGTCCGCCACCTCCCCGGCCAGTGCGCTGTTCACGAACACGTCCACCACGTCGACCTCGAACGGGATGTCCGCGAGGGAGGCGTACCCCGGCTCGCCGAGGACCGTCTCGGCCTTCGGGTGCACGGGCACGATCCGCTTGCCGCGCTCCTGCAGGAACCGGGCCACGCCGTGGGCGGCCCGGGCGGTGTTGGTGGACAGGCCGACCACCGCCCAGGTGTCACCCTCACCGGTGAGGATGGAGCGGACCGTCGCTTCGTCGCCGTAGTTCGTCATGCCCGGGGCAACGAAGGCCGGTGGCCCGGGATTCCCGTCAGCTCGGGCGGCCGAGCGCGCGGTAGGTCCAGCCGGCGGCGCGCCAGGCGTCGGCGTCCAGGACGTTGCGGCCGTCGAGCAGGCGGCGCTCGGCCACGACCGCGCCCAGCTCGGCCGGGTCGAGCGCGCGGAACTCCTGCCACTCGGTGAGGTGCAGGACGACGTGCGCGCCCTCGGCGGCCTCCAGCGCGGAGTCGGCGTAGGCGAGCCCGGGGAACATCTTGCGCGCGTTGTCCATCGCCTTGGGGTCGTAGACGGTGACCTGCGCGCCCTGGAGCTGGATCTGGGCGGCCACGTTGAGCGCGGGCGAGTCGCGGATGTCGTCCGAGTTG
This sequence comes from Streptomyces sp. TLI_053, assembly GCF_900105395.1. Lineage (NCBI taxonomy): Bacteria > Bacillati > Actinomycetota > Actinomycetes > Kitasatosporales > Streptomycetaceae > Streptomyces > Streptomyces sp. TLI_053. Next base: position 5,857,522 of record NZ_LT629775.1, read on the forward strand.
GGCTTGAACGCGGCGCCGAGGACGGCGATCCGCCGGCCCAGGAAGCCGCCGGCGCACTGCTCGCGCGCCAGCTCGACCATCCGGGAGCGGCGGCGCATGTTGATCGAGTCGACCTCGCGGAGGAAGGTCAGCGCCTGGTCGGCGCCCAGTTCGCCGGCCCGCGCCATGAACGCCCGGATGTCCTTGGGCAGACAGCCGCCGCCGAAGCCCAGACCGGAGTTGAGGAACTTGCCGCCGATCCGGTCGTCCAGCGCGAGTGCCGCGCTCAGCTGGGTGACGTCCGCGCCGGCCGCCTCGCAGACCTCGGCCATCGCGTTGATGAAGGAGATCTTGGTGGCCAGGAAGGAGTTGGCCGCGGTCTTCACCAGCTCGGCGGTCGCGTAGTCGGTGACCAGGAACGGCACCCCGGCGGCGATCGGCTCGGCGTACACCTCGCGCAGCAGTTCCTCGGCCCGCCCGCCGCGGGCGCCGATCACGATCCGGTCCGGGCGCAGGGTGTCCTGGACGGCGAAGCCCTCGCGCAGGAACTCGGGGTTCCAGGCGAGTTCGGCGCCCTCGCCGACCGGGGCCAGCGCGGCCAGCCGCTCGGCCAGCCGGCCCGCCGAGCCGACCGGGACGGTGGACTTGCCGACCACCAGCACCGGGCGGGTCAGATGCGGGGCGAGCGAGTCGATCGCGGCGTCCACGTACGACATGTCGGCCGCGAACTCGCCCTTGCGCTGCGGGGTGTTGACGCAGACGAAGTGCACGTCGCCGAACTCGGCGGCCTCCTGCGCGGAGGTGGTGAAGCGCAGCCGCCCGGTCGAACCCTCGTGCCCCGCCACGTGCTTGAGCAGCAGCTCGGACAGGCCCGGCTCGTACATCGGGACCTGGCCGGCGGTGAGGGTGGCGATCTTCTCCGGGTCGATGTCCAGACCCAGCACCTCGAAGCCGAACTCCGCCATGGCGGCGGCGTGGGTGGCGCCGAGATAGCCGGTACCGATCACGGAGATGCGGAGGGTCACGGTTTCCCCTTCGGGCGGGCGACGGGCGAGGGTGGACGCGGTCCCACCGGGCCGCGCCCACCGATGCTATCCGGCCGTGGGGAAAGCGCCCAGACCGTCCCGGTTCCGGCCGTTGTCCCGAAAGCTCCCCGCGCGGCCCGGGGCGGCGGCACAATACGCACATGGAGCCGGAGGACGAGCAGTCTGGCGAGCCCGCGCCGCGGCCGGTGCCGTCCGGCCTGAGCCTCTTCGAACCGGCGTCCGGTGCGCCGGGTGCCGAGGAGGGCCCTGCCGACGACGCCGAGGACCCGCCGCCCGACCGCGAGCCGCCGGCCCGGCGCCGCCGGACCCGCCGGGTGCTGCTCTGGACCCTCTCCGCCCTGCTCGTCCTCGTCGTCGGCGGCTGCGGCGCCCTCTGGTGGACCGCCGAGCACTACGCCTCCTCCGTGCACCGGATCCCGGACGCCTTCCCGACCGCGCCGGAGTCGGCGCAGCCGAAGCCCGTCCCGGGCAGCGGGCTCAACCTGCTGCTGGTCGGTCTGGACGCCCGCTCCGACACCCCCACCACCGGCAGCGCGGCCAAGGCCCCGGCCTGGCAGGCCGGGGCGGCCCGCAGCGACACCATGATGCTGCTGCACCTCTCCGACGACCGGAGCTCGGCGACCCTGGTCTCACTGCCCCGGGACAGCTGGGTGCCGGTCCCGGGGCACGGCGAGGCCAAGCTGAACGCCGCCTACTCCTGGGGCGGCCCGGCCCTGATGACCGAGACCGTGCAGAACCTCACCGGCATCCGGATCGACCACCTCGCCGTGATCGACTGGAACGGCTTCCGCGCCCTCACCGACGCCGTCGGCGGTGTGGACATCACCGTTCCGCGCACCATCGAGGGCGTCGGCGAGGCCCGCGCCTGGGAGGCCGGCACCCACCACATGGACGGTGCCACGGCCTTGCTCTACGTCCGCGAGCGCTACGGGCTGCCCGGCGGCGACCTCGACCGGACCAAGCGCCAGCAGAACTTCCTGCGCGCCCTGATGCTCAAGGTGATGGACTCCGGCACGCTCACCAGCCCGTCGCGGCTGGGCGGTCTGCTGGGCACCGTCGGCGAGGTGGTCAGCGTGGACGACCGGCTGTCCAACACCGACCTGTTCCAGCTCGCCTGGGGCCTGCGCTCGCTGCGTGCCGACAGCGTCCGTTTCATGAACGCGCCGTTCGGTGGGTTCGCCACCCGGGGCGAGCAGAGCGTGGTGCTGCTGGCGGACCGCCCGGCGGCGCAGCTGTGGGAGGCGATCCGCAACGACCGGACGGACCAGTACTTCCAGGAGCACCGGGCCGGCGACACCCTCGGCACGGACGTGGACTGACCGGAAACACATGTCCTAGGCAGCCGCAGGTCGGCGCCCTAGGATCACTACCCGGCGGTAACCGACCGGCCGCAGGGCCGGCACGACTCTTCGAAGAGGCAGGCATCATGGCGGGCGGCGCAGGCGCGGCGGACTTCGATCTCTTCCGGATCTCCGAGGAGCACGTGATGCTCCGTGAGGCGGTGCGTTCGCTGGCCGAGGCGAAGATCGCTCCGTTCGCGGCGGAGGTGGACGAGGCGGGGCGGTTCCCGCAGGAGGCGCTGGACGCGTTGCAGGGCAACGATCTGCACGCGGTGCACGTGCCGGAGGAGTTCGGGGGTTCCGGGGCGGACGCGCTGGCGACGGTGATCGTGATCGAGGAGGTGGCGCGGGTGTGCGCCTCGTCGTCGTTGATCCCGGCGGTGAACAAGCTGGGTTCGCTGCCGGTGCAGCTGTCGGGTTCGGAGGAGCTGAAGGCCAGGTACCTGGGGGCGCTGGCCCGGGGCGAGGGCATGTTCTCGTACTGCCTGTCGGAGCCGGACGCCGGGTCCGACGCGGCGGGCATGAAGACCCGGGCCGTGCGGGACGGGGACTTCTGGGTGCTGAACGGTGTGAAGCGCTGGATCACCAACGCGGGGGTGTCGGAGTTCTACACGGTGATGGCGGTGACGGACCCGGAGCTGCGGTCCAGGGGGATCTCGGCGTTCGTGGTGGAGAAGGGCGACGAGGGGGTGTCGTTCGGTGCTCCCGAGCGGAAGCTGGGCATCAAGGGCTCGCCGACGCGTGAGGTGTACTTCGACAACGTGCGGATCCCGGCGGACCGGATGATCGGTGCGGAGGGTACGGGGTTCGCGACGGCGATGCGGACGCTGGACCACACGCGGGTGACGATCGCGGCGCAGGCGCTGGGGATCGCGCAGGGCGCGCTGGACTACGCGAAGGGGTATGTGCGGGAGCGCAGGCAGTTCGGGAAGCCGATCGGTGATTTCCAGGGTGTGCAGTTCATGCTGGCGGACATGGCGATGAAGCTGGAGGCGGCGCGTCAGTTGACGTACGCGGCGGCGGCGCGGTCGCAGCGGGAGGACGGGGACCTGACGTTCTTCGGGGCGGCGGCGAAGTGCTTCGCGTCGGACGCGGCGATGGAGATCACGACGGACGCGGTGCAGTTGCTGGGCGGTTACGGGTACACGCGGGACTACCCGTTGGAGCGGATGATGCGGGACGCGAAGATCACGCAGATCTACGAGGGCACCAACCAGATCCAGCGCATCGTGATGGCCCGCAACCTGCCGTAGCCCGGATCCGCCGGAAAGCACGGTCCGCGCCCTCCCGCGCGGACACCCCGGGAGCCCCCGGCCGAGCACGACCCGGCCGGGGGCTCCCGGCGTCGCGGCGGCCGGTCCGGCCGGGACGTCCTGCCGGCCGGAACGCCTTTCCGGCCGGGACGCATTTTTCCTCGACGCCCGGTCCGCCGGCGCCGTAGAAGTGATCGTCAACTTCCCTGCCGGGAAGACGATCACGGGAGGAACGCACGCATGGGCGACACGTCGACCGACATCCCCGCCGGCCGGGTCTGGCTGATCACCGGGGCCAACTCCGGCTTCGGACTGGCCCTCGCCGGGGCCGCGCTCGCCGCCGGCGACACCGTGGTGGCCGCGGTCCGGCGAACCGAGACCCTGGCCGAGGTGGCCGGGGCGCACCCCGGCCGACTGGTGCCCGTCCGACTGGACGTCACCGACCACGACCGGATCGCCGCCGTGGTGGCGGACACCGTGGAGCGGTACGGCCGGATCGACGTCCTGGTCAACAACGCCGGCCGCGGTCTGGTCGGCGCCGTCGAGGAGTACACCGACCGCGAGCTGCGCGACCACATGGACCTGCACTTCTTCGGTCCGGTCGCGCTCACCCGGGCCGTCCTGCCGCACATGCGGGAACGCGGATCGGGTGCCGTGGTCCAGATGTCCAGCATGGGCGGCCGCTTGAGCTTCCCGGGCATCGGGGCCTACTCGGCGACCAAGTTCGCCCTGGAGGGCCTGTCCGAGGCGCTGGCCGCGGAGGTGGCGGGCTTCGGCGTCAAGGTGCTGATCGTCGAGCCGGGCTCCTTCCGGACCTCCTTCGCCGAGCGGGGCGCGCTCGCCTTCGCCACCGCCCTGCCCGTCTACGACGGGATCGTCGGGCCGGTCCGCGAGGGGCTGCCGGAGGTCGCGGGAAAGCAGCTCGGCGACCCGGAGCGGGCGGCCGCCGCGATCCTGGCCGCCCTGGCCGCCGAGCGGACCCCACTGCGGCTGCCGCTCGGCAGCGACGCCGTCGACGCCGTGCTCGGCAGTCTGGAGGCGTCCGTCGAGGAGCTCCGCGGCTGGGAGTCGGTGGGCCGTTCCACCGACTTTGACGCCTAGCGAGGACCTGTTGACTTCCTCCAATCCCACGGTGTTCGAATCGGTTGGCTGACACACCTGAATGCCCATCAGGGCCGTGGCAGTGTGGCCGGTGTGGCGAAAGTCCCCGTGCTGACCGGTGCGGGGAGTTGTGGCCACCCCACAGTCCCGCACGAGTCAGGGAGTTCCTTCGATGGGTACCGACAACCACGCGTCCCGAGCCGTCGCCCCCGAGCCGGTGCTGGTCACCGGTCTCGGGGCGACCACTCCGCTCGGCGGCGACGTCCCCTCGACCTGGGCGGCGATGGTGGCCGGCGACACCGGCGTCCGGCCGATCGCGGCCGACTGGGCGGCCCGGCTCCCGGTCCGGATCGCCGGGCAGCTCGCGGTCGAGCCGACCGAGGTGCTGGACCGGGTCCTGGCCCGGCGGCTCGACCGCTGCGAACAGGTCGCGCTGGTCGCCGCCCGCCAGGCCTGGGCCGATGCCGGCCGTCCCGAGGTGGACGGTGAGCGGCTGGCCGTGGTGATCGGCACCGGTACCGGCGGCGCGCTCACCATGCTCGGCCAGGACGACGTCCTCGAGGCCTCCGGCGTCCGCAAGGTGTCCCCGCACACCGTGCCGATGCTGATGGCCAACGGTCCGGCCGCCTGGGTCTCGATCGAACTCGGCGCCCGGGCCGGCGCGCACACCCCGGTGAGCGCCTGCGCGTCCGGGGCCGAGGCGATCGCCCTCGGCCTGGACCTGATCCGGCTCGGCCGGGCCGATGTGGTGGTGGCGGGCGGCGCCGAGGCGTGCGTCTGTCCGCTGACCCTGGCCGGTTTCGCCCAGGCCCGGGCCCACTCGCTGCGCAACGACGAGCCCGGCCGGGCCTCCCGGCCGTTCGACGTCGACCGGGACGGCTTCGTGATCGGCGAGGGCGCGGCTGTCGTGGTGCTGGAGCGGGCCGGTTTCGCCGCCGCGCGCCGGGCCCGCGCCCACGCCGTGCTGGCCGGCGCGGCCGTCACCTCGGACGCCCACCACATCACCGCGGCCGCAGCCGAGGGGCAGGTCCGGGCGATCCGCCGGGCGGTGTCCGGGGCGGGGCTGTCGCCGCGGGACATCGGGCTCGTCCACGCCCACGCCACCTCCACCCAGCTCGGCGACCGGACCGAGGCGGAGTCGGTCACCGCGGCGATCGGCTCCCACCCGGTGGTGACCGCCACCAAGTCGATGACCGGCCACCTCTTCGGCGCGGCGGGCGCGCTGGGGGCGCTCGCCTCGGTCCTCGCGCTGCGCGAGGGCATCGTGCCGCCCACCCGCAACCTGGAGCGGCAGGACCCGACGGTCGGGCTGGACGTGGTCACGGGGGCCGCTCGCCGGGGGCCGGTCGGGGCGGTGCTCACCAATGCCTTCGGTTTCGGCGGGCACAACGCCTCGCTGGTGTTCACGGCCGCGCCGTGAGGCAGTGCGCGGGGCTCCGGGACCCGGGCCGCCGGGGCGGCGGGAAATCCGGGAGACCGGCGGGCGGGCACTCACTACTCTGACCGGCATGTCCACGGAATCCGCGCTGCCCGCAGCCCCGGCCGCCCTGCGGCTCGAACCCGTCACCCCGAACAACATCGACGCCGCGCTGGAGCTGGAGGTCCGTCCGGACCAGGCGCACCTGGTCGCCCCGGTGGCCAAGTCGCTGGCCGAGGCGTACGCGCACGGCGCGACGGCCTGGCCGAGGCTGGTCTACGACGGCGACCGGCCGGTCGGCTTCGTGATGGCGTTCTTCGACGTCACCTTCTACCCGGACCGGCCGGGCGACCTGCCGCGCTCCGGACTCTGGCGCCTCAACATCGCCGCCGGCACCCAGGGCAAGGGTTACGGCCGCTTCGCCGTGGAGCAGGTCGCCGCGGAGATCCGCCGCCGCGGCGGCAGCCGGGTCACGGTCACCTATGTGCCGGGGGAGGACGGCCCGGCGGGGTTCTACGAGCGTCTCGGCTTCCGCCCGACCGGGGAGTTCAGCGGGGACCAGGCGGTCGCGGAGCTGGAGCTGTCCTGAAGGGACGGGCGGGCGACCCGGCCGCCGCCGGGTCGCCCGCCGTTCGTCGTCCCGGGGCCGGGCCGGCCCCGGCGCGGGCTCAGCCGACCAGCAGGAACTTGGTGGTCGGCACACCGCGGATGGTGGCGCAGTCCAGGTTCGAGGTGGTGGTGCTGTAGGTCCAGCCGCGGGGGACGTCACAGGCCCAGAGGCCGTTGCGCGGGGTGCGGAGGTGGAAGGTGGTGGCCTGGACGCCCTGGTTCAGGCTGCACCCGGAGGTGTAGCTGACGTAGTCGTAGGTGAAGGCGGGGGTGCCGACGCAGGCGGTGAGGCCGTCGTACGGGGTGCGCAGGTGGTACATGTTCGAGGTCACGCCGGACTGCTGGCTGCAGGACAGGCCCCAGGTGATGTTGTCGTAGACGAAGCCCGGCGCGCTCATACAGGCGGTCAGCCCGTCGACCGGGGTGCGCAGGTGGAACTGCGGCGAGTTCCAGGTGCCGCCGCCACTGCAGCTGCGGTTCATGGACACCTGGTCGTAGACGTAGCCGGCCGGGACGGAGCAGGCCCAGCTGCCGTCCAGCCCCGTGGTGGTGGCGGAGGCGTTGGTGGCGGTGACCGCGCCGGAGAGCATCAGCGCCACTGCGGCGAGGACCGCCAGCAGGGCGTTGCGGACGGAACGGACGGTTCGTGCGACGGACATGGTTCTCCTTCGGTCGGAGGAGTTGCCGGTGGGTGCACGGTGCGGGTGACGATGATCGCGGGTGAGCGTTCACTGTCGCCGACGGTTCTAGCACGCACGGCGGGCCGTCACCTCGGTGATCCGTTCGAGTTGATCGTTCCGCCGGCCGCCGTCTAGTCGTAGCCGCGCGCTTCCTCCGGTCCGGCTCGGTCGATCACCGCCACCACCCCTGCCGCATCCGGCGCAGTGCCCCCGGTAGGGTCGGTCGCCGTGACCACCGCCGAGCCCGAATTCCTCACCGCCGCACGGACGTTCTACGACTCCGTCGCCGCCGACTACGCCGACCGCTACCGCGACGCGCTGGCCGCGATGCCCTGGGACCGCGCCCTGCTCGGGGTGTTCGCCGAACTGGTGACGACGGCCGGCGGCGGCCGGGTCGCCGACCTGGGCTGCGGTCCGGGCCGGATCACCGGCCACCTGGCCGGGCTCGGCCTGGACGTTTCCGGTCTCGACCTCTCCCCGCGCATGGTCGAACTGGCCCGTGCCGCCCACCCGGCGATTCCCTTCGCGACCGGGTCCCTGCTCGATCTGCCCTACCGTGACGGCGAGTTGGCCGGCGCTGTCGCCTGGTACTCGATCATCCACACCCCCGCCGGACAACTCCCGCGGGTGTTCGCGGAGTTCCACCGCGTCCTGGCCCCCGGCGCCCCGCTGCTGCTGGCCTTCCAGGTGGGGGACGACGTCCTGCGGCTCGAGCGGCCCTTCGGCCGCCCCGTCGCCCTGGACTTCCGTCGCGGGCGGCCGGAGCGGATCGAGGCGCTGGCCGGGGCGGCCGGCCTGACGGTCACCACCCGCCTGGTCCGCGAACCGGAACCCGACGAGCGGACCCCGCAGGCGTACCTGCTGGCCCACCGGGCGGCGTAGCGGGCGGGCTGTCCCGGGGCGTCCGACGGCGACCCGGGCGGCCGGCTCCGGTCGGGGAAGTCCGGCTCCGGCCCGGTCGTCGGGGGGTGTGCCGCGCGACGGGGCGCCCGGCATGCCATGATCCCTGCATGGGTTCCAACGTTTTCTTCGACATCACCATCAACGACGAGCCGGCCGGCCGGATCGTCTTCACGCTCTTCGACGACGTCGTCCCGAAGACCGCGCAGAACTTCCGCGAGCTCGCCACCGGCCAGCACGGCTTCGGCTACGAGGGCTCGTCGTTCCACCGCGTCATCCCGGGCTTCATGCTCCAGGGCGGTGACTTCACCCGCGGTGACGGCACCGGCGGCAAGAGCATCTACGGCGAGAAGTTCGCGGACGAGAACTTCGACCTCAAGCACACCAAGCCGGGCCAGCTCTCGATGGCCAACGCGGGCAAGAACACCAACGGCTCGCAGTTCTTCATCACCACCATCGTCACCGACTGGCTGGACGGCAAGCACGTCGTCTTCGGCGAGGTCGTCGAGGGCCTGGACCTGGTGCAGAAGATCGAGGGCCTCGGCTCGCAGAGCGGCCGTACCAAGGCCAAGGTCACCATCGCCAAGTCCGGCATCGTGGAGTAAGGGCTCACCCCTTCTCGCATTCGGACGCGGCCCGCAGCTCGAGCGGGCCGCGTCCGCGCGTTTCCGGGCCCGTCGGCCTCCCGCTCCGGTGCGGTGCTCCGGTGCGCTGCTCAGAGCGCCGCCGCGACCGCGGCCGCGACGAACAGCACCTGCAGCGCGGTGCGCGCGGGCAGCGGGGTGACGGGCTTCCCGGCGAGGGTGCCGCCGGTGCGGGCGGCGTGCACGTTGGCGGGGAACATCGCGAGCATCAGCAGGGCGAGTCCGGCGGCGGCGTAGGGGGCGAGCGGCGGGACGAGGAGCCCGGCGGCACCGGCCAGTTCGAGGACGCCGGTGAGCGTGATGAGCAGTTCGGGGCGGGGGAGCACCGGTGGGACCATCGCGACGAAGTCGCGCCGGAAGGCGGGCAGGAAGTGCGGCACGCCGGTGGTGACGAACATCAGGGCGAGCGCGCCGCGCACGGCGGGCTGCCAGGCGTCGAGGGTGTCGACGGCGAGGAGCCCGAGCAGGCGGAGGACGGCGAAGCCACCGAGAAGGGCGATGAGGGGGCCATGGCGGACTCTCCAAGCTTGTCGCTGGTCAATCTTGTCACTGGAAAGATTGGCTCGGGCGAGCAAACTTGTCAATGCCTAGATATGCTCGGGGGGTCGCCGACGAGAGGGATGTGCCATGGGCAGGGCCGAGAGCTACCACCACGGGAATCTGCGGCGGGCCGTGCTGGACGCCGCGATCGCGGCGATCACGGAGTCCGGGCCGTCCGGCTGGAGCCTGCGGGAGCTGGCACGCCGGGCGGAGGTCTCGCACGCGGCGCCGGCGCACCACTTCGGCGACAAGGCGGGGGTGCTGACGGCGGTGGCGGCGGAGGGCTTCGAGCTGTTCGCGGACGCGCTGGAGCGGGCGGCGGGGGATCCGTACGGGTCCGGGGTGGCGTACGTGCGGTTCGCGGTGGACCACCGGGCGTACTTCGAGGTGATGTTCCGGCCGGAGCTGTACCGGGCGGACGACCCGGAGATGGCACTGGCGCGTGAGCGCGCGGGGGCGGTGCTCGCGGCCAGCGGCCGGGAGCTGTCCCGGGGGGAGCGGCCCGACCGGGCGACGACCATCGCCGCGTGGTCACTGGCGCACGGCTTCGCGAGCCTCTGGCTGAACGGCGCCCTGCCGGAGAGCGGGGCCGGGGTGGACGTGGAGGAGCTGGCCCGGGAGGTGCTGCGGGTGGTGTTCGGCCGGGCGGAGTAGGAAGTCCGGCCGGGGGGAGTGGGAAGTCCGGTCGGGCGGAGTGGGAAGTCCGGCCGTGAGGAGTGGGAAGTCGGACGCGCCGACCTCCCACTCCTCACGCCGGTCTACCGCCGCTCGACGGTCACCGACTCGATGACCACGGGCTCCAGCGGCCGGTCGCCCGGCCCGGTCGGGGTGGCCGCGATGGCGTCCACCACCTTCTGGCCGGCCGCGTCGGCGACCTCGCCGAAGATGGTGTGCTTGCGGTTGAGGTGCGGGGTCGCCCGGGTGGTGATGAAGAACTGCGAACCATTGGTGTTCGGGCCCGCGTTGGCCATCGCCAGCAGGTACGGCTTGGTGAAGTACAGCTCGGGGTGGAACTCGTCGGCGAACTCGTACCCGGGCCCGCCCGTGCCGTCGCCCAGCGGATCGCCGCCCTGGATCATGAAGTTGGGGATGACCCGGTGGAACGTCGTCCCGTCGTACAGCGGAGCCGTGGTGACCGCCCCGGTCGCCGGATCGGTCCACTCCCGCCCGCCCTCGGCCAGCTCCACGAAGTTGCGCACGGTCTTCGGCGTGTGGAACTGGAAGAGCTTGACGGTGATCTCGCCGTGGTTGGTCTTGAGGACGGCGTAGTGCTGCGAGCCCATGGACTGGAGACCCTTTCAACGAATCGACCGGACCCACCCGATCCTCCCACGCCGCCCCACCTCCACCGGTCCCCGCCGGGGCTTCGCCGGCGCCTCCGCGGGCGGTGGGGGGTGTCACTCGGACGGGTGGGGGGTGGGGTGGGGGCGGCGTGGCCCGGTGGGTGTTCGGCGGCTGTGCGGTACCCCTTCTGTGCACACACCCCCGCACCGAATCGGGAACCCCCATGACCCTCCGCCGTCCGGCCTGGGGCGCGCTCGTCCTCGCCCTGGCCTGTTCGCTCGCCCCCGCCGCCCCCGCGCCGGCAGCCGCGCCGGCCGTCCGGGCGGTCCTCCAACCCCCGCTCCCCGTCGAGGAGTTCCCGGGGCAGGTCGAACGGGCCTGCCACATCTGGCGGGGCATCGGGTGGCCCATCAACTCCCGCCCGGTCGACTTCCGGATTCCGGGCCCGGCGTACATCCGGGGCAGCAACCCGTACGGCAATCGCAGCGGGGACCTCCCGTCCGGCGGCGCCTACCACGAGTACGACGTCAACCCCCGCCCGACGCCCGCCACCCACCGGGACGCCGAGCGCCTGGTCCGCGACGACAACTCCGAGCGGACCTGGTACACCGACGACCACTACGCCAACTTCCGCGAGATCTCCGGAGGCTGCTGACGTGCCCGCGGCTTCCGGCCCCCCGCTCGGTCCGGCCCGGTGGGACCTCCTGCCGGGCCGGACCTGGGCGGGCTTCGCAACCGGTGCGGACCGGCTCCGCCTCGTCCGGGGCGCGAACTGCCGTACCGCGGCCGCCCTGTTCGCCGAGTGGGCGCGGGCGCTCCCGTTCCCCGGCTACTTCGGCCACAACTGGGACGCCTTCGAGGAGTGCCTCAACGACGCGCTCCGCCCGCCCGGTGCCGGATCGGCGGTGCCCCGCCTCCTCGTCCTCGTCGTGGACGCCGACGCCGTCCTGGCGGACGAGCCGCCGGACCGGCTCGCCCTGCTCCTCGAGATCCTGGACGCGGCCGCCGGCGGTGGCCTCCGCGTGCTGTTCGTCGCGGACCCGCCCGGGGCCGGTGCGGCCGAGGCCCGTCTCCGCGCGGCCGGCCCGAGCGACTGAGCCGGGCGGCCGCGCCGTTCAGGCCCGGTCGGCCAGCACCGGCCGCTGCTGGCGCAGCGAGACCCGGTTGCCGTCCGGGTCCCGGGCCTCGACGCGGAGGCCGAAGGGGTACTCCTCGGGCTCGTGCCGGTCGAGCTCCACCCCGCGCTCGCGCCAGATCCCCACGTCCTTCCTCAGATCGTCCGACTCCAGGACGATCGGACCGGGGGCCGACACCTCCTCCGATCGCGAGGGCTGCCCGGCGGCCGGGGCGTGCGGCCAGAGGATGATCTCGAACGGGTGGCCCTCCGCGCCCACGGTGAGGAAGCGGCCGTCCGGGCCGGCGTAGTCGACGCGCTTCTCCAGCCCCAGCTGTTCGGTGTAGAACCGCAGCGCGCGGTCCTGGTCGGTGACGTAGACCGTGACGTACATGACCCTGGTGAGCATGGTGCTGTTCCTCTCCGTCCGGCGGCCGGTGATACCGCTCTGCCTCCCTGACGTATCGCGGCGGCCCTGTTGTGACAGCCGGGTCCGAGAATCCCGCACCGGAAGTCGACCGCTCCGACTTCCCGCTCCGCGCCCGGCCGCCGCGCCGCTCCGTCCCCGACGCCACGTCACCTCGCGGTTACGTTGAGTCGCACCGGTGGGGCGGCGCAGGGCCGCCCCGCTCCGGCCGAAAGGAATGTGGACGCATGGAGAAGCGACGCACGGCTACCGTTCTCGGGGCCTGGCTGGCCGCCGCCGCCCTCGCCGTCGCGGTCCCGAACACCGCGTACGCGGCCCACGGGATCCTGATCGTCGACGGCGCCGCGTACCAGGACCCGCGCGGGTGCCTCCCGCTCGGCGACTTCGTCCAGCCGGTGGTCACCAACTGGACGGACTCGGTGGTGCAGGTCAGGGGCGGGACGAGCTGCGAGGGCGCGGTCGAGAAGTTCGTCGTCCCCGGCGAGTCCTACGCCGCGCTCGGCGGCCGCAGCGTCCTCGTTCCCTGACCCGCCCGCCCTCGCGCGGGAAGTGGGCCCCTCCGGCTTCCCGCGCCCCGGGGCGCAGGGGCGACCCGTACGACCTAGGTCCGAGGCCCGATGACCGGAGGCACCGGGTCCGCTTGGATGGTGACCATGGACGAGCCATTGCAGGACACGGAGATCCCGACCGTCGAGCGGGTGGCGGCCTACCTCGCCCGGATCGGGGCCGAGCGGCCCGCCCGTGCCGGCGCGGCCGAGCTGGCACGGCTCCAGGAGGCGCACCTGGACGCCGTTCCGTTCGAGAATCTGAGCATCCACCTCGGCGAGCCCGTCGTGCTCGAACCGGAGGCGCTGCTGGAGAAGGTCGTGGGGCGTCGGCGCGGCGGGTTCTGCTATGAACTCAACGGCGCCTTCGCCGGGTTGCTGCGGGCCCTCGGCTACCGCGTCGAGCTGCTCGCCGCCCGGGTCTTCGACGGGGCCGAGCCCGGGCCGCCGTTCGACCACCTGGCGCTGCGGGTGGAGGCGGACGGGGTGGCGTGGCTGGTGGACGTCGGCTTCGGCAGGTTCGCCCGCCGGCCGTTGCGCCTCGACGAGCGCGGCCCGCAGCAGGACCCGGCGGGAGTCTTCACCGTCACCCCGAGCGCCGGCGACCCGGGTGCCGTCACCCCGGGTGCCGTCACCCCGAGCGCCGTCACCCCGGGTGCCGGCGGTGCCGGTGACCTGGACGTCGCCCTCGACGGCGCGCCGCAGTACCGCCTCGACCCCCGCCCGTACCGGCTGGCCGACTTCACCCCGACCTGCTGGTGGCAGACCACGTCCCCCGACTCGCACTTCACCCGCGCGACCACCTGCTCCCGCCCCACTCCCGACGGCGGCCGGACCACCCTCACCAGCACCCGCGCGACCGGCGGCACCCGCTTGCTGCGCACCGCCCCCGACGGGACCCGCACCGAGGAACTCCTCGACGCCGACGCGGCCCTGAGCGCCTACCGGACCCACTTCGGGCTCGTCCTGGACCGCCTCCCGACCGCACCCTGACCGCGCCCCGGCCCCGGTCTCGCCCCGGCCGGGCCCGACCGGCCCGGTCAGAGCAGGCCGAGGTGGTCGAGGCCCAGATAGGCCGGGCCGACGTCGGAGAGCAGGCCGCGGCGCAGCACGGTGTCGCGGAACTCCGCCAGGTCCATCAGCACCACCTCGATGAACTCGTTGCGGTCGTGCGCGATCCGGGCGGTCGGGGTGCAGTCGGTGGCGACGCAGGCGTGGCGCACGCCGTTGGAGTAGGCGTCGTGCCAGACGGCGGTGACGTGTTCCACCTTGCCCCGGTAGCCGGTCTCCTCGGCGAGTTCGCGCGCGGCGGCGTCCTCGGGGGACTCGCCCGGGTCGACGACGCCGCCCGGCAGTTCGTACAGCAGGGCCTGCGGTCCGGGCCGGAACTGCCGGGTGAGCACGATGCGCCGGTCCGGGGTCAGTGCGACGACGGCCGCGCAGGAGTACTCGTTGCCCAGGTGGTAGACCTCCTCGCGGCCGTCCGGCATGGCGAAGGTCACCCGGTCGGTGCCGCGTCCGAAGGCGCTGTGGATCGGCTCGCGGCGGAGTTCCCGCCAGTGTGCGTCGCCCATCGGGCGGGCTCCTTCCAAGCGGATTCCGTGCGGATGACGTGCGGGCGTGCGGCCGCCCGCCGGCACGGACGGCTCCGTGTGCACGCGCAGAATAGCCGTGCATCGCCCGCTCCGGGAGGATTCGCCGGAATCGTTCGCCCTGGCCGGGCGGGCGCCGTAAGCTGCGCGGGCATGGTCGGCCCGGCGTCCGGGCGGCGGCCGCGAATCGACGAACTCCGCACCCCGGCAAGGTGGTTCACCCATGAGGCAGACGAGTCGGCGCAAGGACGACGGCGAGGTGACCTGTGAGCAGGTGACCGTCCTCTCCTTCGAGCCCGAGCCCGAGGCCCGGGTCGACGAGGACGGTCGTGTCCTGCTGATGAGCGAGCCCACGAGTCTGACCCGCATCCCGGTCCGGATCCTCCGCGAGGCCATGACGATCAAGCGGATCGCGGGCTACTGGATCAGCTGGGCGGAGTGGTTCGGTCCGGACGACATCCGCAACCACGCCCGCTGGGTGCCGGACGAGGAGTTCGTCCGGCCCGGCGAGGGCGGCCTCGACGGACGGCTGGACGTGAAGGTGTCGGCGTACTGGGCGGTGGAGCGGGAGCCGCGCCGGGCGCGGCTGCGGACCAGCGAGGCCGTGGTGACCTTCCCGGCGGGGGAGGCCCGGTGCGAACTCGTGCTGGAGCGTCCCGAGCCGCAGCACCCGGCCACCCTGGTCGTCCACCTGTCGGACGCCTGGTGGTCCGGCGGCCGCGGCGGCCGGACGATCCACCACGGTCTGGCGGGCGAGCTGGAGGGCCCGGGCGGACGGCCCGGCGAGGGGCGGCGGGGCGCGGCGGTCCACCGGTACGCGGAGTGCGCGACAGGGCACCTGCCGGCGGTGGCCGGCCGCTGACCGGCCGTCGGCCGGAGCGGCCCCGGCCGCGTACTCAGGCGCGCGGCCCGACCGCGGCCGTGCCCGCGCTCGCCCCCGTCCCCGCCGTGCGGACCGGCCAGTCCGCCCGCGTCCCGACCTTCCGGGCGGGGGCGCCGGCCCAGATCTCGCCCGGCCCGGTGGAGCGGGTCAGGACGGCGTTGGCGCCGACCACGGTGCCGGCGCCGACCGTCAGCACCCCGGTCTTGCAGACCACCTTGGCGCCCGCGCACAGCACCGCGCCGTCCTCCACCACCACCCGCCGCATCGCGCTCGCCTCCTGCGGCACCCAGGGGTCGGCCCGGCCGACGGTCACGCCGTTGTACAGCGTCACGCCGGTGCCGAGGGTGGTGTACGGGTGCAGCACGGTCCCGAAGCCCCGGTGGAACACGACGAGCCCCGGCCCGATCTCGGCGGCGGCCGGCACCTCCATGCCGTAGACGGCGAGCGCCTCCTGGACCAGGCGGCCCAGGAGGCGGTGGCGACGGCGGTAGATCAGCGCGGTGACGAGTGACATCCACCCATTGTGTCGGTGACGTTACACGGAGTCACGCAAGTGTGCGGGTGCCCGTGGCGGAGGGTCGGCCGGCCCCGTCCGGCCGCCCCTGTCCGGCCGTTCGCGTTCGGCTGTTTCGAGTCCGGCTACTTCACGTCCGGCACGGCGGTGTCGTTCTTGAAGGCGTCGAACACCTGCTTGGCCTTCGCGGTGTCCCACTTGACCGCCGACTCGCCGGTGTTGGTCCTGAAGTCCGGGTTGGCGATCGGCACGGTGATGCTCTTCCCGCTGCCGCCGTTGACGTCCTTCATGGCCAGGAAGAGCGAGCCGAGGTCGGTCAGACCGGCGTCGTCGTCGACGATCAGCGTGCCGAGGCCGGAGGACACCAGCGGGTAGAAGGTGAACGGGTTGAGCACGGTGGCCGGCGAGGCCGCCTGCTTGGCCAGCGCGCCGAGGAACTTCTGCTGGTTGCGCATCCGGCCGAGGTCCTGGTCGGCCATCTGGTGGCGCTGGCGGACGAAGGCGAGCGCCTGGGTGCCGTCGAGGCTCTGGCAGCCGGCCTTGAGGTCGAGGCCGGAGTCCTTGTCCTTGACGTCCTGCTCGATGCACATGTCCACGCCGCCGACCGAGTCGACGATGCCGACGAAGCCGGCGAAGCCGATCTCGGCGTAGTGGTCGATGCGGATACCGGTGTTCGTCTCCACGGTCTGCGCGAGCAGCTTGCCGCCGCCGGAGGCGAAGGCGGAGTTGATCTTCGAGGTGGTCGCCTTGACGGGCTTGCCGTTCTCGCCGGTGTGCTCGGGGATCGGCACCCAGGAGTCGCGGGGGATGCTCATCAGGGTGTTCCCGTTGTCCCCGACGTGCAGGATCATCATCGAGTCGCTGCGCTTGCCGCCCGCGTGGCCGGTGTGCAGGTCCTCCTCCTGGCTGTCGGAGAGGCCGTTGCGGCTGTCCGAGCCGACGATCAGCCAGTTGGTGCCCTTGCCGGCGGCCGGGCGGCCCGGGTAGTCGGCGAGCACACTCTCGTGGTTGAGCTTGGAGTCCGCCCAGAACCAGGTGGAGACGGTGGTGACCATCAGGGCGATCAGCACGCCGAACACCGACCACTTGACGATCCGGCGCCGCGGCCAGCGTCCGGAGCGGCCGCCGGCGGGAGACTGCGGACCGCCGGGGGCTATCGGCCCACCGGGCGCGGCACCGGGTCCGCCCGGACCGCCCGGACCGCCCTGCGCGGGCACCGACGGGCGCGCACCGGGCTGCCCGGGCTGTCCGTAGCCCTGCCCCGGCTGTCCGTAGCCCTGGGCGGGGCCGTACCCGGGCGCCTGCGGCGGCGTGCCCGGCCGGCCCTGCTGCGGCTGCCCCTGGGGCTGCCCCTGCGGCTGGGGCTGCCGGGGCGCCGGAGCGCCCGGCCCGCGCGGGTTCAGCCCGGCGGGCAGCGGCGGCTCGGCGGCCGAGCCGCCGCCACCGTGCCCGTACGCGGCGCCACCGCCACCGTTGCCGCCGTACGGGTTCCCGCCGCCGCCCGGGCGGCCCTCCTGCCACGTGTTCATGTGGGAGAGGATGCCCGACGCGGGCGCCGGTGACTCCCCCCGGGGGGCCCACCAGGGCCCTTGTAGCAGTTTTGATGCACGCGCCGGATCGTTCCGCCGCACGGTGTCGGACGGGCGCACGCCCCGTGTCCGTCCGGCCACCCGTCCGGCCACCCGTCCGGCGCCCGGACGCCGTCGGGCCGGTCGTTCCCCGGTCACCCTCGCGGTACTCCGTCTCACCGTCCGTCTCACCTGGTGTTCGGTTGCCGGGACGATCCTTGACCGTCCCGAACGCTGCGTGTTTGCATGACTGCCATGGATCAGCGATGGACCCTCACGCGTCGGCGGCACGTCGACCTGCAGCGTGTGTCCTGTTCGCTCTGTTGTGGCTGACGCTCGCCCGTCGAACCCCCACCACTCCTCCTCTTCCCCCGTTCCGCCGCTGCCCGTGCGGCGCGCCCACCGCTGACCGTCGCCGCCCGGCCCCGCCGGGACGGCCGACGCGCCCGCGGCCGGTGCCGCGCGCCGCCGAAGCGGCGTCCCCGCTTCCTCCCCGAGGTGAATCCATGGCCACCGTCCTGTCCGTCTCCGGCTCGCCGTCCCCGACCTCCCGCACCACCCGCCTGCTGCGCCTGATCGACGAGCGGCTGGAGGAGCGCGGCCACCGCGTCGTCCCCTTCGAGGTGCGCAGCCTGCCCGCGCAGGCGCTGCTGACCGCCGACCTCTCGCATCCGCAGCTGGCGGCGGCGCTGGAGCTGTTCGCCGAGGCGGACGGCGTGGTCATCGGCACCCCGGTCTACAAGGCCGCCTACTCGGGGCTGCTGAAGGCGCTGCTGGACGTGCTGCCGCAGTACGCGCTGCGCGACAAGGCCGTGCTGCCGCTCGCCACCGGAGGCTCCACCGCGCACGTGCTGGCGGTGGACTACGCGCTCCGGCCGGTGCTCAGCTCGATGGGCGCCGACCACATCACCCGGGGCTGGTTCGTGCTGGACCGCCACATCACCGCCCGGGAGGACGGTACGACCGTGCTGGAGCGCGAGACGGACGTGCTGCTGCGGCCGGTGGTGGACGCCTTCGCGGGCACCCTGGAGCGTCTCGCCGCTCCCGCCCTGACGGCCTGAGCGAACGCTGTCCTGACGCGAGGTCAGTTCGCGTCGCAGGCAGTCGCGTCGGCCCCCTCGCCGGCCCTCCCGTCGCCCCTCCGCGGGCGGTCCGGAGAGGGCGGCGAGGGGGCCGGCGGACGTTCCGGCCCGGCCCGGCGGAGCACCCGCGGGCCGCCTCCCGCTCCGCCGCGCCGGGGCTCCGTAAGGGGGGTCCCTGAGGGCGGCCCGGCCGACCCCTAGGGGGAGGGGTGGCCCACCCCGTACAACTCCGGTTGGGTCGCTTCCTCCCGTCGGATGACGAGGAGGAGCGGCCCCGACTCCTAACGTGGTTCACATCCCCGCCCGTCCGAGGCGGACCCGCTCCGGTCGGGTCCGGGTCCCCGGTTCACCGGGAGGGTGGGGCTGACTCCCGGTCGAAAACTATCCCCTGCGCGATGTCGCCGGGCGGGTGGCACGGAGCAGGCTGGGGGCAACGGGTGGGACCACTTCTTAGGAGACGACAGTGACGACGGCAGCAGCAGCCGTGTACGACCCCCAGCTTCCCGGCGGTGCCACCGCCGTCGCCGCTTCGGCCCGCCAGGTGACCAAGTCCTACGGTTCCGGCGAGACGAGGGTGACGGCCCTGGCCGCGGTGGACGTCGACATCCAGCGGGGCCGGTTCACCGCGATCATGGGACCCTCGGGCTCCGGCAAGTCGACCCTGATGCACTGCCTGGCCGGTCTGGACACGGTGACCGAGGGGCGGATCTGGATCGGCGAGACCGAGATCACCGGTCTGAAGGACAAGCAGCTCACCAGGCTGCGCCGGGACAAGATCGGCTTCATCTTCCAGGCCTTCAACCTCCTCCCGACGCTGAACGCGCTGGAGAACATCACCCTCCCGATGGACATCGCCGGCCGCAGGCCCGACCAGGCCTGGCTGGACCGGGTGGTGGAGACGGTCGGGCTGTCCGACCGGCTCAAGCACCGGCCGACCCAGCTCTCCGGCGGCCAGCAGCAGCGGGTCGCGGTGGCCCGGGCACTGGCGGCCCGCCCCGAGATCATCTTCGGTGACGAGCCCACCGGGAACCTCGACTCGCGCTCGGGCGCCGAGGTGCTGTCCTTCCTGCGCCGCAGCGTCGACGAGCTGGGCCAGACCATCGTCATGGTCACCCACGACCCGGTCGCGGCCGGCTACGCGGACCGGGTGCTGTTCCTCGCCGACGGCGTGATGGTCGACGAGATGCACGCCCCGACGGCCGACTCCGTGCTCGAGCGCATGCGCCGTTTCGACGGCAAGCGCACCAGCTGAGCGGGCGGGAGCGGACAGGACCATGTTGCTCAAGACATCACTGCGGAGCTTCTTCGCCCACAAGGGCCGGATGCTGCTCTCCCTGGTAGCGGTCGTCCTCTCGGTCGCGTTCGTGTCCGGGACGCTGGTGTTCTCCAACACCGCGACCAGCACCTTCGACACGCTCTTCGCCTCGACCGCCTCCGACGTCTCGGTCGGGCCGGCCAAACCGGAGCTCGGCGGCGAGGACACCCGTGCCAGGACGCGCACGATCCCGGTCGACAGCGTGGGCAAGGTCGCCGCGGTCCCCGGGGTGAAGACGGCGATCGGTCAGATCACGGTCGGGAACGCCACCCTGGCGGACCCGGCGACCCTCAAGCGGGTCGGCCCGACCAGCGGCGCCCCGACCCTCGTCGGCAACTGGGCGGACACTCCGCGCAGCCCGGTCGAGATCACCTCCGGCCACGCACCGCAGGGCGCCGACCAGGTCGTGCTCGACGCGGACACCGCCAAGAAGGCCAAGCTCGGCCTGGGCGGCAGGCTGCGGGTGATCCTCGACGACAACCACGACTTCACGATCGTCGGCATCGCCGCGTTCAAGACGACCAACCCGGGGGCGGCGCTCGCCTTCCTGGACACCGCCACCGCGCAGGGCGTTCTGCTCGGGGGCCCCGCCTACACCTCGGTCGAGGTCTACGGCGACGGCAGCCGGTCCGACGAGCAGCTCAAGTCCGACGCGCTGGCCGGGCTGGGCAACGGCTTCGAGGCGAAGACGGCGGCCGAGCAGAAGGCCGACGGGCAGAAGAGCGTCGGCTCCTTCCTCGACTTCATGAAGTACGCGATGCTCGGCTTCGCCGGCATCTCGCTGCTGGTCGGCGGCTTCCTGATCATCAACACCTTCTCGATGCTGGTCGCCCAGCGGACCCGTGAGATCGGCCTGCTGCGGGCCGTCGGCGGCAGCCGCAAGCAGGTCAACCGGTCGGTGCTGGTGGAGGCGCTGCTGCTGGGCCTGGCCGGGTCCACGATCGGCATCGCGGCCGGCCTCGGCCTGGCGGTCGGGCTGATCCAGCTGATGAACGCGGTCGGTATGCACCTCGACGCCTCGGACCTGAAGATCGGCGCGGACGTGTTCGTCGCCGGGTACGCGGTGGGTGTCGTGATCACCGTGCTCGCGGCCTGGATCCCGGCCCGCCGGGCGAGCCGGATCGCACCGATCGCCGCGCTGCGCGACCACGGGACTCCGGTCGAGGCCCGCTCCAACACCGTCCGGGCGGTCATCGGCCTGGTGCTCACGGCGGGCGGCGGCGGTCTGCTGGTGCTGGCCGCCAAGGCGGAGAAGGCGGCCACCGGGGGCCAGTTCATCGGGCTCGGCGTACTGCTGACCCTGATCGGCTTCGTCGTCCTCGGCCCGCTGCTGGCCACCACCGTGGTCCGGGTGCTCGGCGCGCTGCTGCCCACCCTGTTCGGCCCGTCCGGCAAGCTCGCCCAGCGCAACGCGATGCGCAACCCGCGCCGCACCGGTGCCACGGCCGCCGCGCTGATGATCGGACTGGCGCTGGTGATCGGGGCCTCGGTCTTCACCTCCTCGGTGATCGAGTCCACCAACGACCAGATCGACCGCTCGGTGGGCGCCGACTACATCATCTCGGCCGGTCCGAACGGCGTCTCCCCGGAGATCGTCGCCGCCGTGCAGCGGACGCAGGGCGTGGACCACGTCACCCGGCAGAAGTACTTCCCGGCGTACTTCACCGCGCCGGACGGGAAGACCGTGGAGGACGGTATATCCGCCGTCACCTCGCGGTTCACCGAGGACTTCCGGCTGCCGGTCAAGGAGGGCTCCCCGGAGTCCCTCGGGCAGGGCGCGCTGGCGGTCGGCGAGGACTACGCCAACGACCACAAGCTCAAGCTCGGCGACACGGTCAAGGTCGACTACGGCAACGGCCGGGTCCAGTCGCTGCCGGTCGGTGTCGTCATCGCCAAGGGGAACTCGCTCTTCGACGGCAACACCTTCGCCTCGCTCGACGCCGTCACCAAGGCAGTGCCGGCCGCGGAGCAGCCGGTGGACGCCATCCTGTTCGGCAAGGCGGCCGCCGGGGCGGACGTCGCGAAGACGCTCACCGGCCTGGAGGACGCGCTCAAGCAGTACCCGCAGGCCTCGGTCCGCGACCAGGCCGGTTACAAGGACCTCGTCCAGGACCAGGTCAACACCCTGCTCTACATGATCTACGGTCTGCTCGGGCTGGCGATCGTGGTCGCGGTGCTCGGTGTCGTCAACACCCTGGCGCTCTCGGTGGTGGAGCGGACCCGCGAGATCGGCCTGCTGCGGGCGATCGGGCTCTCCCGCCGCCAGCTGCGCCGGATGATCCGGCTGGAGTCCGTGGTGATCGCCCTGTTCGGTGCCGTCCTCGGCACCGCGCTCGGCCTGGCCTGGGGCATCACCGGGCAGCAGGTGCTGCGGACCCAGGGCCTGGAGACGCTGTCCGTCCCGACCACGACCATCCTCCTCACCCTGGGCGCCTCGATGGTCATCGGCCTGCTGGCCGCTCTGGTGCCGGCCTTCCGGGCCGGGCGGATGAACGTCCTCGCGGCGATCGCGACGGACTGACCGGACGCGGCCCCCGGATCGGGGGACCGGGGGCCGCGTCGGGGAACGGGGGGCAAGGTCAGGGCCGGGGGGAGGTGGGGCCGGGCCCGGGGCAGGGGGGAACAAGGGGGGAGGGGCAGGGTGCCGCGCGCACCCTGCCCCTCTGTCATATCCGTCGTGCCTCTCGTACCTCTCGTGCCCGTCGTGTCTGTCGCACGGCGGGCGGATCCCGGGCGGATCCGCCGACGGGTTCAGGGGCAGACGAGGTCGCTGGCCCGGGCGGCCCCGGTCGCGGCCGGGCCGGCCCCCGCCGGTCCCGCCGAGCCCTCGGCG
This sequence comes from Streptomyces sp. TLI_053, assembly GCF_900105395.1. Classification (NCBI taxonomy): domain Bacteria; kingdom Bacillati; phylum Actinomycetota; class Actinomycetes; order Kitasatosporales; family Streptomycetaceae; genus Streptomyces; species Streptomyces sp. TLI_053. Next base: position 5,880,188 of record NZ_LT629775.1, read on the forward strand.
CGCGCCTCCGCCGCCGGGCCGGACGGTGTCGCACCCGTAGCCGTACCGGCAGCCGCACCCGCCCCGCCGCCGGGGCCCGGCGATGACGGCGCCGGAGGCGGTGGTGCGGGCACCGCCGCCGTCGCGGACGGAGCGGCCGCGGCGCCCGCCGGCCCCGCGGCCGGGTGGTCCGCCCCCGCGTAGACCTGGAGGGTCGGTCCCAGACCGGGGACGGGCGTCAGCTCGGCGTTCGGCACCGCGCCGGCCAGCGTCCGCGCCGACTCGGCCCAGTGCGGGTCGTACCTGATCACCGTGCGGCCGGCCGGTGTGCCGGCCGGGGCGTTGGACGGCGCCCCGGTGGTGGCGAACCCGGCCCGCCGCAGCTCGGCGTCGACCCGGGCACCGAGACCGGCCGCGCCCGCCGCGTTGAACACCTGGACATGCACCTGCTCCGGCGCGACGGTGGCCGTTCCCGCCCCGACCCCCGCCCCGGCCCCTGCTCCGGCCCCAGTCCCTGCTCCGGCCCCCGTCCCCGGACCCGCCGGTGCCGCCGCCGCTCCCCCCGGCTGCGTCCCGCCCGCCCCGCCGTCCTCCGCCGTCAGCGGCCGCCCCTCCCGCACCGCGTCGAACAGTGCCCGGGCCCGCTCCTTGTCCCAGAGCACCGTCGAGCCCCAGCCGGCGACCGGGTGGTCCACCGAGGCCAGCGGCACGGTCACGAAGTCGGCCCGCCCGGCCGTCAGCTCCTTCGCCCGGGTCGCCAGCGTGATCAGGTCGTCCGCCGAGAGCCCCTTGTCGGCCTTGACCGAGGCGAGCAGGCTGTCGGCCGCCCGGGCCAGCCGGACCGGGTTGAGCAGGACGCCGCCACTGGTCAGCTGGTGCAGCAGCTGCGCGACCAGCTTCTGCTGCCGGTGCATCCGCCCCAGGTCGGAGCTGCCGTCCACGTGCCGGGCCCGTACGTACTTGAGCGCGCCGGCGCCGTCCAGGGTGCTGGTGCCGGCCGGCAGGTCGAGTCCCGAGTACTCGTCCTTGAGCGGCTTGGCGGTGCAGACCCGGACCCCGCCGACGGCGTCCACGGCGGAGACGAACCCGGCGAAGTCGACCTGGAGGTAGTGGTCGATGCGCAGGCCGGTGTTCTGCTCGACGGTGGCGACGGTCAGCTGAGGTCCGCCCATCCCGAACGCGGCGTTGATCTTGCCCTTTCCCGCCGGGACCGTCCGCCGGGTGGCCGGGTCCCGGTGGGCGGGGATATCGACGAAGGAGTCCCGGGGAATGCTGATCACGCCGGCCCGGGAGCCGTCACCGGAAAGCCGGACGATCATCATCGTGTCGGTGCAGTGGCAGGATTCCCCCCCTGCGTGCAGCACGGTCTTCAGGGTCTTCTCGGGGATCCCGTCACGCTCGTCGGTGCCGACCACCAGAAAGGTGGTGGAGCCGTCGTCGGCCGGTCGGGCCCGGTCGTTGCTGAAGGCGTCCACCCGGTCGATCGACCCGATCCCGTGCAGGACCGCCCAGCCTCCGCAGGAGGTGACGAGGACGCTGAACGCGATGCCGGCGGCCAGCCGGCGGGGCCAGAAGCGGCGCCGCTCCGAGGGGCCGCCGTTCCGGCCGAGCGGTTCACCGCTCCGGTCGAGCGGGTCGGCGGACTGTTCGAGCGGGTCGCCGGACCGTTCGAAGGGGGTGCCGGCCGGGTCTTCGGGACGGGCGGAGCGGGGGGAGACGGGCATCTCTCGGATGGTAGGGGCGCCCCCGGTCGGGCCGGGTGAGGGCGCGCCGTGGTCGGGGAGTACGGTGGGCCCCGACAGGAGAAACGTTCCTCTGTGCGCCCCACGGGCGACCCCGGACAGCTCCTGCGACGGTCCTTCGCACACCCCCCGCCCGCCCGGGCGGAGACGCCCAGACCGGGACAAGACGACACCCCGCCCGCACCGGTACGGTTGGCCCCGATGAACACCAAGGCTGCTGAGGAGCTGCCGGCGGTCTCCGTGATCATGCCGGTGCTCAACGAGGAACGACACCTGCGCACGGCCGTCCGGCACATCCTGGAACAGGACTACGCCGGGTCGATGGAGGTGGTGATCGCCCTCGGTCCGTCCACCGACCGCACCGCGCAGATCGCCGCCGAACTCGTCGCCGAGGACCCCAGAGTCCGGACGGTGGAGAACCCCACAGGGCGCACTCCCGCGGGGCTGAACGCCGCCATCCGCGGCTCCCGCCATCCGATAGTGGTGCGCGTCGACGGCCACGGCCTGCTGACTCCCGGCTACATCACCACGGCGGTCCGGCTGCTCGGCGAGATGGAGGCCGCCAACGTCGGCGGCATCATGCACGCCGAGGGCGAGACCGAGTGGGAACACGCGGTCGCCGCGGCGATGACCTCCAAGATCGGTGTCGGCAACGCGGCCTTCCACACCGGCGGCCTGGCCGGCCCGGCGGACACCGTCTACCTCGGTGTGTTCCGGCGCGAGGTGCTGGAGCGCCTCGGCGGCTACAACGAGGAATTCGTCCGCGCCCAGGACTGGGAGCTCAACTACCGGATCCGCCAGGACGGCGGCCTGGTGTGGTTCACCCCGCAGCTGCGCGTCACCTACCGGCCCCGCCCCACCATCAAGGCCCTGGCGAAGCAGTACAAGGACTACGGCCGCTGGCGCCGGGTGGTCACCCGCTACCACCGCGGCTCGGTCAACCTGCGCTACCTCGCGCCCCCCACCGCCTTCGTCGGGGTGACGCTCGGCCTGCTGCTCGGCCTGGCCGTCCACCCGGCCTTCCTGGCCCTGCCCGGCATCTATCTGCTCGGCATCGCGGGCGGAGCGCTGAAGGAGGGCCGCGACCTGTCGCCCAAGGCGAAGGCGCTGCTCGCGGTGGCCTTCGCGACCATGCACCTCAGCTGGGGCTTCGGCTTCCTCACCTCGCCGCGCTCGCTGGCCCGCAGGGTCATCGGCAGCCGCGCCCCGTCCAGCGCGGACGTGGTCGCCGAGCGGGGCTGACACGGCCCGGCGCGACTGAACACGGCCTGGCCGAGCACGGCCCGGCCGGACAGGGCCCGGCGCCGGCCGGGGCACCATCCGGCCAATCCCGCGGACCCGCCCTCCCGTTCCCGCGCCCGACGCTATGGTCGGGCGCCATGGGGACAGTCGAGGGCGGGTCCGCCGCCGTTTCCGGGGCCGCCGTTTCCGAGGGCTCCGATTCAGAGGGCTCCGTTTCCGGGGGCCCCGATTCCGGGGCCGTCGTTTCCGCCGCCTCCGGGGCCCGGGTCGAACCCACCGCCGACGTGGACGGGCGCGCCGTGCTCGGTGCCGGTACGACGGTCTGGCACCTCGCCCAGGTCCGTGAGGACGCGGTGATCGGCGCGGACTGCATCATCGGCCGCGGCGCCTACGTGGGCCCGGGGGTGCGGATCGGCGACCGGGTCAAGCTGCAGAACCACGCCTTGGTCTACGAGCCGGCGGTGCTGGAGGACGGCGTCTTCGTCGGACCGGCCGCGGTGCTCACCAACGACCTCTACCCGCGCTCGGTCGACGTCGACGGCCGGCTCAAGCGCGGCGAGGACTGGCACGCCCGAGGGGTGACGCTCCGCCGGGGCTGCTCGATCGGCGGCCGCGCCGTCCTGGTCGCCGGGGTTACGGTGGGCCGCTGGGCCCTGGTCGCGGCCGGCGCGGTGGTGCACCGGGACGTCCCGGACTTCGCCCTGGTGGCCGGGGTCCCGGCCCGTCGGATCAAGTGGGTCGGCCGAGCCGGCGAACCGCTGCGACCGGCGGGGGCGGACCGCTGGGTCTGCCCCCGCACCGGTGAGGAGTACCGGGAGCGGGACGGCCTGCTCGCGCCGGTCGAACCCGAGCCGCCGAGCGGGTCCTGACCTCCGGGGCGGCGCTTCCGGGCGGGGCTACTTCGCGCAGGCGTCGATGTCGTCGCCCTGGACCCGCTGGAGGTCCTTCGGGGCCTCGCTCGGCACCGCGGCGGGCGCCGCGGCGGCCTCGGCGGCGGCCGCCGCCGGCGCGTCCTTGCCGAGCACCAGCACCAGTCCGTCCCGGGCGCCCAGCTTCGGGTCGGCCCTGACGGCGTCGGCGGGCAGACCCAGCGCGGTGGCCAGCGCGGCCGCCTCGGCGGTCCTCCCGGCCGGGTAGGTGATCGAGGTGGTCGCCGCGACCGGAGCGTTGGCGGCGGTGGCGGCCTTGGCGTAGCCCTTCGTCACCAGCCGCTCCACGGTCTGCTGCGCCTGCCCGGGCGTCCCGGTGCCGTTGCGCACCGTCACCCGGAGGTCCTTCGCGTCGACCGCCGCGGCCGCGGCGGTCGACGCCGCACCCCCGGGGGCCGCCGGAGCGGACGCGACCGGAGCCGCCGGAACGGACGCGGCCGCCGGGGCCGACGCCGCCGGGGCCTCCGGTGCCGCGGCTCCCGCCGCGGGCTCGGTCAGCGAGCGGTCGTTGCCGACCATCGAGAACAGCTGGGCGGCGTCCGGCTGCTTGAGCACCAGCCGGTTCTCGTCCGCCGGGTCGTCCAGCACCGGCACGGTGGCGAAGGTGATCTTCCCGCTGTCGACCTTGCTCAGGTCCAGGGCGAGGTCCTTCAGCTTGTCCACGCTGCCGATCCCGGAGTCCACGGTGAGCGCCTTGGTGGCGGAGTCCGCGAGCTTCCACAGCTTGGCCGGGTTGGTCAGGGTGTCGCTGCTCTTGATCGAGCGGATCATCGAGCCGATGAACTGCTGCTGGAGCGGTATTCGGGTGAGGTCGCCGCCCAGCCCGACGGCGTGCCGGGTACGGACGAAGGCGAGTGCCTCGTCGCCCTGGACGACGTGTCGGCCCTTGCTCATCCGCAGGTGCGAGTCCGGGTCGTTGATGTCCTTGGCCGCGCACACCTCGACGCCGCCGACGGCGGTGGAGAGTGTTTTGACGGCGTCGAAGTTGACCATCACGAAGTGGTCGACCCGGATCCCGGTGACCTTCTCGACGGTCTTCCAGGTGCAGCCCGGATCGCGGCCCTCCTGGCCGAGGCTGTTGTTGAACATCGTGCGCGCCGTCCCGGGGATGGTCTTCCCGTCCGGTGCCTGGCACTCCGGGACGGGCACCATGAGGTCGCGCGGGATGCTGAGCGCCGTGGCGTTGCTGCGGTCCTTGGCGATGTGGAACAGCAGCGTGGTGTCCGCGTGCCCGGCGCTGCCCTCGTCGCCGTACTCGCGGCCCAGGCCCTCCCGGCTGTCGGTGCCGATCACCAGGATGTTCAGGGCGTCGCCGGCCGGCTTGGGCCGCTCCGCCTCGTTGCCCAGCTGCACCTTGACGGCGGTGATGTTGTTGTTGAAGTGCTGGTACGCGTAGTACGCGCCGCCGCAGCCGGCCACCAGGGCGAACGCGGCGAGGCCGCCGGTCCACTTCAGCACCCGCCGGCGCCGGGTGCGCCGGGCGGTCAGGGCACGGCGCCGGGCGGCCCGGCCGCCGGGGTGCGGGGGCTCGGACGCGGCCTCGGCGGGGGTGTGCCGGCGCTGGGCGGGGACGCCCCGGGCGGGGTCGGCGGGGTGCCGGTCGGCGCCCGGCCCTCCGTCGTGGATGTCGTGCTGCACGGGTGCTCCCCTCCCTCCGGCCGCTCCTCGGCCCGGCACGCGAAATGCGCGACCGACTCGGACACCCTAGACGAGCCGGATGAGGGAATTGTTCCGGATGTGATCTCCGCCATGGTTTCCGGAGGGAATTGCGCGGCCGAATACGAGGCCGGAAATTTCCCCGGAGAACCCTTCCAAGATCATGATCCGTGTACGGAACGGTGATCGTGGCCAGGCTCAATGCACCGCGCAGGCGTCCACGTCGGCGGTCCGTCCTTCGAAGGCCGACGGGCTGCCCGCGCCCGGTGACGGCGACGCTCCGGAGGTCCCGACGGCCGTGCCGGCCGAGGCCGGAACGGAGGCCGGCGACGAGTCGGGAACCGGGGCCGGAGCCGAGCTCGGAGCCGAGGTCGGTGACGAGGCCGAGGCCGACGACCGGGCGGCCGCGGAGGAGGGCGCCGACGTCGGCCCGGTCCCCACCGGGGCGGCGGACGGGCTCGCCCCCGGCGGCCGCACCTCCACCGGCCGGTCGTCCCGCAGCGCCGCGAACAGCTGGGTGGTCTGCGGCTGCACGAACTCGTCCCGGTCCGAGTCGAACCGGTACGGCCGCCGCGGCGCCGTCAGGAAGGTCACGTCCGAGGACGGGATGCCGCGCAGGTCCTGGGTCAGGTCGTACAGCTCGCCCAGCGAGGACAGCCCGCCGTCCGCCCGCACCGAGGAGGTGGCTGCGTCCAGCACCGGCCACAGTTTGGTCGGGTTGAGCAGCACGTCCTGCGACTGGACCTTGCGGATCAGCGCCGCCAGGAACTGCTGCTGACGTCCCATCCGCTGGGTGTCGCTGCCGTCCCCGAGGGTCTCCCTGGCCCGGACGTAACCGAGCGCCTGCTCGCCGTGCAGGGTCTGCCGCCCGGCCGCCAGGTCCAGCTTGGCGTCCTTGTCGTGGATCGGCTGCGGGACGCACACCTCGACCCCGTCGACGGCGTCCACCATCCGCTTGAAGCCCGCGAAGTCGACGATCACGTAGTGGTCGATCCGGATGCCGCTGAGCTGTTCCACGGTCCGGATCGAGCAGGCCGGGCCGCCGGTCTCGAACGCGGCGTTGAACTGCATCAGCGTCGGCCGGCTGCGGGTGCCGTCCGGCTTCTCGCAGGCCGGGACGCTCACCATGACGTCGCGCGGGATGGAGACCGCGGTCGCGTGCCGCCGGTCGGCCGCCAGGTGGAGCAGGATCGTGGTGTCCGAGCGCTGGCCGCCGGCCGCGCCGTAGGTGGCGTTCGCGCCGGTGCGGTCGTCGCTGCCGATCAGCAGCAGGTTCTCGGCGCCCCGGGCCCCGGCGGTCCGGCTGGGGCGCTCGGCCTCCAGCCGGGCCAGCAACTGGTCGGTGGTGGAGTCGGTGCGGATGTTGCCGTCGAGCTTGCGGTAGGCGACCCAGAGCAGGGTGCCGCAGCCGACGAGCAGGAAGGAGAGGACGCCGGCGGTGACGATCAGCCACCGCCGGCGCCGGCGCTTTCCTCCGCCGGGCGGGCCGGGAGGGCCGGGCGCCCCGGGGGGCTCCGGGTCCCCCGGGCCTCCCGCCCCGGCGGCGCCGTCCGGCCCGCCCGGCGGCTGTCCCGTCGGCGGCTGCCCGGTCGGCGTCCCTCCGGTCGGCGTCCGGCTGTCGGGCGTCCGTTCCTCCGGGGTCCGTTCCTTCGGCGTCCGCCCGTTCGGCGGGAGTCCGGTCCTCGGGTGTCCGGTCGGGAGGGGTTCGGTCGGGGGGTGCTCGGTGTCGTCCTCGGCCATGGCAGGGATCCCTACCCGTCCGGCCGGGGCCGGGGGTTACCCGAGGCGCAGTGTCACCCGTTCGGATTCGACCCGCTTCTCCCACTGCCCGGCGTCCAGGCCGTCCGCGTTGCGGCAGAGCACCACCGACGCGCCGGCCGCCAGCGGCGCCAGCAGCCCGGCCTCCAGCCCGGACCAGTCGTCGAAGGAGAGGGTGGAGAGCACCCGGTCGCCCGGTCCGAGACCGAGCCGGGCGGCGCCCTCCCGGGCCAGCTGGACGGTCTGGTCCCCGGTCAGCTTCAGCGGCAGGCCGTCCACCACGGTCTCCAGCGCGGGGGCGTCCGGGGTGACGGGGGAGTAGGGGGCGAACCGGTCGCCCTGCCCGGGCACCTCGGCCGCGTAGTCCAGGAAGCCGTCCGGGCGCTGGGGGAACCGTCCGCCGAGCGGACGCAGGGCGAGCGCCACCCGCTCGCCCTCGCAGGCCTGGGCGGCCTCCAGACCGTCCGGGCCGCTGACCACCAGGTCGGCGGCGGCCGGGTCGCCGGCCGGGACCGCCGCGACCCCCACCGACCAGCAGGCGAGCAGCCAGACGGCGCTCTGCCAGTGGGCCGGGAGGAGCAGCGCGGCGCGGTCGCCCGGACCGGCGTTGAGTTCGTCCTGGAGCAGGTTTGCGGTCTTGGCCACCCAGTTGTCGAAGGTCCTCGCGGACAGTTCCACGCGTTCGCCGGTGGCGTCGTCGTAGAAGGTGACCAGTGGGGCCGCGGGGTCGACCGAGGGAGTGCCACCTCGCAGGTAAGCGTGCAGCAGCTCGACGGGGGTGCGGGCATCGGCAGCGAAAGGCGAAGTCATGGTGCGCCCCAGCCTACGGCCTTCGGGTGGACGTCCGGGAGGGGTGGCGGAAGGGTCGCCGGGTGGCGTGGCGCCCCGGCGAGAATCCCGTGAACATCCGGGATATGCGCATCTCTCTCCGTGCCCTCCGCGGCCGCCCGCCCGTCGTCCTGCTCGCCGTCCTCGCGGCCGCCCTGACGCTCCCGTCGATCCCCGCCGGGGCCCGGGCCGGGGGTGGGGCACCGGCGGCCCGGACGGGGACGCCGGGTGCGGCGGGCGGCGGCTCCGTCACCTCGCTCCCGCTGACCGGGGGGCGGCTCCCGGCCGGGCGCACCGCGGGGCGGTTCGAGCTGCTCGGCGTCGGCTGGGACGGTCCGGCGCGCGCGCTCGCCGGGGGCAGCGTCAGGGTCCGCACCCGGGACGCGGTCACCGGCGGCTGGAGCGGCTGGCACGAGCTGGAGACCGACGGCGAGGACGGTCCGGACGCCGGGGCCGACGCCGCGTTCGGCACCGCCGCAGTAGCGGGCGGTACCCGGCGCGGCGCCACCGCCCCGCTGTGGACCGGCCCGAGCGACGGTGTCGCCGTCGAGGTGACGCCCGGTCCGGCCGGACCGCCGCCCGGACTGCGGGTGGAACTGGTCGACCCGGGGGAGGGCGTCCGCTCCGCGGGCCCGCGGAGCGCGGCCGCCGGACCGGCGGCCGGCGACCGCCGGAGCGGCCACCACCAGGCCCCGCGCCCGGAGATCGTCACCCGGGCCGGCTGGGGCGCGGACGAGTCGATCCGCGAGCCCGACTTCGTGTACACCGGACCGGTCCGGACGGTCTTCGTCCACCACACCGCGACCGCCACCGAGTACGCGTGCTCCGACGCGCCCCGGCTGATCCGGGCGGTCTACCAGTACCACGTACAGAGCAACGGGTGGCGGGACATCGGCTACAACTTCCTGGTCGACCGCTGCGGCACCGTCTACGAGGGACGGGCCGGCGGCACCGACCTGCCGGTGCACGGCGCGCACACGCTGGGCTTCAACACCGACTCGGCCGGTGTCGCGGCGATCGGCACCTTCGTCACGGACGTCCCCCCGGAGCCCCTGCTGACCGGGCTGGCCCGGATCGCGGCCTGGAAGCTCGGCCTCACCGACCAGGACGCGGCCGGGAGCACCCGGATGGTGTCCGGCTCCGACGGCAGCCTCTACCCGGCGGGCACCGGAGTGGACCTCCGGACGATCTCCGGGCACCGCGACGCCTTCAACACCGAGTGCCCGGGCGACGCCCTCTACCCGAGGCTCCCCGACCTGCGCACCGCGGCGGCGGCGCTCCAGGGCCGCTGAGCCCCCGGCCGGGCCCGTCCTACGCCGGGCCCGTCCTACGCCGGGCCCGGCCCCCGCCCGATCAGCGCCCGCAGCTCGGCCGTCAGCGCCCGCGCGAGGTCCGGCCGCTCGTCGTACCGGGCCGGGGTGGCCTGCATCAGCGCGATCCGCCAGCCGGCGCCCGTGTCGGCCGCGATCACCGTGTGCACCGCGTTCAGCGCGGGATCGAGGTCCTCCGCGTCGTCCGGCACCAGGCCGGCCACCGCGTCCAGCTGAGCCACCCGGGACCCCAGCGCCCGCACCCGTCGGACCTTGGCGACGTACTCGGGCGTCGGGCGGCCGGTGAAGACCAGTCCGAGTCCGGCGGCCATCACCGACCGGCCGACGTGCCGGGTCCCGTCGAAGCCGATCAGCTCGCCGTCCACCGCGAACGGCCCGGCGAAGGCCGCGCCGTCCCGCAGGTTCCACCCCTCCAGCACCCGGTGGTAGAGGGACCGCACGGCACTCTCGTCACCGGCGGACAGCTCCGGCACCCGCGTATCGTTCATATCCCCATGGTCGGCGGACGGCGCAGGAGGTGCACGGCGGTGAGCGGGACGTCGACGGGCGGGTACGCGCCCGGAGCCGCCGGGCCCGATGCCGGAACCGTTCGCCGCTGGCGGCCCGGCTTCCCGCTGGACGTGGCCCGCACCCTGCTGCCGCTGCGCCGCGGCCCGGCCGACCCGTCCTACCGGAGGACCGGCGACGGCGCCCTCTGGCGGGCCTCCCGCACCCCGGGCGGCGTCGGCACCCTGCGGGTGCTGGCCCGCCCGTCCGAGGGCGTGGTCGAGGCGACCGCCTGGGGGCCCGGCGCGCAGTGGCTGCTGGACGGGCTGCCCGGCCTGCTCGGCGCCGGGGACGACCCGGCGGGCCTGGTCCTGCCGGCCGGCCCGCTGCGCGAGGCGCAACGCGGCGCGGCGGGGGTGCGGCTGACCAGGACCGGTCTGGTCCTGGAGTCCCTGGTGCCGGCGATCCTGGAGCAGAAGGTCACCACGGGCGAGGCCTACCGGGCCTGGTACACCCTGCTGCGGGCCTTCGGCACCCCGGCCCCCGGCCCGGTCGAGGGCCTGTGGGCGGCGCCCTCGGCCCGGGACTGGACCCTGGTGCCGAGCTGGGAGTGGCACCGCGCGGGCGTCGACCCGAAGCGCTCCGCGACGGTGCAGCGCGCCGTCCGGCTGGCCCCCCGGCTGGAGGAGGCCTCCGCGATGGGGCACGAGGAGTCCTTCGCCCGCCTGACCGCCGTCCCGGGCGTCGGTGTCTGGACGGCCGCGGAGACCCTGCAGCGCAGCAACGGGGACGCGGACGCGGTGTCGGTCGGGGACTTCCACCTGCCCAACACGGTCGGCTGGGCCCTGGCCGGCCGGGTCCGCAGCGACGACGCCGAGATGCTGGCCCTGCTGGAGCCCTACCGTCCGCACCGCCACCGGCTGTGCCGGATCCTGCTGTCCACCGGCACCCACGCCCCCCGCTTCGGCCCCCGCCTCACCCCCAACGACCATCGCCGCCGCTGAAACCGCCCGTTCGGGTGAACTGTGCGTTCATCGGCTTCCACCGTGCGACACGGGCGGCAGGCTGGCCGCAATCGACGCGGCGGACGAACTGGCCGCCCGGGAGGCGGAACTCCACCGCGACGACCCGACCGTCGGCACGGCGGAGCTGTTGGCCGACCTGTTCGACGCGCCCCCGGACGCGGCCGGGAGTGCTTCCGCCCCGACCCCTACCGCACCTCGATGAAGGCGTCCGCCGTGCGCTCCGGACGACTGCGCGGGGCTTCGGCGGGGCGGCCGACGGCGACGGCGCCCATCGGGTCCCAGTGCTCCGGGAGGTCGAGCACCTCGCGCACGGTGTCGCGGCAGAACATCGTCGAGGAGACCCAGGCCGAGCCGTAGCCCTCGCCGGCCAGGGTGACCAGCAGGTTCTGCACGGCGGCGCCGACGGCGACGGTGAACATCTCGCGCTCGGCCGCGGCCCGGCGCTCGTCCGGGTAGTCGTGCGAGCCGTCCATCACCAGGCACGGGACGACCAGGTAGGGGGCGGCGCGCAGGACGTCGCCGCGGGCGGTGCGGCGGGCGATCTTCTCCTCGTCCCAGCCGTCGAGCCCGGCGAGGTCGCTCCGCCAGGCGGCGAGCATCGCGTCCAGCAGCCGGGTCCGCACCTCGGGGGTCTCCAGCAGCACGAACCGCCACGGGGTGGTGTGGTGCGGCGCGGGCGCGGTGGCCGCGGCGGCGACCGCGCGCCGGACGGCGCCCGGGTCGACCGGTTCGGCGGTGAACGCGCGGACGGTGCGCCGCTGGGTGACGGCCTGCCGGATCGCCTCGGAGGTGCCGAGCCTGAACATGTCGTCGGCCGCGGGCCTGAGCAGCGGCCGCACGCCCTCGCCGTCCTCGGCGGTGACCAGGTGGCCGAGGCCGCGGACCACGGCGACCGGGGTGCCGGTGGCCTTGCCCTTCACCAGGTCGGCGGCGCCGGCCAGCTCGTCGGCGGTGGCGGTGACGGTCTGGAACAGCTCGTTGCCGTGCGAGTCGGAACGCCCCCGGTGGTCGTCCAGGACGGCCAGGCCGGCGGCGCCGATGGCGACGTCGGTGAGGCCGTTGCGCCAGGGCCGGCCGAAGGTGTCGGTGAGGAGGACGGCGAGCCGGAGCCCGGTGAGCTGCTGGAGCCGGGCGCGCAGTGCGCGGGCGGAGGCGTCCGGGTCCTCGGGCAGCAGCAGGACGGTGCCGGACGCGGTGTTCGAGGCGTCCACCCCGGCGGCGGCCATGACCAGGCCGTTGCGGTTCTCGACGATCCGGATCGGGCCGCGCCGGGCGACCAGCCGGACGGTCTCGGCGTCGATCGCGGCCTCCCGGTCGGCGGCGTGCAGCAGCCGCCCCTCGGCCTTGCTGACCACCTTGGAGGTGACCAGCAGGATGTCGCCGTCCTCGTAGTCGGCGGCCTTGGCGATCAGCCCGGCGAGGTCGCTGTCGGCGTCGATCTCGGGCAGTCCGGGGACCGGGAGGATCCGCAGGCTCACCGGCGCACCTGCTCGGCGAGCGCCAGCGCGGCCCGGGCCATCGCGGCGGTGGCGGCGACGTCGGTCATCAGCAGCGGCACCGCGCGGCAGGCGATCCCGCCCGCCTCGACGGCGGCGACGGCGGCCTCGTCGACGGTGTCCACCAGCCAGCCGTCCAGCAGGTCGGAGCCGTAGTTCAGCGCGACGGCCTCGGCGGTGGCCTCGACGCCGACGGCGGCGAGCACCTTGTCGGCCATGCCCCGCACGGGCGCGCCGCCGATGATCGGGGAGAGCCCGACGACCGGGGCGGAGGCGGCGGCGACGGCCTCCCGGATCCCCGGCACGGCGAGGATCGTGCCGATCGAGACCACCGGGTTGGACGGCGGGAAGAGGATGACGTCGGCCTCGGCGAGGGCCTCCAGCACGCCGGGCGCCGGCTTGGCGGTGTCGGCGCCGACCGGCACGATCGCCTCGGCGTCGACGGCGGCGTGCAGCTTGACCCAGTACTCCTGGAAGTGGATCGCCCGGGTGCCCTGCTCGTCGGTGATCCGGACGTGGGTCTCGACCCGGTCGTCGCTCATCGGCAGCAGCCGCACCCCGGGCTGCCAGCGCACGCAGAGCGCCTCGGTGACCTGGCTGAGGGTGTAGCCGGCGGTGAGCATCTGGCTGCGCACGAGGTGGGTGGCGAAGTCCCGGTCGCCGAGCCCGAACCACTCGGGGCCGACGCCGTACTCCTTCATCTCGGCCTTGATGGACCAGGTCTCGTCGGTCCGGCCCCAGCCCTGCTCCTCGTGGATGCCCCCGCCGAGGGTGTACATGACGGTGTCGAGGTCGGGGCAGACCTTCAGTCCGAAGAGGTGGATGTCGTCACCGGTGTTGCCGATGACGGTGATCTCGTCCTCGGGCCCGATGGCCTCCCGGAGTCCGCGCAGGAAACGCGCTCCGCCGATCCCGCCTGCCAGTGCCACGATGCGCATGCGCCCATCCTGCCACGCGCCGACGGGTCGTCAGCCCGACCCTCGACAACCGCGCCCGGAGCCTCAGTGGGCCTCGGCGGACGTCTGCGGGTGCTGCTCGGGGACGGCGGTGGCCCCGTACTGGTTCATCTCGGTCAGGCCGGGGGTGTAGAGGTGGATCGAGACGGCGGGCTCCAGCGAGGCGTTGACCACCTCGTGCAGGTACCCGGGGGAGAACACCCTCTGCCCGCCGGGGCGCAGATCGCGCGATCCGGAGCCGCTGGGGGTCCCCCCGGCCGAAGGCTGGGGGAGAGTGAGGGAGCGCTCGACGAGCTCGCCGCGGACCACGGTCATCACGCCGGAGGAGGTGCCGTGGTCGTGGAAGCCGCTGCTCTGGCCGGGCAGCCAGCTGAGCAGCCAGACCTCGTAGCCGGGGCCGGTCTCCAGCCGGGCGTACCAGCGGGTGAGGGCGTCGTAGCGGACGAGCGGCTCCCAGCGGTCCCGGTCGGCGGCGATCTCGCGGACCAGCCGGGCGTACTCGGCGACGGTGGTGGGGTGGGCGGGCAGGTCGGTGCGGGCGAGGTGCGGGAAGGCCAGCGGGTCGCCGGCGATGGAGACGTCGCTGAGGCCGTCGGCCCACGGGTGGCCGCCGGGGTGGCCGCCGGGCCGGGCGGCGGGAGCGGGTGCGGCGGGCCGGGTGGTGGAGGCGGCGCGGAGGCCGTGGAGAGCGAGCTTGCTGCGGTCGCGGTTCCGCTTGCGGATGCGGATCATTCGCACGGGAGTCGTCCTCGGAGGGCTGGTTCGTCAGGGGAGTCAGCCGGGTCCGGGATGTCCTGGGGCGGGAATCGCGGGCGGCCTCTGTGCTTCCTGGGCGGCGCGCGGCGGGACGGCGGGCGCCTAGATACAGCGGCAGGAACAGAGGCGACAACAGGAGTTCACGGCAGGGCGGAGCGCGGAACCGCTCCGGGGGCCGATGAACTCTGACATAGGGAAAAGGACAACGCATCCGCAGGGGCGGTGTCAACTCGGAGAGAGCGGACATTCGGGTGAGATCGGCCATGAACTACCCGATGGAGTGATAAATCACCCTCTATGTTTCGATGGGAAGATCGCCGGGAAAGCAGGGCGATGACCGGCCTGTGGCGGTGACCGCGTGTCACCCGGCCCCCGGTCGCGAATGGTTCGTCGACCTTCGCGCGCAATCGGGCTAGAAGTCCGATGTGTCCGGTTATGTACACTATTTGTAACGGCTTGGTGCCAGGGAGTGAATCCCGGCCCCAATACCAGAGCTCGGCTTGACTGGGCCAGAGTGACGCAACTGTAATTTCACTCGTGTCGTCGGCCGCACGAGGCAACGGCAACCACGGGGACGCCAATAGGGGCAGAGGAGGCGCGCCACATGAGCGAGCTCTTTGAGCTGTTGATCGGTGACGGCATCGAGGAGGAGGAAGAACTCGGCTGGCAGGAGCGCGCACTCTGCGCCCAGACCGACCCCGAGTCCTTCTTCCCGGAGAAGGGCGGCTCCACTCGCGAGGCCAAGAAGGTCTGCCTCGCGTGCGAGGTCCGCTCCGAGTGCCTGGAGTACGCCCTGGCCAACGACGAGCGCTTCGGCATCTGGGGCGGCCTCTCCGAGCGCGAGCGCCGTCGGCTCAAGAAGAGCGCCGTCTGACCGGGGTGGCCGCATCCCCCGGAACCTCCGGATCCCCAGGCTTCCCCGGATCCGCCGGCCCCGGCAGCCCGACCGGCCGGCCCGCGCGACCAGCCCGCGACGGAGCGCCCCACCCCCTGTGGTGAGGCGCTTTCGCGTTCCCGGGCGGACACCGTGGACGGAGCCGACACCCGGAGCCGTTAGTGTGGTGCGCCATCCGGTTGCCGTTCACCGGCTGTGTCCACCGAGAACTGGGGCCCGCGCACTCGATGACCGTCTACAGCCACCAGAGCGGCTCCTCCGCCAGCAGGCCGCCCGCCTACCCGCGCCATCTGGTCACCGCCGTGATCGTCTCCCACGACGGCGCCCGCTGGCTGCCGCAGGCCCTCGCCGGTCTGCTCGGCCAGGACCGCCAGGTCCAGCGCGTCCTCGCGGTCGACACCGGATCCACCGACGACTCCCAGCGCCTGCTCGCCGAGACCCTCGCCGACTGGCTCCCCGACAGCGGCCCGACCGTGCTCGGCCGCCGGGCCGGGTTCGGCACCGCCGTCGCCGAGGCGGTCTTCAACAGCCCGCCGCTGCGCGCCGAGGACCTGCCCTACCGGCTCGACCCCTCCGGCTACGACCCGGTCACCGGTGGCTGGGACGACTTCGGCGACCCGCTCGGCGAGGAGGACGACCTCGGCCGGGGCGGCCCCCGGGAGACCACGCCGGTCGAATGGCTCTGGCTGCTGCACGACGACTGCGAGCCGCAGACCGACGCGCTGCGCCGACTGCTCCAGGTCGCCGACTCCACCCCCAGCGCCGCCGTCGTCGGCCCCAAGCTGCGCAGCTGGTACGACCGCCGGCAGCTGCTGGAGGTCGGCGTCACCATCGCCCGCTCCGGCCGCCGCTGGACCGGTCTCGACCGGCGCGAGCAGGACCAGGGCCAGCACGACCAGGTCCGCCCGGTGCTCGCCGTCTCCTCCGCCGGCATGCTGGTGCGCCGCGACGTCTTCGAGGAGCTCGGCGGCTTCGACCGGGCACTGCCGCTGATGCGCGACGACACCGACTTCTGCTGGCGGGTCAACGCCGCCGGCCACCGCGTCGTGGTCGCCCCGGACGCCGTGCTCCGGCACGCCGAGGCCGCCAGCCGCGAGCGCCGCGCCATCGACTGCGGCCCCGCCCACCCGCACCGGGTGGACAAGGCCGGCGCCGTCTACACCCTGCTCGCCAACTCCAAGGGCGCGCTCTTCCCCTACGTCCTGCTCCGGCTGGTGCTCGGCACCCTGCTGCGGGTGGTCACCAACCTGCTCGGCAAGGACCCCAAGCAGGCCTTCGACGAGCTGGCCGGCCTCGGCCACGAACTCGTCCGGCTGCCCCGGCTGCTGGCGGCCCGCAAACGCCGCGGTCGCACCCGCTCCGCGGACGCGCTGGACGACCGCACGCTCTTCCCCGCACCCGGCGCCACCGCCCGGCTCGCCGTGGAGGGCGTCGTCGGCTCGCTCGGCATCGGGGGCGGTGACGACGCCGGCGGCCGGCACGGCTCGGTCGAGGCCGGACCGGGGGACGAGGACTCCGAGGACCTGGTCGTCGAGCAGTTCGCGCTGATCAAGAAGCTCGCCCGGCGCCCGGCGCCGGTGCTGTTCGCCGCGCTGCTGGTGTTCGCCCTGGTCGCCTGTCGCGACCTGTTCGGCGGCGGCGCCCTGTTCGGCGGCGCCCTGCTGCCCGCCACCGACGGCGCGGCCGGGCTCTGGTCGATGTACGCCGACGCCTGGCACCCCGTCGGCACCGGCTCCACCGCCGCCGCGCCGCCCTACCTCGCGGTGCTGTCGATCCTCTCCTGGATGCTGTTCGACCACGCCGACCTCGCGGTCACCCTGCTGGTCGTGCTCGCCGTCCCGCTCTCCGCCGTGAGCGCCTACCTGGTCTCCCGGCCGCTGATCGACTCCAAGCTGGTCCGCGCCTGGGCCAGCGCCACCTACGCGCTGCTGCCCGCCGCCACCGGTGCGCTCGCCCAGGGCCGGATCGGCACCGCCGTGCTGGCCGTGCTGCTGCCGCCGCTGGCCCGCGCCGCCGCGATCGCCGCCGGCCTCGGCATCCGTGCCGAGAGCGCCGCCAAGGGCGCCCGCCCCGGCTGGCGCCCCGTCTGGATGGCGGTCCTGCTGCTCACCCTGGCCACCGCCTTCGTCCCGCTGGTCTGGGCGCTGGCCGTGCCGCTCTGCCTGGCCATGCTGGTCACCGCGGTGGTCCGCGGCGGGGCCCTCGGCTCCGGCGGCACCGCGCTGCGACTGCTCGGCCTGCGCGTCCTGGTGATCCTCGCGGTGCCGGTCGGGGTGCTCGCCCCCTGGTCGCTGCAGGTGCTCTCGGACCCGCAGCGGCTGCTGCTGGAGGCCGGCCTGCCCGGACTGCACGGCTCGGGTCCGACCTCGGCCGGGCTGCTGATGGTCAATCCCGGCGGTGCCGGGGTGCCGCCGGTCTGGCTCTCCGCCGGTGTGGTGCTGGCCGCGCTGGCCGCGCTGCTGCGCGCCGACCGCCGCCGCGCGGTGCTGGCCGCCTGGGGCGCCGCCGGCGCCGGACTGGTCTTCGCGGTTGTGGTGGCCGGTACCTCGGTGACCCCCGCCTCCGGCGGTCCGGCCGTGCCCGCCTGGTCCGGCCCGGCCACCCTGCTGGCCGGTGTCGCCCTGCTGGCCGCCGCCGCGATCGGCGCCGACGGCGCCAACGCCCGGGTCGCCGGCATCGCCTTCGGCTGGCGCCAGCCGGTCGCCGCGCTGGTGGTGGCCGCCGCCCTGCTCGCCCCGCTGGGCACCGGCCTCTGGTGGGCCGTCACCGGCGCCGACGGCCCGCTGCACCGGGGCCGCGGCGCCCAGGTGCCCGCGTTCATCGCCGAACAGGCCGGCACCACCGACCGCTCCCGGACCCTGGTCCTCACCGGTGACCCCAAGGGCGGATCGGTCGCGTACACCGTGGCCCGCGGCTCCGGACTGACGCTCGGCCAGGCCGAGTCCACCGTCGACCCGGAGACCGGCACCACGGCCGGCCTGGACCGGACCGTCGGCAGCCTGCTGGCCGGGTCCGGCGCCGACCAGGCGGGCGCGCTCTCCCGCTACGGCATCGCCTACGTGCTGGTCGACCAGCCGCTGATCGCTGCCTTCAAGGACGTCCTGGACACCACGCCCGGCCTGGTCAAGGCCAACCAGGACGGCGCCGCCGCACTCTGGCAGGTCGACGGCACCCCCGCGACCCGGGCCCTGATCACCGCACCGGGCACCGTCCCGGTGGTGGTCCCGTCCGGCCCGCGCGACATCGGCACCACCCTGCCGGCCGGTCCCGAGGGCCGGGTGCTGCGGCTCGCCGAGTCCGCCGCCCCCGAGTGGACGGCGACCCTGGACGGCACCGCCCTGGAGCGGGTCACCGTCGACGGCTGGGCGCAGGGCTTCAAGCTCCCCGCCGCGGGCGGCAAGCTGGTCCTCACCCGTGAGGGCAGCCTGCTGCACACCGGCTGGATCTGGGCCCAGCTGCTGCTCGGCCTGACCGTGCTGGTGCTGGCCCTGCCGGGCCGCCGCAGCCACAAGGACGACGACCTGCCCGAGGACGTGGTCGCCGCCGCCGAGCTGGCCGCCGCCGCCCAGGCGCAGGCGCCGCTCCCCGGCAGCCGCCGGGCCCGCCGGATGGCCGAGCGGGGCGAGGGCGCCGAGAACGAGGGCCCGGAGCCCGTCGACCCGGACACCGGGGTGTACGAGGGCCGGCCCGGCCCGGCCGCGGACCGTCCGGTCGCCGAGCCGTCGGCCGGAGCGGTCCTGGCGGCCGCCGCCGCGCAGGAGGCCGCGCCGTACGCCGACCCCTACCAGACCTACCAGCAGGCCGACCCGTACAGCTACGACCCGTACGCGCAGCAGCCGGTCGGCACGCCCTACGGCGGCCAGGGGTACGGCGGTCAGGACGGCTACCAGCAGCAGGGCTACCAGCCCTACCAGGGCGAGCAGCAGCAGTACGGCTACGACCCGTACCAGCAGCCCGAGCAGCAGCCCTGGGTGCCGGGGCAGCAGCAGGCCGAGCCCTACTACGAACAGCCGGACCCGAACCACCCGCACGACCCGAACGACCCGAACAACCCGGGCCGGTACCCGCACCACCACGGATCGGGGAGCTGACCCGCGATGAAGAAGCCCGCCTTCAGGATGAAGTCCGGCACGCCGGACACCGCCCGCGGGGCCGGGGGGACCGGCACCTTCGACGGCGCCCCGGCCGGCGCTGCCCCGGCCGGCGCTGCCCCGGCGGCCCCCCGGGGCTCCGGTGCCGCCCGCACCACCCGGTCGCTGCTGGCCGCCGCCGTGGTGCTGGCGGCGGTGTTCGGCATCGCCGAGCTCCGCAAGCCCGCCGCCCCGGCGGCCACCGACCGGGCCACCGCCACCTCGGCGCAGGTCGAGCGGACCGCCGTGGTCTGCCCGCAGCCGCTCCAGGGCCTCACCGGCACCACCACGCTCACCGCCTACACCCCGCCGGGCACCGGTGACGGCAGCGGTGGCACGGGCTGGATCTCCGACGCGGCCGCCCCGGCGGCCCCGCCGGCCGCAGCCCCGAGCGCGGCGGCCCCGGCCCCGGCACCGGCGACCCCGGCCGCCACCGGCGCGCCCACCCCGGCCGCGCCCGCGGCGGCGGCCGCCGCCGACAAGAACGCCGCACCCGCCGACGCCCGGTTGACCCTGGCCAAGCCCGGCACCCCGGTGTCCGCCCCCGCCGCCAACAGCGACCTCGCCCCCGGCACCGGGGCCGTCGCCACCGGCGCGCTCGCCCCCGGCTTCACCGTCACCCAGACCACCACCGTCACCGAGCAGCGCGGCCTCGGCCTGTCCGGGATCACCTGCACGCCGTCCGGCACCGGCTTCTGGTTCGCGGGCGCCTCCACCGCCGAGGGCCGCACCGACTACGTCAGCCTGGTCAACGCCGAGTCCACCGCCGCCGTGGTCGACATCAAGCTCTACGGCGACAAGGGCCTGATCGAGAACGACGCCGCCAACGGCATCACCGTCGCCCCCGGCAGCTCCCAGTCGGTCCTGCTGCCCACCATCAGCAAGGGCCAGGTCGCCGACCTCGCCGTGCACGTGGTCGCCCGCTCCGGCCGGATCGGCGCCGCCCTGCACGCCGCCGACGGCAGCAAGGGCGCCGACTGGGTGCCCGCCTCCGCCGACCCCGCGCCCGTCCAGGTGATCCCCGGCCTGCCCGCCGACACCTCCGCCGCCCACCTGGTGGTCCTGGCCCCGCCGGAGGACGACGCCGACCTGAAGATCGAGCTCTCCGGCAAGAACGGCTGGTTCGTCCCGGCCGGGAACGAGTCCATCCACGTCAAGGCCGGCATGGTCGCCTCGGTCGACCTCGGCAAGGTGACCCGGGACGAGGTCGCCGGGCTGCGGGTGTCGCCCAGCGACGACAAGCACCCCACCCCCGTGGTGGCCGGACTGCGGGTCGACCGCGCCGGGGCGAACGGCAAGTCCGACGCCGCCTGGCTGGCCGGCACCGCGCCGGTCGGCGCCCGGGCCACCGTGGCCGACAACCGGGGCGGCGGGCCGTCCACGCTCTTCCTGACCTCCACCGGCGAGGCCGCCACCGTGCGGGTCACCGCCTCGGCCGGCACCGGCGGCGGCACCCCCGCCACCAAGGAGGTCCAGCTCCCGGCCGGCGGCACCGTCGCCCTCCCGGCGCCCGAGCCCACCGGACTGAACGGCAGCTTCGCGCTCACCGTGGAGACCGTCTCCGGCGGCCCGGTCGTCGCCGCGCGGATGCTCGCGCTCCCCACCAAGGACGTGCCGATGTTCACCGTCCAGGCCCTGCGCGACGACCGCTCCACGGTCAAGGTCCCGCAGGCCTCCCAGGACCCGGGCGTGGTCCTGCGCTGAGCGGACGGCCGACAACACGGCGCGGGGGCCGCCGCCCGGACCGGGCGGCGGCCCCCGCGCCGTGACGGCTCAGTCCTCGTCGTACCGCGGGTCGATCGCGTCGGGGGAGAGCCCCAGCAGCTCCGCCACCTGCTCGATCAGGATCTCGTGCACCAGCGCCGCGCGGTCCTCGCGCGACTTCGCCCGGATCTCCACCGGTCTGCGGTACACCACGATCTGGCTCTTGCGCCCCTGCTGACCCGGCGAGACCCGGCCGAGCGGCACCCCGCCGTCGGCATCGGCGCCGTCCGGCTCGTGCAGCGGCACCTCCTGGACGGCGAACTCCACCTCGATCAATTGCGGCCAGCGCCGCTCAAGACGCTCCACCGACTCGCGCACATAGTCGTCGAACAACTCGGAGCGGGTGAGCGAGATCGGAACCTGCGGCGGCGCCAGCGGGCCGCGGAGACCCCGGCCGTGCCGGTCACGGTGCCGGGGGCGGCGTGAGGGACCCGTCGATGACTGCGGTGCGGAGCTGTCCATATCACTGCCGAGAGTAGTCCTTGGATGCCAGGAAGTGGACCACCCCCGCACCTGTTCGCCCGGGGCGAGCGGAGCGCCGGGGCGGCGCGCGGACCGCGACACGGCACACCTTCCGGACAGGCGGTCTTCGCTCCCCGGCAAGGAGTGCGGTACCGTCCACCCTCGTGAGCTCTGTACGTCGTTGTTCGCGGACCGCGTGCGGCCGTCCGGCCGTCGCGACGCTGACGTACGTCTACGCGGACTCCACCGCCGTTCTCGGACCGCTCGCGACCTACGCCGAGCCGCACTGCTACGACCTGTGCGCCGGGCACGCCGAGCGCCTCACCGCCCCGCGCGGCTGGGACGTGGTCAGGCTCGCCGCCGAGGCCGGTCCGCTGCGCCGCAGCAGTGACGACCTGGAGGCGCTCGCCAACGCCGTCCGCGAGGCCGCGCGCCCGCAGACCCCGCGTCAGGGCCGGGCCCCCGAGGGCGAGTCCACCGAGGCCGGCCGCCGCGGCCACCTCCGGGTGCTCCGCTCGCCCGACAACTGAGCCCGCGGACCGTCCCCGCCCCGG
This sequence comes from Streptomyces sp. TLI_053, assembly GCF_900105395.1. NCBI lineage: Bacteria > Bacillati > Actinomycetota > Actinomycetes > Kitasatosporales > Streptomycetaceae > Streptomyces > Streptomyces sp. TLI_053. Next base: position 5,902,177 of record NZ_LT629775.1, read on the forward strand.
CACGAACCGTTCCGCCCGCCCGGGTACGCTGCCCCCCTACCGGGTACCGGCCGCCGCCGCGCCCGGACCTACCGTGACCAGGGGCGACCGGTCCGCCGGCCAGGGCGCCGGCGCGTTCGCCGATCAGACACAGAACCAGGGTGGAGCCGCAGTGCGCGACCTCAAGCAGCTCGTGAAGGCGTACGACGTACGGGGCGTCGTCCCGGACCAGTGGGACGAGAACCTCTCCCGGGCCTTCGGCGCCGCGTTCGTGCAGGTCACCGGCGCGTCCGCGATCGTGGTCGGCCACGACATGCGCCCCTCCTCCCCGTCGCTCAGCCGGGCCTTCGCCGATGGCGCGGCCGGCTACGGCGCCGACGTGGTGCTGATCGGCCTCTGCTCCACCGACCAGCTGTACTACGCCAGCGGTTCGCTCGACCTGCCCGGCGCGATGTTCACCGCCAGCCACAACCCGGCCGAGTACAACGGCATCAAGCTCTGCCGGGCCGGTGCCGCCCCGGTCGGCCAGGACACCGGGCTCTCCGAGATCCGCGAGCTGGTCGAGTCCTGGACCGCCGACGACGACACCGTCACCGTCCCCGCCCGCGACGTGACGCCCGGCGTCCTCAGCGAGCAGGACACCCTGCGCGGCTACGCCGACCACCTGCTCGGCCTGGTCGACCTCACCGCGATCCGCCCGCTCAAGGTCGCCGTCGACGCCGGCAACGGCATGGGCGGCCACACCGTGCCGACCGTGTTCGACGGCCTGCCGCTCGAGCTCGTACCGATGTACTTCGAGCTGGACGGCACCTTCCCCAACCACGAGGCCAACCCGCTCGACCCGAAGAACCTGGTCGACCTCCAGGCCCGGGTCCGCGAGGTCGGCGCCGACCTCGGCCTCGCCTTCGACGGCGACGCCGACCGCTGCTTCGTCGTCGACGAGCGCGGCGAGCCGGTCTCCCCCTCCGCCATCACCGCGCTGGTCGCCGCCCGCGAGATCGCCCGCGCCCGGGCCGCCGGCGAGGCCGAGCCGACGATCATCCACAACCTGATCACCTCCTGGACCGTCCCCGAGGTGGTCCGCGAGCTCGGCGGCAAGCCCGTCCGCACCCGGGTCGGCCACTCCTTCATCAAGCAGGAGATGGCCGTCACCGACGCCGTCTTCGGCGGCGAGCACTCCGCCCACTACTACTTCCGCGACTTCTGGCGCGCCGACACCGGCATGCTCGCCGCGCTGCACGTGCTGGCCGCCCTCGGCGGGCAGCCGGGCACCCTCTCCGCGCTCACCGCCGAGTACGACCGCTACGCCGCCTCGGGCGAGATCAACAGCACCGTCGCCGACCAGGCCGACCGGACCGCCGCCGTCCGCGCCGCCTACGCCGTCGAGGGCACCGGGGTCGACGAGCTGGACGGCCTCACCGTCGCCGGCCCGGACTGGTGGTTCAACCTGCGCGCCTCCAACACCGAGCCGCTGCTGCGCCTCAACGTCGAGGCCAAGGACCCGGCCAGGATGGCCGAACTGCGCGACGGTGTGCTCGCGATCGTCCGCGCCTGACGTACGGCTCCGGTGCCCCGGCCGGTAGGGTTTCCTCTCGGCCGGGGCACCGCTGTGTCGACGGCCGAGACCCCGTACCGAGACCGGAGACCGAACCCATGAAGCTCGAATCCTTCCTGCTGGAGATCCTGGTCTGCCCGCAGTGCCGGTCCGCGCTCACCGAGGGCGGCACCGAGGAGCAGCCCGAGCTGCTCTGCGCCGGCGAGACCTGCGGCCTGGCGTACCCCGTGCGCGACGGCATTCCGGTTCTGCTGGTGGACGAGGCCCGCCGCCCGGCCTGATCCTGGGGCGGGGCGCCGCCCGGTCCCCGACCGGGGACGGCCGCCCCGCCCGTCCGCCGTCCTCAGCGCCCAGCCAGCAGCCGGAGGCCCGCCGCATGCTCGACGACACCCTGCTCGACGACCCGGCCGCCCTCCGGCGCGCCGACCACGACCACGCCCTGCTCGCCCTGGCCGGCTCCGGCGCCCGGGTCCGCACCGCGCTGCGGCTGGCCGAGGCGGCCGGCCTGGACCGGTTGCGGCCCGACGGGCGGCCGCGCGCGGTCCTGGTCGCCGGGCACGGCAGCGCGCTGACCGCCGCCGAGATGCTCGCCGCGCTGGCCGGCACCGCGAGCCTGGTCGCTCCGCTGCCGCCCACCGACGCCGCGCCCGTCCCGCGCACCGACCGGGCCACCGCCCCGGCCGTCTTCACGGCCGGTCTGGCCTGGCAGCTCCCCGGCTGGGCGGGCCCGCTCGACCTGCTGGTGATCAGCTCCGCCGACGGCGGCGAACGCGGCCTGGTCGCCCTCGCCGAACAGGCCTACGCGCGCGGCTGCGCGATCGTGGTCACCGCTCCCGGCGGCAGTCCGCTCGCCGAGGCCGCGTTGCAGGTCCGGGCGCTGCCGCTGCCGTTCGTGCCCGCCGCCGACACCTCCGACGGGCCCGCCGACGAGGAGCGCGGCCGGGGCGCCGAGCCCGATCTGCCCGCCGAGGACCCGGCCGCGCTCTGGGCCCACCTCGCGCCGCTGCTCGCGCTCACCCAGAAGCTGGGCGTCACCCCGCTGCCCTACGACGCGCTCGCGGCGGCCGCCGACCTGCTCGACGCCACCGCCGTCCGCTGCCGGCCGGACGCCGCCGCGTACACCAACCCGGCGAAGAGCCTGGCCGCCCGGCTGGCCGGCACCGTTCCGCTGCTCTGGGCGGAGGGCCCGGTGGCCGGCGCCGCGGCCGGGCGGTTCGCCGCCCAGCTCGCCGAGCGGGCCGGCCGCCCGGCCCTGGCGGGCCTGCTGCCGCAGGCGCTGACCGCGCACCGCGGCATGTTCACCGGCCAGCTCGGCGCGGGCGCCGATCCGGACGACTTCTTCCGCGACCGGGTCGAGGAGCCGGACCCGCTGCACCTCCAGGTGCTGCTGCTCCGGCAGACCGCCGAGGAGGCGGCCGCCGGTCCCGGGCAGGCCGCTCAGGGTTCCGCCGGTCCGGGTTCCGCCGGTCCGGGCTTCGGGGGAGCGCCGGCGGAGGAGGACGGCGGCCCGGCCGAGGTCCCGGCCGACGACGCGCGCCCGCGCAGCTTCGGCGTCACCCGGGCGCACCGGCTCGCGGCCGCCCACGACGTCCGGCTGACCGAGTACGCCAGCCGCCGCCCGGAGCCGCTGCACGCACTGGTCGACCTGGTCGCGCTCACCGACTTCGCCGCCGTCTACCTGGGGCTCGCCGCACAGTCCTGAGCCGACGGCGGGTCGGCCCGGTACCGTATGCGCTCGACGACGACCGGGCCACCGGACGATCGGTCACGGGCCGCGCGGACGGCCCCCGACGGAGGGACCTTCCGAGCAATGAGCACCGAAGGCGGTACCAAGGCGCTGGTCGCGGCGCTGGCCGCGAACCTGGGCATCGCGGTGAGCAAGTTCGTCGCGTTCGCCTTCTCCGGCTCCTCCTCGATGCTCGCCGAGGGCGTCCACTCGCTGGCCGACTCCGGCAACCAGGTGCTGCTGCTGATCGGCGGCAAGCGCGCTGAGCGCGAGGCCACCCCTCAGCACCCGTTCGGCTACGGGCGCGAGCGCTACATCTACGCGTTCCTGGTGTCGATCGTGCTGTTCAGCGTCGGCGGAATGTTCGCCGTCTACGAGGGCTACGAGAAGATCGCCCACCCGCACGAGCTGGAGAACTGGTACTGGCCGGTGGGCGTGCTGGTCCTCGCCATCGGGCTGGAGAGCTGGTCCTTCCTCACCGCGTTCCGCGAGGCCGTCAAGGACAAGGGGGCGCACGGCTGGCCGGCGTACATCCGCCGGGCCAAGGCGCCCGAGCTGCCGGTCGTGCTGCTGGAGGACACCGGCGCGCTGATCGGCCTGGTGCTGGCGCTGTTCGGCGTCGGGCTGACCGCGATCACCGGGGACGGGGTCTGGGACGGCATCGGCACCGTGTGCATCGGCGCCCTGCTGATCGTCATCGCCTTCGTCCTGGCCGTCGAGACCAGGTCGCTGCTGCTCGGCGAGTCGGCCCACCCCGAGGTGGTGGACCGGATCCGGGACGCGCTGGTCGACCACGACTCGGTGGACCGGGTGATCCACATGCGGACCCTGCACCTCGGCCCGGAGGAACTGCTGGTCGCCGCCAAGATCGCCGTACCGGCCGACTCGACGGCCCCCGAGGTGGCTGCGGCGATCGACGCCGCCGAGGTCCGGATCCGGCGGGCGGTGCCGATCGCCCGGGTCATCTACCTGGAGCCGGACATCTACAGCGCGGAGAAGGCGGCGGCGGGTGACGACCCGTACGCCACTCCCGGCGGGCCCGTTCCCGGCGGGGCGCACTGAGCCCGCGCGGGCCCCGGCCCGGCGGCGAAAAACGGCCGTACCGGGCCGTTCGGCGGGGTCGTCGGTGTAGATTCGTCCCAGAGCCAGAACGTCGCTGCTGATGGCGGTCGATCGGTGACCCGCCCCCACGGGGGCACACCGGTCGAGGGAGAGAGGTCCTCCGACGGTTTGTGCCGAGCAACAGGACAGCCGTACCGCGCCGATCCGGCCGCGGGCCGGACGCCCTGGCGTCGCCGCACACCGTTGCGGTCCGCCGCGTTGTGACGCACCCCAGGACCTTGGCCCCGCCCCACCCCCCTCAGCGAGGAGCAGACGCATGTCGACCGACATCACCGGTGACTTCAAGGTCGCCGACCTTTCCCTGGCCCCGTTCGGCCGCAAGGAGATCCAGCTCGCCGAGCACGAGATGCCCGGCCTGATGTCCATCCGCGCCGAGTACGCCGCGTCGCAGCCGCTGGCCGGCGCCCGGATCACCGGCTCGCTGCACATGACCGTGCAGACCGCCGTCCTAATCGAGACCCTCACCGCCCTCGGTGCCGAGGTCCGCTGGTGCTCCTGCAACATCTTCTCCACCCAGGACCACGCCGCCGCGGCCATCGCGGTCGGCCCGAACGGCACCCCGGAGAACCCGCAGGGCGTGCCGGTCTTCGCCTGGAAGGGCGAGACCCTGGACGAGTACTGGTGGTGCACCGAGCAGGCGCTGACCTGGCCGAACGGCCAGACCCCGAACATGATCCTGGACGACGGCGGCGACGCCACCCTGCTGATCCACAAGGGCGTCGAGTTCGAGAAGGCCGGCGCCGCGCCGGACCCGTCCACCGCGGACAACGACGAGTTCCGGATCATCCTGGAGCTGCTCAACCGCACCCTCAAGGACACCCCGAACAAGTGGACCGAGGTCGCCGCCACCATCAAGGGCGTCACCGAGGAGACCACCACCGGTGTCCACCGCCTGTACGAGATGCACCGTGACGGCCAGCTGCTGTTCCCGGCGATCAACGTCAACGACTCGGTCACCAAGTCGAAGTTCGACAACAAGTACGGCTGCCGCCACTCGCTGATCGACGGCATCAACCGCGCCACCGACGTCCTGATCGGCGGCAAGGTCGCCGTCGTCGCGGGCTACGGCGACGTGGGCAAGGGCTGCGCCGAGTCGCTGCGCGGCCAGGGCGCCCGGGTCATCGTCACCGAGATCGACCCGATCTGCGCGCTGCAGGCCGCGATGGACGGCTACCAGGTCGCGACCCTCGAGGACGTCGTCGAGACCGCCGACATCTTCATCACCACGACCGGCAACAAGGACATCATCATGGCCTCCCACATGGCCCGGATGAAGCACCAGGCCATCGTCGGCAACATCGGCCACTTCGACAACGAGATCGACATGGCCGGCCTCGCGAAGCTCCCGGGCGTCGTGAAGACCGAGGTCAAGCCGCAGGTCCACGAGTGGCGCAAGGAGGACGGCCGCACCATCATCGTGCTGTCCGAGGGCCGTCTGCTGAACCTGGGCAACGCGACCGGCCACCCGTCCTTCGTGATGTCCAACTCCTTCGCGAACCAGACGATCGCCCAGATCGAGCTGTTCACGAAGACCGAGCAGTACCCGATCGGCGTCTACGTGCTGCCGAAGCACCTGGACGAGAAGGTCGCCCGGCTGCACCTCGACGCGCTGGGCGTGAAGCTCACCGTCCTCTCGCAGGACCAGGCCGACTACATCGGCGTTCCGGTCGAGGGCCCGTACAAGGCGGAGCAGTACCGCTACTGATGCGGTGACAGGCATGCGCCGGTGGCCGGCGTCCCCTCGCGGGGGCGCCGGCCACCGGTGTTCCGGGCCCCGGCCGTCCGGGCTGCCGTCAGGGGGTGACCCCGGTCGTCAGGGGGTGACCTCGGTGGTCCAGGCGGAGCGGTCGGTGCCGAGCGGGACGATCCGGTCCACCCAGCCGGCCAGACCGCCGGTCGCGGCGAACGGTGCTTCGCCCTGGAAGCTGGTCGCGCACACCCGCACGCCCCGGGTGTCGGCGCACTTCTGGGCGGGCGGCTCGCCCGTGTCCGGCACGTTGCTCACTGCCGCGCTCGGATCCGCGCTCGGCGCCGGGGACGCCGTCACGCGCTGATTCTCCGGCCGGGCCGACGGGCCGACCGCGGGCCGGAGGTCGATCCCGAGGTGGTCGTTCCCGGACTGGAAGTTGATGGTCGCGGACCAGGGGTACCCGGAGGCCGCCCCGGTGCCCGTGTGGAGGCTGACCCCGGCCTGGGCGAAGCCGGTGGGGACGTCCCGGACCTCGAAGGGCAGCCGCACCGCCTGGCTGCCGGTCGTGACCTTGTCGGCGGTCTTCAGCATCATGTCGACGACGCCGTCGTCGGCGCGCAGGTAGGTGCCCTGCAGTTCCACCCAACGCCCGTCGTCGCCCTGCCAGCGGAGCCGGTAGTCGTTGCCGGTGCCGGCCGGGTCGCCGGGTGCGCGTCCCACCCAGTACGCGGGCCTGCCGTTGACCGGCCGGGCGTCCACCCGGTACTGCTGCTGGCCGGCGTTGTCCGTTCCGAGGACCGGCTCCCCGGCCTCCGGGTGGACCGAGAGGAACAGCGTCTGGTGGTTCATCGACAGCGCGTCCTGGCCGGTCTGCGGGGGGCCGTAGGCCTTGCCGCTGAACAGGGTGGGCTGTCCGCTGAAGCCGATCGTGTAGCTGGCCCCGCCGAAGCCCTCGGGCAGCCAGCCGAAGGCGGCCGCGATCGTCAGTGGGTCGTGGCCGGTGTCCGGGCCCAGGGCCGGCAGCACGGGGTCCGGCGCGGCCGGGCCGGTGGCGGCCTTGACCGGGCCGTCGGTGTCCCGGTCCGGCAGGGTGGCGCCGAGGACCGAGGCGCCCACCGCGACCGCGGTCACCGCTCCGAGCACTCCGAGCCGGCGCCGGCGCAGCCGGGACCGGCCCCGGTGGATCGCCCGGGCGGCGTCCGTCCGGCCGTGCGGGGCGGGGGAGTCGGCCAGCGCGGTGAGGCCGGCGGCCAGCTCGGCGGCGAGGAGGTCCTCGGTGAGGTCGGTGCGGTCGTTCATTTCACTGCCCCTTCCACCGGCACGGCCGGCCGGAGGTCTCGGAGATCGGGAAGGCCGGTGCGGTCGGTGTGCCCGGTGGGCTCGGTGCGGTCGTCGCGCTCGGCGCGGCCCCCGTGGTCCTGGTGGCCGAGGGACCGGCGCAGCGCGTCGAGTCCCCGGGAGGTCTGGCTCTTCACATTGCCGGTGGAGCACCCCAGCGCCGCCGCGGTCTGCTCCACCGTCAGGTCGCAGTAGTGCCGCAGCACCACGGTGGCCCGCTGGCGGGGCGGCAGCGCGGCCAGCGCGCGCCGGAGGTCGACCGCCAGGTCCAGGTCGGCGGGGGCGGCGGCCGAGTCCGGCACCGCCCCGGTACGGCGGCGGGCGGTCCAGCGGCCCCAGGGGGAGCGCTGCTCGGCGAGGAAGGTGTTCACCAGGACGGTCCGGGCGTACCCGTCCAGGTTCTCCAGCCGTGACAGCCGCGACCAGCGCACGTACAGCTTGGTGACCGACTCCTGGACCAGGTCGTCCGCCCGGTGCCAGTCACCGCTGAGCAGGTAGGCCACCTTGCGGAGCCACGGCGCCCGAGCCGCGACGAACTCCGTGAACTCGGCGTCGCGGGTCTGCTTCGCCATCGATGAACGCTCCCTTCCGCGGCGCCGCGGTCGCGGCGCACACCTCCCTAATGCGGGGCGCCCGGCGGAGGTTGCACGCCCGTTCGGGCCGGTTCGGTGGCCCGGGCCGGGCCGGACGTAGGCTTTCGGGCATGCCCAACGGCCGTTACTCGCTCCACGACGTCCACGACCATGTCCTGCTCGGTGAGGAGCGCTTCAGCTGCGCGCCCGGCCCGGCCGGCTGGCGGTACGTGTCCAAGACCTACGCGCCGGACGGCCGGGTGCTCGGCACCGTGGACCTCACCCTGGACTCGCGCTCCCGCCCGCTGCGGATGGAACTCCGGGCCGGTGGCTGGCAGGTCAGGGGAGGCGCCGTCGACGGGGTGGCCTGGGTGCGGGCCGATGCCGCGGATCCGGCCGGGGAGCAGGCGGTGGAGGGGCACGACCGGGCGCACGGCTTCGCCGGACGCTCGCCCGCGTTCCTGGTCGCCGCGGCGCGGCTGCTCCGGCTGCGGGAGGGGGCGAGCGCGAGGGTCCGGCTGGTGGCGTTCACCGATCCGGTGCTGGCGCCCCGCACCTTCGACCAGGGGTGGCTGCTGGAGGGGGTGGACACGCACGACACCGACTCCGGGCCGCTGCTCGTCGAGCGTTACCAGGTGGCGGACCTGGAGACCGGGGAGCAACAGGTGGTGCACCTGGCCGGGGACGTGGTGCTGGCCGCCGGAGGCATCGAGCTGGAGGAGCTGGAGTCGCCGCCGAACGCCTGGCCGGCCGCGTTCGGGTACGGGGAGGGCCTCGGGGGCGACCTCGAGGAGTGAGCCGTGCCGGTGGCGCGGGGCAGCCGGGGTGCGGTGTCCGGACGGGTTGCGGTTCAGGCGGGCGGGGCGAAACCGGTGCCGGAGGCCGGGGGGCTCGGCGGCGCGGGGGCGGCCGGAGGCGCGGGCTGCTGGGAAGCGTGCTGCTGCGGGGTGTAGTGCTGCGGGGTGTGCTGACCCCGGCCCTGGGCCTGCTGCTGGAACGCGTACCCCTGCGCCCTGGTCCACTCGCGCCGCTGCCGCTCGGTCAGGACCGCACCCAGGTAGGCCGCCGGGTGCACCCCGTACGGCACCGGGTGGCCGGTGCGGGCCGCCAGGTCGTCCGCGAGCCGGGCGGACATCCGATGGGCGACCGCCTGGTCCAGCTCGCCGATCCGCCCGAGGAACTGCCGGACGGCCAGCCACAGCGGCTCCGGCACGGCCGAGAGGTCCAGCGCGACCAGCTCACCGCCGATCGCCTGCAGCAGCTGCGGGTTCACCGGTGGGAGCGCGGCCGCCGCACCGCCGCCGCCGGGGACCCGCTCGCGCACCACCAGGGTCCCCGCGAAGACGTCACCCAGGCGCTTCCCCTCGGACGACACCACCGAGCAGATCACCGCCGGAACGCCGAACAGCACGATGATCTCCAGGAAGCCGACCAGGCCGCGCACCAGCGAGTGCCGGAACCGCACCGGGCCGCCGTCGCTGCGCACCACGCGGAGCCCCAGCGCGGCCTTGCCCAGGGAACGTCCCCGGCTGAGGGTCTCGACCATGATCGGCAGCGCGACCAGGAAGAGGACGGTCAGCCCGATCGTCACGGCGGCGACCGCGGCGCCGTCCAGGTCCGGTGCGAGCAGACTCAGCACCAGGGTCGTCACCACGAGACCGACGACCTGCACGGCGAGGTCCAGCGTGACGGCCAGGCCCCGGCTCGGAAGCTTCGCCGTGCGCAGGCCGAGGACGACCGCCTCGCCCGTCACCAGGTCGCTCAAGACACCCGTCCGTTCCCGTCGGTGGTACGGGGCCGGTGGGAGGGATTCCGGCGGACCGCCCCCACGTCCCGTGATCTGCTGACCGTCAACATACGGGGCCGCGGAGCCGACCGGGAAGGGAGGTCCCGGCCGCCGTGACGGCGCTTCCCCCTGGCATGCTGGGCCCACCTGTCCGCACCCGCCCGATCGCGCGTCCCGCGCCGACCATGGAGCCGCCGCATGGACCTGGACGTCTTCGTCGCCACCCACCAGGGGGAGTGGGCCCGGCTGGACGACCTCACCAGGAAGCGGCGTCCGACCGGCGAGGAGGCGGACGAACTCGTCGCCCTCTACCAGCGGGTCACCGGCCATCTGGCCAAGGTCCAGGCCGCCGCGCCCGACCCGACCCTCGAGGGCCGGCTCACGAGTCTGGTCTCGCGGGCCCGCGACGCGGTCACCGGCAGCCGGACGAGCGGCTGGCGGGACGTCGCCCGTTACTACACGGTCAGCTTCCCCGCCGCGCTCTACCGGGCGCGCCACTGGTGGATCCCGGTCGCGGTGCTCTCACTGGTCGCCACCGCACTGGTCGCCTGGTGGG